>NZ_CP062803.1:1304781-1957171 GCF_008801925.2 Cupriavidus basilensis | reverse complement strand
ATGGCCGACCATGTTGTGGATCAGCTCGGTGAGCAGCACCGTCTTGCCCACCCCCGCGCCGCCAAACAAGCCTGCCTTGCCCCCGGTTTCGAGCGGCAGCAGCACGTCGATTGCCTTGATGCCGGTCTCGAACACCATCGACTGCGTGGAGCGCTGGGAAAGGGGCGGCGGCGCCCGGTGCACCGAGCGCCACCGGACATCTTGCGGCGCCGGCAACCGGTCGATGGGCTGGCCGAACACGTCGAACATGCGCGACAGGATGCTGGCGCCCACCGGTGCCTGCAATGGCCCACCGGTGTCCAGCACCGCCATGCCTCGCGCCAGCCCTTGGGTGGAGGTCAGCGCGATGCAGCGCACATGCCGCGCATCGCGCTGCGCCAGGACTTCGATAGCGATCCGGCCATCCACGCCGGTACGCAGCAAGGTGCGAATCGGCGGTAGCCCCGCCTCGAAGCGCACGTCGACGACGCTACCGCGCACCGCGGCAACCACGCCCTGGCTCGCGCTCACCGGCAGCCTCCATGTGCGGGAGAAACCACGCCATGCGGGAACGTGGCCCCCAGCCGTGCCGGCACAGCCGTCCGGCGATGCGCCACTGCCATTGCCGCTGCGCTTGCTCCGGTCATGCGTTCATCCTCAAGCCGCCCGTGACTTGCTGCCGTTTTCACCGTGATGCCCGCACCAGGCGCCGCGCGTGCGGCAATGCACAATGATGCGCTTGTCCAGCCGGGAAAAGTTGATACAGGTCAACTTAGTGCATGCGTGGCACCGAAGCAAGACGTTGCGCAGCCGGAGCGATCGGATCGCTGATTTGCGGCGCGGGCAGCGGCAGCCACTGCAACTGCAACGCTTCAAGGGCCCTGGCGACCGCTCCGCTCTCAGTGGATGTCAGGATTTGTCAGCTTTGCCGGTGGGCGGCTCGCTAACATCGGCACCTATCAAGAATTCACTGCTTGTCGCCGTCCTTGTATCGCCGGCTTCCTTCCGTACAGAGAGAAGAAATGAAAAAGCTCGCCACCGTTCCCTTGCTCCAGACACCCATTGCGTCGCTATGCTTGCTCCTCGCCGCCTGCGGCGGGGATGGCGCCGGTGGCGCCGTGAGCGCTGCCCACGCGATCCCAAGCCGCGCCGAGGGGTACCCCTGCGGCTTTGCCACCGCATGATGAAGCGCGGGCCTTTCCCGGCCCGCTCGGTGAATCACGTTTCCCGGGGCGCTTTTCCCGTATCCCAGTGGACGGGCGGGGGCAAGGTTTGCTGCCTGGGCATCCATGGGCTCCCGGTCAACCGCGCGGGAATCGAAGGGTCCCCAGTTGAGCGTGGGCAATGCCTGCTTGAACGACGTGCAGTCCGGCGCGATTTCAATCCTCGCCCTGGACAAGTCGGCTCCTTGGTCCGGGTGGGCAGTTCATGACTCCAGCGGGCAAGCCGTGCCTGCCGCTAGCGCTCTAGCAACTGGAACGCTGCACGACTGGCGATGGCTCGCCATTACCCGTCCTGTCTTCGCGCCTTGCAGGCGTTGCACGCACCAATGGTCAGCCGGTCGTGCGGGCTATGTCAGCGTCGGTCGCACCGGCCCGGGACTGGCCGATGCTCATATATTTGATAGGGATATGCGGAGAATCCTTCTACTCGAGGACGAGATTGAACTGCGCGAAGAGATGGCCGCTTTCCTGCAGAAGCGGCAGTGGCAAGTGCTCCAGGTGGGCAATGTGGCCGAGTTTTCGTCTTTGGGCGACCAGGCCGACATCGCCGTCATCGACATCATGCTTCCCGATGGCTGCGGCTTCGACGTGATAGATGCGTTGCGCCGGCAGTGGCCCTATTGCGGCATCGTCATGCTAACGGCACTGGGCAGCGACCACGGCAAGCGGCAGGCCTTCGATAGCGGGGCCGATCGCTACCTGGTCAAGCCGATCAAGCTGCTTGAGTTGGATGCGATCCTGAACGACTTGAGCCAGCGCCTGACCGCGGGCAGTACCTTAAGTGCCTGATAGCTGCAGACGGCGCGATGGCCGCATTGGTCTCCCGACGACCGAGGATCGAACCAGATGCGCATGCGCGAGCTGCAGGCCGAGAACGCGCGGCGCAAGCTAGGATGCGACGATTGTCGCGCTGGGCCTGCACGCGCTGCGCGATCTCCAGCACATGCCCCAGCCGCTTGTTTGCCACCGCCGCGCCCTGATTGACCTCGGACAGCCGGTCTAGGTCGTGTAGGGCAGGGCGGCGCCTGCGCGGCTGGTGGACCTTGAAGCGGTCAACTTCACGCAGACTCATGGTGATCAACCCTCGATCCTTCACGGCGCGCTCCCGTCCAACCCAGGCGCTACCAGTATAGGTCTATCCAGAGGACATTCTGATGTGGCTGAAAGGGGGTGCGGATGAATTCTTGGACTACTTGGAGGTAGTTCATGTATTCGTACGAGGATCGCATCAGGGCGGTCAAGCTGTATTTAAAGTATGGAGGAAAGACGGCAACGGTCGTTCGTGAGCTGGGCTATCCGTCGGGTAAGAACCTGAAGCGGTGGGTCAACCTTTACCAGGCACTGGGGGACCTGCCCGAGCACCGCCGTCCAAGGCATCGATACACGCTGGAGCAAAAAAGCGTGGCGGTGGATCACTACTTCGGTCATGGCTGCTCTCTAGTTGGTACCCGCAGAGCCCTCGGGTATCCCAGCACCGAAATGCTGGCCCGCTGGATTGAGGAGCTGCGCCCTGGCTCGCGTCGCATGGTCACGAGCACAAACACCAGTGCGCCGTTTGCGTCCGAGCAGAGACGTCAGGCAGTCACTGACCTTTGCGCCCGCCGGGGCTCAGCGGAGGAAGTAGCGAAAAAGGTTGGAGTAAGCCGACCGATGCTGTACAAGTGGAAAGATCAACTGCTCGGAGACGAGGCATATCGATCTATGCGCAAACGTAAATTGGCCTCGCCTGAAGACGAGCATGCAGCGTTGCTGGAAAGAATCGCGCAGCTCGAACAGCAGGTACGCCAGCTGCAACTTGAGCGCGACATCCTGGCGCAGGCGGGCGATCTAATAAAAAAAGACCAAGGCATCAACTCCCTGACCCTGACAAACAGGGAGAAGACACAGGTGGTTGATGCCTTGAAAGCTACGTATCCGTTGCCTGAGCTTCTTCGCGTCGTCGGGCTTGCGCGCAGTAGCTACTTCTATCACAAGACAGGCTTGAGGCTGCGCGATAAGTACGGCGATGTACGTAAGGCCATGGTCGAGATCTTTGACAGCAACCATCGCTGCTATGGGTACCGTCGTATCCACGCGATGCTGCGTCAGCGAGATATTCGGATCTCCGAAAAGGTCGTGCGCAAATTGATGGCGGAGGAGCAGCTTACTGTCCGTCGGCCTCGTCGTCGGTACAGTTCCTACAGCGGGGAGATTGGCGCTGCCCCCGAGAACCTGATTGCTAGGGATTTCCATTCGCAGGCGCCAAATCAAAAATGGCTGACAGACATCACCGAATTCCAGCTTCCAGCTGGCAAGGTGTATCTATCGCCCATGATCGATTGCTTTGACGGCAAGGTTGTAAGTTGGTCTATCGGCACGAGGCCTGACGCACAATTGGTCAATAGCATGCTCGACGGCGCCATCACCACGCTCACCGATGGCGACAGCCCCGTAGTACACAGTGATAGGGGCTCGCACTATCGTTGGCCGGGATGGCTGCAGCGCATCAAGGCGGCTGGTCTCATCCGTTCCATGTCGCGAAAGGGCTGCTCACCTGACAACGCAGCCTGCGAAGGCTTCTTCGGTCGCCTGAAAAATGAGATGTACTACTGTCGCAACTGGGCTGGCACGACGGTAGAAGGATTCATGCACGAGCTAAACTCTTACATCCAGTGGTACAACGAGCGGCGCATCAAATTGTCGCTGCGCGGCATGAGTCCGGTCGAATACCGGCGCCACCTTGGAATCGCAACTTAACTCAGTCCAAGAATTCATCCGCACCCCCAAAGCGGACATTCTGATTTGGCCTTTACACAGCCGTGACACGCATAATGTAGATTATGTTAAATCTAAAAAATATTGTTAATCCACGCCGGAGATACTGACTGCCTGAACGTCCATCCTCCCCATTCTTGCCCCCCAGCAACGCCGCCCAGCGTCAGCCCGGCGTTGACCAGGAAGCCGTGTCCGCGCCCTGCAACCTGCCTACCAGCACCAACGTCCGCCAGCAGCCGAATCCATCCCCAAACCGACCGCGCATCGATCGACCCTATTCTGAAGCGCCCCCTGCACGCGAACGCCACGCCCGTTAGGGATATATTCCGTTCCTCTCCGACACTTGTTCATTCAGCGTCCAGAAGTCATACAGCACGCCGATCAGGAATACGCCGCCGGTCAACAAGTAGATCAGGCCACTGATCCATTTGCCGATATACATCCGATGCACGCCGAAGATACCGAGGAAGGTCAGCAGGATCCACGCCACGTTGTAGTCGTACTTGCCGGATGCAAATCGATAGTCCGCTTCGCGGTCCATGCCGGGGATCAGGAACAGGTCAATAAGCCAGCCGATCCCGAGCAGGCCCAACGTGAAGAACCAGATCGTCCCGGTTACCGGCTTGCCGTAGTAAAAGCGATGGGACCCGGTAAAGCCGAAGATCCACAACAGATAACCGATGACTTTACTGTGCGTATCACTCCGGGGATTGCTCGATGGATACATCGTTCGTCTCGTGCTGTGGTTTGACGCGATGATGCCATAGCCTGTAGCACTGAAGCTACTTGATGATCCATCGAATCAGCGGATACGGCGGCGACCTGCGAAGGCGAGCAAGCCGCCGGCAAGGAGTAGCACCGCCTCGAAGAGGCTAAGCGCACCGCCACCACCCCCATCCCCACTTGCGCTGCTACTACCGCTACTTGTGGTAGCAGGCACCGCTGCCGAAAGCAGCACACTAGTGCCGGCCGACAGTCCTGAGGCGTTGTCAGTCACGGTCAGGCCGAACTGGTAATCGCCAGCCACCGTGGGGGTGAACGAGGCGATTGCCGCATTGGCATTCAGCAACGTAACCTTCGGGCCGCTAAGCTGGGTCCAGGCGTACGAGACATTGGCGCTGCTGGACTGGCTGCCATCAAGTGCCACCGTCGTGCCAGTACTCACCGATTTCGGCGCAATCGCCGACGCGTTGGGAACAACGGCCTGCGCTGCCAGGGTAACGGCCCCGAATGCGTCGAGCATGCCGGCGCCGCAAATCCACGTGTTGCAGCTTGAGTCTACGAAGGACCGGGCACTCTTGCGCAGCAGTTGGCGTACCGCGGCTGGCGTCAGCGCCGGCCGCTGAGCAAGCATCAATGCCGCTACGCCAGCAACCTGTGGAACGGCGTTGCTCGTGCCGATCCCAACCGAATTGTAAATGGGCAAGTTTCTGCCATCGCTATCATAGGACGTGGCGCCGATGTCCTCCAATGACCAGCCATAGACTGGATCAGGCTGCGTCACCACGCCGCCACCGCCCGGGGCAGCAACCGCAATTGCCGGGCCAAAATTGCTATACGAGCCGAGAGCGCCGGCGTAAGTCAATCCGGCAACGGCAATCGCGCCATGACATGTGGCGGGCGTTGTTACCGGGCCGCTTTCGTTACCCGCTGCCACCACCACCACGGCGCCCTTGGCGCTTGCATCTGCAATGGCCGCTTGCGTTACCGCATCGCACTTCGAGACTCCGGCGGCGCCAAGACTCATGCTGATGACCCGAGCCGGGTTCGGGTTGCCAGGAACGCCAGGTACGCTGGAGCCTGCGGCCCATCGAATAGCATCCGCGACGTCGAAGCTGCTCGCCTGGCATTCATCCATGACCTTTACCGGCAGAATAGACGCATTCGGGGCGACCCCCGCGATGCCCAGTCCATTGTTGGTTGCTGCCGCGGCAATGCCTGCCATGTTGGTGCCGTGGTAGACCATCGTCGGCGCGCTGCCGTTCTGCTGGGCAGCGTTGGCGCATTTCGCGCCAAAGGCCGGCGGCTGCGTGTTGGTGCCACGGCCGGTACGCGTGATGAAGCTGTAGCCTGAGAGCATCTTGCCCCGTAAATCAGGATGGGTTGCGTTCACGCCGTTGTCGATAATGGCGATCACGATGCCATCGCCCTTGCTGCTCGACCAGGCATTCACCGCGTTGATTGCGCCCTTGGCATTGCCCGGGATCGCCGGGTCATGCAGGTTCCATTGGTTAGGGGCCAGGTTGGGATCGTTCGGAATCCAGCCGCCGTTCAGCGTGTTCGTCCGATGGTGGGTTTCTGCTTCGACCCAATCCACGCCGCGGATCGTCCGCAGGGCATCCAGGATGCGAGCGCGCTCCTGGTCACTGATGTTGTCCGGCAGCGAAATCACCCAGGCGTTTCCGGACATCAGGCGAACCATTTTGAGGTCCGCCCCGGTGGCGCTGCGAAAGGTCTGGATGACAGCCTCCGCATTAGAAGCGCCGTCGAACTTGACGGCCACCTGCTCGCCGGCCTGGGCCGCCCCGGACAGCAACAGCGCTGCGCAAACACCAACCAACCATTTCTTCTTCACATTCTTCCTCCAACTTGCGCAACTTCCGAACACAGAGCGCCAGGTAGGGAGCGGTGTCCGCGTGAGTTGCTACGGCGATTTGAAAACGACGAACCAGGTGGGATCTTTGGCCGACTTTTTTACAGCGCGTGAATTCTCGCGGCGAACGTAGCCGCCTGCCTATTCGTAAAATTACAAGTGTTGTCTGAGCATAAAAATCCGAGTTTTCTCACGAAAAATCGGACGAGTCCGATTCCATCATCTCCGTCACTATGCTAGGTTCGCCATGGATGGCAATCTGCGCAGGCCATTTGGCAACTTGATGGAAAGACAAACTACACAGGTATGGAGGGCCTGTATGTTTAGCCATCGCTTGCACACATATATGCCCCGGCCATTACGGCAAGTCGTGATAACTGCGTCGAGGATTCCAAGAAGGAGAATAATGAAATTTTTCTTATAAAGAAATTTCCGATTCATTGAATCGGTTTTCGCGAATCGAAACCAGAAATATCAGGTTGTATGAAAATAAAAAATAGAATGCCGACTAACTTTCATTTTTTCATTATTATTTTTGACGAAAGTCGCGGGAAGAGTTCGCCGGATGGATCGCACGTTGTACTGACTACGCCAGCTTCAGGCTTCCACCTTGCAGAGGCAAAGCCGTGACAGCATTTGAGCCCGGGCTATTGCAGTTCCTCTATGCGGCCTGCGCAAGTCTCTCTGCATCAGCGGGCCGCGTCTCCTACGCGCCTGGGATTGCAGTGCCGCTGATCGTGCAAGAATTTGGAGAGGTCGGGATGGATTTTCCTCCCGTAGCATCTCCATTTCGATGGAGCGGCCCTGCCCTGCCGCGACTGCTTTCCGCTGATCTCATTGAGAGCGCCTTCTATGGGCCGGACGGCTCGGCGTCGCGGCTTCTCATCCAGAGCGCCCCCCGTCCCGACGTTGGCGCCATTCTCGCTGCTCACGCGAAACTTCACGCCGCCTATGACAATGCGTATTCAAGGAACACTGAAACATCGAGCAGTCCTGCTCGATTAAACGAGAGGGAGAAAAATGTACTGGCGTACGCGGCGCTCGGCCTGTCGAGCAAGGAGATCGCCCACGAGCTAGGGATTTCAGCGCGTACCGTGGACTACTATGTGGATCTCGCGCGCGATAAGCTAGGCGCTCACAATCGCACTGAAGCGATCGTTCGAGGCATCCTCACGCGCCAGATTTGCGCGCTCAAACTGCCAGGTGAGCGGGAGACGTAACGCATCGTGGCGGAACGTTGCACGTGAGCACAAGGTCGGCGGGAGAAAGGCGGCTTGCAAAGATGGAGGTGGGTCGGACAGGCTGCGAGCCTTGGCAGAGGTGGTCACACGTCCCACCCTGCCCCAGCCCGCTGATGCCCCCCATGCGTTTGATCAGGCTTTCACGGAGCCGTAACGCGCAGCCAGTCCGTCCACAGCCTGGCTGAAATCCCGAATCGTTTCTTCAATGATCTGGCGTACCGTTTTTACGGAATCAATACGCCCGCAAACCTGACCGGTCAGCGGAACGGCCGCCTCCATGTCGCCGCCAAAGTAGAGTTGCTGCACGCCGGCGAATTCGCTTTTGATGCTCTCCGGCACCTGCTCTTCGATCCGGGATGTGCGTGCCGTGCGCAGGGCTCGCAGCGCTGGACCATTGCCGCCGCGATTGAGGAAAACGGTGTCCGTCTCGCGGGCATCGACAACGGCGTTCTTCCAGTTGTCGTGAACGGGTGACTCTACCGACGACAACATGCGCGTGCCCATCTGGATCCCTTCGGCACCCATGGCGAAGGCCGCCGCCATGGTGGCACCGTCACAGAAGCCGCCGGCGGCGATAACCGGGACATCGACCTTCGAGCAGACCAGCGGCAGCAACACCATTGAGGCGACGTCACGCTGATTCTTGAACCCGCCGCCCTCGCTGCCTTCCACGATCAGGCCATCCACGCCGGCAGCAACCGCCTTAAGCGCGCCGGCCAGCATAGGCACCACATGGAAAACCGTCAGGCCGGCGGCCTTCAGTTCGGCGCAATAGCGTGCCGGGTCGCCGGCGGATGTGGTCACGAAGCGGATTCCCTCATCGACAACGAATTGCACGATGGCCGGGTCGCGCACATAAGTCAGGGCAATGTTGACGCCGAACGGCTTGTCGGTCAGTTCGCGCATCTTGCGGATCTCGCCACGGATGGTGTCCAGTTCTCCGGATGAGGTCTCGATGATGCCCATGCCACCTGCATTGGAGACTGCCGCGGCAAGCTGGGCCCGGGCGATCCATCCCATGGGGGCCTGGACGATAGGATGCTGGACGCCAAGCATCCTTGTCACGCGATTGTTGATGGTCATGCCTCTTTGTCTCCGTTCGGTATCCCGTGATCGTTGTTTTGGCATTCTATTTCGCAACGCCGACTCAATGCAACTGGTTGCATATTCATGGGGCCCCGCCGGTCGGTCGATCGATCGATCGGTCGATCGGCAAGTACAAGCTCTTTTAGATCGCGTGCTGAAATTGTTCAGATCAAAGGCGAATGATCCATGGCACTCTGCGCTGATAACGCTCGCCGTCACAAAACGGCCCGTTGCGCACCCAGCACAAATTCCCGATTGCTCAGCTTGAGGAGTGTCCAATGGAAGAAATCGACCGCCGGCGCCTGACGCAACGCATCCTGACCCGGATCGGCGCAATGCTGATCGCGCTGACCGTAGCCGCCTGTGCTGGCACCGGGACGCCCACCGCCGGCCCGACAGTTGCACCACAGGCGGGCGCAACAAGCGCAACTAGCGCAACTAGCGCGGCGGCCGCCGCGGATCCGTTGCCCTCCTGGCAGGACGGCCCCGCCAAGCAGTCGATCCTGAAGTTCGTGGCCAGCGTGACCCGCGAAGGCGCTCCCACCTATGTGCCGCTATCGGAGCGCATTGCCACGTTCGACAACGACGGCACGCTCTGGAGCGAACAGCCGCTCTACTTCCAGTTCCTGTTCCTGCTCGACCAGGTGAAGCAGGCAGCCCCAAAACACCCTGAATGGAAGAACAGCCCAGCCCTCAAGGCGCTGGTGGCGAATGACCATGCCGCGCTGGCCAAGTACCAGAAGGAACTACTGGGGCTGATCGCCACGGCAAATAGCGGGATGACGGTGGAAGCCTACGACGAGACCATTCGCACGTGGCTGGCATCGGCGAAGCATCCCAAGTTCCAGCGCCCTTTCACCGAGCTGGTCTATCAGCCGCAGCTTGAGTTGCTGGCCTATCTGCGTGCCAATGGCTTCAAGACCTACATCGTTTCCGGGGGCACCATCGAGTTCATGCGGCCGTGGGTAGAAAAGGTGTATGGCATCCCGCCGGAACAAGTGATCGGCTCCAGCCAGGTCGTGAAGTATCAATTGCTGAATGGCCAGCCTGCCCTCGTGCGCCAGCCAAAACTGGATTTCATCGACGATGGCCCGGGCAAGCCGGTCGGCATCTACCGTGGCATCGGCCGCCGGCCCATCCTGGCTTTTGGTAATTCCGACGGCGATTTGCAAATGCTGCAGTACGTCGCGGCAGGGCCCGGTGCCCGTCTGGCGCTGCTGGTGCATCACGACGATGCCGATCGCGAGTTCGCCTATGACCGCCAGTCCAAGGTCGGCAAGCTGGACAAGGCCTGGGACGAGGCAGTCGCCAAGGGATGGACGGTCGTGAGCATGAAGCAGGACTGGAGGCAGGTGTATCCGCCCGCGCAACGGTGATTTAAAGACGCGAATCACAGCTTCGCTGTCTTGCATTCGCTGCGAGGCGCAACGTCACCCTAGACGGGCGCGGCAATGTTCGTCGCGTCTGGCGCGATGCATGCGGACGTTGGACCAGTGGTCTGTCTTGCGAAGTGCCCGATCTGCGCGACCGCGGCATCTGACTCCCGCAGCACGCCAGAGGCCATCGAATTGCTGGGCCAGCGTCACGCGCACGGGCCCGGCCTGACAGGCCGGGCCCGCAACCAAGACCGCTTCAGTGCCCGGCTCCGGCCTGCGCGGCCTCAATCGACTCCATCACCACGCGGCGCGCGTCAAACTCCTCCGCGATCTTCTGGTCCTGCGCGAACTGCGCCTCGACATCGACATTGGCGAACTCGATCGCGCCCATGTCGGCAAACGCGGCCTGCACGCGCGGGCTCCACAGGCCGATATCCTTGACAGTCGGCACGATCCGGCTGAACAGCCGCTGGCGGAATTGCCGCATGGTCTCGGACTCCCGCACGGCCTTGGCGCACTCTTCTTCCGGCAGGCCAAGGCGGCTCCAGACTTCCTTCTGGTCGAAGCGATCGCGCATCAGGTAGCAGGCCTCGATCACGAAGTCTTCGCGCTCTTTGCGCTCGGCCTCCGTCAGCTGCGGATAATAGCCGCGCAGCGCAGTACGGCCGAAGGCAACGTGGCGCGCTTCGTCCTGCATCACGTAGGCATTGATCGACGCCGCCAGCGGATTCTTGGAGAAGTCGCGAATGCGCTGGAAAGCGGCCAGTGCCAGGCCTTCCACCAGCACCTGCATGCCGAGGTAGCAGAAGTCCCAGCGCGAGTCGGTCAGGATGGTTTCAAGCAGCGATTTCAACCCGGACGTGATCGGGTAGATGATCCCGACCTTTTCGTGCAGCAGGCGCGAATAGGCTTCCACGTGCCGTGCTTCGTCCATGGTCTGCGTGGCGGCATAGAACTTGGCGTCCATCTCCGGCACCATCTGCACGATGCGCGCAGACACCATCAGCGCGCCCTGTTCGCCATGCAGGAACTGCGACAACGAATGCGCCTGCTGGTGGCGGCGCACGTCGATGCGGTCGTGCTTGCCCATCTTCTCCCATAGCGGCGTGCCGTAGATAGGGATCATCCTGTCATCGAGTTCCTGTGGGTTCTCAGGGTCGAGCTCCTGCGACCAGTCGATCCGGTCCGTGGCGTTCCATTGCTGTTTCTTGCTGGTCTCGTAGAGCTGCAGCAGCTTGGAATTCTCGTTGTCGTACTCCCAGTTGAACTCGGTGGAAACCTGGCTGCCGATCGACCAGCCTGTCTGGACCACCGGCAACGTGTAACGATGAAGGGATGACATGCAATCTCCTTTGGCGCTCATGGGTTTTGACCGTTCTCCCCGCCTGTTTTGCTTACCCTAGCCGGTGGTGGGATCGGTCTTGAATTTGCTTTTGCTTCCGGCTATAAACAGAATCATAATTCTCTTTCTTGTTATTTCAAGGGTCCGGCACAGGGCCCGCAGAAGCCAGGAGACATTGATGCAGTTCCACAATCTGACTGTCGCGCAGATCACTCGGGAGACCGAAGACGCCCGTTCCTTCGCGCTCTTGATTCCCGATGCGCTGCAGCAATCCTTCGTGTATCGCGCCGGCCAGCACCTCACCTTCCGGGTAAACGTGGACGGGAAAACTCTGCTACGCAGCTATTCGCTCTCCAGCTCGCCCGAGGCAGGGGGCCTCCCGGTCGTCACCGTCAAGCGCATCCCCGGGGGCCGCGCGTCGGGCTGGTTCCATGCGCATGTCGACGTGGGCACGCAACTGGAGGTAAGCGCGCCGACCGGCCGGTTCGTTTGCGAGGACATCGGCGCCCCGCTCTTCTTCTGCGCGGCGGGCAGCGGCATTACGCCGGTGCTGTCGATGATCCGTTCGGCGCTGGCATCCACCAGCGCCGCAATGACGCTCTACTACGCCAATCGGGATGCCGACAGCACGATCTTCGCGGCGGAGATCGCCAGGCTGGCCCGCGACAACCCCGATCGGCTGGCCTTGCATCTGCACCACGACGACACCGATGGTTTCCCCGAACGCGGCAAGATTGCCGCCTTGCTCTCGGCGGTGCCGCACTGCCAGCTCTACCTGTGCGGCCCTGGGCCATTCATGCAGACCGTGCTGGAGGCCGCGGACATGGCCGGCATGGCGCCGGGGCGCGTGCATCTGGAGCGGTTTGACGCGGCCGCGCAGGAGGCCGAGGCGGCAAGCACGGCGCCAATGCCTGCGCACGCTTGCGACGCCACCGTAACCCTCGGCGGCGCCCTGCATGTGGTGCGGGTTGCCAGCGGCCAGTCCCTGCTGCAGGCCGCGCTGGCCTGCGGCGTGGATGCGCCCTATGCCTGCGAGGAAGGCTATTGCGGCTCGTGCGCGGCCAAGTGCGTGGATGGCGCGGTCGTCCATGCACGCAACGATGTTTTCAGTGCCGACGAACTTGCCGCCGGCTGGATCCTGACCTGCCAGGCACGCCCGCGCCAGGCGCGGCCGGTCGCCATCACTTTCGACGTATGACACCCGAAACCACGGCCCCCACTGACGTCGCGGCGCCAACACTGCGCGCGGGACTGAAACAGCCCCGCCAGGAAAGAAGCGAGGCCACGCTGAAGGCGCTGCTTGCCGCAGGCAGAGCGCTGATCAACGAGGCCGGCAGCCTGACCGGCTTCTCGCTCGCCGATCTCGTGCGGGCCGCGTCCACTTCCGTTGGTGCGTTCTATGCGCGCTTTCCGGACAAGGAGACCTTCTGCGCGTTGGTGCTGGAAGACACGCTGGCGGAACTGCGCGCCGAGCTGGACTATTCGCTGGCCACGGACCCCGCCTGGAACGCAGGGCCGGCCCACGCAATCTGCGCGCGCATCGTCGGCTTCTATATCGGCCTGTTCCGTAAGCACCGTGGCCTGTTCGCCGCGTATATGCGGCATAGCCCCGCGCAGAACGCCCTGTGGCAACCCATTCGTGAGGCCAACCGGCAGATCCTGGATGCCATGGTGCCGCGCCTGGCCAGTCGCGTCCCCGCCGGGCGCTTCGGCCGGCCGGATGAGGAGATACGCATCGCGGTCCAGCTTGTCATTAGTGCATTGACCACCATCGTGCTGCATACGCCCAGCGCCCTGGATCTGTACGATCCGCGGCAAGAGCAACGGCTCACCGAGATGCTGCACCGCTACCTTGCATTGCCAGCGGCGGGCGATGTCTCGCCTACGCCTCTGGCAGCATCAGATAGCGGCTCATCATGCGGATCAGGTGGGTTTCCAGCTTGCGTTGCTCCAGGTGCAGCGGGCCCGGATCGTTGAGCAACAGATTGGCCAGCGTGCCCACCAGGAACTGAATGGCGACGCGCACCTCGAAGTCCGCGGTACCGGCGCGTGGGGAATCGAGTTGCCTGGCCAGCAATGGCACAAGCAAATCCTGGACGCGGCGGTTGGCCTGCCGCATGGGATTGTCGCCGGCCCCGGTCGCGGAGTAATGCCGCAGGAAGCCTTTGAACAGGCCACGATTCTGGCGAAACTGGCCTACGTAGACGCGCACGATGCGCTCCACGATGGCCTTGGCCGAACCGCCTTGCCAGACCGGATCCCTGGCGATCGATTTCTTCGTGAGCGCTTCGGCCTCGTCCAGCGCTGCCTCAAGCATGATCTGGAGGAACGCCTCCTTGTCCTTGAAGCGGGCATAGAAGGCGCCGATCGACGTCTCGGCGGCCTTCACGACGTCATTCAGGGAAATGTCATCGAGGTCGCCGCGTTGCTCTGCCAGCGCACGCCCCGCCTTGATCATGTTGATCAGGTTCTGCTCGCTGCGCGGCTGGCGTGGGGGGCGCATGGCTGGCGGGGTGACGGTGACTGCGACAGGTCCCTTTGCGGCTCGCCGCGCGGGCGCGTCCTGGCGAGCGGACGCGCTGGCTGGCGTCGAGGATTTTCGGCGAATGGGCATGGAGTACAGATAGTCGATAAGCGCAAGCAATGCCGCATTATGCGGCCTTCTTACCCTTGCCCTGCCGTCTGAATTGCGATCGCACCCTGCCTGGCGTTCACCTCGCCAGCGACCCGCGCGATGCACGCGATGGCATTTTGCGCCATCGGTGACGGCGTCCGGTTGCGCAGGCTGACAACGCCCATCTCGGAGAACAGCGACGGCAGCCCCTCGATGCGCAGCGGCAGCAGCGCGCCGGCATCGAGATCGGCTTGCACCGATGTCTGCGTGGCGGCGAGAACCGTGTCGGTGGACAGCGCCACGGCCCGCAGGATGGCAATGTCATCGCACTCGAGCGCAAGCACGGTTTGCTCGCCTGCCGGCAAGCCAAGCACCCTGGCCAGCTCGGTACTCAGGACGCTTGGCAACTTGGTCGCCGCGACGCCGTACTGCCAGGCGTCGGCCACCGTGCATTGACGCCCGGCAAGCGGGTGCGCGGTGCGTACGTAGAAGAAACCGGGTTGCGTCCCCAGTGGACGGATTTCCAGTGCAGGGTCTTGCGGCAGGTCGCGCACGTCCGCGACGAAAAATTCGATGTCTTCGGCGCGCAGGCGTTCCAGCAACTGCTGCCAGTTGCTCTCTTCCACGCGCAAGGCCACTTTGGGGTAGAGGCGCCGCAATTCGGACAACGCCCGCGGCATCAGGGTCGCTGCCGGGAATGGCCCGGCGCCAAAGGCGGTGTCGCCCAGTTGGCTGTCTCGGAAAAGATCGACATCGCGCTGCAGGCACCGCGCATCGAAAAGCAGCCTGCGGGCCCGTCCGATCACGAACTCGCCGGCCGGGGTCGGCCGCACGTCGCCGACGTCACGATCAAACAGGCGGATACCAAGGTCCGCCTCGATGGCCTGGATGCTGCGGCTGAATGCAGGCTGGCTGAGGTGCACCCGCTCGGCCGCCCGCGCGAAATGCAGAACATCGGCAAGCGCCAGAACGTGGCTCAGGCGGCGAAGGTCCATCATGATGCGTTGCTCCGTACGCATTGGAACGTTGCATAGTATGCATTGGACGCATTGGCAGGGCAAGCCTACAGTCAGCCAGAGCCTTTGAGGCCAAAAAGCGAGATCGGAGACAACCCCCAAATGAGTCCGCACCTTCAGAACACCTTGATCGTGATCGCCATGCTTGGTTTTGCCTGCATGGAGTGGATCACGCGGCGCTACAAGAACAGCGTCAACGCCACCCTGGACGATACCAAGCTGGAACTAGCGATGTTCGTGAGCCTGCTCGCGATCACCCAGCCCCTGGCCTTGCTGGGGGCCGGCAAGCTCTGCGCCTGGCTGATGCCAGAGCAGCAAGGCGCGTGGGCGCACCTGCCATGGTGGGCAATGGCCGCGATCCTGCTGATTTGCGACGACATGACGCAATACTGGTGGCATCGCGTGTCGCATTCGCCATTATTATGGCCTTTGCATCGCGCGCACCACACCGCGCAGTACATGAGCATCCGCATCACGTACCGGAACAATTTTTTCTATTACCTGATGATGCCGGGCTTGTGGATTGCGGGCGTGCTGCTGTATCTGGGCTTCGCTAAAGTCTACGGCGCGTACCTGGTCGTCAAGCTGACCGTGATCCTTGGCGCGCACAGCGCATGGCGGTGGGACGAGCCCTTGTACCGGATCCGTGCACTGCGTCCGCTGATGTGGGTACTGGAACGCACGATCTCCACGCCCGCCACCCACTGGGCGCACCACGCAATGACCAACGAAGACGGCATCGGCCACTACAAGGGCAATTTCGGCAATCTGCTGTTCTTCTGGGACATCCTGTTTGGCTCGGCGCACATCACGCGCAAGTATCCCGCCAAGATTGGCTTGCAGGACGACGTGCTGTTCGGGCAGGAGCGCTGGTTCACCCAGATGTACTACCCGCTGTTCCAGTCGCGCCGGGCACACTCCGCGCTGCGCTTTGGCGGGCGGGCCTATGCGGAAACCGACACCCATTCCGATGCAGCACCGCAGATCGATAAACCGCAGAGGTCCACATGAATGTCCGCGCTCTGACAGAAGAACTGGCCGAGCCAGACATCCTGAGCGCCCGCGTGCAGACCATGTTCGCCGCGCAACAGCAAGCCTTCCTGCGTCACACCTTGCCCGATGCCGGGCAGCGGCGTGGACATTTGCGCGCTCTCAAGCATCAACTGCTGCGTTACCAGGACGTGCTTGCCGAAGCGATTTCCCAGGATTTCGGCGGGCGCTCCCTGGCCGAGACCAAGATGCTGGAAGTGCTGCCGACCACGCTGGAAATCCGCCATGCCATCGCGCATGTGCGCCGCTGGATGCGGGCGAGCCGTCGCCGGCCCGAACTGCTGTTCGCCAGCAACAGCCTGCGCGTCACCTACCAGCCCAAGGGCGTCGTCGGTGTCATCGCGACCTGGAATTTCCCGGTCTATCTCTCGCTGGGCCCGCTAGTGGCCGCACTGGCCGCTGGCAACCGCGTCATGATCAAGATGCCGGAGACAACGCCAGCCACCAACGCCACGCTCAAGGCCATGCTTGGTGAGATCTTCGCCGAAGATCACGTTGCATTGATCGGCGGCGAGCTGCAAAACCCTGGCGTCTTTAGCGACCTGCCCTTCAACCATCTCGTTTTCACCGGCTCGCCGGCGGTAGGCCGTGTCGTCATGGGCCAGGCGGCGCGCAATCTCACGCCGGTCACGCTCGAGCTTGGCGGCAAGTCGCCTGCCATCGTGTTGCGCGACTATCCCGTTGGCGAGGCCGCCCGGCGCATCGCGCACGGCAAGGGCATCAACTGTGGACAGGTTTGCGTGGCGCCCGATTACGCGCTGGTGCCGCGCGAACGCGTGGACGAATTCGTCAAGGCGGTGATCGCGGGTTTCGGCGAGCTGTTCGGCGAGCGGACCGGGCACAACCCCGATTACACGGCGCTGGCCACCGATCGCCACGCGGCGCGCATCCAGGCCATGCTGGACGACGCGCGCGCCAAGGGCGCGACAGTGGTGGCCTGCGGCAAAGTCGGTCCCGGCCGTCGCTTGCCATTGCACGTCGTGACAAACTGCACACCCGACATGCTGCTGATGCGCGAGGAGATCTTTGGCCCCATCCTGCCAGTGCTGCCGTACGACTCGCACGAGCAGGCCATTGCCATGGTGCAGCAACGCTCGCGTCCGCTCGCCCTGTACTGCTTCAGCCACGATGCGGCCGAGCGCAAGAAGCTGCTTGCACGCACGCATTCTGGCGGCGTCACCATCAATGACTGGGCCTGGCACGTGGTCAACCATGACGCACCCTTTGGCGGCGTGGGTAACTCAGGCATGGGCAACTATCACGGCGAAGAGGGGTTTCGCGAACTTTCGCATGCACGCACCGTGTTCAAGCGGCACCGGTTCTTTCCCATCGGGCTGTTCTATCCGCCCTACGGCAATCTGGCGCAGCGCCTGACGATGAAGCTGTTTGTCGGCCAGGGCGATGTGGCGGTAAAGAAGCCGTTCTGAAGCCCTTCTAAATCCGCCGCCGTAAAAGCAAAACCCCCCAGTACTTTCGTACTGGGGGGTTTCAAGGGAGAGCCTGGCGATTACCTACTTTCACACGGGTATCCGCACTATCATCGGCGTGGAGTCGTTTCACGGTCCTGTTCGGGATGGGAAGGGGTGGTTCCAACTCGCTATGGTCACCAGGCATAAACGGTGGCCGCGTTGAGATGTGCTCAACGCAGCGAATAGGGATGTAGTAGGGGTTGTGCGTATCGGCCAAGCTGCTCGTTTGCTGCGGCAGCGGCACGCGACACTCACACCAGGTAGAAACACACTGGTTATAGGATCAAGCCTTACGGGCAATTAGTACTGGTTAGCTTAACGCATTACTGCGCTTCCACACCCAGCCTATCAACGTCCTGGTCTCGAACGACCCTTCAAGGAGCTCAAGGCTCCAGGGAATCCTCATCTTCAGGCGAGTTTCCCGCTTAGATGCTTTCAGCGGTTATCTCTTCCGTACATAGCTACCCTGCGATGCCTCTGGCGAGACAACAGGTACACCAGCGGTACGTCCACTCCGGTCCTCTCGTACTAGGAGCAGCCCCCGTCAAGATTCCAACGCCCACGGCAGATAGGGACCAAACTGTCTCACGACGTTTTAAACCCAGCTCACGTACCTCTTTAAATGGCGAACAGCCATACCCTTGGGACCGGCTACAGCCCCAGGATGAGATGAGCCGACATCGAGGTGCCAAACACCGCCGTCGATATGAACTCTTGGGCGGTATCAGCCTGTTATCCCCAGAGTACCTTTTATCCGTTGAGCGATGGCCCTTCCATTCAGAACCACCGGATCACTATGTCCTGCTTTCGCACCTGCTCGACTTGTCGGTCTCGCAGTTAAGCACGCTTTTGCCATTGCACTTTAGGTACGATGTCCGACCGTACCAAGCGTACCTTCGAACTCCTCCGTTACACTTTGGGAGGAGACCGCCCCAGTCAAACTGCCTACCATGCACTGTCCCCGACCCGGATTCACGGGCCAAGGTTAGAACCTCAAACAAACCAGGGTGGTATTTCAAGGACGGCTCCACGCAGACTAGCGTCCACGCTTCAAAGCCTCCCACCTATCCTACACAGATCGGTTCAAAGTCCAATGCAAAGCTACAGTAAAGGTTCATGGGGTCTTTCCGTCTAGCCGCGGGAGATTGCATCATCACAAACACTTCAACTTCGCTGAGTCTCGGGAGGAGACAGTGTGGCCATCGTTACGCCATTCGTGCAGGTCGGAACTTACCCGACAAGGAATTTCGCTACCTTAGGACCGTTATAGTTACGGCCGCCGTTTACCGGGACTTCAATCAAGAGCTTGCACCCCATCATTTAATCTTCCGGCACCGGGCAGGCGTCACACCCTATACGTCCACTTTCGTGTTTGCAGAGTGCTGTGTTTTTATTAAACAGTCGCAGCCACCATTTTATTGCAACCCCTTCACCCTCCTGGCGCAGGCCAGTCAAGCTACAAGGGCGTACCTTATCCCGAAGTTACGGTACCAATTTGCCGAGTTCCTTCTCCCGAGTTCTCTCAAGCGCCTTAGAATACTCATCTCGCCCACCTGTGTCGGTTTGCGGTACGGTCTCGTATGACTGAAGCTTAGAGGCTTTTCTTGGAACCACTTCCAATTGCTTCGCAGCACTAGGCCGCTCGCCCCACATCCTTTGAATTCCGCGCCCGGATTTGCCTAAGCGCCTTCTCCAATGCAGGGACCGGGACTTCCAACACCCGGACAACCTTCCGCGATCCGTCCCCCCATCGCATCATACGACGGTGCAGGAATATTAACCTGCTTCCCATCAGCTACGCATCTCTGCCTCGCCTTAGGGGCCGACTCACCCTACGCCGATGAACGTTGCGTAGGAAACCTTGGGCTTACGGCGAGGGGGCTTTTCACCCCCTTTATCGCTACTCATGTCAGCATTCGCACTTCTGATACCTCCAGCATCCTTTACAAGACACCTTCACAGGCTTACAGAACGCTCTCCTACCATGCGTGCACTCCTTTAAATCCACTTCACTTGCCTCCCAACGATCTCTGTTGGGCGCTTTGTCGATGCTGCGCATCGACAAGCAAGGTGCACTTAAAGGAATGCACGCATCCGCAGCTTCGGTGACTGGCTTAGCCCCGTTACATCTTCCGCGCAGGACGACTCGATCAGTGAGCTATTACGCTTTCTTTAAAGGATGGCTGCTTCTAAGCCAACCTCCTGACTGTTTTAGCCTTCCCACTTCGTTTCCCACTTAGCCAATCTTAGGGACCTTAGCTGGCGGTCTGGGTTGTTTCCCTCTTGACACCGGACGTTAGCACCCGATGTCTGTCTCCCGTGATTGCACTCTTCGGTATTCGGAGTTTGCTATGGCGGGGTAATCAGCAATAGACCCCCCAACCATGACAGTGCTCTACCCCCGAAGGTGAGACACGAGGCACTACCTAAATAGTTTTCGGAGAGAACCAGCTATTTCCAGACTTGTTTAGCCTTTCACCCCTATCCACAGCTCATCCCCTAACTTTTCAACGTTAGTGGGTTCGGTCCTCCAGTACGTGTTACCGCACCTTCAACCTGGCCATGGATAGATCGTCTGGTTTCGGGTCTACACCCAGCGACTGAACGCCCTATTCGGACTCGCTTTCGCTACGCCTTCCCTAATCGGTTAAGCTTGCCACTGAATGTAAGTCGCTGACCCATTATACAAAAGGTACGCCGTCACCCGTTTCCAGGCTCCGACTGTTTGTATGCATGCGGTTTCAGGATCTATTTCACTCCCCTCCCGGGGTTCTTTTCGCCTTTCCCTCACGGTACTGGTTCACTATCGGTCGATCACGAGTATTTAGCCTTGGAGGATGGTCCCCCCATCTTCAGACAGGATTTCACGTGTCCCGCCCTACTTGTCGTACACCTAGTTCCACAACGCTGTTTTCGCATACAGGGCTATCACCTGCTATGGCCGGGCTTTCCATCCCGTTCTGCTAACAATGCTGCTAAAGAGTACAAGGCTCTTCCCATTTCGTTCGCCACTACTCTGGGAATCTCGGTTGATTTCTGTTCCTGCAGCTACTTAGATGTTTCAGTTCGCCGCGTTCGCTTCCCTGACCTATGTATTCAGTCAGGGATGACCCATTCGGGCCGGGTTTCCCCATTCGGACATCTCCGGATCAAAGCTTGTTTGCCAGCTCCCCGAAGCTTTTCGCAGGCTACCGCGTCCTTCATCGCCTGTGATCGCCAAGGCATCCACCACATGCACTTGTTCGCTTGACCCTATAACGAGTGTGTCTCAAACTTGCGTTCAAGCCGTGCTCGCTACAGGATGAGTTCTCGCATTTGTGCCGTATTCCAAGTCATCTTTCGATCACTTAAATACATTTTGGTTGATACAATCACAACCCGGTATCGTGTTTTACTGCAGCGTCTCATCAACGCTCACGACACCTTTACTACATCCCATATTTTTAAAGAACAGCCGACTGAGACTGGGTCTCCGGTCGTCTTGGCAAAGCCAAATGCAAGCGCTCAATGCTAAGCGCTTGCATTTGACCATGCTACGCAAGACACGCACTGCGCATCCTGGCTCTAACAACTAACAAACCGATAAGTGTGAACGCTCGACTTGAGATGCACGCTCTGAAAGGAGGTGATCCAGCCGCACCTTCCGATACGGCTACCTTGTTACGACTTCACCCCAGTCATGAACCCTGCCGTGGTAATCGCCCTCCTTGCGGTTAGGCTAACTACTTCTGGCAAAACCCACTCCCATGGTGTGACGGGCGGTGTGTACAAGACCCGGGAACGTATTCACCGCGGCATGCTGATCCGCGATTACTAGCGATTCCAGCTTCACGTAGTCGAGTTGCAGACTACGATCCGGACTACGATGCGTTTTCTGGGATTAGCTCCCCCTCGCGGGTTGGCAACCCTCTGTACGCACCATTGTATGACGTGTGAAGCCCTACCCATAAGGGCCATGAGGACTTGACGTCATCCCCACCTTCCTCCGGTTTGTCACCGGCAGTCTCTCTAGAGTGCTCTTGCGTAGCAACTAAAGACAAGGGTTGCGCTCGTTGCGGGACTTAACCCAACATCTCACGACACGAGCTGACGACAGCCATGCAGCACCTGTGTCCACTTTCCCTTTCGGGCACCTGATGCATCTCTGCTTCGTTAGTGGCATGTCAAGGGTAGGTAAGGTTTTTCGCGTTGCATCGAATTAATCCACATCATCCACCGCTTGTGCGGGTCCCCGTCAATTCCTTTGAGTTTTAATCTTGCGACCGTACTCCCCAGGCGGTCAACTTCACGCGTTAGCTACGTTACTGAAGAAATGAATCCCCAACAACTAGTTGACATCGTTTAGGGCGTGGACTACCAGGGTATCTAATCCTGTTTGCTCCCCACGCTTTCGTGCATGAGCGTCAGTGACGTCCCAGGGGGCTGCCTTCGCCATCGGTATTCCTCCACATCTCTACGCATTTCACTGCTACACGTGGAATTCTACCCCCCTCTGACATACTCTAGCCTTGCAGTCACAAGCGCCATTCCCAAGTTGAGCTCGGGGATTTCACGCCTGTCTTACAAAACCGCCTGCGCACGCTTTACGCCCAGTAATTCCGATTAACGCTCGCACCCTACGTATTACCGCGGCTGCTGGCACGTAGTTAGCCGGTGCTTATTCTTCCGGTACCGTCATCCCCCCGCTGTATTAGAGCAAGGGATTTCTTTCCGGACAAAAGTGCTTTACAACCCGAAGGCCTTCTTCACACACGCGGCATTGCTGGATCAGGGTTGCCCCCATTGTCCAAAATTCCCCACTGCTGCCTCCCGTAGGAGTCTGGGCCGTGTCTCAGTCCCAGTGTGGCTGATCGTCCTCTCAGACCAGCTACTGATCGTCGCCTTGGTGGGCCTTTACCCCACCAACTAGCTAATCAGACATCGGCCGCTCCTATCGCGCGAGGCCTTACGGTCCCCCGCTTTCACCCTCAGGTCGTATGCGGTATTAGCTAATCTTTCGACTAGTTATCCCCCACGACAGGGCACGTTCCGATGTATTACTCACCCGTTCGCCACTCGCCACCAGGATTGCTCCCGTGCTGCCGTTCGACTTGCATGTGTAAGGCATGCCGCCAGCGTTCAATCTGAGCCAGGATCAAACTCTTCAGTTTAATACCTGTGTGGTTCCGCGCAGTTACCTGCTGAAACCTCGCTCTTTCGAGCGGTCGCTCACTCTCAGAAAACTGACTGGCTACATCCGCGATTTGCACCCCGGACATAACCAACATGTTTTACTGTGCGAGCACTTTATAACTTGTAAGCTAAAAGACCGAAGTCTTCCGCATCCGCTATCAAGCGCCCACACTTATCGGTTGTTTGTTTGTTAAAGAACTGGTCGCGGTTCGCTTTGCTTACCGCGTCGCTGCGTTTGCTGCAGCAGAGAAACGAGACTATAAAGAATTATCTGCGTTTCATCAATACTTTTTTAATCTTTTCTTGCTCAGGCTGGATTCGCTACGCGTATTACTCACCTTTCCCACTGGCGCCGCTCCGCGAACTCCACCGCCCTGCCCGGAAGCCGAGCCTCGTGTCGCAGGGGGAGCGAATACTAGGTCGTTCGCGCAACGCTGGCAAGTTTTTTCTAAGATTTTTTGCCGCGGACTTTATCGCCGCGAGATGAAGGTCATCGCAGAGCACTTGCGGGGCACCCGCCGCCTGCCCGGCGGGCTCCGGCCAGAGCTGAACGGCGCCGATCTCCGGGCTGAACATATTGTATGCAATAATAGAATGCAATAACATGGTTTGACGCCCGCCACCAGGCCACGGCCAGGCGGATTCATTGATCTGGAGACAACATGACTTTCAGCACCCCCGGCATGACATCACAACACGTCGCCGCTCTTGAACCGATCGAGAACTACCTGCAAGCTCACATCACCGGCGATGCTGAATACATGCGCAAGGCGTTCCACCCGGATGCCAGGATCATCTCGTTTCGCGAGGGAAAGTTGCATGCCTTGACCCTCGATGAGTTTTCCGCGCGCTTCCAGGGCCAGCCCGCGGCAGACGAAGCCCAACGCAAGCGCTACATCACGCATTTCGACGTCACCGGCAACGCTGGCACTGCCAAGGTCGTGCTCGAGTATCCGGAAGTGACCTTCACGGACTATATGACGCTTCTGGAAATCGACGGCGTCTGGAAGATCGCTAACAAGACGTTCAGCGCAGCGCCGCCGAAAAGATAATCGGCCATCTGCCATCCGCCATCAGCCTTCACGCGGCGCTCCGCTGGCTTTACCCGCCGTTGGCAAAGCCAGTCCTTGTGCCATGTCAGATGTTGGGGCGCGGATCCCACAATAGCGCCTCAATCGATCGAAAACCGCCGGATCAGCCATCCGCGTAGCGTATAGGTCAGGCAGCAATAGCCAAGGATGATCGGCGGCAGGAAAAGCCAGAGCATGCCCGGCGCAGGCAGCAGGCCCAGCGGCGTTGCGAGCGGCGAGTAAGGCAGCCAGATGCCGATCAGGCAGATCGCCAATGTGGTGGCAATCAGCGCGGTGCTGCCTCGGCTTTGCACAAAGGGGATGTATCGTGTGCGAATCACATGAACGATCAGGGTCTGCGACAGCAGCGACTCCAGGAACCAGCCGGTCTGGAACAGGTGCTGCTGCGCGGGCGTGCTAGCGCCCAGTATCCAGTAGAGCGTCGCAAAGGTGATGTAGTCGAACACCGAGCTGATCGGGCCGATGCACAGGATATAGCGGCCGAGCTTGCCAATCTCCCATCGGCGCGGGCGGCTGACGGCATCGTCGTCCACGTTGTCGGTGGGCAGCGCGGTCTGCGAAAAGTCGTAGAGCAGGTTATTGGTCAGCACCTGGATCGGCGCCATCGGCAGGAACGGCAGCCAGGCACTCGCGCCGAGTACGCTGAACATATTGCCGAAGTTGGAACTCGCGCCCATGCGCAGGTACTTGAGCAGGTTGGCAAAAACCTTGCGGCCTTCGATCACGCCGTCGTGCAGGACCAGCAGACTCTTTTCCAGCAGGATGATGCTGGCGGACTCCTTGGCGATATCCGCACCGCTGTCCACCGAGATACTCACGTCAGCCGCCTTCAGCGCGGGCCCGTCGTTGATGCCATCGCCGAGCACCCCCACCACCCGTCCGCGCGCCCGCAGGGCCTTGACAATGGCAGCCTTGTGCGCCGGTGCCAGCTTGGCGAAAAGCTGCGTGCGCTCGGCAAGCTCCCCCAGCGCTTGCGGCGTGAGCCCGTCGAGTTCCGCGCCGAGTACGGCCCGGCCCACGTCAAGGCCAACTTCCCGGCATATCTTGCGCGCGATCACCGGGCTGTCGCCGGTCAATACCTTGACTTCGATGCCGCTGTCGCGCAGCGCGGCCAGCGCCGGTGCCGCGCTATCCTTGGGCGGGTCGATGAACGCGATATAGCCAAGCAGGATCAGGGCGGACTCGTCCGCCACCGAGTACGGCTGTGTATCCGGCGCCGGCGGCAAGGGCTTATAGGCGATCGCGATCACCCTGAAGCCATCTTCGTTGAGTGCAGTGCACACTGACATCAGCGAATGGCGGTGCGAGTCGTCGAGCGCCATCGCCCGCCCGCCAAGTTCGGCGCTGGCACATGCGGCATAGACTTCCTCCACCGCTCCCTTGCAGACCAGGAGCCTGCCATGTGGACCGTCCACCACAACCGACATGCGACGCCGCTCGAAATCGAACGGCACTTCGTCGATTTTGCGGTAGCCGCCCTCCAGCCGCAGCGCTTCGCCCACCTCGTCATGCTGAAGCACCGCCTTGTCCAGCAGGTTGTGCAAGCCGGACTGGTGGTAGCTGTTCAGGTAGGCGAATTCCAGCACGCGCGCGGTCTCCTGGCCCGCCAGGTCCACATGCTTCTTCAGGATGATGCGGTCCTGCGTCAAGGTGCCTGTCTTGTCGGTGCACAGTACATCCATGGCGCCCAGGTTCTGGATGGCGCTGAGGTGTTTCACGATCACCTTGCGGCGCGACATGGCAAGCGCGCCTTTTGCCAGGTTCACCGTCACCAGCATCGGCAGCATCTCGGGCGTCAGCCCTACGGCGACCGCCACCGCGAACAGCAGCGCCTCCAGCCAATCGCCCTTGGTGAGCCCGTTGATCAGGAACACCAGTGGCGCAAGGATCGCGATCAGGCCGAGCATCAGGCGCGCGAAACGCTGCAGGCCTTGCTCGAACACGGTGCCGGAGGTTTCCTCGGACAACGAGCGGGCGATGCTGCCAAACACGGCACGCGGCCCGGTCAGCACCACCACCACGGTCGCGCTTCCACTGACCACCGCCGTGCCCATCAGCACGATGTTCTCCAGCGTGCCGGGCTCGTCGCCGCTGGCGCTCTCCAGCGCGAACTTCTCCACGGGCAACGATTCGCCGGTCAGCGCCGACTGGTTAACGAACAGATCCTTCGAAGCCAGCAGCCGGGCATCCGCGGGAACGAGGTCACCCGCCGCCAGATGAACGATGTCGCCCGGCACCAGTGCGCCGATTGGCAGTTCGCTGGTGATGGGTAATGCCCCCGGCTGCGGCCGGCGCTGCGTGGCAGCGGTGGTATGCACCATAGCGCGCAACGCCGCGGCAGCACGTCCGGAGCGGCGCTCCTGCACGGTGGCCAGGCCAACGCTGAGCATCACCATCAGGGCGATCACCGCGGCCGCGTCGTAGTCTTGGATGGCTGAGGATACCGCCGCCAGGGTCAGCAGCATCACATTGAGCGGATTGAGCAAACGGCGCAGCAGGTCGAGCACGGCCGGGCGCGGACGCTCATGCTCCACCAGGTTGGGGCCGAGGTTTTGCAGGCGCAGGGCGGCCTCGGCGCCTGTCAGCCCCTCCGGGCCGGTATCAAGTTGCTGGAGCAGGCTCGCTCGCGGCATGCCGGCGGCCCGTAGCAACGCGTCCGGTATGCCGCCAGACGAAGCTGGCTTCTGCCTGCCAGTCGGCACAGTACCTGCCGCGCCTTGCCCCGATGCGACCGGCCGGTGCCATAGCCGGCCCACCATCCCGCCCAGGTACTGGATCGCCCTGCCAATCATGAAAGCAGCCTTGCCTGTGCTTGCGCAGCCCTGGCAAGCAGGCCGGTGAACATGGCCCGGTCATTGACCAGCAGCTTGCAGGCGAGTTTGAGGATACCGGGACCCACGTTCTTGCTCTCTTTTCCGTATGCGGCACTGGACCACACCGTCCGGTCCCAGCGGGGTCTGGCAGAGACATCGGGCATTGGGCAATAGCGAAGCCCCGCCCGCCATTCACGCGTGCAGCGGTGTCCGCACGCTGCCAGTACGTTCGTTCGCGTTCCCGCTCGTTGTGCAGCACCAGCGTGCCTGCGGCGATGCTCTGGGGGGAACCAAGGCACTATAGGCGGCGCTGCCGCGCGGCCGTTGATCGGTATCAAGTCCGGGGTGGATGCTGCTGCGCAGCGGCCGCAGCCTAGGTTGCGTCATCGAGAAATGCCTCCCGAGTCAAAGTCCGGAAATTCATCGTCGAGAATATCGAACACCGCAGCGGCCTTGCCGCCGAGATTGTGTGCGAGATTTCGCATCAGATGCTCGTCGGATCGCAACCATGCGTAGGCCGTCCGCACGTCATCGAGCGTGGGGCCGACGTCCAGAATCCGCACAATCACTTCCTGATCGAAGGGACCAATCACCTCGCGGATCTCGGCAGCAGTGGCGAGCATTTCCCCGGGTTTTCGCGTGGTCGTCATAACATTCACTCCTTTCATGTGTGTTGCATGCCCTGCAAAGTACCGGGGGCAGGCTCGACGGAGCGTTGGCGGCATCGATGGCCTTCTCCCGTATGCCAGGGGCCAGGTGTTTCATCGAAGCCGGATAGTCGTCCGCGCGCCAGGGCATGTTTCCCTCCATCCACCTCAGCGATCAGCGCCCGGCGGGTGCCACCGTTCAGTATGGCGCACCAATTGGCGCGCGACCACGTGTCGTGGTTGTCATCTGCGCGGCGGCGGGCTTGTTGCTGCCCAAGACCTCCTCGCGCGCCATCACCTCTCCCGCCGGCACCGCCGACACCATGGAAGTACTGACCCGGGTCACGCTGAGCGCCCCGCAAGCTGCGGGGCTGGCAAGCACTTTGACTTTCCCAAACCCGATATGTCCCGGCGGCTGCCCCAAGGCCTGTATGGCTACGACACCGCCCATCACCGCCTTATCCGCAAACGTGCGAGTGACATGCGCAACCTGACCGGATATCAGGACTTTGTCGGCCTCGCGCCGCTGGGCCGGCCGGCTTCGCTTTGCAGCTTGAGCGCCGGCATCCGGTCTAAGAACGCCTGGAAGCGGCTATTGTTATCAGGTGCCCGCCTGGCGCAAGCCATTGACGCGAATCAAGCGACGGCGCCCGCCATCACCTAGCATGAATGCTGGACGTCGTTGGGGACGTTCGCCGAGGATGTCACCATGCACGAGACGATGCGCGCCATGATTTTCGACGGCACCGGGCCGGCCCTGCGCCTGGCGCGCGTCCCCGTGCCAATCCCGGGCCCGGGCGAAGTGCGTATCGCGGTGAGCACCTGCGGCGTCTGCCGCACCGACCTGCACATTGTCGACGGCGAACTCGCGCACCCGAAGGCGGCGCTCATTCCCGGACACGAGGTCGTCGGCAGGGTCGAGTCCTGTGGCGCTGGCGTGACAGACCTTGCGCCGGGCGACCGGGTCGGCGTGCCGTGGCTCGGGCAGACCTGCGGGCACTGTGGCTATTGCGCGGCGCAGCGCGAAAACCTGTGCGATACGCCGCAGTTCACCGGCTATACGCGCGACGGCGGCTACGCCGAGTACGTGGTGGCCGACAGCCGCTTTTGCTTCCCCATCCCGGAGCAATACGACGACGAGCATGCGGCGCCCTTGCTGTGCGCGGGCCTGATTGGATACCGCACGCTGCGCATGGCGGGGGACGCCCACATGGTCCGCTCCATCGGCATCTACGGATTTGGCGCCGCGGCCCACCTGGTGACGCAGATCGCCGTCGCCCAGCAGCGCGAGATCTTTGCCTTCACACGCCCCGGCGACACCGCCGCCTGCCAGCTCGCCCGTGACACCGGGGCGTGCTGGACCGGTCCAAGCGACCAGCCCGCCCCGCAGCCGCTCGATGCCGCGCTGATCTTCGCGCCGGTAGGTGCGCTGGTGCCGATGGCGCTGCAAGCCGTCGCCAAGGGCGGCACCGTGGTTTGCGGAGGCATCCACATGAGTGATATTCCGGCCTTCCCCTATCGCCTGCTCTGGGAGGAGCGGTCGATCGTGTCGGTGGCCAACCTCACACGCAACGACGGGCTGGAACTGTTGCGGATTGCCCGGGCCACGCCGCTGCGCACCACCACCACGGCCTATCCGCTGGAGCAGGCCAATGCCGCGCTGGCCGACCTGCGCGCGGGCCGCCTGGCCGGCGCGGCGGTACTGCGCATCGCCTAATCGCCTGATTAGAACTCCCCCTCCAAAAAGTGCCCCCTTCGGCACCAACTTGCGCTAGATCAAGTCCACGGCCCACCCCGCCGGATAGCATTGGACCCTAAGCCGTCGCCCCGCGGATCAAGGTCTGTCTTTGTCGCCTCCCCTCCCCCCTTTGCCCGACACCCTGAACCCTCTGGAGCGCCCGGCGGCATTCCATCATTCAGCGCGCAAGGCGCACAGGTAGCCGATGAAACTCAAACCAGGCTGGGGTATAGCGGTATTGTTCGTTGCTGGCGCCATTGGAGCCGCCGTGTGGTTGCTTGGCAGCCAGCGCGACCCGTGGCCGGCTTATGTGGTCCACAGCAACGGGCGCATGGAGATCGGCCGCCTCGACGTGGCGGTGAAGTATCCGGGCCGCGTCATCGATCTGCCGGTTCGCGAGGGCGATGCCCTGGCTGCGGGCGCCGTGGTGGCCCGCCAGGATGACGCCGAATTACTGGCTCAGCTCAGCCTTGCCACCGCAGCCCGCGAGCGTGCCGTGCAGGCGGCGTCGCGCGCGCAGGCGGAGATCGGGGGCCGCGCGAGCCGCCAGCGGCTGGCGCGGCTGGAGTTGACCGAGGCGGTCAAGCTCTACCAGGACCGCCAGATTTCTTCGGTGGAGCGCGATCGCCGGCAGCTTGGCCTGGATGGCGAGAGCGCGGGCGTGAGCGGCGCGCGCGCCGCGCTTGGCGAGGCTAACGCGGCGATCGCGGAGGCCGATGCCCAGATTGCCCGGCTGAAGATCCTGCTGGATGAGGCAACCATCCGTGCCCCGGTGGCCGGGCGTGTGGAATATCGCGTGATCGAGGTCGGCACGGTGCTGCCGGCGGGCGGCCGCGTGGTGTCGCTGCTGAACCTGGCCGATATGTATTTCACGGTGTTCCTGCCCGCGGGTGCTGCCGGCAAGCTGGCCATCGGCGACGAGGCGCGCATCGTGCTGGACGCGATGAAGGATGAACCGATCCCGGCCCGCGTCAGCTTTGTGGCCAGCGAGGCACAGTTCACCCCCAAGTATGTCGAGACCGACGCCGAGCGGGCCAAGCTGATGTATCGCGTCAAGCTGCAGCTGGCGCCCGAGGTTGCCCAGCGTTACGCGGCCAAGCTGAAAGCCGGCATGACGGGCGATGGCTTTGTGCGCCTGGATGCCAGGCAGCCCTGGCCTGCCGCGCTGACGCTGCCCCGGCAGCCGGCCTGACGCCATGCCGAGTCCGCACCCCGACGGTGCCGCGGCCATCCGGATCGATGGCTTGTCGCATCGCTACGGCGCCAGCGTGGCGCTGGACAATGTGTCGCTCACGCTGCCCGGCAATGCCACCATCGGCCTGATCGGCCCCGATGGCGTCGGTAAATCGACGCTGCTCGGCGTGATTGCCGGCGTCAAGCGTATCCAGCAGGGCCATGCCGCCGTACTGGGTGCGGACTTGCGCGACCGGCAAGCGCGCGAGGCGCTGTTGCCGCGCGTGGCGTTCATGCCGCAGGGGCTGGGACGCAACCTGTACCCGACCCTGTCGGTCTATGAGAACGTGGACTTCTTTGCCCGGCTGTTCGGCCTGGGCGGCGAGGAGCGGCGCCAGCGCATCGAGCGCCTGCTCGCGGCCACCGGCCTGGCGCCTTTCCCGGACCGTCCGGCAGGCAAGCTCTCGGGCGGCATGAAGCAAAAGCTTGGCCTGTGCTGCGCGCTGGTCCACAACCCGGACCTGCTGATTCTCGACGAGCCCACCACGGGGGTGGACCCGCTGTCGCGGCGCCAGTTCTGGACCCTGGTGGAGGATCTGCGCGCCGAGCACCGCAATATGACGGTGATCGTTGCCACCGCGTATATCGAGGAGGCGCAGCGCTTCGAGCATCTGGTGGCCATGGACGCGGGCAAGGTGCTGGTGTGCGACCGTACCGCCGATGTGCTGGCGCGCGCGGGCACCGGCGACCTGGAGCAGGCCTATATCTCGCTGCTGCCACCGGCCCGGCGCGGCGATGCCACGGGACTGGTGATCCCGCCCCGCCCGCCGGATGGCGACGAGCCCGCCATCGAGGCCGAGGGGCTGACGCGGCGCTTCGGTGCCTTTACCGCCGTGGACAATGTGAGCTTTCGCATCGAGCGCAGCGAGATCTTCGGCTTTCTCGGCTCCAATGGCTGCGGCAAGACCACCACCATGAAGATGCTGACCGGCCTGCTGGATGCCACCAGCGGCACCGCGCGCCTGCTCGGCCAGACCATCGACGCCGGCGATATGCGTACCCGCATGCGGGTGGGCTATATGTCGCAGGCGTTCTCGCTGTACGAGGAACTGACAGTACGGCAGAACCTGGACCTGCATGCCAGGCTCTACCGGATGGAGGGCGAACGCGCGCAAAAGGCGGTCGGGCAGGCCCTGCTTGATTTCGAGCTGGACCAGCATGCCGATGCGCGGCCCGCCGCCCTGTCGCTCGGCATCCGCCAGCGCCTGCAGCTGGCTGCGGCCTGCCTGCACCATCCGGAAGTGCTGATCCTCGACGAGCCCACCTCCGGCGTGGACCCCGGCGCGCGCGACATGTTCTGGCGCCATCTGGTCCAGCTGTCGCGCCAGCAGCGCGTGACGATCTTCGTTTCCACGCACTTCATGAACGAGGCGGCGCGCTGCGACCGCATCTCCTTCATGCACCGCGGCCGCGTGCTGGCGGTGGGCAGCCCGGACGCGCTGCGGGGAAGCTGCGGCGCGCGGACGCTGGAGGATGCGTTCGTCAGCTACCTGGAGCAGGCGGAAAAACCGGAAAACGGCGCAACCGCCGCGGTCGCCGCCGCTGCGGCTGCGGCGAAGGCAGCGCCCGCGCAGCCTCCCGCGCCGGTCGGCCGGCCAGCCGCGCATGCCGGCGGCTCGCGGCTGGCGCGGACCTGGGCGTTCGCCAGGCGCGAGGCCATGGAGCTGGCACGCGACCGGCTGCGGCTGGCATTCGCCATCCTCGGCCCGATCGTGCTGCTGTGCGCCGCGGCGTGGAGCGTGTCCTTCGATGTGGAGAACGTGCGCTTCGCCGTGCTGGACCGCGACCAGAGCCGTGCCAGCCGCGAGCTGGTGGAGCAGTTCTCCGGCTCGCGCTACTTTGTGCAGACCGATGGCGTGCACAGCGAGGCGGACGCGGACCGGCGCCTGCGCGCCGCGGCCGATATGCTGATCGTCGAGCTGCCGCCCGGCTTTGAGCGCGACCTGCTGGCCGGGCGCCAGCCGGAGCTCGCATTCCGCGTCGACGGGTCCAGCCCGTTCCCGGGCGCCACCACGCGCGCCTATGTGACCGGCGTGCTGCTGGCCTACGCCAATGCGCAGATGCGCGCGCAGCCGGAGCGCCCGGCCGCGCTGCCGGTGTCGATCGAGACGCGCTTTATCTACAACCAGGAGTTCCGCAGCATCTACGCGATCACGCCCGGCATCATCATGCTGGCGCTGATCCTGATCCCGACCATGCTGACCGCGCTCGGCGTGGTGCGGGAAAAGGAGATGGGGTCGATCACCAATCTCTATGCCTCCCCGGCCAGCGTGGGCGAGTACCTGATCGGCAAGCAACTGCCCTACGTGGGGCTGGCGATGATCAGCTACCTGACCCTGGTGGCGCTGGCCATCGTGCTGCTGCAGGTGCCGCTCAAGGGATCCTTCCTCGCCTTGTCGATCGGCGCCGCGCTGTTCGTGCTGGCGGCCACCGCGCTCGGGCTGCTGATGTCAACCTTCGTGCGCTCGCAGGTGGCGGCCATCTTCGGCACCGCGATCCTGTGCCTGATTCCGTCGGTCAACTTCTCCGGCCTGCTGTATCCGGTGTCGACGCTGACGGGCAGCAGCTACTGGATCGGCCTGGGTTTTCCGTCGTCGTGGTTCCAGCTGGTCAGCCTTGGCAGTTTTACCAAGGGGCTTGGCGTGGGCAGCTTCGGCACCATGTACCTGGCCTTGCTGGGTTTCGCGCTGCTGTACCTGGCGGGCGCGCGTCTGCTTCTGCGCAAGCAGGAAGCGTAGCCGGGAGATGCCGCGATGAATCCATGGTGCAAGAACGTGGCCAGGCTGTGCGGCAAGGAGCTGCGCAGCCTGTTCAGCGATGCGACGCTGATGGCGCTGATCGTCTTTGCCTTCACGCTGGCCGTGCATTCGGTCGCCAAGGGCATCAAGGCCGAGGTGTCGAACGCATCGGTGGCCATCGTGGATGCCGACCACTCCGAGCTCTCGCGCCGCTTGCGCGATGCGATCCGGCCGCCGTATTTCAAGACGCCGGTGGATGTGGACCGGCACGCCGTCGATGCGCAGCTGGACCGGGGACGCTATATCTTTGCCATCGAGATCCCGCCGCGCTTCGAAGCCGACGTGCTGGCGGGAAGAACGCCGGCGGTGCAGGTGCTGGTCGATGCCACCGCGATGACCCAGGCTGGCCTGGGGGCCAGCTACCTGCAGCAGATCTTCACGCGTGAGGCGCTTGAATTCCTGCACGCGCGGGGCATCGAGGCGCAACTGCCCGTGCGTGCGCAGAGCACGGTGCTGTTCAATCCCAATACGGAGTCGCACTGGTTCACGTCGACCATGCAGATCGTGGTGAATATCACGGTGCTGGCCATCATTTTGGTGGGCGCGGCGGTGATCCGCGAGCGCGAGCACGGCACCATCGAGCACTTGCTGGTGATGCCGGTGCGCGCCAGCGAGATCGCGGTGGCGAAGATCCTGGCCAATGGCGCAGTGATCTTCCTGGCGTCCCTGCTGTCGCTGTGGCTGGTGGTGCATCTGTGGCTGGATGTGCCACTGACAGGTTCGATGGGGCTCTTTGCGCTGAGCACCGCGCTCTACCTGTTCTCTGTGACGGCGCTCGGCATGTGGCTGGCGACCATCGCGCCGGCGATGCCGCAGTTCGGCCTGCTGGCGGTGCCGACCTATGCCGTTGCCTACCTGCTGTCCGGCGCCGCCACGCCGGTGCAGAGCATGCCGCAGGCCATGCAGCACGCGGTGCAGTTCCTGCCGACCACCCAGTTCGTCACGCTCACGCAGGCCATCCTGTTCCGCGGCGCGGGCGTGGATGTGGTGTGGCCGCAGTTGCTCGGCGTCACCGCCGCGGGCGGGATCTTCCTGGCCCTGGCGCTGACACGGTTCCGCTCCATGCTGGCACAGCAAGGATAGACCGCCATGCCTGGACACACATACCACGCTTACCACCCTTACCACGCCCGCCTTTCCCCCAGCCCGCCCACACAACGGATTTCCGCCTTGAGTACTTATCCACGACGCGGCATCCTCGCCGGCCTCATTGCAGGCATCGCAAGCATCGCCGCAGCCGGCCTGGCCGGCTGCGCCACGGTCGATGTCACCGTGCCAGACAGCATCGCGGCGCCGGCCGCGTTCAGCGAAGCCCCCGCCGAGGGCACGCCGGCCGGGGCGCAGGACCTGGCGCAGTGGTGGCAGAACTGGAACGACCCGGAACTGACGCAGCGCGTGACCAAGGCGCTGGCGGCCAATCTCGATCTGCGCGTGGCCCAGGCGCGTGTGGCGGAGGCACGCGCGATCGGGCAGGTTGCGGAATCGGCGCTCTACCCGACGCTGTCGGCGCAGGCGCGCGCGGCGCGCGGCGTGGCCGACTTGCGCAGCCCCCCGGGCCTGCCGGATACCTCGCCCGGCCTGGACGGACATCTTGCCGGACTGACCGTGGCCTGGGAGGTCGACGTCTTCGGCGCCCGCCGCAGCGACGCCCAAGCCGCGGCCGCCGTTGCGCTGAGCGCCGAGGAGCGCCTGCGCGGCACGCGCCTGGTGATCGCTGCCGACGTGGCCGAGAACTACCTGGCGGCGCGCGGCCTGCAGCGCCGCATGCAGCAACTGGATCGGAGCACGGAAATCGTCGGCCAGTTGCTGAGCTATACCCGCGCGCGCTACGCGGCCGGACAGGCGCAGTCCTACGATGTCGAGCGCGTGAGCGAACAGCTTGGCGCATTGCAGGCGCAGCGCCCGGTGCTGACGAGCCAGATCTCGATGCGGGAACGCCGCCTTGCAGTGCTTGCCGGCCAGGTGCCGCAGGCCGCGGCGGCGCTTTCGCCGCCGCCCGCGTTCTTCGTGCCGTCCCCGCCCGCCGGGCAGGTGCCGTCGGACGTGATCGAGCGGCGCCCGGATGTGCGCGCCATGGCCGCGCTGGTACGCGCGCAGGCTGCCAGGCTCGGCAGCGCCAAGGCAGAACAGTTTCCCCGGTTTTACCTGACGTTCCTCGGCCAGGACGGGCGCCTGCACGTGGACGGGCTGCCGGCGCTGAGCGGCACCGGCGGGCTGGTGGGCGTCGGCGTGCAGTTGCCGATCTTCACCGCAGGCCGCATCCAGGCCGGCATCGATGCCGGCGACGCCCGCCTGCAGGCCGCGCAGGCGGAATACAACCAGACGGTACTGCGCACGCTGGAGGAAGTGGACAACGCCTACAGCCAGCGCAGCAGCCTGGACCAGCGCGGCGCCCGGCTGGCCGACGTGGTCGCCACCGCGCAGCGCAACAGCCAGAACGCCACGCGCCTCTACGAAGGCGGACAGCGCACGCTGCAGGATGTGCTGTCCGCGCGCGTCGGCGCGCTGCAGCGGGAGGACGAACTGATCCAGACGCAAACGGCGCAGGCGCTGGCGGCCGTGCAGCTGTATCGGGCGCTCGGCGGAGAATGGCCGGGCGATCCGGAGCCAGCCCGGCATTGAGCTCGATGCATGCGCGCCCGGCGCGGAATCGGCCTACGCTCCCGTCTTCAGCATCCGCCACAACGTGGTGCGCCCGATCCCCAGTTGCCTGCTGGCCTCGGCGCGGTTGCCGCCGGCCTGTTCGAGCGCAAGCAGTACGTCGGCGCGGGTCAGCGCAGGCCGCGGTGCATCGCTACCAGGCGCCGGCAGCTCCGGGCGCATTCGCTCGAACTCGGGAAACACAGCGCGAATCTCCTGCATGGATCCGGCCTGGGGATCGCCAAGGTAAATGGCCGCGCGGGTCAGCAGATTTTCCAGTTCGCGCACGTTGCCCGGCCATGCGTATCCGTTGAACAGGGGTACCAGCAGTTCCAGCGCACGCGCCATGACTTCGTGCGGCAAGCCATATTGCGCGATGCTGCGCTTGACCAGGTGGCGCGCCAGTTCCGGTATGTCGCCGCGCCGGTCGCGCAATGCCGGCAGCGCGATCTGCAGCAGGTTCAGCCGGAAGTAAAGGTCTGCGCGAAACAGGCCCTTTGCCACCAGGGCGTGCAGGTCCCGGTGCGTCGCCGCGATGACGCGCACATCGATCGGCGTGGCGCGCCCCGAGCCTAGCTTCATGACCTCGCGTTCCTGCAATACGCGCAACAGCCGGCTTTGCAGGGCCGCCGGCATCTCGCCGATCTCATCGAGGAAAATCGTCCCGGTGTGGGCGGTCTCGAACAATCCAGGCCTGCCTCCGCGCCGCGCGCCCGTGAACGCGCCGTCCTCATGCCCGAACAGTTCACTCTCTATCAGGCCCTCCGGCAAGGCCGCGCAATTGAAGGCGACGAAGGGGTTGCCGCGGCGGGCGCTCGCATTGTGAATGCCCTGGGCGACCAGCTCCTTGCCTGTCCCGCTCTCGCCCGTCAGCAGTATGGTCGCATCATGCGCCGCGCCGGCACGCGCGAGGCGCCGCACCCTGTCCAGCGCGGCGGAGCTGCCGGTCAGGTCGTCCAGGCTGTGCCGTGCGACCAGCTGCGTCGGGCGCTGGGTGGTCCGCAATGACCGGTCGATCCGCTGCGCGGCCTGCGCGTCCTGCACCGTCACCACCGAGCCGGTACGCAGGCCATGCTCGACGATGGGCAGGCAGGTCACGATCAGCGCCCGCCCGCCGATGCGCGCGATCCTTTCTTCCAGCGGGCCTTCGGTGCTGATGGATTCGCGCAGGAAGGGCCCCACCGCAGCCGTCAGCTGACGCGGGATATCCTTGTCGCCAGCCAGCCCGAGCAGGCCGACCATGGCAGGATTGACGGCTTCGAGCTGCCCGGCGTCGTCGAACGCCGCCACGCCATCGCGCAGGTGCGCCACGATGGTGTTCAAGCGCACGCGCTTTGACTCCTTGTGCCGGCTGACCCTGGCCAGCTCGATCGAGCGCTCGAAGGCTTCTTCGACCGCCCCAAGGGAGTACAAGAACACGCTATCAAGGCCGGCCTGCTGTGCGAAGTCGCACGCCATGCCGGGTCCGATGATGACCGTGCAACCCTCCGCGGCAAGCGATGCGACCACGGTCCGTACCTCGTCGATCGAGCGATAGGCGCGTTGGAGCAGATCCACCTTCAACCAGGCCCGCAGATCGTCAAGCTCATGCGAAACCGTCTCATGCAGGACGAGCCCGACCCGCTCTCCCGGCCAGGCCGAAGCGGCTTGCGCGATCCCGCTGAGCACGTCAAAGCCGTTTACCTTGACCATCACCACGGGCACGCTCAGGTGATCGCGCAGATAGGCGCCGTTCGATCCCGCCGCAAGCACGACATCCACGGTGCCCGCGTCGACGTATGCCTGCAGCGCGGCGACCGCGGCGCCATACCCTTCCCGTACCGCAAGTATCTTCGCCCGGTCGCTGTAGCGCGGCGCCACGGTTTCGCACAACGCTTGCAGGCGGCTGATACTGACCAGGGCAATGCCGGGCCGATGCGCGTCGTGCCGCGCAACGGGAGTGAATTGAGAGAGCGTCGGCACGAAAGGTCTCCTCCAGCTGGCGTGCAATGTTCCACGAAACGTTTCGCGAAACGCCTCAAAAAAAGAAGAAACATTCTCGCACGAATCACGCGTCGGAGAACGCGCGTAAGTTATTGATTTATCGTGAGATATGAAAATGCCAGCCGTTGGCATGGATTGTGCTGAAAGGGTGTCTCCTTCTTTCAGAGTCCAGAGGTAAGTGCCATGTCATCTCATTCAGCCAGCCGCCGCGCGGCATTCCGCCGCAAGGTCGACGAGCGCAGGGGCCTGCTGGTGCCCGGCGCGTTCAACGCGCTAAGTGCCCGCATCATCGAGGACGCCGGCTTCGAGGCGCTGTACCTGACGGGGGCTGGCGTGACCAATATGTCGTTAGGGCTGCCCGATATGGCCTTTATCGGGCTGCAGGATATTGCCGAGCATACGGCCCGCGTGCGCGATGCCGTTGACCTGCCGCTGATCGTCGACGCGGACACGGGCTTCGGCAATGCGCTGAACGTGCGCCACGCGGTGCGCACGCTTGAGCGCGCAGGTGCCGACGCCATCCAGATCGAGGATCAGGTGCTGCCAAAGAAATGCGGCCACTTTGCCGGAAAGGCGGTCATTTCGACCAGCGAGATGATCGGCAAGCTCCACGCGGCCGTTGATGCGCGGGAAGACAGCAACCTGCTGATCGTGGGCCGCACCGACGCCTGCGCCGGGCACGGCATCGAAGCCGCGATCGAGCGCGGGCATCGTTTCGTCGAGGCCGGCGCGGATGTGCTCTTTATCGAGGCGACAGAGTCGCTCGCCGATATCCAGCGCCTGCCCGCGCTGTTCGATACGCCCCAACTGATCAATGTCGTGATCGGCGGCAAAACGCCGACCCTGCCGCGCGACGAACTCGGCAAACTGGGCTACGGCATCGTGCTGTACGCGAACGCGGCGCTGCAAGGCGCGGTCCACGGCATGCAGCAGGCATTGACCGTGCTGCGCGACAGCGGGCGGCTGGACGAGGATCCGTCGCTGGTCGCATCGTTCAGCGAACGCCAGCGACTGGTAAACAAGGTGCGGTTCGACCGCCTCGAGCAGCAATACAAGGCGGGCGAGGAATAGCATCGGCGCCAGGCGATGCCCGGTGCCTCCGTCGTCAATTCAATTGCCGGCCGAACGCCTCGTCCCATTCGACAGCCCGCAATGTATCCGTGGCACGGTCGTACGCGAGCGGATGCGTCAGCCGGCCCATGTCCTCCAGCTCGAAATCCGACCGCTGCAGCAGCGATGACACGGTATTGCTCGCGAAGAACGTCGGGCCAGGCGCATCCCGGGCAATCGAAGCCGTCCGGCTGATTCGTGCGAAGCAGCGTGATCGGGGCCTAGATGGTTTCCCTCTGCAGCCTGATGGCCTGGGCCGCCGCTCGCAGCGCCCCCAGCCGCCAGCAGGGCCGTCGTATTCCCTGATGCCCGGCACTTCGCGTCGATTCGTCATTTGACGAACTCCATGGATGAACATGGTGCCGCCATGCAATCGAGCCGGCCTGGCGCGTCTCGCCGTCCACTATGCGGCCGACTTCTTCGGCTTTGATCCGGCACGACGCTCCGGATCCGTCTCCTTGGACGTGGTTCCATCGGGGGGCGAGGTACCCTTTGCCTTGGGCTCGGCCTGGCGCTTGTCGAACCGAATCTCACCGCTGTCCTTGTCGTAATCGATCGTGGCGCTGTCGCCCGGCTTCAGCGCGTCACCGAGAATCTCCTTGGCGAGACGTGTTTCGATGATCTGGCGAATCTGGCGCTTGAGTTCACGTGCACCGAACTCGGGCTGGTAGCCGACGTCGACCAGATGGTCGACGAGCGCCTCGCCAAAGCTGAGCGTGATGTCTTGGGCTGCCGCGGTACGCACGATGCGATCGAGCTGGATGTGCACGATCGCGCGGATATTCTCCTTGGCCAGCGCGTTGAACACGATGATCTCGTCGATCCGGTTCAGGAACTCGGGACGGAAGTGCCCCTTCAACACGTCCATCAGCGCCTCGCGGACTGCCTTGTCAGGCTTGCGCGCGGCCTCGGGCCGGCCCAGGTTCTCCATGATGATGGCGGCACCGAGGTTGCTGGTCGCGATCAGGATCGTGTTGCTGAAGTCGACCACGCGGCCTTTGCCGTCGGTGAGCCGACCGTCGTCGAAGACCTGCAGCAGCACGTTGTAGACGTCGGCGTGCGCCTTCTCGATCTCGTCAAGCAGGATCACGCTGTACGGACGCCGCCGCACGCGCTCGGTCAGCTGGCCGCCCTCTTCGTAGCCCACGTAGCCCGGCGGCGCGCCGATCAGGCGCGCTACCGCGTGGCGCTCCATGTACTCGGACATGTCGATGCGGATGATCGCCTGCTCGTCGCCAAACACGGTCTCGGCCAAGGCCTTCGCCAGCTCCGTCTTGCCCACGCCGGTGGGTCCCAGGAACAGCAGGGTCGCGATCGGCCTGTGCGTCTGGCCCAGGCCTGCGCGCGACAGACGTACCGCGTCGCTCACCGCGATCACCGCATCGTCCTGGCCAACCACCCGCTCGCGCAGCCTCGCCTCCATGGCAAGAAGCTTCTGCCGCTCCGCCTGCGTGAGCTCGGCGACCGGAATGCCGGTGAGGCGAGACACGACCTCGGCCACCGTGGCCACCGTCACCTCGAGCGTCTCCGAACCGGTCTTTCGCTGCCACGCCTCCATCGCCTCGTCGAGCTGCTTCTGCTTCTCGCCGATGCGCTCCTCGAAGCGCTTGGCCTCGTCGAAGCGCTTGCGCGACGACGAATAGTCCTGCTCGCGCTTGAGCTGCGCGGCTTCCGCTTCCATTTCCTGGATCGCGGCCGGACGGGATGTCGCGCCGATCCGCACCCGTGCCGCGGCCTGGTCGATCAGGTCGATCGCCTTGTCGGGCAGGAAGCGCGACGTGATGTAGCGATCCGCGAACTCGGCGGCCGCGACAAAGGCGTCGTCGGAGAAGGTGACCTGGTGATGCGCCTCCAGCTTGTCACGCAAGCCGCGCAGGATCACGATGGTCTGCTCGACGCTCGGTTCCGGCACAAGGACCGGCTGAAAGCGCCGCTCGAGCGCCGCGTCCTTCTCGATGTACTTCTGGTATTCATTCAGTGTCGTTGCGCCGATCAGGCTGAGCTCGCCGCGCGCCAGCGCTGGCTTGAGCACATTGGCGATGTCGAGACCGCCCTCGCCCCCGCCCTGCCCGGCCCCGACGATCGTGTGCAACTCGTCCACGAACAGGATCAACGAGTCCTGCTTCGCGGTGACCTCCTCGATCAGCTTTTGCGCGCGCTCCTCGAATTCGCCGCGGTACTTCGCTCCCGCAACCATCGCGTTGATATTCACTTCGACGAGCCGCTTGTCGCGCAGGACCTCCGGCACGTCGCCGTTGACGATCCGCTGTGCCAGTCCTTCCACGATGGCTGTCTTGCCGACGCCCGGCTCACCGATCAGCACGGGATTGTTCTTCTTGCGCCGGGCAAGCACCTCGATCGTGCTCTCGATTTCCTGTGCGCGCCCCAGCACCGGATCGAGCTTGCCCTGGCGCGCCAGGGCGGTGAGATCGCGGCCAAACTTGTCCAGGTTGGGCGTGCCTGTGCCGCCTTCGAGGCGGCCGTCCTCCGCGCCCTTCCCCACCACCTTGACGACCTTCTGGCGCAAGCCTTCCGGTGTCACGCCATACTTCTTGAGCAGGGCTCCCGCGATGCTCTCGGGCACCGCGGCAAGACCGATCAGCAGATGCTCGGGCCCGACGTACGAGTGGCCCAGTTCTTGCGACGCCTGGAAGGCAAACTGAAAGGCCTTCTTCAAACGCGGCGAGATCGTCATCCGCTCGAGCGGCGCGTCGGGGGACGCTTCCCCTGTGCGGGCATGCTCATCGATGTAGGTCTTGATGTCCTGCGCCGAGATCTTGAGTTCCTTGAGCAGCGCGCCGGCAATGTCGTTGTCGGCAAGCACGTACAGAAGATGCTCCGTGTCGAGCTCGGCGCGGCGCAACTCGTGCGCCTTTTCTCCCGCGCGCTGCAACAGTTCCAGCGTCTGCTCGCTGAAGGCGTCCGTGGCATCGACCGATTCGCGCGGCACCTCGGCGGAGAACGAGCCCGCATCGTCGGCCTCGCCGCCCATGCCCCCGAACAGATGGGACAGCCCGCTTGCTCCGCTCAACAGCGAGTCGAACGGGTTCAGCATGTTCTGGTGCCGCAACATCTGCCGGTAGTGATAGTCACAGATTGAGAGTGTCCTGCGCGCGCCGTGCTCCATCACGGTGACACGGGCAACGGCGGGGCGTGCATTACAGATATCGCAAAGGTCTGGCATGGCGTGAAGATCCCTGTTGGTCAAAGCCTTCAGACTGTTCGAATCGGTTGCGGCATGGCAGCCGGGTTGTTCTGGAGATGCGAGGCCGGCAGGCCACTGGAATCATCCAGGTGTTGACTGATTCTTCTGCCCTCGTCCTGGTACGTTTTGGTGCGCTTCCGAGTTCGTCGCAGCAACATCAGCCTGTGGCTAACATAGCTGATCGCCAGGCCGCCGCAAAGATACAGTTGAGAACGACCGGTACGCGTGGACTGTGCTGTCCCTCTTTCCCCTCCGTTCCGCGAAAGAGGACTGGATGCGGCGGCACGGTTCCTGATCTCCGGGCGTGGCGGCGAGCACCGTTTAGAGCACAGTGGGATCGGCTTGCACAATACGATGCGGCAGAAGCCTTGCTGTGCTCTTGCCCGGCCTGTGACGTTCATTGAGAATGCTCGAGCAACAACGCAACAACGCAACGACGCGCACGCCCGGCACGCCGGAGGCCGCGGTTGAAAGAAGCGAACACCAGACATCCAACGAAAACGGCATGACTATCCGACGCATGACCTCCGACGTGTAGCGGCCAGTCAAAGGAAGCCTTCAAATGAACAATCTCCATCGGCAGTTGGCACCAATCTCCGAAGGTGCCTGGGAGCAGATTGAGCAGGAAGCATCTCGCACCCTCAAACGCTACTTTGCCGCTCGGCGTGTTGTCGATCTGGTTGGACCGAAGGGTTTCGAATTTTCCGCGGTCGGCACTGGCCAGCTGCGGGAAATCACCCCGCCAGGCGATGGCATCGAAGCGGTCCAACGCGATGTGCGGGCGCTGGTGGAACTTCGGGTCCCGTTTGCGCTGTCGCGCCAGGAGATGGATGGCGTCGAACGTGGTTCGAACAATCCCGACCTGCAGCCACTGAAGGATGCGGCGCGCAAGCTCGCACAGGCCGAGGATCGCATTGTCTTCGACGGCTATGCGGCGGCCGGGATTCAGGGAATCACTCAGGGTGCCAGCAATGCCGCGCTGGACCTTCCACCCGATATCGGCGGATATCCAACCGTGGTGGCGCAGGCGGTGGACCAGTTGCGCCGTGCTGGTGTCGACGGGCCCTACAGGCTACTTCTGGGCGACAAGCCATTCACGGCCGTGAGCGGGGCCACTGACAACGGATATCCTGTTCTGCGCGACATTCGCCAGCTTGTGGACGGCGACATCATCTGGGCGCCGGCGATGGACGGCGGCGTAGTGCTCACCGCGCGGGGCGGCGACTTCGAACTGCACGTCGGCCAGGACGTATCGATCGGCTACCTTGACCATACCGAAGCCACCGTTCGACTATATTTTCAGGAAACGCTCACCTTCCTCATGCTGACCGCCGAGGCAGCCGTCGTGCTTGGAAGTTCGGAGCGTTAGATGACCCGGCGAGTGCCGCGTATGTCTGTCGACCATCCGATCGATGAACACAGGGGCGACCCGCGACGCTTGCGTTCGGCGAGCTTGACCTTCCCGCGCGACAAGCAGGCCATCCACCAGGCATAGGCACCTTTGAATGATAGGATAGACGGCGGTCCGGCTATCGCGAACAGTCATCTATCACTCCACCATTCTCGAAACTCGTCCTGGAAGACACTCGTCAACATGGCAAACATCATCCCCGAGCAGCAAGCCGTATCTAGTCCGATCACCAGTAGCGCGATCTTCATCGTCGCGGTCCTGTCCGCGGGCGAGAACAGCGCGGATACCGTGCGCGCATTGTGCGCTGATATCGGTGCCCTCGTTCGTGCCGTGGGAAAGCGAGTCCCCGGCGGCAACCTCTCGTGCGTCTGCGGATTTGGTTCGGATGCCTGGGACAGACTGTTCGGAGCCCCCCGCCCTGCTGGCTTGCACCCCTTTCGCGAATTCGGTGCCGGCGACCGCCACGCCATGGCGACGCCGGGCGACCTGCTCCTGCACATTCGCGCCGACCAGATGGACCTGTGCTTCGAACTCGCAACGCAGTTGATGGGCCGGCTTGGCGCGGCCGTGTCGGTGGTTGACGAAGTGCATGGCTTTCGCTATTTCGACATGCGCAGCATGGTCGGCTTCGTCGACGGCACCGAGAACCCGACGGGCGCCGAGTCCGTCCGCTTCACGATCATTGGCGATGAGGACGCCTCGTTCGCCGGAGGCAGCTACGTGATGGTGCAAAAGTACCTGCATGACATGGCGGGCTGGAACAGCCTCTCCGTCGAGACGCAAGAGCGGATCATCGGCCGCACGAAGCTGTCGGACATCGAGCTCGATGCCGCGGTCAAGCCGTCGTCGTCGCATAGTTCGCTCACCACGCTCGAGGAAGACGGGGAGGAGGTGAAGATCCTGCGCGACAACATGCCTTTTGGCCAGCCGGGCAAAGGCGAGTTTGGCACGTTCTTCATCGGGTATGCCCGCTCGCCCAAGCCGCTGGAGCAGATGCTTGAGAACATGTTCGTCGGGCGACCACCTGGAAACTATGACAGGCTGCTTGACTTCAGCAGGGCAGTCACCGGCGGCCTGTTCTTCATTCCATCGGCCACGCTGCTGGAAGACCTTGCCGAGCGTCACCCCAATGCCATGCAAGCAGACAGCGCAGGTCACGGCTCTCCTTTCTCGCCCGAGGCGCAACGCCAGGACGGTTCCCTGAAGATTGGTTCGCTCAAAGGGGCATCGGAAGCCGATTGACCGGCTTGACGCGGACCGCGCACGGCATGTGCCAAGCCCGTGCTATGGAACGGCGGCGCCTTTACTCGCGAATGCTCTGAACCGCTGACTGCATGCCTTCAAGGGCGCCACAAAGCTGCAATGCCCGTCCGTCGTTACCAGGAGAACAACAATGACATCAACGTTCCATCCAAAGATGACGGCCGACGTTGCACCCCGCATGGGCAGTGGGGCCCGCGCCGAGGACGTCGCGCAGGGCACGGAGAGCGCGGACTTCGCGCAGCGAGCCATTGCCGCCGGCTTCGAGGTGCGCGTGCAGCACCAGTCGATCGACTTCGCAGCGGAGATCGATCCCATCACGCGCAATCCCAAGGTGGGTGCGGTCGTGAACTTCCTGGGGGTCGTGCGCCAGTTCGGTGTCTGGAAAAAAGAGATCCGACGCGACGGCACATCGGAATGGGTCGGGTCCAAGGCGCGAGACGAGCGAGCAGTGAACCGCTGGGGCTGACCCCCTGTCACGGGCGACTGATCGATGCCTGACGGCAGCGCCCCGGACGGAGGGCTACCGCGGCATCGCCCCACCCGCCTGCCGTCAGCGCGCACATATCGCGACGAGCTTGCCGACCTCGATCACCGCTTCCTCGATCCGGCTCGACCAAGGGCTGCTGTAGTTGAGGCGGATAAAGTTCCGGTAGCTGCCGGAGTTCGAGAACATATACCCTGGCCCGATCGTGATGCCGCGCTCCAGCGCTAGCTGATAGAGCTGCATCGCGTCGACCTTCTGGGGTAGCTCGATCCAGAGCACGTAGCCGCCGGCCGGGCTGGACATGCGCGTTCCCTCTGGAAAAAAGCGGGAAACCATGGCTCGCATCAGGTTGGCCTGCTGCGCGTAGGCCTTGCGAATCCTCCGCAGATGATGCTCGTAGCCGTCATGCTCGAGATACTCCGCGATGGCAAGCTGCGGAACCGTCGGGGTTGCCAGGGTGTTCAGGAACTTGAGCTTCTCGACCTGATCGCGGTAGCGGCCCGGCAGCGCCCAGCCGATGCGATAGGCTGCCGTCAGGCTCTTCGAGAACGACGAACAATGCAAAACAATGCCCTTGCGGTCATAGGTCTTCAACGTGCTGGGATACGTGCCGCCGAAATACAGCTCGTTGTACACCGCATTCTCGATGAGCGGGATGTCCGCTCTTGTCAGCAGCTCGACGAGTTCGCGCTTGCGTTCATCCGGCATCTGGAAGCCAAGCGGATTCTGGAAGTTGGGCATGACCATGCAGGCTGCGATCGGCTGCGACTTCATGATCACTGCGAGGGCGGCAATATCGATGCCGTACCCGGGATGCGTCGACACCTCGATCGCCTTCATGCCCATGCGCTCGATCGCGTGCAGCATGGCGTAGAACGTCGGCGATTCGACAGCAATCACATCCCCTGGCTTTGCCACGGCCTGAAGGCAGATATTGATCGCCTCGGTCGCGCCCACGGTGACGATGATCTCGTTCGGGTCGACCGGCATGCCGTTCTCAAGGCAGCGGCGCGCGATCTGGCGGACCAGGCGCGGATTGCCTGGCGGAAGCGCGTTCGTCACGTTCCAGAGCGTCTTTTCCCGGCCAGCCATATAGGCGTACCGGTTCAGCTTCTCGAACGGAAACATAACGGGATCCGGGTACGGCGAGCCGAGCGGGACGGCATCGCCGGCGCCGATCGAGCGCAAGGTCGAAAGCACCAGCCGGCTGACGTCCACCGAGGCAGACATGGCGATCGGCTTCGAAGCCCGCAACGCTTGCATTTGCCGCTCGTCGCTTCCGTGCTGCAGGTCGACGAAGTAGCCGGACTGCGGCCGGCTCGCCAGCAGGCCGCGGCTTTCCAGCAGCAGGTAAGCATGAAGTACCGTGGTGATACTGATCCGGTGCTGCTGGCTAGCCTGCCGAACGGAAGGCAATCGCTCGCCATGGTGGTAGACGCCCTGCTGGATCAGCCGCTCGATATCGTCGGCAAACTTTTCGTAGAGCTTCACCGGAGGCTCCGTCCAACCGCATCGCCGCGAGGTGCATCGCGATGGCAGACGTCTTGATCGTCCGATTGCCACCGCACTTGTGGCCGAGATTGTGGCCGCGACTGCGCGGCCAGACTGCAGGGATCAATGCCGATGACGCTGTTGCCGCGCAGTGCAATGCGGTCGAGTCGTCCGGGGTGCAACCCAGCGGCAAGTTGAGGGTAGGCTTCGCTTGTCTTCCCTGCTTCGTCTCTCACGACGGTAGCTCCGATGCATGCGCGTCACCGACGCCTTGGGGACGGGAACTGGCCACGCGTGATTTTGTTGGAAGGAATAGTAGGGGCGAAGCTGTATTCACAAGAAGCACACATGTGTGCGCCGAAACAGAACACAGTTGCAGTCTAGGCGTGAGATAGGGAAAGCTGTATTTCACATTGCGATGCCGTGCGCAGATCGCCACGTGACAAGCCATGCGCAAGGGAAGTTAGTCGTTCCGCCGCAGCCGGCGAGCACCTTGAGCGCGAAAACCGAGGAAGCGCGTTTAGCGCGGCATGTCTTGTTGTGGTCCGGCGGGTCCGGCGGGTCAGGCGTGGTCCGGCTTACGCGCACGCCCGACAAGAGGGAGCGGGTCAGGGAGAGCCCGCATCAGCCCTACTCCACCCTACTCCACCTTCTGCCAGCCGGCGTCCGGCGCGAACACGCTCATGGCCTTGGCCCGCGAGGCTGTGTCGGCGCCAAGATCGCGCTGGTACAACGTGCCGCTGCTGTCGAGCGCGAAGGTCTGCGTGCCGGTCTGGCCATACGCCACCGGCCAGGCCAGGAATACGTATTTTGCCTCGCTACCCTTGCCAGGCGTCACGATGCGGTAGTGGTAGCCGTGGAACGCTTCGGCGGCGGGGGTATCGGGGCCCATCACCAGCGCATCCGGCCCCAGCGGGCTTTTTTCGGCATCGGAGTCGGCGGGCCAGTACAACCCGTCGGTCTTGCCGGTGCGGCTCACCAGGCGCCTGGCATAGCTGCCGCCGCCAACTTCCCTGGCGTATTGTTGCTGCGCATCGGACAGTTGACGCAGCATGGCAATCGTCTCCAGCTCGTTGCGCCCGATGCGGCGGATACGTAGTTCCTGCCGGCCTGCACGCAAGTCGAACTTCCAGCCATTGCCGGCCTTGACGATCGGCACCGGGAAGGTCCAGCCCGATTCGCCCACGGCAAGCTTTGCCTCTTTATCGTTGGTTTGTTCGATGGCGTGGTGCTTCGCCCAGGCGCCAAGGAAGGCATAGACGTCGTCGCGCTGCACGCCGCCCTCCGGTAACAGAGATGGATATTGCGGCCCCAGCACCTGCTTGAGTGCATCGCTGTCGCTAGTGGCTATGGCATCGGCCAAGGCGTTGGCCGCGGCATCCGGCGTGGGATACGCTTGCTGGGCCAGCACGGGAGTGGCGAGCGCGAGCGTTGCCGCCAGGATGCGCAGCCCACGCGCGGTTTGGGCACATACGATTTTGCGCATCATGCTTATCTCCGACCATGGCCACCAAGTCCGCCGCCGCCGCCACCACCGAGTCCACCACCCCCGCCGCCGCGTTGCGGTGCGGCGGCCCGGGGCTGCGGGCTCTGCTGGCGGGCCGGGGCCGCGGCCTGGCGTGCGCTGCCAGTGTCTCGCGGCATTGCCGCGCGCTGCGATTGCTGCTTGACCTTGTCGCCATTGCCCGCGTCGCGCAGGGCGCTGTCGCGGTTGGCGTCGCGCGCACGGTTGCGCGCATCGGCCTGGTCGGCGCGCTGCCGGTCCGCGCCACTTGGCTTGCGTGCCTCGCCGGCCCCGCCGCCGCCTACGTTGCGGCCTTGATCGGCACTGCCACGCCCGCCCGCGCGATTGCTGTCCGGCGCGCTGCCGCGCGACGCGGCCCTGTTTTCTCCCGCCCCGCCATGGCCAGGGATGGACTCCCCGGTGCGGCTCTGCACCGACTGCGCTGCGCGCTCACGCTGCGCATCGCGTGAGTTCGGCGCTGCCGCGCGTTGCCCTGCCCCCGCCCCTGCCGGCTGCTGGCTGGTCAGGCCCGCCTGGCGCTGCTTGTCATACCGGTTGCTGACATTCGGGTTGTTGTACGGCACGTTGCCGCGGTGCGCCGGGTTGTGCTGCCAGCTCGTGTTGCTACTGTTGACGTTAAGCCGGTTGTTGACGTTCACGTTGTTATAGCGATTGACGTTGATGTTGACGTCATGGCGGCCCCAGTTGAAACCGCCCCACATCGAGTTGACCGCGGCAACGCCCAGGCCGAACCCGATCCCGGCGACCACGGCCGTGGCGAAGACCGAGCCCGGCGGCGGCGGGTAATAGGCGGGGGGATAGGCGGGGTATGCCCATGTGCCATAGACCACGGTGGGGTTGTAGGCCGGTACATACACCACCTGCGGGTTGGCCGGCTCGATCTGCACGATCGTGGTGCCGCCGGTGGTCTGCGTCACCACCTTCTGCTGCTCCGTCGTCTTCAGGCTGCCAGCCTTTTGCGCCTGCACGCGCAAGCGCTGTACCGAGTCCATCACGTCATTGGGCTGGTCCAGGAACGCATTGCCGATCGACAGCACCCACTGCGGCTGCCGGCCCATCGTGTCCAGCACGGAGGGAAACGCCGCCAGGGATTGCACGCTGGGATCCCAGGGCTCGCCGGCCACGGCCTTGGTGGCCGCATCCCCGGAAAGGCTGGGATTGGACTTTGACCATGCCGCCGCCGCCGCCACGTCCTCGGGATACGTTGCCGCCATGAGGATTTGCGACAGCAAGGCATCCGGGTAAAGGGCAATCGGCGCCGTGAGCTGGTCCAGTTGCCCATGGTCCAGCCTGGCCTGCGCCAGCGACGGGCCGGCCGGGAACAGCATGACCAGCCCCAGCCACCAAGCTGCCAACACGCTTAATCGACGCATTTTTGCCTCTTCACGAAAAGACAGACATTGGCCTCAACCCGCCCAACGGCACCCGGCGGCTTCTACGGGAGCCCAGCCTGCCAGCACGATAAGCCTGCGCACGCATGCCTGGCAATTCAATATCTCTGTGGTCCACCTTAAACAAATTGGTGGGACACAGAACGAATCTAGAACATCTTGCGGAGATTGCCCCACTTTTCCCGCTGCATTCCCGCCGCCTTCCCGTCGCTCTGGCGCCTGCGCCACGCCCATGGATCGTGCGATCGAAAGAATTCATCTCGTCACAAAGGAATTTGAATGGCATGACGGTAGCGCAACCGCACAATTGGCAGCTAACCTACATAGCGGTCAACCAAGGTGGCCAAAGTGGCCAAGGTGCCCAGTCCAGGGCTTCCCGATGACAGACGCGCCTGCCAAGCCGCCCCGCTCCGGGCGATTGCGAACAGCCTAGACCCATGGTGCACAGATGAGGCACGACCCGCCCAACATGCGTTCCACCGTGCAACAGCATGTCTGGTCCGGACTGCGCACCGCTGCCCGCCGCCTCATCCTGGGCGCGGCGGCGCTAGCCTCCGCCCTGGTCGGCGCCCAGCCGTCTCCGGACCTTCATTTCGTCAACGCCAACGTGCAGAAACGCGCCAACGGCGTGCTGTCGCTGATGTCGTACTCCGTGGTGCCAGACCTGACCTCCAGTTCTTTGTCGATCAACAACGCCAGCAGTGGCAACCCGGGCATAGTGATGTCGCAGCTCGGCGGCGGCGCGACCATGAGCAAATCGTTTCCGATTTACCTGGAAGGCGCGATTGCCTATAGCCGGTACGATCCCGAGTTCATCGCGACCAACGGCACCGAATCGAGATCCGTGCCAACCCGTTGGAATACCGTCGCCGCCACCGGCGGGATAGGCTGGGATTTCCCGCTGACAGAAAGCAAGGAACTGGTGTTCCGGCCGATTTTCAACATCTCCCTCGGCTACGTGGCCAGCGATCTCGCCGTGGCCAAGTTTGCCACCGAACGCATCACCGACCGGCAGCTCAATTTCCTCGACCACGGCACCCTGAGCGCCTACGGGCTGGGCGGCTCTGTCATGCTGGACTGGGAGCACTACCGGGAAACCCATGAGGTGGACATCGAGTTGCGATACACCAATATCCACCTGCAGAGTTTCGGCGGCAGTGCCAATGCGGTGCAAGGCTCCGCTTCCGCCCAGACCGCCAACCTGTATGCCCGCTGGCGGGCGCCCACCGGCCTGCGTGCCCTGGACCGCCCGGTGCGCTATGTGCTGGAGCTGTCGCACTCGCGCTATCTGGGCAGCCAGTCCGAGATCCTCGGGTTCACCAACCTGACCACGCTGGGCACCGGCCTGGAGCTCGACACCAGTGCACATGAGGTTTTCGTCACGCGCATACGGGCCGTGGTGCGCTATGTCTTTGGCAACAACGTGTCAGGTGTCTCGCTGGGGCTGGCCGCCAGCTTCTAGCCTACCGCGCCAGCGCAAATGCCCCGCCAAGCCGGCGCAGCCAGCATCGATCCGCCCGTTTGCCGCGTTGAAATCCTAATATCGCGCGTCGAAAAATGTGAATTGCGCTTAACCGGCCGCCCACTTAGGCTGACTGGAACTGGCCCGGGCATCGACTGCGCCGGATCGCGCCTGCGCGTGAAACAAACGGAATCCGCTGAAAGTCATTAAGGGCTTGGAGTGGCAATGCGTAATGGGTTCAGGATGCTGATCAGCCTGATGCTGATGTCCATGGCGATAGCCAGCAGTTGCCTGCACGCCGAGAGCGCGCCGCCCGATTCCGGCGCCGTGGAGCGCACGACGGTACCCACCGTCACGCTGCTGGACCGCCCGATCGTCTCGTTGCGCGCCACCGTCGCCGGCGTGTCGCCCGAAGTCCGGCGCGATCGTGCCGAGGCCAATCTCGCCAGCCTGAACCGCACCGAGCTTGCCCTGCCCGTGCAATGGATATCCACCAGCCTCGGCGGCGATACCGGCGTTGCCTTTCGCATTGGCAACCACCTGGTGTTCTCGTACGTGGCCAATGATCGCGAGCCTGGTGACTCCACCCCATTCGATGCCGATGTGCGCAACGTCGCGGATCGCCTGCAGCAGGCCATGGCGGCGCGGCGCGACCAGATGCACTGGCCGGTGCTGATCCGCGGCGCGGCGCTGACGCTGCTGGCCACCGCGCTGCTGGGGATGCTGGGATGGGGCATCGCCCGCCTGCGCGCGTGGGCGTATGCCGGCATGCAACGCATCCTGGAAGCCCATTTGCTGAGCCGCACCTCACGCGGATTCGACTGGACCGGGACGGCCTATCATCTGGCGCGGCAACTCGTGCAACTGCTCGCGCTTTGCCTGTTCACGCTGCTGCTCTACCTGTGGCTGATCTTCGTGCTGGAGCGGTTCCCGGCCTCGCAGCCCATGGGCAGCCGCCTGGGTGCGTTTTTGCTGGGCATGCTCAACCGGATCGCGCTAGCGTGCGTGGAAGCGCTGCCGGGCATCATCACCGCCATCGTGATTTTCCTGATCACGCGCGCCGTGCATGCCATGGTGAACAACATCTTCGCTGCCGCGCTGCGCGGCAGGCTCGACCTGCCCGGCCTGCATCAGGAAACCGCCGGCGCCACGCGCCGTGTCGTGGTGCTGCTGGTGTGGGCGCTTGGCTTCGTCTTTGCCTACCCTTACCTGCCAGGCTCCCAGAGCGATGTGTTCAAGGGCCTGAGCGTGCTGTTCGGCTTCATGATCACGCTCGGCTCGGCGGGCATCGTCAACCAGTTGATGAGCGGCATGGTGGTGATCTACTCACGCGCGCTCAAACGCGGCGATTTCGTCGCGCTCGGAGAGAACATCGGCACGGTGGTGTCGATCGATACGCTATCGGTCAAGCTGGTCAATGTGCGCAACGAAGAGATCACCATCCCCTATGCGCTCGTGGTGGCGTCGCCCATCGTCAACTACTCGCGCCATGCCAGCGACCTCGGCGCCCTGGTGGCGACCACCGTCACCATCGGCTATGACACGCCATGGCGCCAGGTCCACGCCATGCTGCTGGCGGCCGCCTCGCGCATGAAGCATGTCGCCATGACACCTGCGCCCTTCGTGGTCCAGCGCGCGCTGTCCGACTACTACGTGGAGTACGAACTGATGGTCGCCATCGCCGATCCCACCCTGCGCCCGCTGGCACTGTCATCGCTGCACGCGGAGATCCAGGATGAGTTCAACCGCAACGGCGTGCAGATCATGTCGCCGCATTTCATGGCCCAGCCCGAGGAGCCCGTCCTGGTCAAGCCCGGGCAATGGCAGGACGCCGGGCACGGCGGCACCTAGCGCGAGCCCGCCGGCACACTATTCGGCATCTGCGGCATGGTACGTGCTCGAATACGTCTCGGGTGCTGGCGCGGGGATTGATGCGGGGATCGGCGTAGTCGGAGCCAGGCGCCGCCGGACGATGCGGTTCAGCGGTTCCGCGTACCAATGCGCGATGACCACACTCAGCGCTGCCGAGAACGCAAAAAATGCGACCAGCAGGAGAAGTTTCTCATCTCCCGTGACCAGCCTGGGTGGGAACACCGTTCGCAGTCCACCCAGCACGATGAGGTGGAACAGGTAGAGCTCATAGCTGCGCTTCCCAAACCACCCGATGAGCGCCGAAAAGCGGGAACGGTCTGGCCGGCTTGCGCCACCCCGGGCGTCCGCGCCCAACAGCAACACGGCTGTTCCCAGGGCCATTGCCGTGACACCCAGGACATTGCTCCGCGCGATAGGCCAGGACAAGTAGAGACACGCCATGCCTGCCGCCACGATGCCCTGCATGGCCAAGGCCAGCCGGCCGCGCAGCGAGATCCGCTTGGCAAGCAAGGCCGCGCAGCAGCCGATGGCGATGCCATCAAAGCTGGCAAAGTAGGCATAGAGAAAGCCGCCTTCGTCGCCCTGGTGGGCCAGGCGGTACAAAGGGCCGATGAGGATGATCGCGGACCAGAAGGCGAGCAGGCGCGACTCCCGCCGCAGGACGAGGCAGAGAATCGGGAAGGAAAGGTAGAACACCGCCTCGACCGACAGCGACCACAGAACCCCCAAGGGGTAATTGACCCACCCGTGCGTGCCGATGAGCACATTCATCCAATACGTCAGCGACGCCAGGTTGACCTGCCAGAGGGAGACCGGCGTGCCCGCCGCCGCGTGATTCTGGAAAATGGAAACACCGCAAAATGCCAGCAGATTGACCACGGCGAGCAGCAGCAGCAGGCACGGCACGATGCGCGCCACCCGCAGGCCGTAGAACGCCCGTGCATCGATGTTGCCCAAACTGCCCCAACGGCGCTCGGCATTCAACGTGATCAGGAAGCCCGAGACGACGAAGAACATCGTCACTCCATAGTTGCCATTGCGGGCAACGGCGCGTACCGCTTCCCAGCCAATCACGTTGGCCAGCGTGGTGTCATTCAGGCGGTACGCGATATTGAAGTGATGCAGCAGGACCAGAACAATCGATAGGCCGCGGATCAGGTCGATCCGCTTGCTACGCAGGCCAACGCTCATAGAGACGACTCGCAGAGATGAAATGCGCTGACTGACACCAAGGTGCCGCGCGCAGCGCTGCCGGCCCGTGGGCCGGCACGCGGATCAGGATGCTTGCGAAGCCAGGATGGCGGGCAGCTCTTTCAAGAACGCATCGCGCGCCCGTATGCCGGCAGCGCCCTCCTCCAGCTTCTCGTCCTGGATCAGGCGAGCAAACACAAGCGTTTTCGTGCCTTTCGTTGCCCACCCGACGAACCAGCCATAGGCATGCGCCGGATCGTACGATCCATCACTGCCAGGCGAGCCGGTGCCGGTCTTGCCGTGGATATCCCACCCGTCAGGCAGCACGGTGATTTCCGTCAACGCCTTTGTCATATCCAGTGCGTGAGTAGAAACCGGTATTTTTTGGTTAACCACTTTCTCCAGGAAGGACAACTGTTCCAGCGGTGAAATCCGCAATGAGGAGTTAAACCAGGCACCCATCGTGCCATTATTTTTCCCGGGCACACCGGAGACGTCCTTGTTCCCGTATTGAAACAGGTCCGCATACTGCTGGAACCGCTCTTGCCCCAGAAATTGCGCGACCTGCTGCGAAAACCAGACCACGGAGTACTTGATCCACCTGTCCGGGTCCGTCGGCACACGCCACGCGGCGCCGGCCCAGTCAACGTAACCTTCACGAAAAGGGAGCACCGGCGAATGTGTGCCCTTCAGGAAGCCCGAGTCAAAGCCCATCAGGCTGATCGCGATCTTGAACGTGGACGCCGGTGTCACGCGCTCGTCGCAAGCGCCTTGTTGCATCAACACAGCTCCGGTCTGCGCGTCGGCTATGGCCGTGCAGATAGTCTTGGCCTGCGCGGTGGAAGCCATTAGCCCCGCGACGAAAACACCGAGTGCGATTTTTCGAAAAAACATGCTTTTCTCTTGCTTGCGTTGAAAATCCCAATGAATGGGGGTGACTTGGTTCAATTGGCTGACGCGGCAGAATGCAAAAAAGAAGGCGGCAGCCGTCCAATCATCCGGGTTTATCCCGGATGATATAAGCTCGCGTAATAGGAATTAAAAAGTACTAAATATCCGTGGTGGCGCGCGGTGACAGTTAGTACGGCCGCGTCATGACCGATCGCTGCTCGCCTGCCACGGCGCCGGACCGCAGGAGATCGCGCAGCTTCATCAGGTCCTGGTCCCACGTCGCCGTGCGACGGGCGCTGAGCAGAACCATGGTGATGTTCTTGCCTGCCGACTTGATCCGCATGATCAGGCAGCGGCCGGCCTCGTTGGTGAAGCCGGTCTTGGATAGCTGTATGTCCCAACCGGCCAACCCGACCAGCGGATTGGTGTTGCGATACTCGACCGGCTTGCCGTTGATCTTGATGACGTCGCTGGCGTTGGTCGTATCGTGCGTGATTTCCGGATAGCGCGAGGCAGCGCTCGCCATGATGGCGACATCGGCGGCCGTCGACGTGTTATGCGCAGAGAGGCCGGTCGGTTCCTTGAGCGTCGTGTGGGCCAGGCCCAGGGCCGAGATCTTGGCGCGCAATGCCACTTCGAATGCCGGCAGCCCTCCCGGATAGCTCCGCGCCAGCGCGTAGGCGGCGCGGTTGTCGGATGACATCAGCGCAAGTTGCATGACTTGGCGAAGCGGCAAGCTCGTGCCAACAGGCAGCCCGGACCGAATCGACTTCAAGGCGTCGGCATCGGCATGGCTGATGCTGATGATCCTGTCCATGTCCGGCTTTGCATCGAGCACCACCATCGCGGTCATCAGCTTGGTCAGCGAGGCAATCGGCACCACATTGCCCTCGTTCTTCTGAAGCAGCACTTCGCCGGAATTGTCGTCGAGCACCAGCACGTTGTCAGGTTCCACCGCGTCGACAAAGGCTTTGAGCGCATCGTGGGCCGCCGTGCGGGAGAACAGCCGGGCCGCCGCAGCGACCGCGCCCTGTAGTCTCCCGTCGGCGAGCATGGGGGCGGACTGCTGCGCACTCACGAGCCAGCCGGTGGCAGCCACGCTCAGCGCGCCGGCGAGCAGCAGGATCTTCCAGCCCAGCGGCCGATGATTCGGGCGCACCAGCCGCCTGATGCGATTTGACAAGCTGCCGCTCTTCGCCCACTGCGCCATTGGGTCAAGCCGCGCCTCGGCGACCTGGATCTGGCTCAATTGCTCCAGTGCGATTGCCACGCGCCGCGGCTCGCCGATCAGGGCCGCGGCAATATCGTCGGCAATTTCTTCCCGCTCCGTGCGAATGCCCCGCGATAGCCACCATACGATCGGATGAAAAAACAGCAGGGCTTCGACCACGCCTTGCAGCAGGTTGACAAGGAAATCCATGCGCCTGATATGCGCGACTTCATGCGCCAGCAAGGCCTCGATCAACGCAGGCGGCATCTGCGTCAACAGCGCGGCAGGAACCAGCACCACCGGGCGCCACCAGCCCGCGGTCATCGGACCGGGAAGTTGCGGCGCGACACGAAGTGCGATCTTGCGGCGCACACCGCAGCGCGCGGCCAATTGGGAGACACAGGCTTGCCACCGCGCGTCCGCCCAGCTGCCGCCGGCACGGCTGATCCGGCGGATCCAGACCAGTCCGGCCGCAAGACGCGTTGCCATGGCGAGCACACCCGACAGCCAGAGCGCGACCACCCACGGCATGACCTGCTGCATCAGGGCCGGCGCCGCCGAACGCCGCGCCAGTGCCGGCAGGACGCTCGATGCGTCCACGTCGCCGAGCACGGCTGCCGCGGCGGTGAAATACCGGTACGTATCCAGCACAGGTATCGCAAGACACAGGCTTAGCGCGCCGCACAGGATGGCATAGCGGCTCTGCGGCTTGCCATCGCGCAGCAACCGCAGCAGACACGCGGTTGCCAGGCCCACCAATGCCCCTTTCCAGAGGAAATGCAGCAGAGCCCAGCCTAGCGCCTGGACAAGAATCACCAGATCAGCACTCACTGATCCTCTCCGTGCAGGAACTCCTGTATCTCGTCGCGCTCTTCCTTGGTGACGTGCCCGCGCAGTGCGGCCAGCACCAGCGCCTTGCCTGAACCGGCAAAGGCCTTGTGGATCAGCTCTTTCAGCAGGTTGGTCTGCAGCGCATTCTGGCTTTGCGCCGGCGCGTACACGTGAGACCGCTGCGTTTCGTCACGGGTCAGCAGGCCCTTGGCGTGCATGAGCTGCATCTGCCGCAATACGGTGGCATAGGTGATGTCCGCGCGCTCGGCCTGCATGGCGAGGTGCGCTTGCTTGACGGTGGCGGGCCCGAGTTGCCACAGCACCCGCAAGAGATTGAGTTCAGCAGCGGTCGGCTTGATCGACGGCGCGGTTTTGGCCATGTAAACACCCGATTGGAATGAGAAGCGAGATGTAGAATATCTTGTCTAGAACAAAATGTCTACATCAGGCCCGCATTTCCGATCGGTTTCTTGCGGCACCCTAAAAGTGGCCAGCCGCAACTTGCAGTTCCCGCAATGCCGATGGCTTCCTACATGGCGTAGGCGACGGCGATATCCATGCTTTCCATGGCCCGGAACTCCGCCTTAAGCCGTGCGGCGTGGAACCCGGACGACAGGCGCTCAACCGTCGCTGAGCTTGCGCGAGCGCCAGCGTCCGTCGCCCTGCTTGCAGAACCAGCCGGTCCAGTTGTCTTCCTGGTCCGCGCGTTTCAACTGAAGCTTCAGCTGGCGGCAGGACTGGCCCTTATCGGTCTTGCCGTTCATCGGCGTCAGATTTCCCTCGATCGGCTTGCGTTTTCCCGACGCCGGGTAGGTCCATGGCACCACCGCACCGTCGGCGCCATCGTCCAGCGTCTTGCTGACCGTCTTGTATAGTGCGGCCGCTTCCTTCTGGCTCATGCTCCCGATCACGGTGCCATGGATGAACGAGTCGAAGTATGCGAGAGCCGGCGCGGCCGGAACAAGCGTGACGGCGCAGAGCAGCGCGCGTCGGAGAAACAGGCGAAGCGACATGAAAGGTGTCCTTAGGTGGGGCGCTGAAAGCGTGGGGAGCATGACCCGGCGAACATCTGCCGACCGGGCCGCCAGCGCTTTGCAGAACATGAAAAAGCTGCCTATGTTAGCGCAATCGCCACCCATGATCGAGTGCGCATTCCGAACGCCAGGCTGCATCCCCGCAGGGGGGATTCCGGCGCGGCGCGTGGCGAGCCGATTTGCCGCGGCCGCGTTCGCAAGCCGCCGCGTTGACCGCCTTCAGGCCTTCAACTCCCCCAGCGCATCCTCGATTTCCTGCTGGAACGCCGGCCATAGCCCCTGGAAGCTCTCGAGCCCCTCGCTCCTGACCAACTGCTGCAGGCCGATGCATAGTTCCGCCAGGGTCGCATTTCCCACCAGTGCGAAGCCTCCGCTCAGCGAGTGCAGTGCATTGAGTACGGCGTCGGCGTTGCCCGCCCGCAAGGCATCGGTCATGGCCGCCATGGTCTGCCGCGTGGCGGAGTGCATCGCCTCACAGATCTGCGGGGTAATCGGCAATTCCGGCAATTCCGGCAACTCGGGCAATGTCTTGCCGCTATCGGATTCCTTTGGCGCGCTTCGGCCAGCATGCGAGCGCAGAACGCGCCCCAGCACCGCGAGCGGCAAGGGCTTGACCAGCACCGTGGAAATGGACGATTCCAAGCTGCGCTGCGCCTGTTCCGGCGTGCTGTGCGCGCTCATCGCGACGATGGGCAAGCCTGGATATTGCTGCCGGATGGCCGATGCCAAGGCATAGCCATCCATCACCGGCATACCGATGTCCGTCAGCACGATGTCGTATTGCCTTTGAGCAAGCGCCTCCAATGCCTTCCCGCCATCCTCGACAATCGTCGCGTCAATGCCGAGTTGCTCTAGCTGGTCGGCCAGCATGGCACGGGTTGCGGGGTGGTCTTCCGCGACAAGCACCTGGATGGGCGGCTCGCCATTACCGGACTCCACCGCGCTGGCGGCGTCCGACGCCTTGGCTGCCGCCGCTCTCCCGGCCTGTGCGACTTGGGGAGGCGCCTCCGTGCGTTGCAATGGCCACCTGACCGTAAAGGTGCTGCCCCGCCCCGGCGTGGAGCTGACCGAAATATGGCCTTGCGCTGCCTCCACGATGCGCTGGCATAGCGGCAGCCCGAGGCCAGTGCCACCGTAACGTCGATGGATGGAACTGTCAGCCTGCGTGTAGAGCGCGAACAGGGTTGGCACGACAGCTGAATCTATCCCGATACCGGTGTCCGCAATCTCGAACTGCACGACAGATGTCTCGTTGTCCTGCACAAAGGCGGCGCGCACTACCACCTGGCCGGATTCCGTGAACTTGATCGCGTTGCTGACCAGGTTGGCAATCACCTGCCGGATCCGGGTCGGATCGCCAAGAAAGTAGCCGGCGACACCGGGCGAGATTTCACAAGCCAGCGCCAGGCCCTTGGCCTCCGCAAGCGGTGCAAACGTGTCGCGCACATTCTGCAGCAGCTGGTCGCAACGCAAAGGAATGGATTCGAATGTCAGCTGCCCCGCTTCCACCTTGGACACATCCAGCACGTCATTGATGATGCGAAGCAGCGAAGCGGACGACGACTCGACAATCTCCAGCCTTCGCCGCTGGCCGGCAGACAATGGCGCGCGCCCCATCAGCTCCAGGCAGCCGATCATCGCATTCAGCGGCGTACGGATCTCGTGGCTCATGATGGCAAGGAACGTGGACTTGGCCTTGTTGGCCTGGTCCGCCGCCTGGCGCGCCTCCCTGAGCTTTTGCTCCGTCTTCTTCTGCGCGCTGATGTCGTGCAACGCGCAAAGCAGCGCCGCTTCCCCGCGATACTTGACATGGGTGAAGTTCACCAGCAGATGCGTCAAGGCTTGCGTGTCCGTCCCAAGGGTCAGCTCCTGGCCGATCAACGGCCGGTTCCTGTCCGGGCGGCCCGGACGCGCCTCCGACGCGCGCCGGTAGAGCTCCCACATGCGCTGGTTCAGCGGCGGCGCGCCAACCTGCTCGGCATACCGCGCCATCACGTTGTTGCCCACGATCACACGGCCATCGGCCTGCGCAAGCAGGCTAAGGCCCACCGGTGCGGTATGGATCAGCGCCCGGTTTAGCTTCTGGCTCTCCTTCAGGCGCATTGCGCGCTGGTAGCCCGGAATGAGGATCTTGCGGCGGTAGATGACAATGCGGACCCACAACGCCAACCATCCCACCAAGGCAAGGGCGCTGATCGTCAGCAGGCGATACTTCAGGCCGGCCAGGATGGTGTAAGGCGTGTAAGCATAAACGAGGGTCCAGTCCGTCCCTGGCAGGCGCTCACTGATCTTGAAGACGCCGTCCCTGAAGGCCTGTTGCACGCCCGGCCGCGCCGCGTCGGTATGCATGGCAGCCACATGGTTGATGAAGTCGCTGCGCTCGGCGTCAGGCGTCAACAACACCTTGCCGTGCCCGTCGAGAATGGCGAACTCGCCCCCATCGACCGGATTCTGCAGGCCATTCAGGAACCGGCCTGGACGCCTGTTGGCAACGACGACGGCGAGCGGCTTCCTGTCGCTGTCGAACAGGAACTGTGCGAAGCGGACCACCAGTTCACCCGATAGCGGATCAAATTGCGGCGCCATCCAGATCACGTCCGCCGGCGTGGCTTCGGGATGCTCCTGCGCGGCCTGCGTGAGGCTGACGACGTCTGGCCAGGCCTCCTTGAACAATCGGAGCGCATCGGGCAGGCGGGACACCGGTACCGCGTAGCCGCTTCCCGACCGGAGCAGCGTGGCCAGGAAATCCCCCTGTACTGACAAGAAATAGGTGTTGGCGGAAAGCTCGGGCGTGCGCGTCAGCACGATACTGGATTTGAGTTGCTTCTCCACCATTGCCAGAAGCGGCAAGAAGCTCGCGGCGGGCCGGGCATCGCTGACCTCGGTGGCCACGGCATAGACCCGGCGGCCCGAATCCTGAATGATCCCCAACTGGCCATGATTGGAAAGGTACTGTTCACGCAAGGCGGGCGACGGCAGCGCCTGGCGGTCCCACACCCCTTCCGCATAGCCCGTGCCCCGCTTGAGCACCGCGCTGGCCCCCGTCATGCTGACCAGGAGCCTGGATTCCTGTGTCAGAAAGCCCGCGCGCGCGGCCGCATTGTAGTCACTGGCCGCCATCCACACGGCCAGCACTGAGCACAGCAGGATGAAAGCCGATAGCGCGGCACCACCGCCGTACAGCAGGGTGAGCTGATACCGCTTCATCAACTCTGGATTGAAGTCGCGGCGGCCGCGGGAAATGCGGTGCCTGACAAGGGGCTTCAGTTTCACGGCGGCGTTGACATCATTCTGCTTCTGTTGGATCTATCAGGCGCACAGCCCGGCGTCACGCTTGCTCTTGGCCGTCTTCCGGCTCCGGCTGCGTCTCGTTGCCGCTGTAGCGGATCAGGTCCGCGTCGCGCGTGACCCCGAGCTTTTTCATTGCCGCAACCTTCTGCGCGCTGATGGTCTGCTTGCTACGATGCAGCTGGGCGGCAATCTCGCCCACCTTGTAGCCCGCCCGGAACAATCTCACGATTTCCGCCTCCCGGGCACTCAGCTTGCGCGTGGCGCCCGGGTCCTCCTGGTCTTCGAGCAAGGACGCCACGGTGGGCGACACGTATTGCCCACCGGTATAGGCGGCATGCACGGCGGTGACGATATGCGCCATGGCATCGGACTTGCTCAGTATGCAGGTCACGCCAAGCGTCTGGATGGCGCGCAGCACCGCGGGATCGTCCACCATGGTGATGGTCACGATGCGCACCTCGGGGTACCGCCGCAAGATCATCGAGATGAGTGCCTGTCCGTCGCCGTACTTGCCGTCCGGCATGACATAGTCGAGCACCAGCACGTCGCACGGCTGCTTGCCGAGCGCATCGACCAGTTCCGTGGAATTCGAGGCTGTGCCGGTTACCTCGATGCCGCCGGCCCCCTGCAGCGAATGGGCAATGCCAAGCAACGTGACTGGGTGATCGTCCGCCACCATGACACGCAAATGAAAGTCATCCATCAAGCCCACGCTTGTAGAAAATTGCACAAGACCCCATGGTACGAATGGCAAACAGCGCAACGTCGCCACGTACCGTTCTTGGTACACACGGCGCCTAGGGTTTCAACCCAGGCCGCAATGATACTCTTCGGTCACTTTCCCGCCTATAAGTGCGAAGTAGACCATATCCATGGTATACGATCCGTGCCTTTGCCCCCGCACTTGCCAGCCGGGCATGGCTGGCGCGTCGATTTCTTTCACTCTGACCTGCAGAATCAGACTCGTCCTATTTAGTAATGCTTGCCATCCTTTTATCCTGTTGGCATGAAAGGATCTCTCAGCACCCTCGCTCTGCATCAAGCCCAACGCCATGGCACGCCATTTCATGGTTGCGGCGCGCGCACCCACGATAAGCCCGCGGTTCCGGGCAATGCGAGCCGTCATCGCATCCTGATCGTGGAAGAGACTCCGCTGCATCTCTCGACCACGATGCAGATGTTCGCCTGTCAGGGCGACCATCATGTGGAAGGCTACACCGATGGAGCCAAAGCCTTGCAGCGCCTGGGCGAATGCCCTTTCGACGTGGTTGTCACAGGCCTCAATGTGGCCGGCGTTGACGGCATCCAGATCATCCAGAGCCTGCCTACGTCGGCGTTCGCACCGGCGCTGGTCATCACCAGCGCCGCGCCGCGGCCGATACTGGTGGGCGCCCGCAAGGTCGCCGAGTCGCGGGGCATCGCGGTGATGGCAACGCTGCCGAAGCCGCTCACCCAGCAAGGCGTGCATGCGGCGCTTGGCGCGTATGGCGAGAGCGTGAAGCGTGTCCGTCCCGCCCGCCCCGGCAACACCCCGGATTTTCACCGCGACGCCCTGATCGCCGCCATGGAAAACGGCGAAATGCAAGCCTGGTTCCAGCCGAAGTACGCGCTGGTCGACGACCTGGGCCATGCCGCGGAGGCACTGGTGCGTTGGGAACACCCGGAATTCGGGCTCCTGCTGCCCGGCGCCTTCCTGCCCGCCATCGAGCGCGAGGGGCTTGAGGACCGTTTGCTGCAGACCATGCTGGCGCAGACGCTCGCCGCCCAGCAAGACTGGAAGGCCCGCGGCCACGATATTGCCGTCTCCGTGAACCTCACCACCAGGCTGCTGGATGACCCGGATCTTCCCGATCGGTTGCATGCGCAGGTAACAGCGGCCAAGGGCGATCCACGGCGCATCTGCTTCGAGTTGACCGAAGACTCCATGGAAACGCAGGAAAGCAACTACTACGCTGGCGCATGCCGCTTGCGCATGCACGGCTTTGGCCTGGCCCAGGATGATTTCAGCAGCGGTTTCAGTTCGTTCTACAGACTGGTGGCGACGCCCTTCACGGAGCTGAAGCTGGACCGGTCCATGGTCAAGGACGCCATCATGATCGACGCCTTCCGTGCCGCCCTGTCAAGCGTGGTGCAGCTTGGGCGCAAGATGGGCCTGACCGTGGTGGCGGAAGGCGTGGAGACCGAAGCCCAACGGCGGCTGCTCCAGGAACTTGGCTGCCACAGGGCGCAAGGCTTCCTGATATCGCCCGCCATCCAGCAAGACGCCATCCCACGCTTCTTCCGCGCAAGCTGATCCGGCGCATGGCGCGGTGGCCTGCCGCCACCGATCGTCGTCTTGCCCTTGGCCTGGAACCGGATCGTGATGATGGGTGGCGACCCGTGGCGTGCCCTCTCCTCTGGCGCCGCCCTCGCCCTTTTCCTGGCTGCCTCCAGATAGGCAACCGCGCTCCCCGCCCTCCCGCCCTTGCTGACAGCCTCCCGGCTCGCATCGGCCACAACAAGGTGTTGCCTCATGAACCGCCCTGAACGCCTCGCCGCGGGCGCCCTGCCAGCCATCCTGGCGCCCCGCTCAAGCACCAGCCCGTTGGGCACAGCCAAACACAAGCCCGGCAAGACGGCCACCTGCGTGCTGCTATGTAGCGCCCGCAACACTGGCTGCCACCCCGAAACCCGCGCCACAGCGCGCCCTGACGCCGCCGGAGATGCCGGGCCGCAGATGAAAACCTGATGGAATTCCCGCCTGTGACCCGGGGGATGAAAAGTGTCAACAATTGTAAAAATTAGGACTTGTCCTATTAAGCCCTGAAAATTTCGTACATGTCCTATGTATCTGGGACGAGGAATCGTAGAAGATACACATCTTGCAACTCCACACGTCACCATCGCTATAGGGGATAACCAGACAATCAGCAAACAAAGGGGCCATGGTTAATATGCGTAGATTAAATATAAACGTGGTGATAGCCGACGACACTCCATTGATACTGGATGGCTTGAAATGCGCACTAAATTCAATTCCGACGATAAACGTCCTGGCATCATGTGAATCGTCAGCTGAACTCTTCAGCACTTTGTCCGACATCAGTTGTGATGTTGTTGTAACCAACTACTCCATTCGTGGTGGAGAATCCGGCGATGGGCTGTCTTATATATCCCGCCTCCGCCGGCTGCACCCAAACGTGAAACTTGTTGTACTGACCAGATACAAGCAGCCCGCCATCATCAAGTCTGTTCTGGCCCTTGGCGTCTCCGCCATCGTGGGCCGGCACGATGATGCAACCGAGGTAATCACTGCCATTCATGTCAGCGCTTCAGGCGGGGAATACATTTCTCCACGGGTCCGCCTGGCGCTAGCTTGCTTGCAGTCCAGCATCGATCGGTCACAACCGCTCTCGGCCCGAGAAACCGAGGTAATGCGCCTCTATATATCGGGCTTGACCGTCGGTGAAATCGCAGTCCTTCTCAAGAAGGGCAAGCAGACAATCAGCTGCCAAAAGATGAGCGCCATGCGAAAGCTCGGAATCAAGAGCAATGTTGATCTCATCAAGTATGGCAATGACATAAGTCATAGCCAGCATTGATGAACTGCATTCGCAGCGGCACCCCGCCATCTTCTGGCTGGCACCCCTGATACCGGGTCGCCCACAGTACCGGCTGTGAGCCACTCAGTACCGAGGTAATCACTCATGAAAGAGTGTGCAGCCTCGACCCTTGCATGAATGCAAAGCCGTTCGCTCGCGATATTGCTGAGTGGCCACGCATTTCAAGCAACCATTGCAACTTACCTTTAACAACCTCCGAGAGGAAACTTGAAAATGAAAACGAAAATTCTGGCAATCACCCTGGCAACGGCTGGCCTGATGACCGCAGCCGGTTCGGCGCAAGCCGCCGACGGCACGATCAACTTCACCGGCAACGTGATCGCCTCCACCTGCAAGATCAACGCCGGCACCAACGACCTGACCGTGGCGCTGCCGCGCGCGAGCACCAGCGCGCTGTCCAAGGCTGGCGCCACCGCGGGCCGTACGCCGTTCGTCCTCGCGCTGTCGGGCTGCAGCGTCGCCAAGGAAGCACCGACCAAGGTCTCGGTTACCTTCGAACCCGGCACGAGCGTCAACGCCGACACCGGCCGTCTGAAGCTGCAAGGCGCCGACGCCGCGGGCAACGTGGAAATCGCCCTGCTGAACGATCAGTTCAAGCCGATCAAGGTGGGTGCAGCCAGCGCCGACCAGAACTCGCAGATCGTGGACATCGATGCCACCAGCGGTGCCGCGAAGATGACCTACGCCGCCGAATACACGGCAACTGGCGTGGCAACGGCGGGTACCGCGAACTCGTTCGTGCAATACACCCTGATGTATCCCTAAGCGCGAAGACGGATCCCTGATTTCCGGGGATTGATCGTACCAGCTTTGCAAGCCGCCCGGCCTGAACGGGTCGGCGGCTTGCGACAGGAGGTATAACTCAAAGGACAGTCAAGATGAGACACAGCATTCCGAAGTTGTTGAGCGCGATGGCGATTGCGTCGGCATCGATTGTTTCCGCATCGATTGCGACAACGGCCAATGCCACGGTCGTGGTGTCAGGAACCCGCCTGGTCTTTCCCGCCGAAGAGCGCGAGATGACCATCAAGCTCACGAACGATGGCAAGCTCCCTTCGCTGGTTCAGGCCTGGATCGACAAGGGCAACGGCAATGAAAATGAAGTGCCGGACAAGATCGACGTGCCGTTCACGCTCATGCCGACCATGTTCCGGGTCGAGCCGGGCAAAGGCCAGACCCTGCGTGTGATCCATACCAACGAGCCGATGGCGACTGACAAGGAAACGCTGTTCTGGCTCAACGTGCTGGACGTTCCCCCGAAGCCGAGCGCCGAGGATGAGCGCAACCTGCTCCAGGTCGCCTTTCGCACACGGATCAAGCTGATGTACCGGCCGACCGGCCTGCCCGGCAAAGCCGAGGAAGCCCCCGCCCAGCTCAAATGGCAGCTCACCAGGGGCGCAGGCGAGCACCACTATGTCCTGAAAACCGTCAACCCGACCCCTTATGTCGTCAGCCTTGGCAGCGTCCAGTTGAAGATGGGCGGGACGACACTCGATGCCGGCATGGGCCATGTGCTGCCCGGCGCGTCGCAGACCTTCCCGGTCAAGGGGCTGGAATCGATGCCCACCGCGCCAGCGACCGTCGAGTTCAACAGCATCGACGATTGGGGCGGCAGCAAGAATACCCAGATGCCCGTCGTCACCGACCTGCGGCAGTAGCCTGGCCGGTCGGCACGTCATCACCCGCCCCACTGCTTGGGGCACAGAAATCTCTCATCAAAGTCAGCGTTGCGCGCCCGTGCGCCACGTACGCATGTCGGGCGGCAAGATCGGACCCCAGATTCGATGTCGTGGTCCGATCCATGATCGCCTGAAGTCTCACTCCCGGAGTGTTTTGTATGCCGCCGATTCAGCGTCCGAATTCCGATATTGGTCACATGCCGCAGCTGCGGCCAATATGCGCATTGCTGCTGACCAGCCTGGCCGGCTGGCAGAGCAACGCGCACGCGGACGGCGGAACACCGGAGGCGCCGGAGCCGCTGCATGTCGCGCAGGTCGAGTTCGAGGGCGGCTTTCTCAACAACAGCGCCGGCACCGTTGACCTGTCGAAGTTCCAGCGCGCCAACGTGGTCCAGCCTGGCACGTACAGCGTCGACCTCTATGTCGAGCAGAACTGGGCCGGGCGCGCCAGCGTGCCGTTCAAGGCCGTGCCCGGCACGGCGGATGCCCAGCCCTGCTTCAGCGAAGCGCTGCTGAAGCAGGCCGGTGTCAATCTCGCCAAGCTGCCTCACCATGTGAAGGTCTCGCTCGCCGAGCCCGGTGCCTGCGTTCGTCTCGGGCAAGCCATTGCGGACGCGAGCAGCAGTTTCGATTTCAGCGAGCAACGGCTCACGCTCAGCATTCCGCAGGTTTCGCTCGTGCGTAACCCGCGCGGGTACGTGAGCCCGGATCAATGGGATCAGGGCGTCCCCGTCGGGATGCTCGGCTACAACCTCAACGTCTACAGCACCAAGAACCAGGGCAGCAGCACCCAGACACAGGGATATCTCGGCCTGAACACGGGTTTCAACCTGGGGGCCTGGCATTTCCGGCACGACGGGTCGTACAACTGGGATGATAAAGGGCGGCAAAAGTACCAGAACGTTGCAACCTATGTGCAGCGGAGCCTGCCGTCGCTGTCGTCGCAGCTCGTCATCGGCGAATCCTATACTTCGGGCGAGCTGTTCGATTCCACCCAGTTCCGCGGGGTGCGCGTCTACACGGACGACCGGATGCTGCCGGATTCGATGCGCGGCTACGCGCCGGTGGTGCGCGGCGTGGCCAAGAGCAATGCAAAGGTCACGATTTCGCAGAACGGCGTCAAGCTTTACGAAACCACGGTGGCACCGGGCGCGTTCGAAATCGACGATCTTTACCCGACCGGGTACGGCGGCGACCTGAACGTTTCCGTCACGGAAGCGGACGGCGTCGTGCATTCGTTCTCCGTGCCGTATGCGGCCGTGCCGCTGTCGCTGCGCCCCGGCACCAACCGCTACAGCGTGGTGGCGGGAACGGTGCGCAACCAGCAAAGCTCGAAGAATCCCCTCTTCACCCAGGCCACCTGGCAGCGCGGCTTCACCAACCTGCTGACCGGCTATGGCGGCATCACCGTGGCCGAAGGCTACGTGTCCGTGATGGGCGGCGGCGTGCTGAACACCTCGTTCGGCGCCATGGGCGCCGACATCACGCAGGCACGCACCTTGATCCCGGGCGTGAAGCGGTTCGACGGCTCCAGTGTGCGGGTGAGCTATGCGAAGAACGTGGTGCAAACCGGCACCAACGTTTCGATTGCGGCTTACCGCTATTCGACAGCCGGGTACTTCGGCCTCAATGACGCCATGCTCGCACGCGAGCAGGCCGAACGCGGCAACTCGATCGACACGGTATGGCGGCAGCGCAATCGTGCATCGCTGACGCTCAACCAGCGCCTGGGCGAGCGCGGCGGCAACCTCAGCGCGACAGCTTCCACGGCAACGTACTGGAACCGCAGCGGTTCGGACGTGAATTATTCGGTGGGCTACAGCAATGCCTACAAGAATATTTCCTACAGCGTTTCCGCAACGCGCCAGCGCAGCCCGAGCGGCGGCATGAGCACGCAGTACTACGTCGGCGTGACGATTCCGCTGGGCCGCAAGACCCCCGTGACGCTGTCGGGCAACATGGTGCACGACAGCAACGGGAAAACCCAGCTGCAATCGTCGCTCTCCGGTTCGGCCGGCCTGGACAACAATTTCTCCTACGGCCTGAACGCCAACCACGCGTCCGGCGACGGCAGCTCGACGACCAATGGCGGCGCCAACGTGATGTATCGCGCGCCGGTCGCCGAGCTCAGCGCCAGTGTCAGCGGCGGCGCGGACTACCAGCAGGCCTCCGTGTCGGCGCGCGGCGCCATGGTCGCGCATAGCGGCGGGATCACGCTGTCGCAGCCGCTGTCGGAGACGTTCGCGATCGTCGAAGCGCCGGAAGCGGCCGGTGCGCGCGTGACCAATGCGTCGGGCGTGCGGGTGGACAGCCGGGGCTACGCCATCGTGCCGTACCTCACGCCGTTCAATATGAACATGATCGAGCTGGATCCGAAGGGCTTGTCGACCGATGTCGAGCTCAAGGAGACCAGCCAGCGCGTGGCGCCGCTGGCGGGATCCGTCCCGCTGCTGAAATTCGCCACGGAGTCCGGGCGTTCCGCCCTGATCCGGTCCCGGCGGCCGGACGGCTCGCCGCTGCCCTTTGGCGCCACCGTGCTCAACGAGCAAGGCAAAGAGGTCGGCTCGGTCGGCCAGATGGGCAAGATCTTCGCGCGCGGCCTGGAGTCGCAGGGCGAGCTGACCGTCAAATGGGGCAAGGACAAATCGGCGGTGTGCCATGTCCCCTACAAGCTGCCGGAGCGGAAGAAGGAGAAGGGGCTGCAGCCGTTGCAGCGCATCGACGCGGCATGCGCGGACGGAGCAGAAAGGCCGTCCTATGCTGTGAACCGGCCGAATCGCTAACAAAGAGGTTCGGACGAGCAGGACGCTGCGCGATGTGGGGGGCTACGCGCGCAGCGAGATCTTAGGGATCCATCAATCTTCAAAGACATACGATATTGACCCTGATGAGTTGGTGGAATTGGCCTCGCTGGGCCGCATCTTCATTTGATGCAGCGCAAAAAAATTAAATTAGCAATTGAAAAACCAGTTGCGAAATACAAACAACATAGCATGTTGGAACAGCGATGAAAACTCTTACCAGCTATATCAAAAAGCATATCAATAGCCGCATCAATAAATCGATCTCGCGTCGGTATTTTATGGCATGCCTTGGCACCCTGACGCTAGGTGCGACATTTCTGCCAAACTCCGCGCACGGCTGTCATCAAAACGTCTATGAAGGACTTACTGTACGTTTACCAGCCAGCCTCAGTGATTCGGCGGACAATATCCTGCCAGGCAATCGCCTTCCATCGACGGCGTCTAGTTCAGTATGGGTTTTCGATTTAAACTATACTTCTGAATGCGAAGAGAATTATATCAGGAGTATAACGCTCGAGCCGTATGGGAAAGTGGTTAGCGGGGTGACTTATACGGATGGCGGTCAGACTTATCCCGTCTATGAAACAGAGGTGCCTGGAATTGGCTATGCCTTCGGCTGGAGTCTATCACCTAACGGACCATGGAACCCGGCTAAGCCCGGGAAAACGGAGATATTTTCCGGATCTTCGAGTTGGCAAGCTGTTCAGCATCGGGTTACCTTGGTTGTGACAGGACGCCTTGCCACGGGAAGGTACACCATTTCAAAAAGGGCGGTATCAGCAATGACGGCGAGATTTGGAAATGGCACCAGTACTCCTACTCGGTACGGATTTTTTGCGGGTGCAGGAACGCTCAACGTGACGACGCGTGGATGCAAGGTGACATCCGGAGCGACCAATGCTGTCGCGTTGCCCTCCCTGGTATTAAACAGCCTGAAGTCGGTCGGCGCGGTGTCGAATGCGTCGGCATCCTTCTCCATCACGGTGAATTGCGATCCCAATGTGGGGCTGCACGCAACACTCACGGACGCATCGAATCCGGCCAATACCAGCAATACACTGACGTTATCCGGCAATTCCACCGCGACCGGCGTGGGCATTCAAATGTTCCGGCCGGGCGAAACGACAGCGCTGGGGCTCGGCCCGGATTCCTCGGCGAAGGGAAACACCAACCAGTGGTATGTCGGCAGCACGTCGGCGTCGGGCGGCACCCTCAACGTTCCCATCGTTGCCAAATATGTGAAGACCCTTCCGGTCATCAAGCCTGGCTCGGTCAGCGCGCGCAGCACGATTACGTTCTCGTACCAGTAGTGCAAATCAGATTTTGAAAGAGATGCGATGGTTTTTTCGGACGAACAGGCGGCCCGCACGGTGAGATGGAAACATGCACCCGATGGCGTATTCCGATGTTCGGATGGTATTGGGAACTATGGTGGATCCGCCAAGCCGCTGGTAAAGGGACTTATTATGCTATTTAAAATGACTTCGCGCGCTCTAATCCTGGGCGTCATGTTTTTTTCTGAATCAGCGTTTGCTGATTGTACGACCACTACACCGAACAGTCAGGCACAGGCAAAACTTCCGCCCTCGCTCAGCACTGTTCGAGATTCGGTGGCCTCGGGGATTCAGTTTCCGTCATCGACTACCGGATACGCCTCTCACAGTGTCAGCAGAACCCGCGATTGCAATTTCGATGAAATCGTCGTAACGCCGCTCGGGAAAGTGGTTCCGGGTGCGACGTTTAAGGCCGAGAGGGGCAGCGCTGCTGTATTTGAAACCGGAATTCCCGGAATAGGTTATGCACTGGAAACGGCAAATGCCAACACGCCTTATGACCCTATTGGGGCTGGGCCAACTGTGCTTCCACCCGGCCCCCCCGGCTCTGGCGCTTGGGGCTACTACCACCGGGTGACTCTCGTCGTAACGGGGGCTATCGAAACGGGAACCTATAGTGTCCCGGCTAAAAACATCCTGACCATCATCGCCACGCTGGGTGGAGCTGTCGTGTCGAATAGGCAGGCGGCCAGTCTGGCCGCATTGAGCATTGCCGTTACGGCAAGAACATGCAAGATCACGTCCGGCGCGACCAACACGGTCGTTATGCCGCAGTTGGTGACGTATAGCCTGAAAGCGGTAGGCGATGTCTCTGCCGCCAAATCGACACCGTTTTCGTTGGGGCTCCAATGCGATGCGAACCTCAGTGTCTATGCAACGTTGACGGATGCGACCAATCCCGCGAATACCGGCAATGTCCTTAGCCTGGCAAAGAATTCGACGGCATCTGGCCTGGGTATTCAAATCATGAAGCAAGGCACCACCAGTCCATTGAATTTTGGGCCGGATTCATCGGCCAAAGGCAATACCAATCAGTGGCTGGTCGGTAAATCCGGGACATCCGCTAGTGTCATCAAGGTGCCCTTCGAAGCGCGCTATATCAAGACGGAAGAGACGATCAAGCCGGGTACCGTGAGTGCGCTCAGCACGATTACGTTTTCGTAACAGTAGCGCCAGCCGATTGCCTCGCACTTCACGCCATGCCCGGCCGCCCTACCGGCTGACCGTTAGCAAAACGTCATAAGGAGAATCAGGATGCCACGACAGCATCGCGTTGTTCAGGAAAGTGCCGTGCGGTGTCGCCGGGCAATACTTGGAATTGGCTGCACCGCAGCGTTTGCCCTTCCTGTTTCGGAGGCACTGGCGAGCTGCTCGATCATCGCCAGGGGGGTCGGACCCGTCGAGTATCTCGAGGTCAGGCTTCCCGCGTGGTCGCCCTCCTCGTTTGACCCCACGGTTCCAGACGGCACGGTTCTCTTTTCCGAAAAGGGGACGGCAACCGGGCCCAGTGGCGACCTTACCTGCACATCCCTGATTGGCACGGTCAAATACGAGGGAAAAGGGGCTCCAGGGGCCTTTAATACTTATGCCACCGGCGTTTCCGGGATCGGTGTGCGCATTGACGGAGGATGGACCGGATGGTGGCCGCAACAGACCCATGTTGCAAAGGAGGCGGGCTACTACGTGGGAGGCGGGGATTTCAAGGTGGAACTGGTCAAGACCGGCCCGATCACGGCGGGCGGGTCACTGTCTGGCGAAATCGGCACGACTACCGCGGTCGATCACGGCTTCGTCGTCCGGCGTGTCTTCATCAACGGTTCGCTCCCCATCAGGCCGCAGGTCCCCGCATGCAGGGTGATGACGCCGTCCATCTCGGTGCCGCTCGGCCAGATTCCGATCCGCGCGTTCAAAGGCGTTGGCACGACCACCGACGCGCAGCCGTTCGAGATTCGGCTGCAGTGCTCGGGGGGGAATCAAGGAACGTCCACGCGGATGTATTTCACGATGACGGACGGCACCAACTGGTCGAACCGAAGCAACCTGCTGTCCCTGTCGCGTGACGCCAAGGCAACGGGCGTCGGCATTCAGGTGCTGCGCGGCACCGATAACAGCCTGGTCAGTTATGGCCCCGATTCCTCACAGAGCAACAATCCGAACCAGTGGTTCATCGGGCAGTTCGGCAATGTGCCGGTGACGATCCCGTTCAAGGCGCGCTACATCCAGACCGCCTCTACCGTGACACCCGGCGAGGCAAAAGGCTACGCCACGTTCACGATGAGCTACCAGTAACCGCGCGGCAGGCGGGCACGCTGCCGCGCCCTCCCGATTTCCGGTTTCCGGTTCACAACGACTTAAGGACTTTCAGATGCACGCTTCGCACACATGGCAGCTATGGCAGCTTGCCTCGAAGGGCAGCGGATACTGCGCGCTGGCTACCGCATCCCTGGCAAGCCTGCCGCCGCAGAAGCAGGACATGGCCCGGAACATCGTGGCCAGGCTTTTGCCACGCGACCGCTACTCCGACATCAAGGCGGCGCTGTTGGTCCTGGTCACGCTGGAGTTGGGCAATGCGTCGGGCGACAGGGTGCGCGATGGAGGCCGCCCGCAAGCCGCCGGCACCGCGGTGGGGCGAGCGCTGCACTACGTCTACGCGCCCTGGAGCCTGCAATTTGCCTATCGCCAGCTCAATCACACTGGCCCGCTGCCTCGCTGACGGTTGATCGCGCATGGGCCCGGCTGACAGGCGCGGCGGGTCATCGATCGGGAGCATCTTGCCCTCGACACGCCAAGGACGCGGCGTATTCACGTTGGCGGCACGCGTTTTAGTACTCGTCCGATTTTAAATGGCCTGCAATCCCGATAGCATCCGAGATCAAGCCCCCGCGTCCCGACCACGCCATGCATGATCCGAAAAATGGGAGCACAACAGTTTCCCTCGTTGACGGAAGGGGAAAGGAAAATTTCTGCTATGCAACCGTTTCATCAAATCCTGCGCGGTCTCGCTGCGCGACTGATCCCGGCAATCGTTCTTGTCGTTGTCGCATCGATTTCGCCGAAAGCACTCGCGTTCACCACTGTCACTGCGTTCGGATCGACGCTTAACCTGCCGAACAGCTTGCCAACAGGCACCATCATCAGTCGCTATACGATTCCGTTGAGTCAACTCTGCGGCGCGGCATCGTCGTGCCAGGTTTCCAGGGTGACCCTTTTTCCGAATGGCGGGTATACCACTGCACCCGGACCGCTAGTCACGACCAACGTATCGGGCATCTCTACTCGCCTGCTGGTCAACGGCCAACCCGTCACCGAATTCTCCAGCAACGGTAGCAACTTCCTCATCGTCAATTCGCCACTCGAAGTGCAACTGCTGCGCGACGCCCGCCCGTTGTCGGCCGGCAGCCTCGCGGGCGTGCACGGCGGGGACCCGGCCTATTACTGGTTGTGCTTGCCCGGCAAGACCTGCGATGCGTGGAACGGGGGTCTCGCAATCAATCTGGCGGCCACCGTCAGGCTGGTCAACGGCACCTGCTCGACCCCGGATCAAAGCGTCGCGCTGCCCTCCATGGTCTTGTACAAGTTCAAGGGCGTGGGATCGACCGGCGACCAGTCGGGCACGAAGGGGTTCGACCTTCGCTTCAACAACTGCCCGCCCGGCTTCGCGCGCGTCGGTTACACGCTCACCCCGATCGGAGGCCCGCTGCCCGCCCTCGCCGGCGCGCTGCCGGTCGCCGGCGGCTCGACGGCGAAGGGCGTGGCGATCCAGATCACTGGCACGAACGGCACGCCCGCAACGTTCAATCAATCGTTTCCGCTCAGCGCCTATAACAGCTCGACCGGCGGCTCGTACACGATCCCGATGAACGCGCGCTACATTCAAACCGAATCCACAGTCACGCCCGGCACGATTTCCGGCATGATGTCCGTGCTGGTGGATTACCAGTAAACGCGCACTGTCCACTCCGCATGCCGCGCGCCGCATGCCGTCGCGGCGACGGGCATACCGCTGTTTGAAGGCGCGATCGAGTCCGCCCGTGCCGCATCGGCTGCCGCGCCGGGTTTTCTTGCAAATTCCGCCGCATTTTCAAACTTGTCCGATTGTCTTCCCTGCCCAAGACACTCAGAATCACACTCAGAATCCTGTTACTTCGCTAACGACAGCAGCGACGCGCGATGCACGACACGCACGCGCGACACAAGACACCAAACGCAACACACAGCGACTGCCACCCTGGCCCATCAAGCGGCTCAGGCATTGACGGGCTAGCGTTTTTGCAACAAACCTGCGCTTGTGTTCCAGGCAACGCGCGCAGCATGGGCAACATGAAATCCATCCGTATTATCGGCGGCGCAGTGGCGCTGCTCCTGCTTCGGGCCCCCGCGGCCACCGCACAGTCACTGACACCGCATGCGGCCGCCGAGACCACAGAAACGACACGCCGCCAGGCGCAGCAGGTTGACGAGGCGCTGACGCGCGCCTCGCCCGCGGCGCCGGTGCTGTCGGGCAGCGAAGCGTCCCCGCACGCGACACTCGTCTTTCCCGCCGAGTCGCCGTGCTTCGCTATCTCGCGCCTTGAGTGGAAGAACGCCGAGGCGTTCGCATGGCTGGTGCGTGCCGTGCAGGTGCAGGACGTGTGCATCGGGTCCGAGGGCATCACCCGCCTGCGCGACCATCTGCGCTACCTGCTCATCGAGCGCGGCTACGTCACCACGCAAGTGCTGATCGGCCAGCAAGACTTGCGCGCCGGCAAGCTGGAGATCGAGCTTTTGCCAGGGCGCATCGGCAGCATCGCCGAGACCGGCGACGCGCCGGGCCGCCGCCAGATGGCGATGCCGATGGCCGAAGGCGACGTGCTCAATCTGCGCGATCTCGACCAGACACTGGAAAACATCCGCACCGTGGCCGGCGACGCATCGGTACGGATGGTGCTGGAGCCGGGCAAGGAATTTGGCCAGACCGATCTCGCCATTCACCATGCGCCCGAGGTGCGCCGCTGGCGGGCCATCGTCACCGCCGACAACTCCGGCATCGACGCCACCGGCAAGAACCAGCTCGGCGGCGTCCTGGTGGTGGATTCCCCCCTGGGACTGTACGACCAGCTCATCGCCACCTACAACAATGACGCGCACTTCGGCAACCGTAGCGTCGGATCGCGCGCGATGGGCCTGCAATGGACGGTGCCGTATGGCTATGGCTCCTTCTGGCTGGGTGCGAACCAGTATGACTTCCTGCAGACGATCGCCACCAGCGCCGGCAACCTGCCCTACACGGGCCGCACGCGCACGTTCGAGGTGGGTGCCAGCCACGTGGCTTACCGTACCGGCACCATGAAGGGCACGGTGCGCGCCAAGCTGTCGCGGCGCTCGGACGACGTCCGGCTCAGCGATTGGCCGATCGGCGTGCAGACGCGCGACATCACCGGCTACACCCTCAGCTACGCCCACTATCAACGCGCGCGCCGCATGACGTTCACCGGCGGGCTAGGCGTGCGCGGGAGCATTCCCGCGTGGTCGGCCAACAGCGGCTATGTGAGCGGCAGAACGCAATGGAGTGGCCGCTACAGCATCCTCAGCGCCAACGCGAGCGTCGACGCGCCCTTCTCCGTCGGGCGGCAACGCTTTGGCTATCGCGCCAGCATGAATGCGCAGGCGGCGCCGAATGCGATTCCAGCAACCGAGATGCTTTCGATCGGCAGCCGGTACAGCGTGCGCGGCTTCGATGGCTCGCGCACTTTGGTGGGACAAAGCGGATGGGTGCTGCGCAATGAAGTCGCGGTGGCGATCGGGAACACCGGACAGGAAGCCTATGCCGCGGCCGACGCAGGCGCCGTGGGTGGCAGCGTGACGCGCGAGCTCGCCGGGCGAACGCTGGTTGGCGCGGCGCTCGGGGTGCGGGGCGAGTACGGCAAGGTTGGCTACGACGTGTCGGTCGGCATGCCGGTGGCCAAGCCGGCCGGGTTCGAGGCCGCGCGGGTAACGGTGGCCGTGCAGCTATCGATGAAGCTCTGACATTGGGTTCGTCGGGGTTCGGGTGTCGTGTGTTGTTAGTCGCGTGTCGTGTGTCGTGTGAGGCGATTCACCGCTGGGCTGAATCCCGCGCCGCCGTAGCTCCCCTCTCCCGCTTCATGGGAGAGGGGAGCAAACCAGCGTTTTGCCTCCGGCAACTCCTGCCCGCATGCAGTACCCACACCAAAGCCGAATTAACGGAAATCGCATTGATCCACAACCTGAAGGAGGAAGCCAACCACAGCCATCACTCAAACGCCAACACCCTGACCCGGCATGCCCGCCCCCGAATCGGCACGGATCTCCTTATGCCGGCGGCCTGCCGTCTCTCACTTTACTTACCATGGTCCAAATGATGAAAAAGACATCCATGATTGCCCGCCAGCCCCGCTGCAGCACCTTGCTGAGCGCCCTGTTGCTGGCCGTCCCAGCGCTTCACGCCTCCATGGCATCCGCGCAGATCAGCGCGGCGCCTGGCGGCCCGGCTATCGGCGCGACCGCCAATGGCGTGCCGCTCGTGCAGATCAACGCGCCGAACGCCGCCGGCGTATCGCACAACCAGTTCCAGAACTACAACGTGGGCGCCAATGGCCTGGTGCTCAACAACAGCGCCAACGGCGCCGCCACGCAGATCGGCGGCAATGTCGCGGGCAATGCCGCGCTCGCCAATGGCGCCGCCGGCGTCATCCTGAACGAGGTGGTCGGCAATTCCCGCACCATGCTCAACGGCACGACGGAAATCGCCGGGCAGCGCGCCGCGCTGATCGTCGCCAACCCGAACGGCATCTCCGTCGATGGCGGCAGCGTGCTGAACGCTTCGCGCGTCACGCTGACCACGGGCACGCCGACGCTCACCAGCGGCGGCTCCGTGTCCGGCTTCACGGTGGCCGGCGGCGACATCGCCATCACCGGCAGGGGGTTCGATGCCAGCACGGTGGACAAGGTCGACCTGCTGTCGCGTTCCATGAAGATCGACGCGGCGGTCCGTGCCAAGGACCTGATCCGCGCCGTGGCGGGCCGCAACGATATCGCCTATGACGGCGACCGTATCGATGCCGAGCAAACCAAGGGGACCGATCACGTGCCCGTGCACGCGATCGACGTGGCCGCGCTCGGCGGCATGTACGCCAACGCCATTTCGCTGCGCAGCACCGAAGGTGGCGCCGGCGTAAACATCGCAGGCAAGGTGCAGGCGCTCACCGGCGACCTGAAGATCGAGAAGACCGGCCTGGTCATCACCACGGCGGATCAGGGCGGTGGGAAGGCCAGCGACGACAAGGCTGGCGGCGAAACCGTCAGCACCGAAGTCGCCCCTGGCTTCGTCGTCGCCGAGAAGGCCACCGAGGACAAGATCAGCGTACGGGCCGGCGCGCAACTGCTGGCTGCGGGCGCCACCGATATCCGTTCGAACAGCGTGGACAATGCCGGCGCGATCAGCGGCAAATCCGGCGTCTCGTTCAAGTCGGCGGTGCTGATCAATGACGGGACCATCACGTCGGACGGTGACATCAAGCTGAACACGGCCACGCTGCGCAACACGAAGACCATCAAGGCCAGCGGCACGCTGACGGCCGATACTTCCACCATGACCAATGGCGCTGATGGCACGATGGAATCGGAGCGGGACCTTTCGGTCAAGGCCGCCACCCTGACTAACGATGGCGTGATCCGTTCCAACGCCGGCAACCTCAACGTGGATGCCGTAGCCACCAGTAACAACGGTACGCTCGCCAGCGCGACTGGCACCACCAAGGTGAAGGCGACGACGTTCACGAACTCCGGCAAGATCACCGCGAGCCAGAATCTGTCGGTCAATACAACGACCGCCAGGAACGAAGGCACGCTGTCCAGCGAGCACGGCAACCTCGACTTCTCCAGCCTCACGTTCACCAACGTGGACCGCTTGTCCGCCAAAGAGGGCAAGGTGAAGGTGCAGTCGATGATCTACTCCAACTCCGGGACCATCGAGCAGGCCCCGCTGGTGGCGCAGGTCAAGCCCGTGGAGCCGTCCAAGCCGGTGGAGCAGGCCAAGCCCGTTGAGCCGACCAAGCCGGTCGAGCAGGCCAAGCCCGTTGAGCCGAGCAAGCCGGTTGAGCAAGCCAAGCCCGTTGAGCCGACCAAGCCGGTGGAGCAGGCCAAGCCCGTTGAGCCGACCAAGCCGGTGGAGCAGGCTAAGCCCGTTGAGCCGACCAAGCCGGTCGAGCAAGCCAAGCCCATCGAGCCCGCCAAGCCCGTGCAGCAAGCCAAGCCCGCGCAGGTCTGGCCCGTACAGCAGGCCTGGCCCGTGCAGCAGACCTGGACCGTGCAGGCGCCCGCAGCCAACCCCTGGTGGCAAGCGACGCCCATCAGCTGGAATACGCGCTGGTACTGACGTGCTGAAGACATCCGTCGCATAACGCGGCGCGGATGAGAGAAGGAAAGGCGGGCGCCGGGACGGCGCCCGCCTTTCGCCGCCATCTTGATTTTTTGCAGGTGTCCAAAGCGCTTGGCAAGCCCCCTGCTCTTGATTGTTCACCGCAGTGTTGAAGTACCAGAAATCATCGTTTCAACGTGTCATCGCAAGCTGGCGACGCATATCCACGACATGGATAGCGCAACGATATAACGGAGGCGGCGCCCCCAACTACGCCAAGAGGCTCGGTTGCGCATGGTCGCTGGTGCGCAATGGGAAGCGCAAAGGGAAGACTGCTTTATGCGCACAATGATGCTGATCGGTTTTGGGCTGGCGACCTGCTTGCCAGCAATGACTTTCGCGGCCTCCACTGCGCCTGTTCCTGGCGAGCGGGCCTTGCGTGAAGAATGCAGTGCCTTTTCTCAAGCGGGAATGCGGGACTGTCTGGCGAAGAATGCCCAAGATAGCCAGAAGGCTTTACGGAACATCGAGGAGGAAGCGGTCAGCGCTCTGTCCAGATGGGACGAAGAAAGCAGGTACGTCAGCCAGGCCAAGGCCAAGCTTGCCGCATCAAACAGGGAGTTTTCCAGGTACCGTGATAGCCAATGTGAATTCTCGGCTTCGCTAAGCGGCGGTGGCGCTGGCAATGCGCATGAGATAAGGCGTTTGGCTTGCGTCTCGGAATTTAACAACAGACGTGCCGAACAACTACGCGATGCGGTGTCTGACTTGCCGCGCAAATAGGCTTGAACGATACGGTCACTTTTGCCGCTTCAGCGCTCCCATGCCGCAAACCGGAACTGACATAGCCGCCCTTCGTCACGCCGGGAAAAAAACCCAGGCTGCCACGGGGATAACAGCCTGGGGCGCGATTGCGGGTTGGAGGGGGTCACCCACTCTGCAAAGGTCGATCATCGGCACATAGGGGTATGCCGACAAACAAAAGTCTAACGAGGTTTCACGGTTCAGGAAATCGGATAAGTCTGATTTTTATAGCGCGTGCAATCGGATAAGTACGAATTGATCAAGCCCGCCAGCATTGCCACATTCCAAGTCCACGCGCGCTTCGAGGTACAGCGCGCGGAATTCGAGCGCCGGGTGTGGGGTTGCGCAGAATCAGACTTGTCCGATTTTCGGCGCATATCGGCGATGCTAATATTGCCCTTTGACCAGCTTCGCCCGGATCGACCGGCGGTGTTGCGTCGCTTTTGCGCTGCAGAGGTGAGCCTTGTCTGATTCCGTTATTCCTTCCCAACTCGATGTGCCGCCACCATGGGGCACGCGCTTCGATATACGCGATACGCTTGCTGCGTACCGTGCCGAGGCCGTCAAGGTGCATCTTGCGGCCACGGCCCCCACCCAGGCGCTGGCGTTGCGCCGCGCGCGGCTGCGCGGGCTGGCCACCGGCACGGTGGGCTGCGGCATGGCCGCGGCGGCGGCGTGGCTGTTGGCGGCGTCGTTGACGGGCCCCGCGCCCGCGCCCTTGGCTGCACCCTTGCCCGCATTCAAGCCTGTGTCCATGCCCGAGTCCTCGTCTGCGCGATCGCCAGCAGCAGATGCCGGGCTGCAAGCCGCTGTGGCCGAGCAGCCGGAAGCCGCGGCTGCCGTGCCCGCCGCGGTTGACTCGCCCGCGCCTGCGGCGCCTCTCCCCGTCCCTTTGCTGGCGGAAAACGCAACCACCGGCACCGCCAACAGCGCAGCCACCAGCCCTATCGCCGCGCCGGTCGAGCACGCCGTAGCCCGCAGGCATTCGTATGCCGAGCCGGTTCCCGCCAGACAAACCGCCGCGCGCAGCGCCAGGGCGCCGGCAGCCTATGACGCGGGCGATAGCGCGGACAATAACGCGAGCTACAGCGCGAACAACAGCGCGGGCTATAGCGCCGGCTACAGGTTGGCCGTGCCTGCGTACGATGCCAGCTCGCGCCCGAGCGCCGTGGCCTATCTGCCGCCCGACTCGCATATCACGTTGCATGAGCACTCGCGGCTGATCGACGAGTAAGGCTGCGGCCTTCCACTTGCGTTGCGCCGAGTTCATCGGCTCGATCCCGGTCGCCGTGGCGGAGAGACTGGCCGCGCGCCAGGCGAAACGCGTGTCCATCCCGGCCAGCATCCAGGCATCGGCTTTTCCAAGCGTCCGCTTCGATTTTGCTTTCGATTTCGTTTTCGATTTCGATTCGCTTAAGCAATGCCCCGTGCCTGGAGACCACGCTGTGTCGTTGAGCACCATGCTTTTCGTACTTGTCTGATTCAAATCTGGCGAATGCATATCTAGAATGGACCGACCGATCAAACTCTCTCCAGGCGCCCCCTTCAACGCGTCCATACGCGCGTAATTATTTTCATTAGCCGATTCAGGTCTGGTGCAATTGGTATTGGGGTGGAGCAAGCCAGACACTCCCTCCATGAAACCGCAACCGACTCGAATTTCCGTCGCCATCCTGGCAGTGCTGTTCCCAGGCATTCAGCTGGCCACGGCAGCAACGGCTTACCCCGGCATCGATCTTTCCACACCTGATGGGGAAAACCGGGTGCTCTTCCCCGGTGACACGGTCACGCATGCTGACGCCGGCGCGGCGGTCAATATCAGCGGCGCCAACAACGCCCTCTCGGGCAACGGCGTGCGCATCCAGTCCGGCATCGCAGGCACGAGCGTCAGCACGCACGGCGTCACCGTCAGCGCTGGTGGCACACTGGCACTGTCCGACAGCAACATCACCGCACTGGGCAGATTCGATGCCAATGCCTTGGTCGTGCGCGATGCGGGAAGCTCGGCGGCCCTGACCGACACGCGGATCAAGACCGAGGGTCAATATTCCCACGGCGTGCAAGCCATCGACGGCGGGCGCGTCGAGATGACCGGGGGCTCGGTTTCCACCCAGGATAGCGAAGCCCATGGCCTGAACGCAGCGGGCACTGGCGCCACGATTGCCGCCCACAAAACGCAAATCACCGTGCTTGGCGAGGGCGCCTCGGCAGTCCACGCGGCGGATGGTGCGAGCGTCGTCCTGGATCGGGCAAAGCTCGATGCCACTGCCACCACGAATCGGGGCGGCAAAGGCATCAGTGTGGACCGTGGCACCGTGACCGCAACCAACACCGACATTGTCTCGGTTCGCGGCACTGGCATTCATGCGTCCGGCGGCAGCGTCTCGTTCTCCAATGGCAACATCGACGCGTATCTCGACGGCGTACATCTCACCAGGGCTAGTGGGCCGGTATTCACCCCGTTTGAAGCCGTCTTGCACGATGTGGTGGTGCATGCCGAGACGGGTTCCGGCATCGACGCAAACGCCGATGGCGTCCATGCCAGCCTGGAACGCGTGCAGATCAGCAGCAATGGTTCGAACGTCGCTGGCATCCGGGTTCCGCGCGAGGGCGTTGTGGTGGCCAAGGCCGTCACCATCACGATGACCGGGGAAAAAAGCATAGGCGTGGACAACCGGGCGGGCGTTGTCACCCTGGACGGCGGCTCGATCAAGACACGTGGCGAAAGCGGGCACGGTATCTACGTGTCCGAACGCGAGGGCGGCGGCGATAGCGGCAGCGGCAGCGGCGCGACGACCACCGCGCGCGGCGTCGCTGTCGAGACCTTCGGCAACGCTGCCATCGGTGTGGTCTCGCGCCTGTCCGGGTCCAACGTCCAGCTGGAAGGTGGCTCGATCACCACCCACGGCCACACTGCCTACGGCATGCTCGCCAACGGCGCGCGCCTGGACGCAACAGGTACCATCGTGCGCACCGCTGGCGACGGCTCCCACGGGCTGATGATGGGCAACCAGGGCGCGCGGGCCAGCCTGGACGGCGTCGACATACGCACCGGCGGCACAGGCGCCAATGGCATCCTAGCCTACTCGTACACGGCCGGCGTCGACAACACGATATCGATCCGTAACAGCCATATCGAGACCGCGAACGGCAATGGCATCTCGGTCGAAGGCAGCGGCCTCGTCGCGAACCTGGCCGACACCACGATCATCGGCAGATCCGGCAGCGGCGAAGGCGCCTTGTTGCACGTGGACGAAGAGCGTCTCTCCTCGCCGGACGGCACCACCACGATCGCCGCGCGCGATGTGCAGCTCAACGCGCAGCGCAGCCACCTGGAGGGTGACGTGGTGCTCGACAGCGGGTCGGCCAGCGTGAGCCTGCGCGACCACTCCGTGCTGACCGGCGCCCTGCGCAACAACGCCAGGCGGACGGTGGACACGATGCGCATCGACGACAGCAGCACCTGGCGCGTGCGCGGCAATTCGGCGGTGGCGCGCCTGGACAATGCGGGCACGGTGTCATTTGCCACCCCGGGCAGCGGCTTCAAGGTGCTGGACGTGACCGGCAACCTCAGCGGCGGCGGCCTGTTCGAAATGCGCACCGACCTGGGCGCCGGCCAGGGCGACCTGCTGCGCGTCGGCGGCACCGTCTCGGGCAATCACCGCGTGCTGGTCGCCAACAGCGGCGCCGAGCCGCAGGCCGGCGGCGAGTCCCTGAGGATCATCCAGAGCGAGGGCGGCCCGGGATCGTTCGCGCTCGCCAACCGCGATCAACTGGTGGACGCCGGCACCTATCGCTACGCGCTGAAAAGCAGCGACACGGTCGGCGGGCGCGCCACCGACTGGAGCCTCGTCAACACCAGCGAGCTGTCGCCGGAAGCGGTGCCCGCGCCAGGGCAGTCCCAGATTGCGCCTGGCCCCGACGACCTGTCCACGGCCGCCAACGCCGCGATCAATACGTCCAGCGCAGGCACCGCGCAAGCGATCTAGTATGCCGAAAACGGCACGCTGGCCAGGCGGATGGGTGAGTTGCGCCAGGACAAGAACGAAGGTGGCGTCTGGGTGCGGGGTTTCGGCGAGCGCCAGAAGCTCGACAACCGCGGCGCCCGCTCGTTCGAGCAGACCGTGGGCGGCCTGGAGGTCGGCGTCGACCGGTCCCTGCCGGTCGAAGGCGGGCGTTGGTACGTCGGCGGCATGACCGGGTACAGCGCGACCGACCGCCGTTTTCGTGGCGAAGGCACGGGCGGCGCCGATAGCTACCACGTCGGCGGCTATGCCACCTGGCTGGCCGATGCCGGCTGGTACGTCGACGGCGTGTTCAAGGCTAACAAGATCCAGCAGAACTTCGCGGTGGTGGCGACCGACGGCCGGTCGGTGAAGGCCGATTCCCACCAGAACGCCATCGGCGTGTCGGTGGAAACCGGCCGCCAGGTGCGGTTCGGTCTCGGTTGGTTCGTCGAGCCGCAGGTGGCGCTGTCGATGCTCCGCGCCAGCGGCGCCAGCTACCGCGCCAGCAACGGTCTGCAGGTCGATGCCGACAGCGGCAATTCGATGCGTTTGCGCGTTGGCTCCCTGCTCGGCCGCCGCATTGCATTGGCCAATGGCGGCACCGTGCAGCCCTACGTCAAGCTGAGCCTGTCGCAGGAGCTTGACGGCAAGAGCACGGTACGCACCAACGGCGTGGCTACCCAGACCGACCTGTCCGGCGGCCTCGCCGAACTGGGCGTGGGCGTTGCCGCGTCACTGGGCACGAACCACCGCCTGTACGCCGACTACGGGTACGCAAGCGGGGCCAGGCTGGACAACCCGTGGTCGGTCGGCATGGGCTACCGGTACAGCTGGTGACCACGGTGACCACAGTGACCACAGTGACCACAGCCCCGTACCCAAGCCCATATCGAGCCAGGATACCAACGCGTGGTTGCGTGAAGTTCCGTGAAATTTCGTATCCGCGACTCTGACATCAGGAAGAAAGGAGAATCCCGAATGCAAAAAAAATTGCAAAAGATAGTGCAACAAAAACACGCGTTGGCTCGCCGTGCGGCCGCCGCCATGCTGCTTGCCGCAGTCAATGCCGGTGCCGCAACATTGGCACAACCCGGCGAGCCTGACGACAAGCGAGCCAGCCAGCTGAGCGGCCTGGTCACAACCATGTATCCCGAGCTGGACGCCTTGTACAAGGATCTGCACGCGCACCCCGAGCTTGCATTCGCCGAGACCCGCACCGCATCGCGACTCGCCGGGGAGATGCGCGCGCTCGGCTTCGAGGTGACCGAGAACGTGGGAAAGACCGGCGTGGTGGCCCTGTACCGCAACGGCCCGGGCCCGACCATCATGGTGCGCACCGACATGGATGGCCTGCCCATGGAGGAGAAAACCTCCCTGCCCTATGCCAGCAAGGCAGTCACCACGTGGAACGGGCGCGAGAGCTTCGTTGCGCATAGCTGTGGCCACGACTTGCACATGGCGACCTGGGTAGGCGCCGCGCGCGCCCTGGTCGCCATGAAGGCCCAATGGCGCGGCACCTTGATGTTCGTGGCGCAGCCGGCTGAAGAGATCGGCGCTGGCGCCAGGGCCATGCTGGCCGACGGGCTGTTCAAGCGCTTTCCCAAGCCTGACACGGCGCTTGCCTTGCACACGGATCCCCGGCCTTACGGCACGGTCAGTTACAGCGTGGGCCCGATGACGTCTGCCGCCAGCGCGTTCGAGATCGTCTTCAAAGGCCGTGGCGGACACGGCTCCGCACCCAACAAGGCGCTGGACCCGGTCATCATTGCCGCGCGATTCGTCACGGATGTGCAGGCCGTGACGAGCCGGGAAAAGGACCCGATGGCATTCGGCGTGATTACCGTCGGTGCGCTCCAGGCAGGAAGCTCGGGCAATATCATTCCCGACAGCGCAGTCTTGCGCGGCACCATCCGCGCTTACGATTCCGGGGTACGGGAATTGCTCGTCGACGGGGTGCGGCGCGTTGCGCGGGCATCGGCAAGCGCGGCCGCTGCCCCTGAACCGGAGATCACGATTACCGACAATGGCCTCGGCGTGGTGAACAGCGAGACGGTGGTCGCACGCGTCGAGGCCGCGTTGCAGGCGGGCCTTGGCAAGGACAAGGTGGCCCGTACACGGCCGCTCACGACCAGTGAGGATTTCGCGGAGTACGGCGGCGAGGGCGTGCCTTCGATGTTCTTCCTTGTGGGAGTGCTTGACCCCGCAGACGTCTCGGCCGCAAACAAGCGCGGCGGCAAGCCCCTGGTGTTCAATCACTCGCCCTACTTCGCCCCGGTGCCCGAGCCGTCGATCAAGACCGGTGTCACCGCCATGAGCCTGGCCGTGCTTAGCCTGCTCGCCGCGCCTTGAACGCGCCTTGAACGCGCCTTGCCGTGCGATGTGCCTGCCGGCCTGCTATCTGCCTGGGGATCATCGCCCTTGCACCGGCTTGCCCAGGTGCTGGGCGAACCAGCTTGCCGCCGCGCGGCTGGTCTGGCCGAAATGCGCCGTGTAGACCGAGTAGTGCCCGCCGCCGAGCAGCAGCAGTTGCTTGGGCTGGTGTGCCTGGTTAAAGGCCTCTTGCTGCAGGTCGGCTGGCGTCAGGCCATCTTCGGTCGCGACGATCATCAGCAGCGGCGTTGGCGCGATACGCCGGATATAGGCACCCGGCTCATAGGCGCGCGCCAGCTCCAGCGAGCGCAGCGTGACCTCGTTGACCCAGGACGGGCAGCGCTGCGCCTCGCCATGCATGTAGTCATACGAGTCGCGGCCGGGATAGGCGACCGGCGCCTCGGGCTCGGCATCGATCATGCGCAGCGTGGCCGGCGGCGCTCCGGCAAAGCGGGCCTCGCGATCCGCCTCGAACGCGGCCTGCAGCGTGCGCGCCTTGTCGTAGCGCAGGCGCCGCTGTGCGGCGGCAAAGCCGCTGATGGTCGGGACCTGGCTGACCACGCACCTGACCCGTTTGTCGATGGCGGCCACGACCAGGGCATGCCCGCCGCTGTAGCTCGAACCCCAGATGCCGATGCGCTCGCGGTCGACCTCGGGCCGGCTGCGCACGTAGGAGATCGCCGCGCGGAAATCCTCGATCTGCCAGGCGGGATCGATCTCCTGCCGGGGCTGCCCGCCGCTGCGGCCCAGCCGCCGGAAATCGAACGTCAGGGCCGCGATGCCCTCATTGACAACCGCCGCCGCGTAATCCTCCAGGTCGCCGCCCGCCACCATCGACCACCCGTGCGCCAGCACCACCGCCGGCACCTGGCCCGTGGCGCCGGCAGGCAAGTAGAACGTACCGCGGATCACGTCGCCATCCAGCGTGAATTCGATCGCTTCAGCCGATCCATTCACGCTCATCCTGTCTTGCGCAGTCTTGCTCAACGCCCTCTCCCTTTGTTCATTTCGCCAGATATTGGCTGAAATAGCCGCGTCATTCTGCCGATGCGCGGTTTTAGGAACAAGTGCTAATATCCCGCCGATCAATCTATATTTCCGATTGATGGATCAAGGAATGCCTGGAGGCATGGATGGACCTGAAGCAACTGGAGTGCTTTCTGGCAGTCGCGCGCGAGCTGCACTTCGGCCGGGCCGCCGAGAAGCTCAACGTGAGCCAGTCGTCGGTATCCGAGGCGGTCAAGGCGCTGGAGCACGCGCTGGGCGGGCTGCTGTTCGACCGCACCAGCCGGCGCGTCGCGCTGACGCCGCTGGGCGAGACCCTGCGCAAGGGCGCGGCGCCAGCGCTCATTCAGCTCAAGGCATCGATCGAGGACTGCAAGCAGCAGGCGGCGGGCAAGCCGCGTTTGTTGAAGATTGGCTTTCTCGGCGGTGGTTTTTATGAGCTGCACCAGCCGTTCGTGACCGAAGCCAAGGCCGCGCACCCCGAGATCGAGCTGGAATTCGTGGAACTGACCTATGTGACGCACTTCGCCGCCGTCAGCGACGGCACGGTGGATGCAGCCTTCTGCCGGCTGCCGCTGGGGGCCGACGGCCTGCGCCATGGGCCCGTGATCATGCGGGACCAGCGCCTGCTGTGCGTGCCGCAGGATCACCCGCTCGCCACCACCGGATTGGTGGATCCTGAGCTGCTGGCGCAGGAGCGGCTGGTGCGCATGGTGCCGGGCTCGGTCAACCAGGAATGGCAGGACTATCACTTCCCGCGCCACACACCGCAGGGCAAGCCGATCGGCGAAGGGCCCGTGATACGCACCATCCGTGAAGCCATTGCTGCCGTCGGCACCAGACAGGCCCTGCTCATGCTGACCAAGCGCGCCGCCAGCTACTACGCGACGCCGCAGATCGCGTTCGTCGAGATCGACCTGCCGGCCATGCCATCGGCACTGGTGTGGCGGGCCGACGACCGCAGACCGATCCTTCAGGAACTGGACGCGCTGCTGCTGCGCATTGGCCGCCGCTACGGCATCGCGCCCGCCTGATCCCGGGCGCAGACCGTTTAGAAGCGGGCCGAGTACTGAAGCATGTAGAAGTTGATGCCGGGGTTCGGCTCCTTGATGCCGGCGTTGGAATAGTGCTGGAAGCGCACCGCCAGTTCCGAGTCGAGCGCGTCGCCGAACCGGTAGCCGGCGGCAATGCGATCGCCAAACTGGAACGCCGTCGAGAATACTTTTGAGTCCGAGATGCGGGTGCGCGACAGCAGGTGCACGCCGGCGCCAACCTCGGCGAAGGGCCCCGAGCGGCCAGCACCCTGAACCCGGAAGATGGGGGTAAAGCCCACATCGCCCATGAGGTTGCTATTGCTGCCATGTGGATTCCATCCACCCACGGAAGCTTCGAGACCCAGGCGAACACGGACTGACCGCGAACTCGTCGCCCAAAGGTCGGTCTTGAGGTTCCATCGCGCCTCCAGGCGTGCGATCGAGGCATCGCCGCCCGCACCCAGTGCTGCCCCAAGACGCACCGGCTCGAACCACGCGGCATCCTCGCTGGCGGGCGCGGCAAGCGCGGCGGCGCTGGCAAGCGCACTGGAAATCAGGACGAAGGAGAAGACAGATCGAAGCATGAAAAAAGCCTTGTGAAGATGAATTCTTGTTGTTGGTGACACCTTGATCGCGTTGGAAGTGAAAACAAGTCAAGAGGATGAGGATTCCATCGGCATGGCGAACCATTCCCCGGCCCGACAGCCCCTCCTGGCTGTACTTCGCGCGAAAAGCCTGCATTATGCGTTCGGCACAAGCGACCGGATAGATACCGCTGGCGCATATCAGCGTCCCAGATTTGGAACGACGTGGACGGAACAGGCGTGCAGCCTGCGATCAAGCGGCGCGCCAGCGGCCTATCGTCAACTTTCGCCCTCCGCCCCGCCCGTTGCGCCGCGACACCGCCTTAATGACACCACCTTAATGACACCGCCTTAATGCTGCCTTAATCCCGAGCGAACTAGTATCTGGCAATCCTTGCGGCGGCAGGAGCCCGTCGCGCCAAGCCTGACGTCGAAGGAGTTCAACATGACAGCACGCCCCAGCTACGCGGCCAGCGCCACGGCGGCCAGCAAAGTGCCGGAGGTCACACTGGCCTTCTGGCTGATCAAGATCGCCGCGACCACGCTCGGCGAGACCGGCGGCGATGCGCTGTCGATGACGATGGGACTGGGCTACCTGGTCAGCACGGCGATCTTTGCGGCGGTGTTCCTGGTGGCGGTCTGCGCCCAGGTGCGCGCCAGGCGCTTCCAGCCGCTGCTGTACTGGGCCACCATCGTGGCCACCACCACGGTCGGCACGACCCTGGCGGACTTCGCGGACCGCTCGCTCGGCATCGGTTACGCGGGAGGATCCACGTTGCTGGCGCTGCTGTTGCTGTTGTCGCTGGCGTTGTGGTATCGCTGGCTTGGCACGGTCTCGGTCGACAGCGTGCATTCGCCGCGCGCCGAGCTGTGCTACTGGGTCACCATCATGTTCTCGCAGACGCTTGGCACAGCGCTGGGAGACTGGACCGCCGACACGGCCGGGATGGGTTACGTGGGCGGCATGGCGATCTTTGGCTCGCTGCTGGCCTTGCTAGCCCTGGCCTACTACCGCACGCGGATCTCACGCACGCTGCTGTTCTGGGCGGCCTTCATCCTGACGCGCCCGCTCGGCGCGGTGCTGGGCGACTTCCTTGACAAGCCCTTGCAGGCGGGCGGGCTGGCACTGGGCCGCTTCAGTGCTTCGGCAGCGCTGCTGGGCTTCATGGCGCTTTGCCTGCTGCTGATGCCGCAGCGGGCCGCGGCCCGGCACTAGCGACCGGCCCCGCAGCCGCTTGCCGTCGGCTTGCTGCCCGCAGCGTGCCCGGGCCGGCATCAGCGCAACGACACCAGCGCGAGCGCCGTGGCCCAGGTCACTGCGGCAGCCAGCACAAGCCCCGCACCGACACGCAAGGCAAAGGCACGCCCGCCCGCGGCAGCCAGCACGATCTTGGTAGCGGTGTTGGCGGAAAAAGCCGCCAGCACCGGCCACACCGCCGCCGCTGCCGACATGCGTCCCGCCGCTACCTGCGCGGCAACCGATACGGTGGCGGCATGCGCGTCGGCAAACCCGCCGGCCACGGCCACCATCATCAGCATCCCGGGCCCGGACCATGCTCGCGTGGCGCCATTGACCAGCAAGAGCAAGGCCATGAGCAGCACGAACCCTGCCGCCACGCGCCAGTCCAGCGAGGGGCCTGCCAGTTGTGCACCGTCCTGTGCGCCATCTTGCGCACCGTCGCGCGCGGCTGGCCTGCGCGCCGCCAGCCAGAGCCAGAACCCGGCATAGAGGCCCATGGCCGTCAGTCCGGCCGCGAGGGGCAATGCCAATGCCTGGAGCGCTGCCGCGCTGGTCGCGGCCAGCAACAGCAGCATCTGCACGAACGTGGCCACGCTGGAAAGCAGCGCGGCCGCCACGGCCGCATCGCGTATATCCGGCGCCTTGCGCACCATCGCCGCCATCGAGCCGATGGTCGCCGCGCTGGAGACGAAGCCACCGAACAGGCCGGTCACCGGCAGGCCCACCCGCTCGCCGAACAGCCGCGTGGCAATATGCCCGGCAGCGCCCATCAGCATCACCAGCATTGCCACCAGCCAGAGCGTGCGCGGGTTCCAGGCGTCGAACGGGCCCATGTAGCGGTCGGGCAGCAACGGCCAGATCACCAGCGCGGCCACCGCCAGCATCAAGGCATCGCTCAGCTCCTGCCGGCTCAACGCGTTGCGCACCAGGCCGTGCAGGGTGGCCTTGCCGTGCAGCAGGATCGCAAGGACAGTGGCAATGCCGGCGGCCAGCGCCGGCTGCGTGACAGCCAGCGCGCCGAGCAAGACCGTGCACAGCAACGCCATCTCCGTGGTCATGCCGGGATCCCTGGCCGCGGTGTGGCGGTAGCCCAGGGCTGCCAGGCCGGCGATCGCCAGCAGGACCGCCGGCAACAACCCGGCGTTGGGCAGGAACGCCCCCAGCGCGCCGCTGACGCTGGCAATGGCAAACGTGCGCAAGCCAGCCGGCGCCTCGGCACCTTCCGCCGCCTGACTGCGCTCCCGCTCCAGCCCGATCGCAAGGCCTATCCCGAGCGCGACGCTAAATGCCACGACCGTGTGATCCATGCCATCCCCCCCGGAAACGGTCAAGCTTACCGGCACCATTGCATCCAGTCTGGACCATGCCTGCGCAACCGGCTTGATGTGCCGCAAGCTTGATGCGGATCAACAAGCGCGGGCGGCACGCTTCTAGAATCATCTGATGGGCGAAACCGTGATTTGCCGTGATCGCGCGACTAGCGTGAGGCATGTCGGCCCGCCCTGAGCGTCGACAATAGTTGGCGGCTCAGCAGCAATCCACGCGCGTTACCGCACTATCGCGTTGCCGCGCGCATCCAGGAGACTCACCATGACAGACCAGACCGACGTCCCCCTCGCATGCGTCACCGCCAATTGCGAGGCGGGCCTGCGCGCGCTGACCCTGATGCAGGAGAGCCGGCAGCGCTTTCTCGAACTCCAGCTCGATGCGGTACGCATGGACATCAAGACCTTGCACGAGGCAGGCGCGCAACTGGCGAATGCCGGCGACTTCGCCACGCTCGCCACCCTGCCGGCGACCTTCCTGCGCAACCAGGCCGAGCATTATGCACAGCGGATGCAAGCCTGGATGAGTCTCGCCATTCACAACCAGACCGCCATGGTGGAACAGCTGCGGGAAGCCGGGGAGACCTGGCAGCGCTGCCAGGCCGCGGCGCTGCAGCAGGCCGGGAGCACCGCCTCGCTGCCCACGCCAGTGCAGGCTATGTTCGAAAAGTTCAGCCAGGCGGCGGCCACCCTGGACGGGACCGCCGCCAGCACCGGCGCCGCTACGCACAAGCGCGCCGCTCATGCCGGCTGAGATATTGCCGAGACGCCACTGAAGCGCCACTGAGACGCCGGCGGGGTGCCGCCGGCCACCGCTTGCCATGCCCGCCTAAAAGTGATCTGCTCCAGCGAGGCCTGGATCGCAACCTGCTTGCCATGGATGCGCAGTTCACGCATGCCCGAGGCCAGCGCCGCGCCGCGTGACGTGCTGGTGCGCATCAGCGCCGCCAGCGTCAACCCGCTGGATAAGATGGTGCGTAACGGGGAATTCAAGCTGCTCCTGAAATACAAACCCCCATTGACGGGAGCTTGAACGGCAAGTGACGTGACAGGGAAGCATGGGGCATGACCCGCGAGACACTTATCGATTCGGCAAAGGGGTGTTGCCGTTCAAGGCAGGAATCCTCGAAAACACGTCAGCCATAAAATCCATGAACACGATGGCCCGCGTGGGAAGCAGTCTGTTGGCCACATAAACCATCTGCACCGGGACGGGCGGAGCCGCATGGTCCGTCAGAATGAACTGCAATCGACCGCTGTTCAGCCCGCCCTCGAACAGCCACGCAGGTCCATGTGCCACGCCCAAGCCTGCCGTGACCGCGGCACTCACGGCGTCGGGTGAGTTGACTCTAAGCCTGCCGGAAACCGGGATGTCCGCGTCCCGGAATCGCCAGGTCGCCCCGGACGACAGCAGGGTGTAGATGACGCAATCGTGGTCGCGCAGGTCATCCGGGGTCTGCGGAACGCCGCGTTTGGCCAGGTAGTCCTTGCTGGCGACGAAGACCCGGTCGTACCATCCAAGACGCCGGGCGCGCAAGGTACTGTCCTCCAGGTGTCCGATGCGAATGGCGAGTTCGGTCCCTTCATTGACCAGGTCCACGTATCGATCATTGAGTTGAAGATCCAAGATCAATTGGGGGTAGCGCTCCAAAAAGGTCGGCACATGCGGCAACACAAACGCGTGTGCGAGAGCCGTAGGACAGGCTACACGCAAGAGCCCCGATGGCTCGACGTTGTTCCTGAAGGATGATTCGGATTCCTCCACCGCATCCAGGATGCCTCGGATGTCCGCATAGTAGCGTTCGCCCTCCGGCGTCAAAGATAGCTTTCGCGTAGACCGATGGAGCAAGCGCGTCTGCAAGTGATCCTCCAGAGCCGCCACATAGCGGCTGACATTGGGTTGCCCCAGCCCTAGATCGCGCCCTGCCGCCGAAAAGCTCCCGGTTTCTACGGCACGCGCGAAGCATGTCATCAAAAGGAATCGATCCACGCTTTCACCTCAATTCATGCTGAATTTGCATGAATGATATACGAACAGACAATCTTATGTAGATTTCTGCATGAGCGCATATTTCTCCCTGTCGACCGCGGTGGTCGTCATTCACCGGAGAATTCAAATGTCGCGCTTGCAAGGTAAACGTACCCTCATCACTGGCGGCACCAGTGGCATCGGGCTGGAAACGGCAAAGCAGTTTCTGGCGGAAGGCGCCCGCGTGATCGTCACTGGCGTCAATCCCGATACGATTGCAAAGGCACAAGCCGAACTGGGCCCGGAAGTTCTGGTGCTGCGCGCTGACTCGGCCAGCGTTGGAGCACAAAAAGAACTGGCACAAGCCATCAAGGACCAATACGGACAATTGGACGTTGCCTTCCTCAATGCCGGCGTATCCGTCTGGCTGCCTATCGAAGAGTGGACGGAGGAGATGTTCGACCGTTCTTTCGACATCAACGTCAAAGGTCCCTACTTCCTGATGCAGGCACTGCTCCCGGTCTTCGCAAATCCTGCGTCAGTCGTACTGACCACCTCCGTGAGCGCGCATGCCGGCGCGGACCGCTCGTCCGTGTATGCCGCCACGAAGTCCGCCTTCCTGAACATGTCGAAGACGCTTTCGACGGAATTGCTGGGCCGCGGCATCCGTGTCAACGCAGTGAGCCCCGGACCGGTCGAGACTCCGTTGTACGACAAGCTCGGGATTCCGGACGCGTATCGCGAGCAGCTCAACAAAGAGATTGCGGCAAGCATTCCGCTTGGGCGCTTCGGTACGTCCGACGAAGTGGCCAAAGCCGTGCTGTATCTGGCTTCCGACGAGTCGCGCTGGACGGTCGGCTCTGAAATCGTCGTTGACGGCGGCCGCTTGCTGAATGGTTAAGCGCGTAGCCCAGGAATTGGGCGAATTCCGTGCCACGGTTTCTGTTTGATAAACCATCCAGGGCCACAAGACTCAATGAACAATTGGCCAGGCTAAGCCGTTGCACGATTTTGTCTCTCGTCTGCGCGTAGCTCGCCGCTTAGCCAATCGATCAACCGCTTGGTCTCGGAACGCTCCGTCAGGTGCGAGGCCACCCAAATCGTGAGTCTGTTGGGCCCGGCAACGAAGCCGAACGGCGCAACCAAAGTGCCGCTGTTCAGGTCGTCCTGAACCAGCATGCGCGGTACGTTGGCGATGCCCAATCCGCATCGAGCTGCCTGGATCAGTAGATAAAAGTGCGGAAAGCCCTCATCTAAGATTAGCTCTCCCATCTCCGGGGCATAACATGCCTTCCATTCCAACCAAGCACGTTCACGCGTGTGTGAATAGATTAGCCGGGCCCGCTGCAAGTCTGAGGTCGTGCGTAGCTTGAGTGTCCTTAGATATTCGGGTGAGCAGACAGGGCCTACCCATTCACTGCAGATATCTGTGCGGATGACATCCCGCGGCGGTTCCTGCGACGACAAGCGAATGGCTACGCTTACCTTGTCGCGCGTGAAGTCGAGGGGCCCGGACGTCATGTGGTACTGCAGGAGCACGTCAGGATTCTTCTGTTGGAAGCTGGACAGTCTGGGCAGTACCCAGTACATCATGATGGACGTTGAGCACGCGAGCGTCAGCGGCCCAGGCTTAAGCTGATCGACGCTGCTTTGGATTTCATCAAAGCCACGCTTCAAACCGGCAGCTAGACGCTGGCCTTCCGGCGTAGGTTCTGCGCCTTGGGCCGTACGCCGCAGCAGGGATATCCCGAAGGTTTCCTCGAGCATGCGGACTTGGCGGCTGACGGCACCATGGGTAACAGCCAGTTCCTCTGCAGCGGCGCTGAAACTGCCATGCCGCGCGGTAGCCTCAAAGGCGCGCAATGCATTCAATGAAACGCGTGGGGCAACCATACATCCTCTCCTTCCATAAAAAAACGGACGACTCGCTGCGCGGCTAACGATGTGAGTTTTTCTCACAGGATGAGAAATTATATCGCTTGCTGCACCCTGCTCGCCTACCTAAGATCGTCTCATCCACGAACTTCGGTGTCACGATTGCCCGGCAACTGCTGGGAGAAAAAATCAGAGGAACCCATGACTATTACCGCTGCACGCGCCGAGTTTACTGCTCGGTATTTCGTTGAGAGTTCGCTTCCCGCCGAGAAGATTGCACAAGTCATCGCCGGCGAGCAATCAAGTGGCACCTTTTTGACGCTGCCCGGCGAAACTGCCCAGCTCAAGGAACGCTCCCGCGCCCGTGTCGTGAATATCCATTCATTACCGCCAACGCTAGAGCCTTCACTGCGGAGCGCCTATATCGAACGCCGCGGCAGCCAGGGCGTATTTCACCGCGCCGAAATTGAGATCGCTTTCCCGATCGAAAATGTTGGTCCCAATCTGCCGGTGTTGCTCGCAACCTTGGCCGGCAACTTGTTCGAGTTGGGGGAAGTCACTGGTCTGCGCCTGCTTGACCTGGATATGCCGGTGGACTATGCGTCTCAATTTCCGGGACCCGCATTCAGCATCGAAGGCACCCGCCGCCTGGCGGGCGTTCATGGCAGGCCAATGATCGGTACCATCGTCAAGCCCAGCATCGGGCTCACCGCGGAACAGACTGCCGCGATGGTTGACGAACTCTGCGGTGCTGGCATCGACTTCATCAAAGATGATGAGCTGATAGCCAATCCGCCGTACGAACCGTTCGAGCGCCGCGTGGCGGCTGTGATGTCGGCGCTGCACAAACATGCCGACCGTCTGGGGCGCATGCCGATGTACGCGTTCAATATCTCGGGCTCGATCGATGACATGCTGCGCCAGCACGATACGGTCCTGCAGGCCGGCGGCACGTGCGTGATGGTAAGCGTCAACTGGGCAGGATTCGCGGGCGTGGAACACCTGCGGCGGCACTCACAACTGCCAATCCATGGCCACCGCAACGGCTGGGGCAGCCTGACGCGCCATCCCTCGCTCGGCTTTAGCTTTAACGCCTACCAGAAGCTTTGGCGCCTGGCCGGCGTCGATCATCTGCATGTCAACGGCTTGCGCAGCAAATTTTGGGAGCCGGATGAGTCGGTGCTGTGCTCTGCGCGCGCCTGCCTGTCTCCATTTGCCGGTGTACCGGCAGTCATGCCGGTGTTCTCATCGGGACAATGGGCCGCCCAAGCGCCGGATATGTATCGGCAGCTGCAATCGACGGACCTGATGCATCTCGCCGGCGGCGGCATCATCGGCCACCCGGACGGCATTCGTGCCGGCGTGGCCAGCATGCGCGAAGGCTGGGATGCCGCAGTTGCGGGGAAAAGCCTTGACTCCGATGCCTTAACCCACCCGGCGCTCGCCCGCGCCCTCTCTCACTTCGGGCGGATGTAAAGCATGGATGCCAAGTCACAGCTGCGCCTGGCTTTTTACGGCGACGACTTCACCGGCTCCACCGATGCGCTGGAAGTGCTTGCATTCGCCGGACTGCGCTGCGCCCTGTTCCTGAAGCCACCCAGCGTCGAGACGCTTAACGCACTGGGCTCGTTCGATGCCATTGGCGTCGCTGGCGACAGCCGTAGCATGTCCCCCGAGGAAATGGATCAAACCCTGCCGCACACCCTGGGCGCGCTGGCAGCGCTACCTGTGCCGTTGGTGCATTACAAGGTCTGTTCCACCTTTGACAGTTCCGCCGCCGTCGGAAGTATCGGCCGCGTCATGGATCTCGCTCGCAAGGCATTCGGTGCGGGCCCTATTCCGATTGTCGCGGCAACGCCTGCGCTCGGCCGGTATTGCGCCTTCGGCCACCTCTTTGCCCGCTCTGGCACGGATGGTCTGGTGTACCGGCTGGATCGCCACCCCATCATGAGCCGCCATCCGACCACGCCGATGTCCGAAGCAGACTTGGCAGCGCACTTGGGGGCGCAAACTCGCCAGGCTATCGCCAACTTCACGCTGCCGCTGTACGAAGCAGGGCACCCAGCGATGGATAGCGAGCTGGCAGGCATCTCTTCGAGCGAGTCAGGCGGCATCGTTTTCGATGGAACTACCTCAGCCCATCTGACGCAAGTCGGACGCCTACTTGAACGTCTCAGCGCCGGCCGCTCCCGTCCGCTGTTCTGTGTCGGCTCATCGGGACTGGAATACGCGATGACCCAATGGTGGCGCGAGGCAGGAAAGGCAGCCGCCGTGGATACCACGCAATATGAATACTTCAAAGCCATCCCGCAGGTGCTCGCCGTGTCCGGCAGCGCTTCGCCACTAAGCAAGATGCAGGTCGACGCCGCCATTGCACATGGATTCGTCGACCTTGCTGTAGATGCATCCAGCCTGGTCGCGGATGAACGATGGGAAGCCGAGTTGGAGCGCCTGCATGGCGAGGCGGTGGCGGCATTGCGTGCGGGGCGTAGCGTCATGGCACATACCGCCCGCGGTCCCGACGATAACCGGATCGCGGCAATGACATCGCTGCTGATAGGACAAGGCATGAGCAAGGACATGGCCAAGCACGTTGGCGGGCGGCTGCTTGCACAGCGCTTAGGCCGCCTTGTCGATGGCGTATTACGTGCGGTGCGCATCAAGCGCCTGCTCGTTTCGGGCGGCGACACCTCCAGCCATGTCACCCAGCACCTAGCGCCCGACGCTTTGGTAGTTGCCGCCCGCCTTGCGCCTGGTGCCCCGCTGTGCCGTGTGCTTTCGGATCAGCCGCATCTTGCCGACCTGGAGATTGCACTGAAGGGCGGCCAGATGGGCCAGCCCGATTACTTTGTCAAAGCTCTACACGGAACTGCACGGAACTGAAGTGTAGAAACACAAAGATGTTATCAGAACGATAAGGAGACAAAAACCATGAATCGATTCACACGCCGTCAAGTCCTGATCAGCGCCGTAGCTGCAGTGGCCGCTCCAGCGCTGATCATGCCGAAGTCCGCTCGCGCCGCTGAAATCCGTCTCAAGTTCGGCACCAACCTGCCGGCAAACCATCCGCTGAACATTCGCGCCAACGAGGCAGCCGAACGCATCGTGAAGGAAACGGGAGGACAGGTACAAATCAACGTCTTCCCAAACAATCAGCTCGGAAACGATGCCGACATGCTGTCTCAATTGCGAGCCGGAGCCATTGATTTTTTCACTGTCTCCGGAGTGAATGTCTTATCACAGCTGGTAGCGGTGTCGTCGATGTACGGGCTAGGCTTTGCTTTCCCTAACGACGACGCCGTGCACAAGGCACTGGACGGCGATCTGGGCAAATTCCTGCGCAGTCAGTTCACCAAAGTCGGGCTGATGGCCATGGACAATATCTGGAGTTCGGGCTTCCGCCAGATCACCAACAGCGTTCGACCGATTAACACGCCCAGTGATCTCAAAAACCTGAAGATACGCGTCCCGGTGAGCCCGCTGTGGACATCACTGTTCCAGCATCTTGGCGCGGCGCCGGCTTCAATCAATTTCGCCGAAGTGTACTCGTCGCTGCAAACCAAGGTCGTTGATGGCCAGGAAAACCCGCTGTCTATCATCTCGATCGCCAAACTCTACGAAGTGCAGAAGTATTGCTCCATGACGAATCACATGTGGGATGGCTACTGGTGCATGAGCAGCGTGAAAGCATGGAACCGCTTGCCGGAAAAGGTACGACCGATCGTGGCGCAACACCTTAACCGCTCGGCCCTAGACATGCGTGGCGACGTCGCCAGGTTGAACACCTCGCTACACAGCGATCTGCAGGCAAAGGGAATGGTCTTCAACACGCCGGATCCGGCTGCGTTCCGCGCCATGCTGTCGAAGTCGGGTTTTTATGCCGAGTGGCGCAAGAAATACGGCGAGGAAGCATGGGCGATGTTGGAGAAGTACACCGGAAAATTGGGGTGAGCCATGCACATCGCACGCACGAATGCCGCGGCAAATCAGCCGCGAGACGCCATCAGCGCCGGCGCGGCGCGCTTACAACGCCTGCTCGGGCACTGCCTGGCGGTACCTGCCGCGCTGCTAGTGGCGGTAGAAATTTTCGTTCTACTGGCCGGAGTGATCGGCCGCTACGTTTTCCACACCCCACTGATCTGGTCAGATGAACTTGCCTCCATCCTGTTCCTGTGGCTGGCCATGCTGGGCTCCGCCGTAGCCTTCGAAAAAGGCGAGCACATGCGTATGACAGCTGTGGTAGGCAAGCTTTCTCCAGCCACGCGCGCATTCGTCGACGTGCTGGCAACGGTGGCTGCGCTGGTGTTTCTGTTGCTAGTGCTGCCACATGCGCTGGAGTATGCGCAAGAGGAAGCCATGATCAGCACGCCGGCACTGGATATCGCGAATAGCTGGCGCGTAGCGGCTATGGCTGTGGGTTTTGGCATGATGGCGCTACTTTCCTTGTTGCGCCTGGCCCAGTTCTCCGACCGAAAGACCGTGGGCAAGGCGCTTGCGCTCGCGGCGGTGTTAATAGTCGGCATGTGGATGCTGCAACCGCTATTCCAGAAGCTCGGCAACTTTAATCTGGTGATTTTCTTTGTTGTCGTGGTCGCGGCCTGTGTCTTTGCCGGCGTGCCGATCGCATTTGCATTCGGTCTGGCCACGCTGGGATACATCATGCTGACCACCACGACGCCGGTGCTGATCGTGGTTGGCCGCATGGATGAGGGAATGAGCCATCTCATCCTGCTTTCGGTGCCGCTGTTCGTGTTTCTGGGGCAGTTAATCGAGATGACTGGCATGGCGCGCGCGATGGTGGGCTTCCTGGCGACCCTGCTGGGCCATGTGCGCGGCGGCCTGCACTATGTGCTGGTGGGCGCCATGTACCTGGTATCAGGGATTTCCGGCTCCAAGGCGGCCGACATGGCTGCGATCGCGCCGGTGCTGTTCCCCGAAATGAAAAACCGCGGTGCAAGGGAAGGCGATCTGGTTGCCCTGCTGGCGGCAACCGGCGCCCAGACAGAGACCATACCGCCGAGCATCGTACTCATTACGATCGGCTCGGTGACGGGCGTGTCGATCTCGGCCCTGTTCACAGGGGGCATGCTACCGGGCATTGTGCTCGCCATTGGATTGATCGGCGTGGTGTTCTGGCGCTATCGCGGTGAGGACTTGTCGCAGGTGACGCGGGCAAACCGGGCCGAGATCGCAAAGGCCTTCGTGGTGGCCTTGCCTGCAATCGCGCTTCCCTTCATCATCCGCGCCGCCGTGGTCGAGGGCGTCGCGACGGCAACGGAGGTATCAACGATCGGCATCGTCTACGCGGTGGTCGCCGGGCTTCTCATCTATCGCAAGTTCGACTTCCGGCGCTTGTACCCGATGCTAGTGGAAACGGCGAGTCTGTCCGGCGCGATTCTCTTGATCATTGGCGCGGCCACCGCGATGGCCTGGGGGCTCACACAATCCGGTTTTTCGCGCACCCTCACCGATGTGATGCGCTCGCTGCCAGGCGGCGCCGTAGGCTTCATGGCTGTTTCCATCTTGGCTTTCGTGATCCTCGGCAGCGTGCTGGAAGGGATACCGGCCATCGTACTGTTCGGGCCTTTGGTATTTCCAATAGCACATGCCATCGGCATCCACGAAGTCCATTACGCGATGGTCGTGATCCTGTCGATGGGTATCGGCCTTTTTGCGCCGCCCTTCGGGGTTGGCTATTACGCGGCATGCGCGATCTCGAAAGTTCACCCGGACGAAGGAATTCGCCCCATCGTCGGATACATCGCCGCCATGGTTGTCGGATTGATCATTGTCGCGGCGGTGCCATGGATCTCCATCGGCTTTCTGTAACACAGGAGAACAGAATGCAAAATCAGAGCAATAAGGATCGCGTTGCCGTCGTGGTTGGCGGCGCTATGGGCATAGGCGCGGAAATCTGTCAGCGCCTTGGTGCAGCGGGCTACACGGTAGTCGTCGCAGATCGCGACATGGAAGCCGCAAAAGGTCGCGCGGGGGAGCTCAGCGCAGCAGGCTTGCGCGCTGAGGCCCAACAGATCGACGCTGGCGATGCTGCGTCCGTGGCACAGGCCTTTACCGAAATTGAAAGCCGGCATGCCCGCTGCGATGTGCTAGTGAACTGCGCCGGCATCGCAAAGGTTTTTCCATTCCTGGAATTTCCGCTTGAAAATTTCCTCGCAACGATGAATGTCAACGTCACCGGCACGCTACTGTGCGCCCAGCATGCAGCGCGACTGATGCTGAAGCACAAGTGGGGGCGCATCGTGAACCTGGCATCGGTCGCCGGGCAGCGTTCTGTGGGCACGGGGCGCACTGCCTACGGTACATCGAAGGGAGCAGTCATTGCGCTGACGCGGCAGATGGCCGTGGAACTCGCCGAGCATGGCATCACTGCAAATACGGTATCGCCTGGCCCGGTCGACACGCCGATGACCCGCGTGCTTCACACGGACCAGTTCCGCAAGGAATATACCCACGCCATTCCTATGGATCGCTATGGATCGACTGCGGAAATTGCTGCGGCCGTGATGTATTTTGTCGGCGATGAGGCCGGGTACACCACCGGTGTAGATTTGCCGGTAGATGGTGGTTTTCTGGCATCGGGAGCGCGCAAGCTGACGTAAGGGTGGACTTGAGTATTTCGGCAAGCAGAGAACGCAAACGGCATTGAGGAAAAAGTAAGTCAGCCGCAATCTGCGGCCGTCGTCCGGGGGAAGCTGACCGTAATCATCCCGAACTGGAACGACCTGGTCATGATGCATTCATCGCTGGGCAATCCTTACAAACATGAATGATTCTCGCGCGACGTTGATCACAGCAGCGGACTAAAGAGAGACTGGCATGCACCGCAATCGCAAGGCAAAAATTGTCGCTACCATCGGACCGGCAAGCAATACCAAGGAAACCATTGAAGCGCTATTTCATGCCGGGGTCGACGTATTCCGGATGAACTTCAGCCATGGCACGCACGAGGATCACAAGAGACGGCTCGACATCATCCGGACGGTTGAAGCGGAGGTAAGGCGTCCTATTGGCGTCCTGCTCGACTTGCAGGGGCCAAAACTGCGTATTGGCACATTCTCTGACGGACCGGTCATGCTGGAGAACGGTGCCCGGTTTCGTCTTGATCTGGACAATAAAAAGCCAGGAGACCAGCGCCGCGTCTCGCTTCCCCATCCGGAAATTTTTGCTGCATTGACCGAAGACGCAAGACTGCTGCTCGACGATGGCAAGATCCATTTGAAAGTCGAGCGTTGTGGCCCCGACTTCGCTGATACCAGGGTGATTAACGGCGGCATGCTGTCAGAGCGCAAGGGGGTCAATGTCCCCGGTGTGGTTTTGCCCATGTCTGCAATGACCGAGAAAGACAGAAGAGACCTCGACTACGGGCTGGCGCTGGGCATCGACTGGGTTGCGCTTTCCTTTGTGCAGCGGCCCGAAGATATCGAAGAAGCCAAGGAAATCGTGAAAGGCCGGGCGTCAATTCTGGCGAAGCTGGAAAAGCCGGCAGCCATCAACCAGCTCGAACAGATCGTGCAGGCTTCCGACGCCATCATGGTTGCTCGTGGCGACCTCGGGGTGGAAATGCCTGCGGAGCAGGTGCCGGCCATTCAAAAGCGCATCGTACGCATGTGTCGGCAGTTGGGAAAGCCCGTGATTGTGGCTACGCAAATGCTTGAGTCGATGATTAATGCGCCGGTGCCCACCCGCGCAGAAGCGTCGGACGTCGCAACCGCGATCTACGACGGGGTTGATGCGGTGATGCTGTCAGCCGAGTCCGCATCGGGAAAGTTTCCGATCGAAGCGGTTCGCATGATGAGCAGCATTATTGATCAGACCGAAGCCGATCCATTCTTCGTCGAGACGATGAAGGAATCCCATAGCCCTGCACGTGCTGAGATTGCCGACGCAATCGGATTGGCAATGCGCAATGTCGTAGACCTGCTGGGTGTCGCCGCCACCGTCGCTTATACCAGCTCTGGCTACTCCGCTTTACGCATGGCGCGGGAACGTCCAAAAGCACACATTATAGGCATGACGCCCAAGCTCAGTACCGCCCGCAAGCTTGCCCTGGTGTGGGGGGTACACCCGGTCGTGAACCACGACGTTGCAGCAGTCTCGGAAATGACCGTATTTGCGTGCCAGACCGCAGCACGCGAGGGATTGGCAAAAAAAGGCGAGACCATTGTCATCGCGGCGGGCATGCCATTTGGCACAGCTGGGACGACGAACCTGTTACGAATTGCGCAGGTTGAATAAGCGCGTCCTGATCTCAAATCCAAACTGTTTCAAGGAGATAAAGTTGAGCACTATCGTTGATATCATCGGCCGCGAAGTAATCGATTCCCGTGGCAATCGGACCGTGGAATGCGACGTGCTGCTGGATATTGGACGGTATTCCTGACGCTGCACCAGTCAAAGTCGCCTGCGCTCGCTACACAGAAGCGGGCCATCCATGCCGGCTGAGATGCCGCCGAGTTGACGCCGAAATGCCGCCGAGACGCCGGCGGGGATGGCGCCGGCCACCGCTTGCCATGCCCGCCTAGTCCAGCGCGTATGAACGAAGATACTCCGGCATCGTGACCGCCCAGCGCAGCTCCCGCTCGATCCGCTGGCGCAGGGCGTCGCTCGCGCACGGCTCGCCATGCACCACGAAGGTCTGCCGGGGCGGGCCGCCGAAGCCGCCAAGCCACGTCATCAGTTCATTGGCGTCGGCATGGGCCGAGAGTGAAGTGATCTGCTCCACCGAAGCCTGGATGGCGACCTGCTTGCCATGGATGCGCAGTTCACGCATGCCCGAGGCCAGCGCCGCGCCGCGGGTGCCGGCGGCCTGGAAGCCCGAGAGCAATATCGTATTGCGCGCATCCTGGCCATAGGTCTCCAGGTGATGCACCACCCGCCCGCCGGTTGCCATGCCGCTGCCGGCCAGGATGATCTTGGGTGCGCGGTCACGGTTCAGCCACATGGACTGCTGCATGCTCTGGATCAGGATGGCGATATGGCAGGCCGCCGCGCAGGCGGCGCGATCGATCCGCAGTTCGTCCGGGTGCAGGGCGAAGATCGTGGTGGCGTCGATCGCCATCGGGCTGTTGAGGTAGACCGGCACCTGCGGAATACGGTTTTGCTCGCGCAGCTTGTAGAGGCAATACAGCAGCGCCTGGGTGCGCCCGACGGCAAACGCGGGAATCACCACGCTGCCGCCGCGCCCGATGGTGCGGCTGACGACCTCGCCCAGCGTGTCGAGCGGATCCTCCGCGGGATGGGCGCGGTCGCCGTAGGTGGACTCGATCAGCAAGTGATCCGCTTCGCGAAGGATCTCCGGGGCGCGCATCACGACGTCGTGCTGGCGTCCCAGGTCGCCGGAAAACACAATCCGCTTGCCATCCACATGCAGCGTCACGATGGCCGAGCCGATGATATGCCCGGCGCGATGAAACTCCGCCTCCACGTCGGGCGTCACCCGCACCCGCGTGTCGTAGTGAAACGGGTCGAGCCGGCGCAAGGCGCGCACGGCGTCCGCGCCGTCGTAGAGCGGCAACGCCGGCTGATGCCGCGAGTAGCCCTTGCGGTTGGCGTAGTGCGCGTCCTCCTGCGCCAGGTGCGCGCTGTCGGGCAGCAGGATCTGGCACAGCTGCGCGGTGCCCATGGTGCAGAACACCCGCCCCCGAAAGCCGTTGCGCACCAGCAGCGGCAGGTATCCGCTATGGTCGATATGCGCGTGCGTGAGCACTACCGCGTCCAGCGTGGACGGATCGACCGGCAAGCGGTCCCAGTTGCGCAGGCGCAGCGCCTTGTAGCCCTGGAACAGCCCGCAGTCCACCATCACGCGGCTGCGGCCGGTGTCGAGCACATACTTGGACCCCGTGACGGTATCGGTCGCGCCGAGAAATTGCAGCTGCATGGCGCGCTCCGTCAATGCGACAACAACAGTGGCACCGGCGCGTGATGCATCAACGTGCGCGTGGTGCCGCCCATGATCAGTTCGCGCATGCGCGAGTGGCCGTAGCCCCCGGCCACCAGCATGTCGGCCCCCAGCGCGCCAACCGCGTCGAGCAGACAGGTGGCGACGGGCCCCGCCTTCTGCACGTTGCGCACGCCGGCCACGATGCCATGGCGCTGCAGGTAATGCCGCAAGCCGGCCACCGGCTCCGAGTCCGCCCGCGGTTCGCCGCGATCGTCCCAGACGCCGATGATGGTGACGTGGCTGGCGCGCAGCAGCAAAGGCATGGCGTCGGCCACGGCCCGGGCCGCTTCGCGCTGCCCGTCCCATGCGATCGCCACGTGCCCGCCATGCAGCCGGCGAAACGCCTGCGGCACCAGCAATACCGGGCGGCCGGCGTTAAGCAGCACGTACTCGGCCGCCCCGGCGCCCAGCGATGCCACTTCCTGCGTTGCCACCGGCCGAGCCATCACGGCCAGATCGGCTACGCGGGCCTCCTGCGCCAGGACCCAGCCGGTTTCCTCCTCCACCACGCGGTGCGAGAACGGTACGCCCGGCGCCTGCGCCGCCATGGTGCTGCTCAGTATCTCGCCCTGCAGCGTGGCCTGCGACAGCAGCCTGCCGCGCGACGCCGCCATATGCCGCGCAGCGTCATCGCCCGCGCCCCGGATCGGGTCCAGGCGCAGGCCGGTGGCGCTGACGCCGGTGACATGCGCGCCAAAAGAGGCTGCCAGGTCGGCAGCCATCCTGACGCGGGATGCGCAGTCGGGATCCGCTCCGAGCGCGACCAGCACGGTCCGGTAGTCCATGATGTGCTCCATGTATTGGCGAGCATGCCTGCTGGCAGACCCGGTCCAGTTCATGGTGGCACAGCGCGCCTGCCGCACTTTGTCCCAGATCAAGCGCAGCAAACGCGGGAAGCGCGGTAAGCGCGGGAAGCGCAGGAGCTAGATATCGCCTTCGTCAAACAGGCGATGCTGGATCGCATAGCGCACCAGCGCCGCCTCGCTGGGCAACCGCAGTTTTTCCATCAACCGCATCTTGTAGGTGCTTACGGTCTTGGCGCTGACGCACAAGGCGGCAGCGATCTCGGTCAGCGGCTCGCCCAGCACCAGGCGGCGGTAGACTTCCATCTCGCGATCCGACAGGCGCAGGTGGGGATCCTCGCGGCGCTCGTCCTGCAGGCTGTTGGCCAGCTTCTCGGCCATCGCGGGACTCACGTAGGTGCCCCCCGCCGCGACCTTGCCAATCGCGCTGACCAGCTCCGTGGCCGCGCTTTCCTTGGTCAGGTAGCCCGCCGCCCCGGCCCGGAACGCGCGCACCACGTACTGCTCCTCGGCATGCATGGTCAGCACCAGAATACGCAGCTCGGGCTGCTCCACGCGCAATTGCCTGATCAACTCCAGCCCGCTGCGCCCGGGCATGGAGAGGTCCAGCAGGATGACCCGGGCCTTGCAGTCGCGCGCCATCTGCAGCACGGCAGCGCCATCCACCGCCTCACCCACCACCTCGAAGCCACCCGCGCGGCTCAGGATGTGGCGCAGCCCGTCGCGCATCACGGCGTGGTCGTCGGCGATCATCACGGGGATCATGGGCTTGCCTCCGCGCTCGCGGCTGTGGCTGTGGCTGTGGCTGTGGCCAACGGAAAGCGCACGGTCAGGCAGAAGCCCTCGCCAGGCGCTTGGCTTGTCGCCACGGTGCCCCCAAGCAGCCGTGCGCGCTCCCGGATCCCCACCAGCCCCAGCGATACCCGCTCGCCACCGGCAGGCTGCGTGGCGGCATTGCCGTGGCCATTGTCCCGCACGGTCAGCTCAAAATGGTCGTCCTGGCGAACCAGCTCGATATCGACCCGGTTGGCCTGCGCATGCTGCACGACATTGCTAAGCGCCTCCTGCACGATACGGAATACCGCGGTGGCCGCGTGCTCGCCGACGTCTTCCTCCTCGGCGGCATGGGTGATGACATTGACGCCATAGCGGGCGGAGAACTCCTTTGCCAGCCATTCGATCGCCGGGATCAGGCCGAGCTCGTCCAGCAACGCCGGGCGCAGGTCGGCGGCGATGCGTCGCACCGAAGCCACGGTTTCGTCGATGACCAGGTGCATGGCGGCGGCCTGGTCCAGCAAGGCAGGCGCCGTTCCGGCATCCATGAGGTCGCTGACGAGGATAGCCAGGTCCATCTTCAGCGCGCTCAGGCGCTGGCCCAGGTCGTCGTGCAACTCGCGGGCGATACGGCGGCGTTCCTCTTCCCGCGATGCCTGGACCCGGTCGGAGAGTTGCTGGAGCTCCTCGCGCGACTGCCGCAGGGCCGTCTCCACCCTCACCCGCTCCGTGGTGTCCCGCAGGATGACGGTAAACAGCTTGCCGGCGCCGTCCTGCGTCTGGGAGATGGAAGCCTCGATGGGGAACTCCGTGCCGTCCTGGCGCAGCGCATGCAGTACCCGCTGCTGGCCCATCTGCCGGTCCGTGACCCCGGTGACGCCGAACCGGCGTACGTGCGCCTCATGTGCCATACGAAAGCGCGCCGGAATCAGGTCCGCCAGGGGGCGGCCGGTCACCTGGGCGGAGGTGTACCCGAAAAGACGCTCCGCCGTGGGGTTGAACAACACAATGCACTGCGCTTCGTCCACCGTGATGATCGCTTCCATCGACGAGCGGATGATCCCTGCCAGGCGAGCCTCGCTGTCCTGGATGCGCGCCAGGTTGTCTTCCCCCGCGCGCCGAAGCCGCCGCAGGCGCACCAGCAGCAGCGACAGTACCACTGCCACCGCCAGGCCCCAGGCGCCGAGCATCGGCGCGGCCAGGCCGCCTGGCCGGGGGGCAAGCACGGTAATGAACCACAGTGCCAGCAGCAGGAGCAGCGCGAGCACGGCGCCACCTGCCGCCAGTTCGCCAAGCGTGGCGTGAAGCGATGCCTTGCGCGCGGAAGGCAAATTCGGTGAAGGAGGCTCGTTGGTCGCCATGGCTGGTCGCGAAGTGCTCCCGGAGGGTCGGCAAGTCCTGCGTGGATCCCGCGAGGATCGCCGGAGGCTCTCCTGTAAAGGTAGGCGATTTGGGTGAAATGCACACGCCCTCTGTGATGTGCTCGCAATATAGCGAGGTGGGCATAGGGGGTGCCATCGTCCGGATAGCCTATGGTCTTTGTCAGGTTTGCCTGACAGGGGCCTTCCTCATTCAGACAGCACTCTCAGCGACCGCTTCTTTTTTCCTGCCACGGCGCAAACCATACTCGATGGCATGAACACCATGTTTCTTCCCGATCGTCTGAGCGTCCTGCTGCTCGAGGACTCGGCCCTGATCGGCGCGCGGCAGGCCAGGATGCTCAGATCGATCCAGGAAGTGGAACTGCTCGCCCAGGCCCGCGAGCCACGCGCCGCACTGCTGGCCGCGCAGATCCTGTTGCCCGACGTTGTCATCCTCAGCCTGAGCCGGTATGGCCGATCGGGGCTGAGCGCACTGCAGGGCCTGCGAAAAATGCGCCGCCAGGCGATCGTGGTCGTCCTGAGCAACTGCCCGGCGGCGCCAATGCGCAGTGCTTGCCTGCGGGCTGGCGCGTCGTACTTCTTCGACAAGACCATGGAATTCGACGCGTTGCGCAGCACCCTGCTGCGCCTTGCGGCGCAGAAGATAAGCGCTCGGGCGGCGGCACCGGAACACACCGCGGCATAGCGCGCGCAGCGCTTTGCCCGGCATCGGCGGCAAACACGCCCGAGCGCAGTGGCCAGTCCGAGCGGCCAGGGGCAAGAGATAAGAGACCAGAGACAAAGGAATCAGCCATGTCAGCGTACCTGCAACAGCAAGCGAAAGCGCCTGCGGCGATGCCCCAGGCCTTTCACAGCCCCCAATTGCTGGATTTCCTGCCCCTGGAACCCACCCCGCCGGCCACGGTGTCTCACAAGGCAAATTGCTCAAGCTGCGCCATGCGCGCCATCTGCATGGGTGGCAACCTGAACGATGCGGATCGCTCCAGGCTCGATGCCGTGATCCACAACTGGCGCATGGTCCGGCGCGGCGAAGCACTTTACCGGGCCGGCGACGCCTTTCAGAGCATCTATGCGCTGCGTTCCGGATCGTTCAAGACGGTGTTGGCGCACCAGAACGGCTGCGAGCAGGTCAGCGGCTTCTTCCTCACCGGCGAGACGCTCGGGCTGGATGGCATCTGCACGGAGCACCACGCCTGCGACGCCATCGCCCTGGAAGACAGCGCGGTGTGCGTCATTCCCTTCCATCTGCTAGAAGCGCTCTGCCGCGAGATGCGCTCGCTGCAGCAGCACGTGCACCGCATGCTAAGCAGCGAGATCGTGCGCGAATCGGGCGTGATGCTGCTGCTCGCCAGTTTGTGCGCCGAGCAGCGCGTTGCGGCATTCCTGCTCAATATCTCGGCGCGCCAGCATGCGCGCGGCTACTCCCGGCGCGACCTCGCGCTGCGCATGACGCGCGAAGAAATCGGCAGCTACCTGGGCATCAAGCTCGAGACCGTCAGCCGCACCTTGTCGCGCTTCCAGCGCGATGGCCTCATCGAGGTCAAGGGCAAGCGCGTGACCTTGCTGGATCTTGACGCGCTGGACCGCATCTAGGCGGGCACCGTTGCACAAGCCGCCCCTTGCGGCTGCAACCGTAGTGCCTAGACTGGCAGAAAGCTGCCGCGGCGTGCCCGCGGCGCTCGCCTTTCCCGTGCTCCGCCTTGCACTTCATGGCGCCGTCCTTTTTGCACCTTCCTTGTTTCTCTTCCCCGGGGTCGAGGCCATGACCATCAAGATCGTCTTTGCAAAAACCATCCCCTCGTATCGCCCGGCTGATCTCTGTCTCGAGTGCGCTGCCAGCGTCGACGGCATCCCGGCCAGCTACGCGATCACGGCGGAGGCACTGGAAGACCACTTCGGTGCGCGTTCGTACCGGCCGGACGACCTCATCCAAGCCTTCGAAGGGCACCGCGAGGATATCGAATGCGTGGCGCAGCAACTGTTTGAAATGACCTCGGCTCACCACATCGTGCTGCACAGCGGTCATTTCCGTTTCGCGCGCTAGACGCAGGCGTGCGCCGGCTGGCGCGGCGCCTCGATGGCAGCGGCAGTGGCTGCCAGCAACGGATCGGACAGGCGCATGGCATTCCAGGCGTGCATCGGGGCGGCGGGCGCGATCGCGTCGGCCTTGGGCCTGGGCGGCCGCCACCACTCGGGTCCCGGCGCGCAACCAGCGCAAAGCATGGCCGCCAGGCAAGCCGCAAGGCCGCGCCGGCTCACGCAGCCGCCCGTAGCAAGTTGGTGGGGAACTGTCATCTTCATCGCCGCCTCCGGTTGCCGGCGCTTGCGCGCACCGGCTTGTCACGCCCGTGGCCTGCCGCGCCGAACCCTCGTTCCGCTTCAATATAGGCGCGTGGTTGCCGCTCGGCTTGATCCGCATCAAGCTAACTTCCAGGCACGTGCATAGCATGGGTACATGACCTGTCCAATCGGGGAGACAGGCACCTGGGAGAACGCGGCATGGAACCGGCGGCACTCACGCAAGCGTTGATGCGGCCCGCGGCTTACCCGCATCCGGTGGGCAAGGTCAGCCTGATCGAGACGCACATCTCGCAAGTCTTCCTTGCCGGGCCCTTTGCCTACAAGGTGCGCAAGCCCGTGCGCCTGGACTTCGTCGACTTCGGCACGCTGGCCGCCCGCGAGGCGGATTGCCAGGCCGAACTCGAACTGAATCGCAGGATGGCGGCGGCGCTCTACCTCGGCGTGGTGCCGATCGTGGCGGGACCCGACCCCGGGGAGGTCCGGGTAGGCGGTACCGGCCAAGCGCTGGAGTACGCGGTAAAGATGCGCCGCTTCCGCCAGCAAGACCTGTTCTGCGCGATGGCGCAGACAAACCGGCTAACCGGCACCCATGTCGAGACGCTGGCCCGCCGGCTTGCCGCGATCCACCTGGCCGCGCCGGTCGCCAGCGGCGGCACCGGGCATGGCACGCCGGCACGGATCGCGGCGGTGGCGCAACAAGCCATGGCGGGCGTTGCCGCCCTCGCCTCGGGCACCGGCGCGGCGGCACGCGTGGCGGCGCTGCTGCGCGAGCGGGCCGTGGCGCTGCAACCGGCATTTGCCAAGCGGCTGGCAAGCGGCCATGTCAGGGAGTGCCACGGCGACCTGCACCTTGGCAATATCGCCTTGATCGATGGCGAGCCCACGCCATTCGATTGCCTGGAGTTCGATGCGGGGCTACGCTGGATCGACACCATCAGCGATACCGCCTTTGTTTTCATGGATCTGCTCCATGCCAGCCGGCAAGACCTGGCCTACCGGCTGATCAATACCTACCTGGAATGCAGCGGCGACTATGCCGGCCTGGCGATATTGCCGTTCTACACGGCGCTGCGCGCCGTGGTGCGCGCCCGCGTGCTGCTCGAGCGGGCGCACCAGCGCAGCGCGGCAGGCACCGGCACCGGCACCGCCGCGGAAATGGCGGCGGCGCAGATGCGCTGCAACGATCTGCTCGCGCTGGCCAGTGCCGCGCTGACGCGCAATCCGGGCGCGATCACCATCATGCATGGCCTCTCGGGCAGCGGCAAAAGCACCGTTGCCCACCAGCTGGCGCTGGCCGCGGCCATGGTGCGCGTGCGCGCCGACGTGGAGCGCAAACGCCTTGCGCTTGCACATGGCCATCAACTTGCCGATACACCTGGCAATCCGGACGCGCACGGCGACCTTTACACGGCGCAACACACCGCCCGCGTCTACCGGCGGCTGCTGGCAATCTGCCGGCTCGGCAGTGGCGCCGGATTCCCCATGATTGCCGATGCGACCTTCCTTGCGCGCGCCGAGCGGCGGCGGTTTGCGTCGCTGGCCGCGCGCCGTGGAGCTGGCTTTTCCATCGTCGACTGCCATGCAAGCCTGGCCACCCTGCGCGAACGGATCGTCACGCGCGCGCGCCAGGGCGGCGATCCTTCCGAGGCGGACCTCCAGGTGCTGGAGTGGCAGCGGCGCGCCCAGGAGCCATTGGGCAGCGATGAATGGCGCCATGTGGTGCGCATAGGCGATACCGTTTTGTCCGGCTGATTGGGCGGTTCGTGGCAACTTGCCCGCTCAGGCTTCCTTGGGCGACAGCCATGCTGGCCGCTGCGCGCCGCCGCTGCGGCCATTGGCGGCTTCCACCTGCTCGGTAAGCGCGCGCAGGGCCTGCATTGCCGCCCCGCTGGCCACATCGGCCTGGCGCAGCGCCAGTACCGGCGACGGCGGCTCCGTGGCCAGCCGGGCGACCTCCTCTGCCGCCCGGAAAGCGCCTTGCCGGGCCATCACGCAGATCACCGACGTCTTGCAGGTCAGTGGCATGTGGTCACGCAGGAAGCTGCGCATGGGTGCGGCCAAGTGGCCGATCCAGATGGGTGCGACGATGACAAGCCGCTGGCAATCGTCCAGCGCCGGGCCGGCGTAGCGGTAGCCTACATGGCGCTGCAACAAGATATCGAGCACGCAGCGCACATCGCCCAGCAAGCCGGCGCGGCTGGCCTGGTCGCCGACCTCCGCCAGCGGCCAGCCGGATTGCGCCGCCAGTTCTTCCGCGGCCTGGCGCGCCGTGCCGGTGCGCGAGTAATAAACGATCAGGATCTTTTCCATCGATGGCTCCTCAGCTCTCGATCCGGGTTATCCGCGTGCCGACCAGCGACAGGCTGATCATGACGCCGCCGTTGGCCAGCACGAAGCCCGCAATATCGCCCCGCACGGTGTTGCTATCCAGGCTGGCACCGATGCCCAGGCTCAGGACGGACACCGACCCGTCCACGCCCACGGTCCAGCCCTGGCTGGCACGGAAGCGTTCCAGCGCCTGCCCGGTCAGGAACACCAGCACCACGGCCCTGGATGCCATGCCCGCCTGCGCCCCGAGCGAGGCGCCAATCAGCCGGTAATAGGCCTTGTCCCCGCCTGCGCCACGCATCATGCCGTCGCCCTGCTCCACGCCCGCCACCGCGCCGCCGGCAAGCACATCGGGAAACACCAGCACGCCGCTGGCCTTGTCCAGCAGGGCCCGCACGCCGGGGTTGCGCGCCATCAGGCGCACCAGCACGGCTTCGCAGCGCGCATCGAGCTCGTCGGCATCCAGCACGCGCTTGTCGGCGGCTGGACCTGCCCACGCGGGCGCCGGCAGGCCTGCTGCGCAGCACAGCACGGCAGCTCCGGCGAGCGCCCGGCATGCCAGGCGCCGCCGCCTGGCGGCAGCCGGCAACGTTGGGGTCATGGCTTCGCCGTCGCGCCGGATGCCAGCTTTGTGGCCGCGTTCGCCTCAGCCTGGGGCGCGTGCACCAGCAGAACCGGCTGGCGGCATTGCCGCACCAGCGCTTCGGCAACGCTGCCCATCAGCAAGCGCCGCACGCCGCGGCGTCCGTGCGTGCCCAGCACCAGCAACTCCGCCCCGGTCTGCTGCGCCACCTGCTCGATCGCGTTGGCCACGTCGCCCAGCGCCAGGGCTTCATCCACCATCAGCGTCTTGCATGTCACCTGCGCAGCCGCCGCCTTGGCCTTGGCTTCGTCCAGCAGGATCTGCCCGCCTTCGAGCAGGCCGGCACGCAGGTCTGTCAGGTCGATGTAGCCGACCTCGTACCTGAGGTAGCTGTTATCGATCACATGCACCACGGTGAGTTCCGAGCGCAGCGCGGCGGCCAGGCGCAGCGCCTCCCCCAGCGCCCGATCGGCGGACTCGCTGCCATCCACGGCAACCAGGATCTTGCTGTACATCTTGTACCTCCCGCTGGAAAGACAGGCGCCGCAGCTTGCGGCAGACGCTTCCAGTGTGTACGCCCGGGCAAGCATGGTGTTGATGTAGATCATGGCATTTGCTGCTTTCCCGGGCACGCGCCGCTTGCGCGCTTTGTGCGCAGCGCCCGGGTGGCTTGACGTGCATCAATACGTCCCGTGCCCAGCCCTCTAAGCTGCAGATGGAAGCCGCTCCCATGCGCGCTTTCCTATCGACTATCGACATTGCAACATGGCGACATCCAGCCAGGAGGCACGGACCATGTACCAGAGAATATTGCTCGCGGTGGACGGCAGCCGCTCTTCGGAACTAGCGCTGACCCAGGCCATCACGGTGGCCAAGGCGACCGGCAGCGAGGTAAAGGTGCTCTTCGTGGCGGACGACAACGATATCTTCTTCACGGCGGGCAGCTACGACCCCCGCAAACTGATGGAAGGCATCCTGGCCGCGGGACGCGATGCGCTGGCAGCGGCCGCCGCGCGCCTGGCGGATGCCGGCGTCCCGCATTCGACGCTGATCCTCGAGAAGCCCGTTTCCCCCGGGCAGATCTCCACCACGATCGTGGAGCAAGCCGACCGCTGGAATGCGGACCTGATCGTGATCGGCACGCACGGCCGCCGCGGCTTCCGGCGCCTGGTCATGGGCAGTGTGTCCGAAGGCGTGGTGCACAAGAGCAACAAGCCGGTGCTGATGGTGCGCAGCGAGATCGAGGAATGAGGGCGCCCCGGGTCCTTGCCGGCCTGCTGGCCGCATGGGCCTTGAGTTGCCATGGCATCGCGCTGGCCGTGCAGGCCGCGCCGGCAGCGCTCTGGTTTTCGCAGGGCCATCCCAATGCCCAGGCCTGGCAGGCCGCCGGCATCCTCGACGGCGCCACGGCCGACGGGCTGGACCCCCGCGATTATGATGCCGAGGGCCTGCACCGCGCGCTGGGCCAGGCCGCGCACGGGCCGCCACTGACGCCCGAAGCCGCCGCCTCGCTGGACGAGAGGCTGACGGCGGCAATGCAGCGCTATCTCGCCGACCTGCACGGCGGCCGGGTCGATCCCGGCACGATCCACGAGAAATTTGCCCCGGCGCCGGACCGGCAGTTCGATCCGTCGCGCCTCCTGCGCGCAGCCGTCGCCGGGCAGGACCTGCCCGAGGCAGTCCGGCAGGCGGCGCCGTCGTTCCCGCTCTACGCCAGCCTGCGCGCGGCGCTTTCACGCTACCGCGCGCTGGCAGGCCACCCGGCCTGGCAGGCACCGCTGCCGCCGCTGCCCGGCAGGAAGCTGGTGCCCGGGCAGGCCTACGCCGGGCTGCCGGTGCTGGCGCAGCGCCTGATCGCACTAGGCGACCTGCCCGCCGCCACGCCGGTCCCGGAACGCTACCAAGGCGAACTGGTGGAGGGCGTCAAGGCGTTCCAGGTTCGCCACGGGCTGGAGGCGGATGGCGCCATCGGCGCGGGCACGTTCGCGCAACTGAACGCGCCGCTCGCCGGCCGCGTGCGGCAGATCGAACTGACGCTGGAGCGCCTGCGCTGGACGCCCCTGCTGGAGGGCCCGCGCATGATCGTGGTCAACGTGCCGGAGTTCGTATTGCGCGCCTACGAAATCCACGACGGCGCCATCCAGGTCAAGGCGGAAATGAAGGTGATCGTGGGCAAGGCGCTCGATACGCGCACGCCGCTGTTCAAGGAGGACATGCGCTTCATCGAGTTCAGTCCTTACTGGAACGTGCCGCCGTCCATCGCGCGCGCGGAAACCGTGCCCCGGCTGCGCCGCGATCCCGGCTATTTCGAGCGGCAAGGCTTCGAGTTCGTCACTGGCGACGGCAAGGTGATCACCACCCTGTCGGCTGCCAGCCTGGATGCGGTCCAGCGCGGCCAACTGCGCATACGGCAACGCCCGGGCCCGATGAATGCGCTTGGCGACATCAAGTTCGTCTTCCCCAACAACGAGAACATCTACCTGCATCACACGCCCACCCCGCAACTGTTCGCGCGGGACCGACGCGACCTGAGCCATGGCTGCATCCGTGTCGAGGCGCCGGAGGCGCTGGCTGGCTTCGTGCTGCAGGACACGCCCGGCTGGACCGAGGCGCGCATCCGCCAGGCCATGGAGAAGGGAGAATCCAGCACGCTGCGGCTGCGCCAGCCCTTGCCGGTTGTGCTTGCCTACGGCACGGCCATCGTCAAGGCCGATGCTCGCATCTACTTCTTCCCGGATATCTATGGGCTGGACAGCGTGCTTGACGAGGCGCTGCGGCAACGGTCGGCCCGCCTGCGGGCTTCCGCCTTGGCCAGCACGCAGGCAAGATAGGGCAATTGCACCAAAGGGGAGTGCTTTCGATGACCAGACCGCCCAGCGATCCTCGCCGCCGGTTCCTGCGGCACGCCGGCGGGCTTGTGCTGGCTGGCACGCTGCTGCCGTTGCCGGCCCGGGCCGCGCTGGCAAGCTTGCCCGATGCCCGCAGCTTGTCCTTCGAGCACACCCACACCGGCGAGCGCATCGCCTTGGTCTACGCCGTCGGCGATCAGTTCGTGCCCGGGTCGCTGGCCGCGCTCAATCACTTCCTGCGCGATCACTACTCGGGCGAGGTCGGCGTGATCGATCCGCAACTGTTCGCGCTGCTTTACCGCCTGAGGCAAACCCTGTGCTGCGAGACCCCCTTCCAGGTCATCTCCGGCTATCGCAGCCCCGCCACCAACGCGCGGCTGCGCAAGACGCGCGGTGGCGGCGTGGCCAGCCATAGCCTGCATATGGACGGCAAAGCCATCGATATCCGCCTGCCCGGCGTTGCGCTGTCCGACCTGCGTGACGCCGCGCTCTCGCTGCGCGCCGGCGGCGTGGGCTTCTATGCGCAGGAACAGTTCGTGCATACGGATACGGGCCGGGTGCGGGATTGGTAGGCAAGGCGCCGTTGAAGGCCATCGGCAGGTTCCGGCCAGGCTCACGCCTCCGGGTTTTCCCCATCGGCGGCCCCCCCTAGCCTGGGCGGCCCGGACAAGTTATGCTCTTGGCCGCATATTAGCCCGCACGGGGTAGACTAGCGCTCAATCGACAATCGCCCGGCAACGGGCGGGCATATCTGGACGGAAATCAGCCATGCGCACCCCTGCACAATCAATCTCTTGCCCGCGCGCATGCCACTAAGCCGGTTGTTGTTGCCCCCAGAGCCGCCCACGCTCGCGCCCGGCATCGCGCACAGCAGTTTCAGCGTGCAAGGCGACGCCCGCCAGAGCTTGCTGGCCTGGCAGGAGCGGATGAGTCCGGTCTATGATATCCGGCCTGCCACGGCGCAAGGCGAGCAGACGTTCGAAGCCTCGCTGTCTCGCTACTCCATCGACGATCTGAGCTTCTTCGACATCCGCACCGGTCCCAATCTGGCCGAGCGCTCGTTGGGGCGCGTGTCGACCGAGAACATTCGCGACATCACCTTCAGCGTGTTCCTGGAAGGCATGCCAGCCCAGTTCCTGGGCGGCAAGCCCGGGCCAGACGCGCCGCGGCGGCCCGGCGTGCCAAGCATCCTTGCGCTGGACATGGACCAGCCATGCACCATCCGGAGTTTTCATGGCCGCATGCTGCTGTTTTTCGTGCCACGCGCCTTGGTGGAAATGGCCTTCCCCGACGCCGCCTCGCTGCATGGCCGCCTGGTTGAGGCCACCACCCCGCTGATGCGGGTGCTGATCTCGCATCTGGTAGCACTGAATCGGCAAATCGTAGGCCTGTGCAAAGAGGAAGCCGAGCGGGCATTTCGCACCGCGGTCGAACTGCTGGCCGCTGCGTTCAGCCGGCACGCGGGGCTCTCCGGCAACGCCCGCGCTGCGGTGCGGGCGGCGGTGTACGGACAGGTGCGGCGCTATGTCGAGGCCAATCTGCATGACCCCGACCTGACCCCTGACAGCGTGCTGCAATCGCTGCATCTGTCACGCGCCAGCGTGTACCGCCTGTTCATGCATGAAGGTGGCCTGGCCGCCTATATCCGCAGCCGCAGGCTGCGGGCAGCGGCCGATGAACTGGTGCGGTTTCCCGACATGGCGGTGCAAGACATTGCCTCAGGGCTCGGCTTCAACAATGCATCGAGCTTTACGCGCGCCTTTCGCCGCGCCTACGACATCGCGCCGCAGGAATTGCACAGCTATGCCGCGCTGCTACAGCGCGAACAGGCAAGGCTGCAGCGCCATGCACCCTGGCGCGCGGCGGGATTCAGGTAGGAATCCGTTCGGGACACTGCCCCCCCCCCGCCCCTCTTGCCCCTTCTTGCCCCGTCACTCCACCGGCGCCGCCGACATCCACCCGTTTGCCGCATTCGCCGCCACGACCTGTTTCGCGATCGAATCGCCCAGGCGCCTGGCATCCGCGGAGATACTGTCGCGCTTGACTTCGGACACGCCATGCACGCCCGCGCCGGCCGCGGCGGACATCGCGAGATGGCCGGCGGCGGCACCGACGCCGGCGGTTTCCGCCACGCCCGGCATGTGGCCGCTGTTGGCCTCGGCCGCGAAGCTCTGCAGCGGCATGGGCGCACCGTCCGCCGGCTTGTACAGGATCTGGACCGACGCGCCGACCTCGCTCTTGCCTGCGCCAAGGCCGATCAGCAAGCGGCGCCGACGCTTGCCCTCGTCGATCTTCTGGATGCTTCCCGCGACGATCAGCGCATTGCTGTGCGCGGGCGCGGGGCCGTCCGCGCGTACCGCGTGCAGTCCCTGGGACTGCAGCTGGCGCACGATTTCATTGGACACCTGCTCGCTGGCTTCGCGCGCCGCCTGGCTCTGCTCGCTGGCGGCGGAACCGCCGGCGGCCATCGTCTTGAGTTTCTGAGCCATGCCGCTGTCGAGTTTCACCTGATCCGGGCTGGCATCGAAGGCTTGCACATAGATGATGTCCGCCTGCACCTGTGCCTGCGGCATGGCGCTGGCCTGGGTCACGCCGGTGACGCCCCAGGCGCAGCCCGCCATCAAGAGCGATCCTGCCGCCAATGCCGTCATCGCTAGACGCGTGGCGTTGTGCTTGATGAGTGAGTATGAATTCCGCATGTTGTTCCTGTCATCGGCTCCATCGAGCTGCCAATTGCTGCCAATTGCTGCCGATTGCCGAAATTGCCGAAAAATTGCCGAGAAGATGTCACCGACAATCATTCGATCCACAGGATCAGAAGCCATCGGAGATCACGCCTGCTTGCGTGCGGCTCATCTGCTATCGGTGTGAGCCGCAACCCGCAGACGCAAGTATGGGAGGAACCGGCTGCGCGCGCCATGCAGGAAATATGTCGCGCGATGTCATGCTTGCGCCGGGCCCGTGCGTACGGAATGCGCGGCTTCGCCTGAGGCCGGTGGCCGGTGCAGCGGCAACGCCACCACGGCTTCCAGCCCCCCGCCCTCGCGGGCGCGGAACTGCAAGGAGCCGCCGTGCAGGCGCGCAATGCGCTCCACGATCGCCAGGCCCAGGCCGGTGCCGCCCGAATGGCCGCGCGCGTTGCTGCCACGGCTAAAGGGCGCCTTGAGCTGCTCCAGCTCCTGCGCACTGATGCCGCTGCCCCGGTCGCACACGGCGGCATAGGCCATATCGCCCTCGGCCCAGGTGCGCACGAGCAAGCCGGTGCGTCCGTAGACGACCGCGTTGTGCATCAGGTTCATCAGCAGCCGCATCAGGCTCACCGGCCGGAACGAAAGCGCCGGCACGCTGCCGAGCGAAAGCGCGAACTCGTGCCCAAGCCCGGCATAATCCGCGGCGAGCTGGCTAACGAGCGCATTGAGGTCGCCAGGCTGCGGCACCTCGCGCTCGCCACTGCCCGCGTAGTCCATGAACTGCTGGAGGATCGTGTCGATCTGATCGAGATAGCCCTCCGCCGATGCCACGAACTGATCGGCGGCGCCGCGCGGCATCGCCATGGCCATCGCCAGGCGCAGCTTGGTGAGCGGCGTGCGGATATCGTGCGACACGCCGGCCAGCATCAGCGCGCGCGTCGCCTCCGCCTGCTGCAATGCCTGCGTCATCTGGTTGAATGCGCTGCTCACCTGGGCGATTTCCGTCGGCCCGCTGGTGGGCAGAGGCACGGGGGCTTCGCCGGCGCTGACGTGGCGTGCCGCGCGCGCCAGATCCTGCAGCGGACGGTTGATGTGCAGCTGGATCAGGTAGCCCGTGAGCGCCGCAAGCAAGGCGAAGGCCGCCGACAGCGCCAGTGCGGTGGTGACGCCGCTCGCCTGCGCGTCTTCGGTCATCGGCAAGGCGATCCATTGGGGCGCGCCGCCCACGTGTACGCGAATCCAGAGTTGCTCCCCTTCCCCCTCCCTCTCGCCTTTCCCCGTCTGCCATCGCACCGCCATGTCCGGCGGCAGGTAGCGCTGCAATGCCTCCATGAAAACATCGCGCTGGTAGGTACGAAAGATGTGGAGCGGACTGGCATGCGGCGCCTCTGCGCCTTGCTCCGGCGGCTGCGCCCGCGCCCCGAGCCGTGCGGCCGCCGCGCGGCCCTGTTCGGGTGGCATGGCGGCAAAGACGCGGTCGAGCGTCTTCACGTAATCCGAAAAGATGATCGCCGCACGCTCGATGTGCGGGCGCTGCACGAAATGCAGCAACACGGTGAGCGCGCTGACCTGGGTCAGCGCCACGAGCGCCACCAGCAGGGCGATGTTGCGCGCGAGCAGCGAGCGGGGCAACGCGAGCCGCATCACGGCCCGACGCCAGCGACCAGCATGTAGCCGACGCCCCACACGGTCTTGATGAAGCGCGGCTTGGACGGATCGTCTTCGACGATCTGGCGCAGCCGCAGGATCTGTACATCGATGCTGCGGTCAAGGGCGTCATGGTCGCGGCCGCGGGCGCGCGCCAGCAGGTTCTCGCGGCTCACCGGGCGGTTTGGCGACGACCCTAGCGCGTGCAGCAGCAGCATCTGCGCGGAGTGCACTTCGACCGGCTCGCCGCCGCGCTCCAGCGTCTGCTTGCCGACATCGAAGGCGAAATCGCCGAAGCGCAAGGTCTGCGAAGTCACGGTCGGATCTCCAGCCGCCATCTTCTGCCGGCGCAGCAGCGCGCGGATCCGTGCCACCAGTTCGTCCGGGAGGAATGGCTTGGCAAGATAGTCGTCGGCGCCGGTCTCCAGCCCCACCACCCTGTCGACCGGATCGCCCTTGGCGGTCAGCATCAGGATGGGCAGCGTCTGCCCTTCGGCGCGCAGCCGGCGGCAAATGGCCAGGCCATCTTCCGGTTCCATCATCAGGTCCAGCACGAGCAGGTCGTACGGCTCGCGCTGCAGGTAGCGGTCAAGCCGCTTGCCATCGGCAACCGCGCGCACCTGGAAGCCGTGCCCGGTCAGGAACCGTTGCAGCATGTTGCGCAGCTCGGCCTCATCATCGAGCACGATAATCCTGTTCACCTGCTCCATGGCGCGTCTCCGGCAAGGACCGCGAATCCCCTGAGATCCGCGGTGATCCGTGGTGATCAGCGGGCCATTGCCTTCTGTCTCATGAACCCCTCGATCTGCGCCAACGTGACGTATCCGGCCTGCTGCGTGTCGATCTCGTCGAAATGGCTGGCGACCATCGGCATGCCCGCCGCCGCTTGCTCCCGGGTCAGCTTGCCGTCACGCGTGGTGTTGGCATTGGCGAAGCGCATCTGCAATTGCTGCATCGCACGCTCCACCCGCGCACTGCCGGCCGCTGGTGGCGCGACGCTCTGCGCGGATGCGCCTGCAGAAACAATACACAAAATCAAAACCGCGATCATCTGCTTCATGGTGTTCTCCGTGGTGTAGCCGACATTCCATGCCGGCGGGGGTAATCGATCCGCATCGATCCCGAGCAATCAGATAGGGCGGATGGCCGTCAGGCCCAGTGTGCAGGCACCCAGACGCGGCCGACCCAGTGTCCGGGCACCATGACCGCCGCGCGCGGCGCCCGTGCCACGTAGACGGCACGCGGCGCCATATACACAACCCGCGGCGGGGGCGGCGGCGCGACCACCACCACCTTGGGCGCCGGCGGGGCGACGTAGACCGCCTTCGGGGGCTGCGCGGGCGGCAGGTAGACCGGCGTGGGCTGCACATAGGCCACCGGAGGCGGCGGCACATAGGCCACTGGCGCGGGCGTGACGACCACCGGCGCGGTGCCAACCGCCACGGTGGCGCCCACGGTGGTCACCGTGGCGCCGGTCGTGACGGTGCCTGCGGTCGTGACCGTGCCGCCATGCACCACCGTCGTGCCGCCGCCCGTCGTCACGACACCCGGCGCCACGCGCGTCGCGGTGCCCGAGTGGGTGACGGTGCCGCCATCCGCGCCGGTCACCGTGCCCGAGCGGGCGCACGTCGCGCCGGCGCAAGTGGTCGATGCCGCGTGGCTGACCGTGTTGCCGTTCGAGTCGGTGATCGTGCCCGACGACGAATACTGGCCTGGCGCATCACGCGTCACGCTGCCCGCCGTGGAGGCAGTCTGGCCGTTTGGCCCGGTGAGGTTGCCCGTGTGCGAGCAGGTGCCGCCGGCACAACTGGTGTCGCCAGCGTGCTGTACCGAGCGGCCGTTGGGCCCGGTCGCCGTGCCCGAGTTGGAGAACTGTCCCGGCGCGGTACGGGTCACCGTGCCGGTATTGGTCGCGATCCCGCCGTAGGGACCGGCGACGCCACCGGCGTGTGAACAGCTTGCGCCTGCGCAGGAACCGGCATGCGCGCCGTTATAGACGCCGTGCGGCGTGTAGGCCGTGCCGTGGCCCGACCAGCCGGCGAAGGCCGGGGTGCTGGCGAGGAGGATCAGCGAGGCGGCCGCTGTGACAAGGTGATGGCGTTTCATGAGATGTCCTTCGGGTTCGGTTTCGGGTCAGGTCACGCACTGCGGCCTGGCAACGGGTCGAACTATAGGACGAGGGGGCGAAACATTCGCCCTGGAAAACATGTCGCGGTGTTACACCGGCCGGGCAGGCGGATCGGCTGACATCGGGCGACATAGTTTCCGACTGGTTCCGGCGGCGGCCGCCCACTACAGTGGCCTCACCCGACGCGACGGCGGTCACTGCCGCAGACGACGCGTCCCACCCCAACCTGTTCCGCGCCCATCATGCACACCACTGGAAACATCGCGCTCTATCTCGCGTTAGCCACGTCGTTCATCGTCGCCGTCTCGCTCGTCGAGGCGTTCGTGCTGGCCCGAAAGCTGCGCCACAGCGCCGCGCCATTCGACTGGAATGAAACATGGCTGTCGCTGGCCGACCTGGCCGGCGGCAAGCTGTTCGCGCTGCTGCCGCTCTCGCTGGCAACGCCGATCTTCGCCTTCGCCTGGGATCATCGCCTCTTTACCGTCACGATCAACAGCGCGCTGATGGCGCTGCTGCTGTTTGTCGGCCAGGAGTTCTGCTACTACTGGTATCACCGCGCGTCGCACCGCATCCGCTTTTTCTGGGCCACGCATGCGGTCCATCACTCGCCGAACCAGTTGACGCTGTCGTCGGCCTACCGGCTTGGCTGGACCAGCAAGCTGAGCGGCTCGGCGATGTTCTTCGCGCCGCTCGTCTGGCTTGGCGTGCGCCCTGAGGTCGTGCTCGCCACGCTGATGTTCAACCTGCTGTATCAGTTCTGGCTGCACAACACGTGGATGCCCAAGCTCGGCTGGCTCGAATACGTGTTCAACACGCCGTCGGCGCATCGCGTGCACCACGCGTCGAATGCCGATTACCTGGATGCCAACTACGGCGGCGTGCTGATCGTGTTCGATCGCCTGTTCGGCACCTACGTCGAGGAACGCGCCGACGAACCGTGCCGTTACGGCCTGGTAACGCCGACGCATACGCGCAACCCCCTCGTCAATCAGTTCGAGCACTGGGTCAGCCTGGCGCGGGATATCGCGTCGGCCGGCAATGCATGGACCGCCATCCGTTACGTGATGCTGCCGCCCGGCTGGCGCGCGGACGGCACTGGCGAGACCACGGAGAACCTGCGCCAGCGCCACTGCGCCGCGCCACGGCCCGCGTCTACTCGCTGACCCCTTGCGCCAGCCAACGAATCGCAGGGTGTTCACCGGGCAGCGCCGCGCGGGCGGCGTCCTCCATCAGCCGCAAGCCGGTGTTGCTGTTGGTGAGCAGCACGACGCCCGCGCGCTGCTCGGTGCTGCCCATCACGAATGCCCTCACGCCTTGCATCTTGCCCCACTGGAAAAACGTGCCCCGGCTGGGCTCGACACCCCACCCCAGCCCCCAGCCGATGTCCGGCTCCGTGGCAGCCGGCGCGCCATCGAGGTAGACGATTTCTCCTTTTGGCACCATGACGGCTGCCGTCAGCCATTGTTGCCAGGTCGAGGCACTCAGCCCGTCGCCCCGAAGCACGGCGGCAACAAAGGCGCCGTAGTCGCCGGCCGTGGTCTGCAGCGAATAGGAGGCGCTCGCCGCGGGCGGGCGATGCACGTCGAGCCGCTGCGCCGCCTCATGCGGGTTGGCCGCATTGGCGAGGAACCGATCCTGCCACTCCAGGCTCGATGAGCGCATCCCGAGCGGCTCGAACACCAGGCGCCGCAGGATCGCTTCCAGGGTTTCCCCTGTTTTTGCCTCGACGGCGGACTGCAGAAACGTGAACCCCAGGCTGGAGTAGCTGAACCACGCGCCAGGCGGAAAGTGCAGCCGCAGCGGATTCTTGTCGCGCAGGTTCTGCAGGCCACAGGTATGCGTGAGCACGTGGCGCATGGTGATGCGCGCCGAGGCCGCATCGTCCGGCACGATCGGCTGGGCCGGGCGCGACAGCGGCTCGTCAAGATCCAGCACACCGGCGTCGACAAGCTGCAGCAAGGCGTACGAGACGATCGGCTTGGTGAGCGATGCCGCGCAGAACACAGTGCTGGCATCCACCGGTTCGGCGGTGTCGTGGTTCCTCACGCCGGCGGCGGCCACCTCGACCGAGTCCTCGCGCACGTGCGCCAGGCAGGCGCCGGTAACGGATTTGTCGGCCAGCAGATGCGCAAGGCGCATATCCAGCGATGCCCTTCCATAGCCCATGTTGCCTCACTCCGTTTGACAAAGAATCAGATCATCAGATCGTGCCCGTGAAGTCCCGGAGCGCCGTACTCACCGCCATGATGGCCGTGCGCCAGTCGTCCCTGGCCGGCTGGCGGAACAGCCGCGCGGTCGGATACCAGGGGCTGTCCGTGCGGGCAAGCTGCCAGCGCCAGTCCGGGGTGAACGGCACCAGGATCCACACCGGCTTGCCAAGTGCGCCGGCCAGGTGCGCAATCGCCGTGTCGACGCAGATCACCAGGTCGAGCTCGGCGATCAGGGCGGCGGTATCCCAGAACGTTTCCAGCTGCGCCGACGGATCGCGCATCGCGGGTAGCGCGCGCAAGGCGTCGAGATCGGATGCCCTGACGTCCTTCTGCAGCGAGACGAACGTGGCATCGGCCTCGAACAACGGGGCCAGGTCGCGCAGGGGTATCGACCGCTTGCGGTCGTTGAGGTGCGTGGGGCTGCCGCTCCACACCACGCCGACACGCGGACGGCGCGCGTCCTCGCCGAGCCAGGCTGCCCACCTGGCGCGGCGCGCGGCATCGGCGTGCAGGTACGGCGTGGCCGCGGGGATGGCGGTGCTCACCTTCCAGAGTGCGTACGGCAGGCTCAGCAAGGGGCAGTGATAATCGAACGCCGGCACCGCCTCGCTCTGGCCGATCACCGCGCTGACCCCTGGGAAATCCGCCAGCAAGGCACGCAGGGGTTCCTGCACGCGCAGCACGATCCGCGCGCCGATGTCCACCAGCAACGGGATGTAGCGCACGAACTGCAGCGTGTCGCCAAAGCCTTGCTCGCAATGCAGCAGCAGCGTCTTGCCGGCAAGCGGCGGCGCGCCGAGCCAGAGGCTATCCCCAAGGCCGTGCGGCCGCTGGATCCCGATTTGCCAGCGGCACTCGTATTCGCGCCACCCGTGCTCGAACTCGCCCAGCAGCAGGTTGGTGCCGGCCCGGTTGGCGCGCGCGCCGGGATTGTTCGGGGCGATCTGTATGGCCTTCTTGAACATGCGCAGCGCTTCCTCGAAGCGATGCGACTCGCCCAGCGCGACACCGAGGTTGGTGTAGGCGTCGGCGCAATCAGGCTTGAGCTCGATCGCGCGCCGGTACGCCGCCATCTCGGCATCGTACTGGTCCAGCAGGCCCAGGGCACGGCCCATGTTGTAGTGGATCTCCCAGGAGCCCGGGCTGAGGGCGGCGGCACGCTTGAGCATTTCCAGCGCGCGCCCGTGCTCGCCCAGCGCTGACAGCGACATCGCCGCCGCGTGCAGGGACGGCAGTTGGCGCGGGGCCAGCCCGATGGCCTGCTCCAGCAGGGCAACGGCGCGCGCATGGTTGCCCGCGGCCTGGTGCACCAGGCCGGCGGCATGGCAGCGCTCCGCCTGGGCCGGGAGGACAGTCAGGGCGCGGTCGAAGTATCCGGCGGCTGCCGCGGGGCTTTGCTTGCGCGCGGCGATGTAGGCGAGCCCCTCCAGGGCATCGCCGTGATGCGGGTCCGCGTCGATGACTTCCTGAAGCCATTGCGCTGCCGCGTCGAGCTGGCCAGCGTCGAAGTGGCGCTGGGCGGCTTCGAGCTGCGCGGTGAAATGCTGATCCATTACCCCTTCTGTCCTTCAATTTGATAGCAAGGCGGCCATTATCGCGCAGTCGCGGCCAGGTCCTCCTCCGTCCTCGCTCGCCTCCACAAAGTGCATGATCGCCGCCCGGCCCGGGGTGCTGGCAAGCCGGGGACGCACGATGCATAATCCTGAAACTGGTTTCACCGAGACCAACCTCCCATGCCACGCGCCGTGACACAAGCCAAGTCCGACCTGAAGCCCGCAGAGAAACTCACCATCCAGGACGTTGCCAACCATGCGGGCGTCTCGAAGGCAACGGTATCGCGCTACCTGAACCGGGGCGGCGAGCAGTTGTCCGCCGACGTGGAGGCACGCGTGGCCGCGGCCGTGCGCGCGCTGGGCTATAGCCCGAGTCCCATGGCGCAGGCGCTCAAGCGCGGCAAGTCGCGCCTGATCGGGCTGGTGGTGGCGGACGTTTCCAATTCGTTCTCGGTGGCCGTGCTGCGTGGTGTGGAAAAGGCCTGCCGCGACGCCGGCTATATGGTGATGCTGTTCAACCTGGGCAATGACGAGCAACTGGAGCGCGAAGCCATCCGCTCGCTGTCGGCCTACCGGGTCGAGGGCTTCATCCTGCACACGCTGGGCCACGACGGCGGCGCCCTCGCCGATGCCGCGCAACTGGGCAAGCCGGTCGTGCTGGTCGACCGCAAGGTCGGCGACGCGGAAGTCGACCTGGTGGCCCTGGATAACCTCTCCGCGGTCCACGAGGCTGCCGGCCACCTGCTCGAAGCCGGCTACCGGCGCCTGCTCTTCATCAGCGAGCCGATCAAGGCCATCAGCTCGCGCAACGAGCGCGCCCGGGCCTTCCAGAACTTCATCGCTGAGCATGCGGACTCGCTTGGCGGAAGCGTGTTCGAAGCCCGTACCGGTGACGACGCCGCCCTGGACGAAGCGCTGCGCGCCCTGCGCCGCGACGCCGGCGAGGCGCCGGTAGCCGTGCTGGCGGCCAATGCGGTGATCTCGCTGCGCGTGGCCGCCGCCGCGGCCAGGCTGGGGTGGCAGCTGGGCACCGACCTCGGCCTGATCGGCTTCGATGATCCGGAATGGGCTGCCCTGGTCGGCCCCGGCCTGAGCACCATTTCCCAGCCGACCGACGATATCGGACGCGCCGCCACCAACTGCCTGATCGAGCGCCTGCAAGGCGCGCAGCTTGCGCCGCGCCAGGTCCTGTTGCCTGGCACCCTGGTCAAGCGCGGGTCGACGCGCCGCGGCTGACAGGAACCCGGCAGTGGTTCCTGGCCACGCGACGGCGTAACGGGCGCCCACCCTCTCCCCCCGCTCCATCCCCCGGTTTCATCCGTAAGGGTTTCCACTGCTGGAGTTCTGAAACCGGTTTCCTATAATCCTGAAACCGGTTTCAGAACCGTACTTGCCGATCGCTGCGACGCCAGCGACGCATTCCACAGAACGTGCAGGAGACATTGATGACTATCCAACGCTTGTTGCGCCAGATTGCGGCGCCCGTGCTCACGCTGCTGGTCCTGGCCAGTGCCTCGGTCGGCGTCCGGGCACAGACCGTCGCCGAGATCGTCAAGAGGGGCAAGGTCACCATCGGCGTGGTGACGGGCGCGCCGCCCTTCGGCACCACGGACGCCACCGGCAAGCCCGCCGGCTACGATGTCGACGTGGCCAACCTGTTGGGCAAGTACCTCGGCGTGCCGGTCGATATCGTGCCGCTCACCTCGCCCAGCCGCATTCCGGCGCTGGAGGCCGGCAAGGTCGATTTCCTCGTCGCCACCCTGGCGCCGACGCCCGAGCGGGCGCGGGCCATCATGTTCAGTTCGCCCTACAGCGCGTTCGAGCTGACCATCTTCGCGCCGGTCGCGGCCAAGTACGCCAAGCTGGCTGAGCTTGGGAAGAAGAAAGTTGGCGTGACGCGCGGCACCACGCAGGACACGGCGCTGACCCGCCTGGCGGTGCCCGGCATGAGCATCGTCCGCTTCGAGGACGACGCCACTTGCGCGCAGGCGCTGATCAGCAACCAGGTCGAAGCCATTGCCCTGCCCAGCACCACCGGCAACGAGATCATGAAGGCGCGCGGCGCCGGCAAGTTCGATGCCAAGTTCGCGTTCTCGGTGCAACCGAACTCGATGGCCGTGCGCAAGGACGCCTTCGAGCTGCGCCAGTGGCTCAACACCACCATCTCCTACGTCAAGCTCAATGGCGAACTCGACGCCATTGCGCAGAAGTGGACCGGCAAGGCGCTGCCCGCGCTGCAAACGTTCTGACCCCGGCACGTCCGACGTTGCGCGCGGGCGTCAGCCGGCGCGCCAGGAGACCCGCATGAACTATCAATTTGAATGGAGCCCGGTGCTGTCGCAGCTGGACCGCTTTGCGGACGGCGCGGCCATGACGCTGGCGCTCAGCTTTGGCTCGATCCTGCTTGGCACGCTGGTCGGTACCGCCGGCGCCATCGCGGCAGCGTTTGGCGGCCCCTGGCTCCAGCGCGCCGCCAGGGCATACGTCGAGGCGATCCGCAACACGCCCTTCCTGATCCAGCTCTTCATCATCTTCTTCGGCTTGCCTACCATCGGCCTGCAGATCGATGCCATCACCGCCGCGGTGATTGCCATGACGGTCAACCTCGGTGCTTACTCGACCGAGATCATCCGGGCCGGCCTGCAGGCGGTTCATCGCTCGCAGCTCGAAGCCGCCGCCGCGCTGGGCATGACGCGCTGGCAGTTGATCCGCCACGTCGCCCTGGTGCCAGCCTTCGAGAAGGTCTATCCGGCGCTGACCAGCCAGTTCACGCTGATGATGCTGACCTCGAGCGTGGTGTCGGCGATCTCGGTGGAAGAGCTGACGGCGGTCGCCAGCCAGGTCGATTCGCAGACCTTCCGCACCTTCGAGAGCTACATCCTCGTCATGTTCATCTACATCGGGCTGGCACTGCTGTTGCGCGCCATGTTTGCCCTGATCGGCAATCTGGTGTTCAGGCGGCGCCGCGTGGTGGCGCGCGCCAGGAAGGCCGCGCGCACTGCCCGCGTTGCGCCCCTGGCGCATGCGGCGCTGACGCCGGCTGTTGCAGGGAGCGCGAAATGATTACCGAGTTCTCCTGGAATCATCTTGAAATCCTGCTCCTGGCAGCACGCTGGACGCTGTGGGTGACCTTGCTGGCCTTCGTCGGCGGCACGCTGGCCGGCTTCCTGGTCGCGCTGGGGCGGACCTCCAGAAGCGCCCTGCTGCGCCTCGCCAGCACGGTCTACATCCAGATCGTGCAAGGCACGCCGGTGCTGATCGTGCTGTTCCTGAGCTACTACGGCCTCTCCGTGCTCGGGCTCAAGCTGTCGCCGATGGTGGCGGCCATGCTGGCGATGTCGATCTATGCCAGCGCTTACCTTGGCGAGATCTGGCGGGGCTGCATCGAGGCCGTGCCGCAAGGGCAGTGGGAGGCCAGCGAGGCGCTCGCCCTCACCCGCTGGCAGCAGTTGCGCCATGTCGTGCTGCCGCAGGCCGTGCGGCTGGCCCTGCCGCCCACGGTGGGCTTCTCGGTCCAGCTGGTCAAGAACACCTCGATCACTTCCATCATCGGCGTCATCGAACTCACCCGCGCCGGCCAGCTGATCAACAACGCGACCTTCCAGCCCTTCGCGGTCTTCGTCGTCGTCGCACTTATCTACTTCGCGCTTTGCTTCCCGCTTTCTTCGGCAGCCAGGCGCATGGAAAGGAGGCTCCATGCCCATCGTTGAAGCACAAGGCGTGCACAAATCCTATGGCCCCGTCGAAGTCTTGAAGGGCGTGTCGTTTGCCATCGAGCCGGGCCAGGTGGTCGCCATCATCGGCCGCAGCGGCTCCGGCAAGAGCACCATGCTGCGCTGCCTGAACGGCCTGGAAACCATCAATGCCGGCAATATCACGGTCGCCGGGCACAAGCTGGATCACGACAGGAAGCGGCTGCTCGACCTGCGCCGCGACGTAGGCATGGTGTTCCAGAGCTACAACCTCTTTCCGCACCTGACGGTGGGCGAGAACATTGCGCTGGCGCCTGCCATCGTCAAGAAGATGGCCACGGGCAAGATCGACGGCATCGTCGACCAGGTGCTGGCCCAGGTCGGCTTGCTGGACAAGAAGGACTGCTACCCCGAGCAGCTCTCGGGCGGCCAGCAGCAACGCGTGGCCATTGCACGTTCGCTGGCGATGGAACCCAAGGTGATGCTGTTCGACGAAGTGACCTCCGCGCTCGATCCGGAGCTGACGGCGGAGGTGCTGCGCGTCATGGAGAACCTGGCCGCTTCCGGCATGACCATGGTGCTGGTGACGCATGAGATGGAGTTCGCGCGCCGCATGGCCCATACCACCATCTTCATGCACCAGGGCAAGGTGCACGAAGCGGGCCCGTCGAAGGCGCTGTTCGCGCAGCCACGCACACCGGAACTGCAGCAATTCCTCAGCGCGGGAGCCCTGAAATGACCCGGCGGCAACAAGATGGCGCGTTCCAGCCGCCGGTGCTGATCTCGCTCGCGGCCTACGGCGCGGACCTCGCCCGGCGCGACGGGCAAGCGGCCCTGGCGCGGATTGCCGCGGCGGCTGGGGCCGATGGCGTGGAATACCGCGGCGAACTCCAGCGCGGGCATAGGGATGAAGTCAGCGAGCAGCGCGCGGTCGCTGAACAGCATGGGCTAAGCGTGGTCTGGTCCAGCCCCGAAGGCCTCTGGAGCGAAAGCGGCAACCTCGACCTCGCCGCGCTCGACCGCGCCTTCACAACCGCGCTGGCGCTCGGTGCCGGCCGGGTCAAGATGTCGCTGGGTGGCTATCGCCAAGGCACGGCGCTGGAAGGATTGCTCCCGTGGCTGCGGCACGGCGGCATCGAGCTCGTCGTGGAAAACGACCAGACCACCAGCGCCGGCACCGCACCGCCACTGCGCGACTTCTTCGCGCGTGCCACGGCACTCGGCAAGACGGTACCGATGACCTTCGATATGGGCAACTGGCACTGGACAGGCGAAGATCCGCTCGACGCCGCGCAGGTCTTCGCCGCACAGGTGGGCTATGTGCACTGCAAAGGTGTGCTGCGCACGCCCGCCAAGTGGATCGCGGTGCCGCTGGACCAATCGGCTGCACCATGGCGCAGCGTATTGCGCCGCCTGCCCGCCGGCGTTGCGCGCGCCATCGAGTTTCCGCTGCAAGGCGAAGACCTGGTGCAGGTCACGCGCAACCATGTCGAACTGCTGCGTTCGGTGGAGATTCCCGCATGAGCCCCGATCTGGATGTGGTGACGCTGGGCGAGGCAATGCTGATGCTGGTGGCCGGTGAAGCCGGGCCGCTCGAAGGCGTGCAGACCTTCCACAAACGCACTGCCGGCGCCGAGACCAATGTGGCCATCGGCCTGTCGCGCCTGGGCTTGAAAGTCGGATGGGCCAGCCGCCTGGGCGATGATTCGATGGCGCGCTACCTGCTCGGTGAAATGCGGCGTGAAGGCGTGGATTGCAGCCAGGTGGTGTGCGAGCCCGGCGAGCGCACCGGGTTTCAGTTCAAGGGACGGGTCGACGACGGCAGCGATCCACCCGTGGAATATCACCGCCGTGGCTCGGCCGCAAGCCGCATGAACCCGGGGCATCTGGACGACCGGTGGCTGCGGCGCGCACGGCACCTGCACGTCACCGGCGTGTTTCCCGCGCTGGCCGAAGGCACGCAGGCCGCCACACGCCAGGCCATCGCCACCATGCGGGCCGCCAGCCGCACGATCTCGTTCGATCCCAATCTGCGCCCCGCGTTGTGGGCCACGCCCGAGCTGATGCGCGAGACGTTGAACAACCTGGCCCAACAGTGCGACTGGGTGCTGCCCGGCATCGAGGAAGGCCGCTTCCTGACCGGCCATGCCGAGCCCGAACGCATTGCCGCCTTTTACCGTAAGCGCGGCGCCAGGCTGGTAGTCGTGAAGCTGGGCGCTGAAGGCGCCTACTTCGATGGCGAAGCCGGCACCGGCCATGTCCCGGCGTTCAGCGTCGAGCGTGTCGTCGACACCGTCGGCGCCGGAGATGGCTTTGCCGTGGGCGTCATCAGCGCGCTGCTGGAAGGCCGGCCGGTGGCCGACGCCGTCCGGCGCGGCGCATGGATCGGCGCGCGGGCGGTGCAGGTGCGCGGCGACACCGAAGGCCTGCCGACCCATGCCCTGCTGGCGGCCAGCAACCTGTGAAGTCACAGCAAGGATTTGCGATGCGCAAGAATGTACTGGTGTTCCGTCCCATTCCGCCCGACCTGCTCGCCCGGATCGAATCGGAGCATGATGTGATCGTCGCCGACCCGCGCCAGCCGGCGCAACGGCCGGCCTTTCGCGCCGCGCTGGCAAACGCGCACGGCCTGATCGGCTCCAGCGTCAAGCTAGGCGCGGCCGAACTGGCAGAAGCCGGCCAGCTGGAGGTGATCTCGAGTATTTCGGTGGGGGTCGACAACTATGACCTCGCCTGCCTGCGCCGGCGTGGCATCGCGCTGTGCCATACGCCCGGTGTACTCACCGAAACCACCGCCGACACGGTCTTCGCACTCATCATGGCGGCCAGCCGCCGCCTGGTCGAGCTCGCCGCCCATGTGCGCGAAGGCCGCTGGGCCGCCAATATCGGTGAAAGCCTGTTCGGCTGGGACGTGCACGGCAAGACGCTGGCGATCCTCGGTTTCGGGCGCATCGGGCAGGCGGTGGCACGCCGCGCGGCGCTTGGCTTCGGCATGGAGGTGCTCTACGTCAACGAGACCGCCGCCGAACCACTCGATCTCGTGGGGCGCGCCACCCGCACGGAACTCGATGACGCCTTGCGGCGCGCCGATATCGTTGCCGTCACGCTGCCGTTGACCGAGAGCACGCGCGGCTTGATGGGGCAGCGCGAGTTCGCGCTGATGAAACCGGGCGCCATCTTTGTCAACGGCGCCCGGGGCCAGATCGTGCAGGAAGACGCGCTGCTCGCAGCGCTCGACAGCGGCCACCTGCACGCCGCCGGCCTCGACGTCTTTGCCACCGAACCGCTACCGCAGGATTCGCCGCTGCGCTGCCATCCTAAGGTGACAGCCCTGCCTCACATTGGCTCGGCCACGCATGAAACCCGCCGCGCCATGGCGGAACTGGCCACACGCAACCTGCTGGACGCGCTGGCCGGGCGGCCACCCGCCGCGCGCTTCGACCTGACAGCCACGGCCGCTTAGGCCGCTGCCCAAACTTTTCCGCAAGGAGCATCCGCAATGCCCCGTTCCATTCCCACGCTGTGCGGCTCGATCATGGGCGAGCCTTTCACCTTCAATGTGCGCATCCACAATGCTGCCTACCGGGCGCTGGAGATCGACTACACCTTCGTCTGCTTCGGCGTGCAGGACGTGCCCGGCGCCGTGCAATCGATCCGCGCGCTGGGCGTGCGCGGCATGAATGTATCGATGCCGCACAAGCAAGCCGTGATCCCTCACCTCGATCACCTCGACCAGACCGCGCGCGCCATCGGCGCGGTCAATACCATCAACAATGTCGATGGCGTGCTGACCGGCTACAACACCGATTGCATCGGCGCAGTGCGTGCCTTCCAGGAGGTGACCGAACTGCCGGGCAAGCGCATCGCGCTGCTTGGCGCCGGCGGCGCGGCGCGTGCCATGGCCTATGGATTGCGCGAGGCCGGCGCCAACGTGACCGTATTCAACCGCACCGCGGCGCGCGGCGAAGAACTGGCCGCCTCGCTTGGCCTGCGCTTTGGCGGCGCGTTGTCCGACTTCCGGGCGGCAGACTTCGACATGCTCGCCAACGCAACGGCCGCCGGTTTTCGCGCCCCCGATGTCAACCCCGTGGCCGGGCAGCTCGCCGCCCACCTGATCGTCATGGACGCTGCCTTTATCCCGGTCAGGAGCAAGCTGATCCGCGATGCCGCCGCGCTTGGCTGCCGCACCATCGACGGCACGCGCATGATGCTGCACCAGGCCTGCGCCCAGGTCGAGTACTACACCGGCTGCGCACGCGCGCCGATCGAGGCGATGGAAGCGGCACTGCTGGAGGAGATCGCACGCCTGTCCTAGCCACCCGGCGCTTGCCGCTTGCCGCCGACTCTCGCCGTTACCGGCTAGTCACTGGCTGCGAACCGTGCGGGCTTCGCGGTGAGGAACCCGGTAGCGGAAGCCTTGCCTATTCCCTCATCGCGATCGGGGCCGGATGGCTCTGATCGAGCCTTCTGAGTCATTTGTCTGCGCGGTGCCGAAGGACCGTGACGGCGAATGAAGCGGCGATCTCCGCCCCGCCCTGGATGACCACTCATGAGCCCTCAGCGGCAGCTCTTTTCGCTGGCCGAGCTCCAATATATGGTCGTCGGCGAAGCAGGCCCAGGGTCGGAGGCCGTCGGTTTTCGAGTCGAATCGTCCATTCCGCACCCGGTCAGCCCATTTTGATCGCACGCACCTCCGCAGCGCGTTCATCGACCGGGATCACGGGCAGTTCGCCCTTGCTCTTGACCGGCAGGCGTCGTAAATGATCCATGATCGCCTGCCACTCCTTGATCTCGCGCAGAGCGCCTTTCCCAGTCCCGGTGGCGACACTACTCTTGTCCACCTTGCCTGGCGGCGGTAGCAGGTAACCGGAGTTCTCGTGAGGCGCGTCAAGCGCCTCTACCCTCGATGTGAGGGCGCGACCCGCCTTGTTCTTCGGAACAAGAGCTAGTTTGCCTTTGCTCAGCTTGGGGATGCCCACGACAATGACACCGAGCATCAGAGGGCAGGTGAAGCTGTGCAAGCGATCGTCCTGTCCGGTAATGTCCATGGCGTGGTAGCCGCGATCAAGGTCTCCCAATTCGATAGCGGTCACGACATCGAACTGTGGCCGGGTCGTGTCGTACCGGAAGCGCATGCCGGAAGCGCGCGGGAAATACTCGCCGGGATGGGTCGGGTTGTCTACGAGGAAGAATTCGAGCAGATTCTTCAATTCCTGGCCAGTGAAGTAGCCGGTCACGAGTGCGCTGCCGGCCGTGGTATCCACCACGCCGTAGCCGAGGGGCGCCACCGCGAACACATCGTAGACCGTTTGCACACCTGATTTTCCTCGGGTAAGACCGGAGCGCATCAGCCCGTTGACGGTGAAACCAATATCGGCTTTCGTGGCGTTTCTGAATGCATCGGTGATGAGGTTGGCAAGGAGCGTGCTAGCGGCAATGTCGGTAAACGTGTTGGGCAGGTCTCGTGGCGCTACCGCCAGCGGCTGATCGATGCGGTAACCACGCGACACGAACACGGCCTCGTTGACCGTCTTCTTGAGGCTGTCGATCTCGCTGGCGATGGCGCGGTCGCCGAACAGGGTGTCGTCGATCGGGTGGAGCCGATAGGACTCAACGGTCAGCTTGCCACCGTCCAGGGTGACCAGCAGTTCTCCGAGGTTTTTGCCCTCCTTTCCCGTCTGCACCACAGGTGTGCGGCCGTTGACAATGATTGGCTCCTGCAGTTCGGTATGGCTATGCCCGCCGATCACGACATCGATGCCCGGGACAGCTTCGGCCAGTCGTATGTCGTCGCCTGCTGTGTAGCGCCCGTCCTTGCCTTGTTCCACGCCACCGTGGCTGAGAGCGATGACCACATCCACCCTCTCTGTTTCACGTAGGATCTTTACAGTTTCCCGGGCCGCTTCGATGGCGTCGGGGAACGAAGCCGCACCACCGTTGGTGTAGAAGACGGCCTCCTTGCCGATCACCCCGAACAGGCCGAAGCGAATGCCGCCGCGCTCAATGACGACGCAACGGCTGATCACACCACGCTTCGCTAATTGCTTAAGGTCAGCTAGCGTGGCATCGTCCTTCGAGAAGTCTGTATTCGCGGCGAGCACCGCAGGAATCCGCCCGGCTCTGGCGGCCACACTGATCGACTTGCCCAAGCCATCGGGACCATAGTCGAATTCATGGTTACCGAACGTGGTTGCGTCGTAGCCCATTCGCGACATGAGCTGAAGCTCGCCGCCGACTTCGCGGGTGGCGGCACCGAAGGCAGTCCCCATGCTGTAATCGCCTGCATCAAGTATTAGCACAGGGCCACGACCTTTACGCGCCGCACTCCGCTTCTCAATCAGGCCGGCCAGGCGAGCGAACCCGCCCCGGGTTGCGTCGTCGTTGAGCTTGAACGGCGTGTAGTCCTGGGCTGGACCCAGTCCGATGAAGGCAGAGTGCATGTCGTTGGTATGCAGGATCGTGAAGGTCTTCTTTCCGTTCTCTGCGGCGAACGGTGCGCCATGCACCAAGAGCGCGGTACCAACTGCTACCGAGCCAGCCAGGAATTCACGTCGGGTGTGTGCTTCGCGTGCCCTATAGGTTGACATAGCTGTGCCTTCCTTTGCTGTAGCATGCTCTGTTGCTGGGTGCGTCGGGCCGAGTCTGCTACAAAACGGCTGCGGCCCGATATTCCTTCTCTCTTCCTTTCTGGCACCCCAACTAGTTGTTGGCGCCGCCAGGCTTGCTGGTCACCGCCTCCATCACGCGGTCGAGGTTGAAGCTGCCGGGCTTCTGGCGCGGTGGGAACTCGCGGAAACTCTGCAGCCATTGCCCGACATAGGCGGCAGCCGGTGCAAAGGCGAACATATGATCGATATACCATTTCTGGTAGCCCAAGCCTTCGTACTCGGCACGCTCAAAGGGATCCGAGCGCAAGTTGCCCAGCATGGGGGCGCGCAGCTCCTCGAACGGCTGTTGCCACACCGCCAAGCCGTGGGCGTTCTGCTTCAGGAAGGTGATCTTCCATTCATCGTAGCGCAAGGCGGCCACGCTGCCGTCGTCAGTCCAGTAGATAAACTCGTGCCGCGGCCATGCGCCTTGCCCCTGGAAGGCGGGCAGCAGGTTGTAGCCATCCAGGTGCACCTTAAAACTTGCGCTGCCCACCTTGCGGCCCTTCATCAAGTCCTCTTTCACCGTGGTGTCGCCGAGCGCTGCCATCAGCGTGGGAATCATGTCTTCATGCGCGCCGATGTCGTTGATAACCGTGCCCGGCTTGATGACGCCAGGCCAGCGGATGACAGTGGGCACGCGAAAGCCACCTTCCCAGTTGGTCGCCTTCTCGCCGCGGAACATGGTAGTACCCCCGTCCGGCCAGCTCATCGTCTCCGCACCGTTGTCGGTGGAGTACATGACGATGGTGTTGTCGGCAATGCCCATTTCGTCGAGCTTCTTGAGCAACTCGCCGACCATGCCGTCGTGTTCCACCATGCCATCCGGATAGACGCCCAGCCCCGTCTTGCCAGCCGAGGCCGGCTTCAGATGCGTGAAGACGTGCATGCGGGAGGAGTTCCACCAGACGAAGAACGGTTTGCCGTCTTTATGCGCCTTGTCCATGAAGCCAAGCGCGCCCTTGGTGACTTCCTCGTCCACGGTTTCCATACGCTTCTTCGTCAACGGGCCGGTGTCTTCGCACTTCTGCTTGCCCCACTTGCCGAAGCGCGGGTCCACGGCGGGATCATCCCGATCTGTCGCGATGCAGTGAAACACCCCACGCGGACCGAATTTCGCCTTGAATTGCGGCGCCTTTGGATAATCGATGTTCTCCGGCTCTTCTTCCGCATTCAGGTGGTAGAAATTGCCGAAGAACTCGTCAAAGCCGTGGACCGTGGGCATGAACTCATTGCGATCGCCAAGGTGGTTTTTTCCGAACTGTCCGGTGGCATAGCCCCGGGCCTTGAGCAACTCGGCCAGCGTGACGTCTTCCTTCTTCAGCCCCTCCGGTGCGCCGGGCAGGCCGACTTTGGTAAGGCCGGTGCGGATAGGCGACTGCCCGGTGATAAACGCAGCGCGCCCGGCAGTGCAGCTTTGCTGGCCGTACCAGTCGGTGAACAGCGCCCCCTCTTTGGCGATGCGATCGATGTTTGGTGTCTTGTAGCCCATCATGCCCAGGTTATACGCGCTGATATTAAAGATGCCGATATCGTCGCCCCAGATGATGAGGATATTGGGCTGCTTTTGCTGCGCAGCAACGGGATACGCCACTGCAAAAAGTGCCAGCACCGACAGGCGAGCGCACCATCGTGAAAGTTGTTTCATCGTTTATCTCCATTCTCCGTTTGCCTATGTCGATACGGCCCCCTGCATGGGAACCTGGCCGCATCGAACGCCTTCCCCCGTTGCACCGCAAAAAAATACATGGCCGGCTCAACCCTGACGCCCCGCACCGTTTGCACCCGGTGAGCTGGCGCGCGATGCCTGCCGCCGCCAGTCCTCCTCATCCATCACCAGCCGGAAGCCAAGGTGCGACATGCTGTTGTACGGATCTGTACCGCGCCGAGCGCTGGGACGGTAACTCAGGCAGTAGTCCTCGTTGCAGAGGAACGAGCCACCACGCGTGACGCGGCGCGGCGCGTCGGCGGGCACGCCGGCTTCATCCGGCTCCCACGCTTCCTGTGGCCCAAGCGGGTTGACGATCAACCGGCCGGCCGCGGCCTCGCGCCGGAACTGGTCGGCCCGATACCAATCCGCCACCCATTGCCATGCGTTGCCGGTCATGTCAGAGAGGCCATAGCCATTGGCCGGAAAGCTGCCCACCGGGCTCGTGCCCACGGCCCCCCCGGCCTTCGCGCTGATCACCGGGAACGGCTGCGCCTGCTGCCCCTGCCAGACATTGGCCATCTGCTTGCCGCCGGGCGTGAACTGGTCGCCCCAGGCATAGGTGGCCTGCTCCAGTCCCCCGCGCGCGGCAAACTCCCACTCCGCTTCGGTAGGCAAGCGCTTGCCGGCCCATTTTGCATAGGCCTGCGCGTCCTCATAGGAGACCTGTACCACGGGGTGGTTGTCCTTCCCCTCGATCGAGCTGGCTGGCCCATACGGATGGCGCCAGTCCGCGCCCGGCACGAAACGCCACCACGCCGAATAATCCTGCAGAGGCACGGGCCGGTTGGTGCCCACGAAAACCATTGCTCCCGGTACAAGGGCGGCATCCGGCGGACGCGGCGTGCCCGGGGGCAGCTGCACGCGCAAGGTCTCCCAGTCCGGCTTCTTCTCGGCCGTGGTCACATAGCCCGTGGCCTGTACGAACTGGCGGAACTGCGCGTTGGTGACGTGGTGCTGGTCCATCCAGAACCCGTGCACGCGGACCTTGTGCGCCGGGCGCTCATTGGGCCGCGCGAGTTTGTGGTCGCTACCCATCAGGAATTCGCCGGCCGGGATCCAGGCCATGCCCTGGGGGCCTTGTTTGCCATCGCCCAGCCGCTCCTTGGCGATTAGCGAATGCGATGCCGGGACAAGTCGTGCCTGCCACGCGGCGACGCCGCCACCAAGCAACGCAAAGATCAATGCGAGCACCACCAGGATCCAGGGCTTGCCTGACATCTTGCCAGTACGCCCGTCCGCGCTGGGCGGGTGAGTGCCTGGTTGCGAGTGAGGCGTGATAGGCATTTTTTTTCTGCGATCCATACCAGAACTCCCGGTAGACGAACGAGGCAAACCGAGAATCGGCGGCCTGGCCTCATGCGCTTCATTTTGGCGCCATGAAACGCGGATAGCGGCACGCGATGACGGCACGTCGTTGCGGCCAGATCTCTCTACGCCCAGCCGCCAGATAACAGTAGTGGGCAGTGCACGGGACATCTTGACCGGGATCAAGGGAGTGACAGGTGCAGTCTGCCGGTAAGGGATCAGTTGCCACGGTGGATTGGCCGTCGTGCAACTCGCGGCTGCCGGTGGGATCACTTCAGACAAGGTGGCCGGCCTGTTGGTCTGGAGTCCACTGTCGCGCTGACATAGATCAACATGCGTCGTGGAAAGCCTTCTACCGTCAATTTGAACGCCTTAGAGAAACGGGAGGGGCCGCCATGGTAATTGCAACGAAATCGCCGGAAAAGGCTGAGACTGGGGCCGCTGGGCCATTTCCGCCCCGCGCTGAGCGTCTTGCCGCTGGCCAGGCCATGCGCGATCGCGTCCCGCGCGCCAGCCACGCCGACTGGGCGCAGCCGGACGGACATCGCGATCCCATCGAGATCCTGGAGGCATCGAATCGGGACCGCCTGCAGGAGCTGGTGCCGATTCGATACGGCCGCATGTTGCGCAGCCCCTTCACGTTCCTGCGCGGCTCAGCCGCACTCATGGCGCACGACCTTGCAGCCGCGCCAAGTACGGGCATGAAGGTGCAAGCCTGCGGGGACTGCCATTTGCTGAATTTTGGGTTATTTGCCACGCCCGAGCGCAATCTCGTCTTCGATCTGAACGATTTTGACGAAACACTGCCTGCTCCCTGGGAATGGGATCTGAAACGGTTGGCGGTCAGTTTCGCGGTCGCGGCGCGCGACAACAAATTGTCCGATGCGCAAGGCCGTGAAGCTGCCCAGGACTGCGCGCGCGCCTATCGAGAGCACCTGCGCGAGTACTCGAGGATGAGCCCACTGGAAGTCTGGTATACGCGCCTGGACATGGAGACCGTGATCGGACTGGCGCCTGACGAGAAGGCGAAGAAGTTCCGGCTCCAAATGGAGAAAAAGGCGCGCGAGCGTGTCGTCGATCACCTCTTTCCCAAGATTTCCAGCGAGGAAGGCGGCCGGCACCGGCTGATCGATCAACCGCCGCTGATCTACCACATCGCCGAGCATGACTTCGAGGAACGGGTTCGCGAGGGACTAGGGGTGTACCGCCAGACGCTGTCGGATGAGCGGCGCGTCTTGTTGGACCGCTATCGACTGGAGGATTTCGCCCTGAAGGTAGTGGGCATCGGGAGCGTCGGCACGCGCTGCTACATTGCATTATTCTCCGATGCAGAAGGCCATCCCCTCATTCTCCAGTTCAAGGAAGCCTGCCGGTCTGTCCTCGAGCCCTATGCGGGGCGCAGCCACTATGAGTTGCAGGGGCAGCGCGTCGTCATGGGACAACGCCTGATGCAGTCGTCCAGCGATATCTTCCTCGGATGGGCGCGGGGCCGAAGGGGCTTTGACTTCTTTGTCCGTCAACTGCGGGACATGAAGATGTCTGTACCCATCGAAGGACTGAGTTCGCCACAGCTCAAGCGCTATGCCGAGCTCTGCGGCTGGACGCTGGCACGCGCACATGCCAAGTCCGGAGACGCCACGACCATCAGTGGCTATCTGGGAAAAAGCGACACCTTCGACCAGGCAATCGGCGCGTTCTCCCTCGCTTATGCGGATCAGACTGAGCGCGACCACGCAGCATTGGTGAAAGCGGTGCGCTCCGGGCGGCTCGAAGCGCTCATCGAAGAGGCGTAACACCTATTGAGAGGCATGATCGATGATCGCAAACTGGCCAGTGCATCCGTCCTATCCACCAGTTGAATCCCCAACCCGAACAAGTCATTCGGATGTAGCCAACGCGAGCCTCTTCACCATGGGCATGCAGGCCAGCTGAAGTCCCGAGGGGGATTGGTAGATAGACGGCTTGTCGCCGATGAAACCACATCGCCGGTAAAAGGCGGCGGCGTTCAACGTGGCCTCGAGATTGATCTCGGTTAACTCGGCCTGGCGCGCCAGGCATTCGAGGTGGGTCACCATTTTCATGCCTACGCCGCGTTGCATGAAATCGGGGTGGACAAAGATTGCCCCCAACTCTCTCTTTTCAAGGTCGAGCATGCCTGTGGCGACGGGATGCCCCTGGATGCAGACCAGATGAAAGTGATTTTCCACCAGGTCTCTATACCACTCCGTGAGCGGCACGTCCGTCCATGCCTGGACCTGCTCCGGGGGATAAGCGGTGCCGCATTGATCTAGTATCGCCAGACGGCGAATATCGAATGCCGCCTGGGCATCGCTTCGCCTGGCTCGTCGAATTTCCAGCATTTCCATTCTCCGTTCATGGCCATCAGTGACGGAGAACTAAAAAGCCCCGTCATTGTTGGCGGGGCTTTGAGCAATACGCTGAATCCTGGATGCGTACGACTTCATGGCCCGCCGAAGGCGGTCATGGAGAAGCACATCATGTTCATCTGGCGTATGTGGGGCATCCCCGGATAATGGTGGACGCTATGCGGATTGTCAATGTCAGGGTCCGCTCCTGGCCGATCGTGGTGAAAACCCAATCTACCCGTTGAGCAGACCGGGCCTGCCGGTTGCCAACCTCTCAGATCGGCCCGTGTTGAACGATCATCGGTTCGGGGTTCTCCCCCTCCTGAAATCTCGCCGGGGGCCGGGGTAACAAGCGTCCCATGTGCTGGAATGGGGCCGAGTTTGGCCGGGAAGGGACCTCTGCCGGCAGCAACCCAGTCGACTCTTCCCGACCCACTTTCTGCGCTCGCACCCTCGACCTGCAAACGTCAGACCTCCGCCTCCACCACCCGAGCCTTCAAGCGCGGCGCGGCGAAATCGAGGAAAGCCCGCAATTTCAGCGGCAGGATGCCCTGTCCGGTGTGAACAAGGCTGATGGGCCACGGCGCCGGCTCGAACGGTGCGAGCACGATCTTGAGCGCGCCGGCGCGCAACGCGCTCGCCATGTGATAGGACACCACGCGCGTGATCCCGACACCGGCCACTGCCGCGTCGACCGCGGCTTCGGCAGTGCTGACGGCAAGCCGCGAACGGACGGGCACCGCGATCTCCGACTTGCCCGACATGAAGGTCCAGACCTGCCTGGAGGCCATCCGTTCGAACGTGATGCATGCATGCGCGGTGAGCTCAAGGGGGCTCGTCGGCATGCCGTGCTCGGCGAAGTAGGCCGGGCTTGCGCACACCACCCGGCGCACTGTGCCAATCCGTGCCGCGACGAAACTACTGTCGGGCAGTTCGGCAACCCGCAATGCCACATCGACGTGCTCTTCAAGAAGCGGCACCACGCGGTCGGTCAGCACCATCCGCACATCGATGTCCGGATAGGTCTTGAGGAACTCCGCGACCACGGGCAAGACGTGCAGGCGCCCGAAGACGAGCGGTGCAGTGATGGCGATCTCGCCCTTGGGCGCCGCATACTCCCCCGACGCCGCACGCTCTGCCTCCCCCACTTCCTCGAGAATGCGCCGGCATGCGGCGACATACGCTTGCCCGGCTTCGGTGAGGGAAAGCTGTCGGGTGGAGCGATGCAGGAGTCGGGTCTTCAGGTGTAGCTCGAGGTCTCCGACCTTGCGGCTCACCGTTGCGAGCGGCATCTTGAGCTGGCGCGCCGCTGCAGAAAAACTGCCGGCTTCGACCACAGCCACCAGGATCGACATGGATTCGAAGCGATCAGCCATGCTCTCATTTTTTGGGAGGATGATTCCCAATAATGGCAGATTATCTTGAAAGGTGGAAGAGCATATCATCGGCCGCACCTCCCCGGCAAACGAGGCGGCGAACGATTCGAGGCTTCTCGATTGGCTGCTCCGGGCCGCCACGTCTCAGGTCCCCAAAAAAAACTGGAGAATGTGCTGTGTCAACGCTTTCAAGTCCCCAACCGCAGTCCTTGCGGGCAACCGCTTCGATCAGAAATTTGCCCGTCAACCTGTTTGCGTCGGTCATGGGCATTGCCGGACTGTCCATTGCATGGCGCCAGGCCAGCCACGAGTTCGGGGTAAGTCCGCTGATCTCCGATGCAGCCGGCGTCCTCGCCCTGGTGGTGTTCGTCGTGCTCGGCGTGGGCTATCTCGTCAAGACAGTCAAACATCCTGAGGCGGTCGTCGCCGAGTACCGGCATCCCGTCGCCGGGAACTTCTTCGGCACGATCTCGATCGCCATCCTGCTGCTTTCCTCGGTCGTTGCGCAACTGAGCCAGACGCTCTCCGAAGTCATGTGGACGGTGGGTACCGTTTTCACCCTTGCGCTCTGCTTCGCGATTGCGGGCCGGCTGCTGCGGGGAAAGATCGACGCTGCGCACGCGGTTCCCGCCTGGTTCATCCCGGGTGTGGCCACGTTGGATATCGTCGTTGCTGGCGGGACCATGCCAATGCCGTGGGCGCATGAAGTCAACCTGTTCGCGCTGGCCGTGGGAACGATGATTGCCCTCTTGTTCTTTACGATGATCATGTCGCGAATGATTCATCACGAGCCGCTGCCCGCCAGCATGACCCCTTCCCTGCTGATCCTGATGGCGCCGTTCGAAGTGGGCTTTCTTGCCTACACCAACATTACGCAGCAGGTCGACACCTTCTCCGGCTTACTGTTTTACTTCGGTCTCTTTGTATTCCTCACACTGGCGCCCAAGGTGTTTCGCAGGGGAATGCCGTTCGCTTCGGGTTGGTGGGCAATCAGCTTTCCAATGGCGGCGCTAGCGATTGCGTCGCTGAAATACGCGATGTTCGTCCAGGCATGGCCCGTGAAGGCGATTGCCATCATCCTGCTCGCCATGCTGACCCTCGCGATCGTGGTTCTCTTTGTCAAGACGCTGCACATTCTCCTTAACGGCAAGCTGCTCGGCGGTTGAAACGGCGAACGACATGACCGAAATCCAGGACCTGCGCACATTCTCCGACCCGACAGGCGGTGCGCCGTCGCCACCGCTACCGGACGTGATATCGGAAGGCTTGGCAGTCGTTTTTTGTGGAATCAATCCCGGCATGAGAGCGGCGGCAAGCGGCCACCATTTTGAAGGAAGTGGCAACCGCTTCTGGCGAGTCTTGCATCTGGCCGGTTTCACGCCAGTGCTGATGCGCCCCGAAGATGACCGGGACCTGCTCGCCCATCGGTGCGGATTGACAACTGCCGTTGCCCGGCCTACAGCGCGGGCCGACCAGCTTTCACCGCACGAATTCCATGCGTCGACTTCGGCGTTGCTGAGGAAAATCGAACTACATCGCCCCACCTGTATCGCCTTCCTGGGGAAGGCCGCATACGCAGCGATTTCAGGTCAGCGGCATGTGTTGTGGGGACGCCAGACCGCTACGTTCGGTGGGTCGGCAGTGTGGATCCTTCCAAATCCGAGCGGTTTGAACCGCTCGTTCAGCCTCGATGACCTCGTTGGGGCTTATAGCGCGTTGTACCTTGCGTATGCCTCTCTATAAGCCTGGTTTGCACAATAGACCGCAAACCACAGGGCGTCGGAAAATGTCGGGGTCGCGGTGGCCGTTTCGGCCCCTTGCTCCCTGGCTCCCCACCCAGCGGCGCCTGCGGGTCGCCATCTGCGGTCCCCCTCCACTCACGTAGAACCTCCTTGCAGCCTCATGATTCGCCTGCTAGAGTCCATAACTAATCACCGCATAGTTAAAGAAGAATCGATCGCGCCGCCCGGCAGGCGCGACACAAAACCAACCGATCGGAGACAGCACCCATGGCCATCGCCTTTCCCACCAACGAGCCCTATTTGTCCGGCTACTTCGCGCCGCTGCATGCTGAGTGCGACGCACCCAACCTGCCGGTCACGGGCGAAGTGCCCGCCGGGCTGCGCGGCACCTATTACCGCAACGGGCCGAATCCGCAGTTCGCGCCGCGCGGCAAATATCATTGGTTCTCGGGCGATGGCATGCTGCACGCGTTTCATTTCGAGAAGGGCCGCGTGTCCTACCGCAACCGCTGGATCCGCACGCCGAAATGGATCATGGAAAACGAGAACGGCGAAGGCTTGTCGGGCTCGCTGGCAAGCCGGCACCTGACGGACCCCAGGCTGCTTGAGCTGAACTCCACCGTGGCCAATACCAACGTGGTCTGGCATGGCGGACGCCTGCTGGCACTGGAAGAAGCGCATATGCCGTTCGAAGTGGACCCGGTATCGCTGGCGCCGCGCGGCTACCAGACCTTCGATGGGAAATTCTCCGGGCCCATGACCGCGCACCCCAAGATCGATCCGGTCAACGGCGAGATGGTCTTCTTTGGCTATGGGGCCCGCGGCCCGTTCACGCCGGACCTGATGCTGCATGTGGCAGACAGCCAGGGCAAGCTGCTGCGCTCCGAGCATATCGTGGCGCCGTTCCCGAGCATGGTGCATGACTTCGTGGTGACGCGCACCCACATCCTGTTTCCCATCTTCCCGCTGACGGGGTCGATGGAGCGCGCCACCAACGGCCAGCCGGCCTATGCGTGGGAGCCGGACAAAGGCACGCACATCGGCATCTTGCCGCGCGACGGCACCGCGGCGAACGTGCGCTGGTTCACCGGGGATCCGTGCTACGTTTTCCATCCGATGAACGCCTTCGACGCGCCGCACGGCGGCATCGTCTGCGACATGATGAAGTACGACGTGCCGCCGCTGTTCCCCGGCCCGGACGGACGCCCGCTCTCCAACGGCGCACCCGTGGCCAGCCTGGTGCGCTGGACTTTCGACCTGGCAGGAAAATCCGGCACGTATCGCGAGCAGCCGCTATGCGATACGCCGGGCGAGTTTCCGCGCCTGGACGAGCGCTTTGCCATGCTGCCTTACCGGCACGGCTACTACTGCAGCGGCGATATCTCCGCCTCCACCAAGGGCGACAGCCTGCGCAGCGGCCTGGCGCATGTCGACCTGGCAACCGGGCAGGTCGCGCAGTACCAGCCGCCGGCCGGCGACAAATGCGGCGAACCCGTGTTTGTCCCGCGCCATGCCGATGCCGACGAGGGCGACGGCTGGCTGCTGTCCGTGATCTGGCGCGCCGCGGAGAACCGCAGCGATATGGCCATCTTCAACGCGCAGGCGCTGGCGGCGGGGCCGGTGGCGCTGGTGCACCTGTCGCATCGCGTGCCCGCCGGCTTCCATGGCAACTGGCGTCCCGCCGACTGAGGCGGATGCATGCCGCGATGCACGCGGCGCAAGTTGCTGGTTGGGCTGACGGGGCCAGGCGCCCGGCCTAGCGCGCCGTTGCCGATCCCCGCAATGCCGCCAGGCAGAACTGCACGACAACATCGGCCATCTGCTCGGCCGTGGGCTTGTGCGTGGAGGCGACAGGCAGGCGGCGGCGGTCGATGGTCAGCGTGGCCAGGCCATGGGTGGCGGCCCACACGGAGAACGCCAGCTGTTCTTCGCTGAGCTCGCCGACACCTGGCGCTTGCAGCACTGGCCCGATGGCGCCGCGCAGCACCTGGAACGAGGCAGCGCCCGCCTCCGTCAGCTCCGGATACTGCTCCCGGTCCGCGATCTCCGGCCCGAACATCAGGTGAAACCGCGCGGGATGCGCCTGCGCGAACGCCACGTAGGCGAGCATGATCGCCCGCAGCCGGCCCTGCGCATCGGCAGGGTCGATGCTCTCCACGCTCTGGCGGCGATACGCCACCAGGTCGCGAAACCCCTGGGCCGCAATGGCGGCCAGCAGCCCGTTCCTGTCCTTGAAGTGATAGGCCGGCGCACCCGGCGAGACGCCAGCCAGCTTGGCTGCCGTGCGCATGCTCATGCCGGCGATCCCCTCGGTATCGAGCAGATGGGTGCCCCAGGCAATCAGCGACGCGCGCAGGTCGCCATGGTGCCACTGCCCTTCCGGCTTGGTGGTGCCACCTTGGGACGGGCCCTGCTTTACCGGGTTGTCGCCGCGCGCTGTTGCTGGTTTTTTCATGGAGGCGGAGTTTATCAAATGCCTGGGCCGCGGCATGAATGCCCATGACTTTCTCAATAATTAGACGATTGTGCCGTCACGGCCGCTGCGGACGGGTACAAGGTGCCTACGGCTGCGGCCCCGGGATCCCACGGGTGCATAAAAATCCCTTGCAAACACGATTTCTCACGCGTAATCTAAAAAAAAAGACAGTAGCCGTATGGCAATGGCTAAAAGGCTATTTGCAGAGTAGTGCCTGCAGCCAGATCCATCCGGCTATTTTTTTCGCCAAGCTGTCTAAAAATTGCGACGGTTTTGGCTTGCCCGTGAGGTCCCGCAACCGGGGCCGGCCGGCGCACATGCTCAACAAAGGCTCAGAGGAACGCCCCATGGAAGCCAACGCTCGCGCATCGGTCCCCACGTCCGACGCCCCGCCCCTACGACCCGACCGGGCCTCGCCCTACGCCTGGAAAGCGCTGGCCGGCTCGGCCCTCGGTTACGCGATGGATGGGTTCGACCTGCTTATCCTCGGTTTCATGCTGCCTGCCATCAGCGTGGCCTTGAGCCTGAGCCCCGGACAGTCCGGCGCCCTGGTAACGTGGACGCTGATCGGCGCGGTTGCCGGCGGCATCCTCTTCGGCGCGCTGAGCGACCGCTACGGGCGGGTGCGCGTACTCACCTGGACCATCGTGCTGTTTGCGGTCTTCACCGGCCTGTGCGCGTTCGCGCAGGGCTTCTGGGATTTGCTGGCCTACCGCACCATCGCTGGCATCGGCCTGGGTGGCGAGTTTGGCATCGGCATGGCGCTGGCCGCGGAAGCCTGGCCCGCCAGCAAGCGCGCGCGGGTGTCGTCGTACGTGGCGCTGGGCTGGCAGAGCGGCGTACTGCTGGCATCCTTGCTGACGCCGCTGCTGCTGCCGCATATCGGCTGGCGCGGCATGTTCCTGCTGGGCGTGGTGCCAGCGCTGGTAGCCTGGTTCGTACGCAACCGGCTGCATGAGCCGGAAGTGTTTGTGCGCCATGCCGAGGCCCAGGACAAGGCCCCGCACAAGAACAAGCCGAGCGCGTTCAAGCTGCTGGTGGCCGATGGCCGCACCACGCGGACCAGCCTCGGCATCGTGATCCTGTGCTCGGTCCAGAACTTTGGCTACTACGGCATCATGATCTGGCTGCCGACCTATTTGTCCAAAGCGCTGGGCTTCTCGCTGACCAAGTCCGCCATGTGGACCTCGGTCACCATCGTGGGGATGATGGTCGGCGTCTATGTGTTTGGCCAACTGGCCGACCGCATCGGGCGCAAGCCCAGCTTCCTGATCTTCCAGGCAGGCGCGGTGGCGATGGTGATCGCGTATGCGCAGATGTCCGACCCCGTCACCATGCTCTGGGCCGGCGCGGTCATGGGCCTGTTCGTCAACGGCATGATCGGTGGGTACGGCGCGCTGATCTCGGAAGCCTATCCCACCGCGGCGCGCGCTACCGCGCAAAACGTCCTGTTCAACATCGGGCGTGGCGTGGGCGGCTTCGGGCCCATCGTGGTCGGGGCCCTTGCCGCAGCCTATTCCTTCCAGGTGGCCATTGCCCTCCTGGCCAGCATCTACGTGCTGGACATGATCGCCACGATCTTCCTCATCCCCGAGCGCAAGGGCGTCGAGCTGGAATAGGCGGCTCGCATTGCATCGCCCCATACCGTACTAGTCAGGACTCTGGAGTCATCATGCCTGCAACCTTGTGCAGCCCGGACAGCATCGCCACGGTAGCGTCCTATCGCTGCCGCGTGGTCGAACATTCGTGGGTCAACCAGCGCTACAAGCACATCCGCCTGGAAGCCGATGCGCCCATTGCCAGGATCACGAAGCCCGGGCAGTTCTACCAGCTGCGCTGCCCCACCACCGACACGGAGCAGCCGTTCCTGCTGCGCCCCATGAGCGTCTATGGCGCGGGGCCGCAAGCGGGCCGCATCGAGTTCCTCTACAACGTGACCGGCGTGGGCACGCGCGCCATGGCCAGCCTGCCGGTGGATGGCCACATGGAGATCGTCGGCCCGCTCGGCAACACCTTTACCTTCAGGCCGGATTTCAGGCAGATCCTGGTGGTGGCGCGCGGCGTGGGCCTGGCCACCATGGCGCCGCTGATCCAGCAGGCGGCCGAAGCTGGCGTCGCCATTACCGCGGTGATGTCGGCCCGCACCCGCGACGACCTGATGGCGCACGAATTCCTGCGCGGGGCCAACGCCCAGGTGCATAGCGTGTTCGATGCGGATGGCTCCTCGTCGGTAGAGGCCATGGAAGTCCTGATGCGCGGCCTGCTCGGGCAGCAGCGGCCGGACGCGGTCTACACCTGCGGCTCGCACCGCCTGCTGATGCTGCTGCAGCGCGTGCTGGCCGATCATCCCGAGGTGATTGGCGAAGTCGCCATGGAGCAGCGCATGGCCTGCGGCATGGGCGTGTGCCTGTCCTGCGTGCGGCTGTTCGATTGCGATGGCGACAAGCAATTCCTGCGGGTCTGCCGGGAAGGCCCGGTGTTTTCCATTCGTGAAGTCGTCGGGGAGGTGGAGTTTGGCTGATCTCACCGTTCGGGTTGGCGACTTGACGCTGCGCAACCCGGTCATGCCCGCCTCCGGCTGCTTCGCCATCGAGTACCGCGAGGCGCTGGACCTCAACCAGCTTGGCGCGCTGGTGATCAAGAGCGTCTCCCCCAGGTCCCGGGCCGGCAACCCCACGCCACGGGTAGCCGAGGCCTATGGCGGCATGCTGAACGCCATCGGCATCCCGAGCAAGGGGCTCGACTATTACCGCGAATGCGTGCTGCCGCCCTACACCCGCTACAACACGCCGGTGGTGGTGTCGATCTCCGCCGATACGGCGCAGGCGTTCGCCCTGGCGTGCGAGCAACTGTCCTTGCCCGAGGTTGCCGCCATCGAGGCCAATATCTCGTGCCCCAACCTGGAAGCCGACGGCATGGCCTTTGCGATGCTGCCCGAGACCACCTACCAGGCGGTCTGCGCCATCCGCCGGCGCACGCGCCACCCCGTCTGGGTCAAGCTCACGCCCAACGCCAGCCAGATCGCGGCCGTGGCCCGGGCGGCGGAAGACGCCGGCGCCGACGCCATCGTCATGGGCAACACGGTGCTGGGCATGGCCATCGACGTGCGTACCCGCAAGCCCAAGCTGGGTAACGTCATGGGCGGCCTGTCCGGCCCGGCCATCAAGCCGATTGCCCTGCGGCTGGTGCACCAGTGCTATCGCGCCGTGCGCATCCCCATCATCGGCTGCGGCGGCATCCAGAACGCCGAGGATGCCGTCGAGTTCATGCTCGCCGGCGCCGCCGCCGTCCAGGTCGGCACGGCGTCCTTCCGGGACCCCGGCGTCATGCAGAAGATCATCGACGGGCTGCAGGACTATTGCCAGGAAACCGGCACCGGGGCGCTGCGCGACCTGGTGGGCCAGGTCCGGCTCGACCCGCACTTAAGCGACCGCTGGCTGCGCTTCGCGCAGCAATCCGGCTGAGCGCCCTCGGCAAAAAGCCACTCGCGCCAGCGCATGCCGCTGGCGCGTCACTGCAACGATCCACAAACGTGTCATGGAAATTCTGGAACTCAAGCCGGTCGCCGAACAGCTCTTCGAGGACATACGCGAACTGTCGTCCGATGGCGTTGGCGTGACCCGCGACAGCTACGGCGCGGGCGAGACCGCGGCGGCCGCCTACCTGCGGGACTTCGCGCTGCGCCACGGCCTGGACGCGCAGGCCGACCGCGCCGCCAATCTCGTCTTCCGCCTGCCGCAAGCCGACGCGGGCGCGGGCGCGGCTGCGACGTGGGTCGGCTCCCACCTGGACTCCGTCCCGCAAGGCGGCAACTTCGACGGGCTGGCGGGAATCGTCGCTGGCCTGCTCTGCCAGCTCCGGCAAAAGCGCACCGGCCGGCACTCGCGCGTGCCGCTGCAGGTGGTGGGCTTCCGGGGCGAGGAAAGTGCCTGGTTCGGCAAGGCGTACATGGGTTCGGGCGCGCTGCTGGGCAAGCTCAGCGCCGACGACCTGGCGCTGGCGCACCGGCATTCCGGCGCGTCGCTGGCGGCCTGCATGGCAGCTGCCGGCGCCGACGTCGAGGCGATCCGCGCGCAGGCGCCGCTGCTGGACAAAGCCAAGGTCCATGCCTACCTGGAACTGCATATCGAGCAAGGCCCGGTGATGGTCGCGCGCGGCTTGCCGGTGGCGGTGGTGCCCGGCATCCGCGGCAATGTGCGGCACAACCGGATCCAGTGCATCGGCGAGGCCGGCCACTCCGGCGCGGTGCCACGGTGGCTGCGCAAGGACGCCATGTTTGCCGTGGCCGAGCTGATCACGCGGCTGGACGAGCACTGGCGCGTACTGCTGGAGCGCGGCATCGACCTGGTCGTCACCACCGGCGTGGTCAGCACCTGCCCGCAGGCGCATGCGATCTCCCGCATCCCCGGCATGGTGAACTTCAGCTTCGAGGCGCGCAGCAAGAGCGTGGAAACGCTGGAAGGCTTCTATCAACTGCTGCGCACGGAATGCAAGGCCATCTCGCGCGACCGCGGCGTGCGGTTCGAGTTCGACCGCCGCATCGAATCGGCCCCGGCCACCATGGACGGCAGGGTCTGTGAACTGCTCACGCAGGCATGCCGGCAACGTGACCTCCCGGTTGAGCAAGTGCCAAGCGGCGCCGGGCACGACGCATCGTTGTTTGCCAACGCCGGCATCCCCACCGGCATGCTCTTCGTGCGCAACGAACACGGCTCGCACAACCCGGACGAGGCCATGGACATCGATGATTTCCTGCTTGGCGTGCAGGTGCTGGACGACACCATCACGAGCCTCTGAGCCGCGGCCGAGCACAAACACTGAAGCACTGAAGCACTGAAGCATTGGAGCCCCGCATGTCTCAACTACGCCCTCAACCCGACCTGTCATTGTCGGTAGGCCAGGCCCTGCTGGATGCCGGCTGCGTGAAATTCCGCACGGACGAGCCGTTCCGGCTGCCCTCCGGCTGGGCCAGTCCGGTCTATATCGACTGTCGCCGGCTGATCTCGTTTCCCCTGCTGCGCAAGGCGCTGATCCAGCGCGGCTTGACCCTGCTGCGGGAACGCAACCGGCTCGGCGGCATCGATGCCGTGGTCGGCGCCGAATCGAGCGGCATCGCATTCGGCGCCTGGATGGCCGATGCCCTGGCGCTCCCGCTGCTCTATGTGCGCAAGGAAGCCAAGGGGCTGGGGCCCGCCTCGCAGATCGAGGGGGCCGTCAACGCCGGCGACCGCGTGCTGCTGGTGGACGACATGATGGCCGCCGCGCGCTCCAAGCGGATCTTCTGCGAGGCGCTGGCGGCAGCCGGCGCCGTGGTGACGGATATCTTCGTGGTGTTTGACTACGGCACGTTCCCCACCGAAAGCACCCTCGCCCCCTGGCAGGCCAAGATCCACTCCCTCGCGAACTGGCAGGACATCCTGCAAGCCGCGCGTGGCAGCGGCAACGTGGACAGCCGCGGCATTGACGAACTGCAGCGTTTCCTGGCCGACCCGGCCCGATGGTCGCGGGACCACGGCGGCATCGGGGCGGGCGAGACGCAACGCTAACAAGGTCGCCCGCGTCTGATCCCTGGCGAGGCAGCGGTGCTGTGGATCGACCATAATGACGCTCGATCCCAAACACCCAGCTGTAGCTGCACAACGTGCCAGACGCCGACAGTCCCCTCTCATCCGCTTCATCCGCTTCATCCGCGTCACCCGCCAGCGCCAGCGTTTCCAGCGCGCCGCCGGCCCTCCCCGCTTCGCACTGGCACCGCCGCGTGCTGGCGCTGGCATTCCCGATCATCCTGGCCAACCTGACCCAGCCGATCCTGGGTGCGGTCGATACCGCGGTTGCCGGCCACCTGCCGGACCCGGCCTACCTGGGCGGCGTAGCCGCCGGGGGCCTGTTCTTCAGCTTTGTGTTCTGGGGCTTCGGGTTCCTGCGCATGGGTACCACCGGGCTCGTTGCGCAAGCCTACGGCGCCCAGGACGGCGCGGCATTGCGCGCCACGCTGGTACGCGCCCTGATGCTGGCCACCGTCATCGGGCTCGGTGTGCTGGCCGTACAGATGCCCTTGATCCACGGCGCGCTTGGCCTGATCGGCGGCAGCGACACACTCCAGCACCACGCGCGGGTCTACAGCCATGCGCGGATCTGGGCGGCGCCGTTCGCCTTGTGCAATTACGTGGTGCTCGGCTACCTGCTGGGCTGCCAGCACGTGCGGCTCGGCCTGCTCATCCAGCTCTTCATCAACGCGGTGAACATTGCCGCGGTGCTGCTCTACGTCTATGTGTTCGACTGGGGCATCGCGGGGATCGGCGCCGCCACGGCCACCGCCGATGCATGCGGCTTCGTGCTGGGCGCCGCCCTGCTCTGGCGGCTGCGCCCACACGGCTTGGCGCCCCTGCGCTGGGCGGTGGTCGCCGATGCGCACGAACTGAAACGGCTGGTCGCCCTCAACCGCGACATCTTCATCCGCACGCTGTGCCTGGTGGCCAGCTTCGGCTGGTTCGCCCATGCGGGCGCCCGGCAAGGCGACGTGATCCTGGCGGCCAACGCGCTGCTGCTCAACTTCCAGACCTTCATGGCGTATGCGCTCGATGGCTTCGCGCATGCGGCCGAGGCGCTGGTGGGCGCCGCCATCGGCACCCGGGACCGGCACGCCTTCCGCCGCGCGGTCCGGGTCACGATGATCTGGGGTGCGGTGGGCGCGCTGTGCTTCTCCCTGGTATATGCCGGCGCCGGAGAATGGATCATCGCCTGCCTGACCGACCAGCGCACGGTCCACGACGCAGCGGTGCGCTACCTGCCGTGGGCGGTCGCCCTGCCGCTGGTTTCCGTGTGGGGCTTCCTGCTCGATGGCGTGTTTATCGGTGCCACCAGCACGCGCGACCTGATGCACTCGATGGCCTTGTCGTTCGCGGCGTTCATGGTGGCGGCGCTGACGCTGGCCGGCCCGTTCGGCAACGATGGCCTATGGGCGGCGCTGCTGCTGTTCATGGCCGCGCGCGGGGCCACGCTGGCGCGGGTGTTCCCGCGCATCGAGGCCAGCCGCCTGGCCTGATGTCGAACTTCAGGACTTCGGTGCCCGGCATCCTGCCTCGGTGTGGCTGCCGGCAGTTTGATCCATGTTCAGCCAATGAGATCGGCGCCTGTCGTAAGGACAATCTTTCCAAAGTGTGCGCCGGAATCGATCAGTTCGTGAGCGCCGCGAGCGTCGGCAAGCGCAAAGGTCTTGTAGACAACCGGCTTGATCTTGCCGCTCTCGATGTGCGGCCAGACCTGCCGCTCTAGTTCATGGATGATGGCCGCCTTGTCCGCGGACGTGCGCGATCGCAATGTCGAGCCCATATGCGTCAGACGTTTCGTCAACATCGGCACGATGTTGAGATCCTTCGCCGGCCCCTTGATCACGCCCACCTGGAGGATCCGTCCGTCCATGGCTGCGGCGTCATAGTTTCTAGCCACGTAGTCGCCGGCAATGATGTCGAGGATCACGTCGACCCCTCTTCCATCGGTAAACCGCTTCGCCGCGGCGACGAAATCTTCCTCGCGGTAATCTATTGCGAGGTCTGCGCCTAGCGCCAGGCTGGCCTCCCGGTGCGCCTGCGAGCCAACTGTCGTGACGATTTTCGCAGCGCCGAATGCCTTCGCCAGCATGGTCGCCGTGGTACCGATACCTGACGCGCCGCCATGGATCAACACCGATTCGCCGGCAACCAGCTTGCCGCGCTGGAACAGGTTCAGCCATACCGTCATCAACGTTTCGGGCATGGCCCCGGCTTCCACCAACGTCAGGCCTTTGGGGATATGCATCGTGTTGCAGGCGTGCGCGACCGCATATTCTGCGTAACCACCACCGGGAATCAATGCACACACCAGTTCGCCGATCCGGAATTGCGATACGTCGGAGCCAACGGCAACCACCTGACCTGCCACTTCCAGCCCCGGAATGTCGGAAGCACCGGGGGGCGGATCATAGAGCCCTTTGCGCTGGAAAACATCGGGACCGTTCACGGCAGCTGCGTGGATGCGGACCAGAACCTGATCGGCGGCCGGCATCGGCACCGCGCGCGTAGCCGGCACCAGGACCTCAGGACCGCCGGGCTGTTTGATCTCAATGGCTGTCATGGACGACGGCACACGATAAGCTGAAGCAGACATGGATATCACTCTTTCTAAAGATGAGGCTCGATGGATCCGGGCGGATCATTGAACGAGGAACTCTTGCGTTCAGTCTAGGCCTCGACGCTGATGAATATGTGCAGCATTATTCATGGTGACAGATGCAAATTTGCATCAGGAGGGCGGCACGATGAACTGGGATGACGCGCGAGTGTTTCTCGCGGTGGAGCGCGAAAAGACGCTCCGTGGCGCGGCCAGGACGCTCAACCTTGATCAGGCGACGGTCGGCAGACGGATCGCGGCGCTAGAACACGCCCTACGTGCAACGCTCTTCCTGCGCACCTCTGACGGTTACGCGTTGACCGCCGCAGGCGAGGCCGCGCTGAGATCGGCGGAGAAAATGGAACACGCCGCACACGAACTCGTCAGACGAACTCAAGGCACGGATACACGGCTTGCGGGGGACGTAAGAGTCACCAGCACCGACTTGATCGCGCTCCAATTCCTGCTTCCCGCCATCGAACGCCTGCATGCTGCGCATCCCGAAGTGCGCGTCCTGCTGGATACGTCGACGCGCATGCTAAACCTGGCCAGGCGCGAAGCGGATATCGCAGTCCGGTCGGTCAGGCCGGAAAATCCCGATCTTGTCGCACGGCGCCTGGCTCGCTGGCCCATGGGACTCTTTGCATCGCGTGCTTATCTCGAGCAGCACGGCAAGCCCGCCGCTGGCTCCGCCTTCGCGGGCCACGATCTTGTCGTCTATCAAGGAAACTGGACCGGGAATCGATCACCGACGCTTGCTGGCGAACCGATACACGCGGGGCGCATCGTATCGACCTTCAATTCCAGCCTCATGCTGCGCACCGCGGTAAAGGCCGGACTCGGCATCGGTGAACTTCCGATACATCTGGCTGAACACGACGGCCTCGTGCAGATATGGCCGGAACCCGCACGTGGGGCGGTCTACGAAATCTGGCTCGTCACGCATCAAGACCTTCGGCATACCGCGCGCATCACGGCAATGATTGACGGCATCGTCTCGGCGTTCGAAGATCACGCAACCCACACAAGATAGTCACGCACGACGTCACTGCGGCTGCTGCGCGGATGCAGGTGGCCAACTTATCAGGAGATGCGAAATGACCAGCAAGAACACGATCTGCCTGTGGTACGAAGGTGGCGCCGTTGACGCCGCGAACTTCTATGCGCAGACGTTCCCCGACAGCGCAGTCGGCGCCGTCCACCGCGCACCGGGCGACTATCCTGGCGGCAAGCAGGGCGATGTCCTGACGGTTGAATTCACCGTCGCCGGCATCCCCTGCCTTGGCCTGAACGGCGGCCCGTATTTCAAGCACAACGAGGCATTCTCTTTTCAAATCGCGACGGACGACCAGGCCGAAACCGACCGCTTATGGAACGCAATCATCGGCAATGGCGGCCAGGAAAGCGCATGCGGCTGGTGCAAGGACCGCTGGGGCTTGTCATGGCAGATCACCCCGCGCGCCCTCACCGCGGCAATATCCGACCCTGATCCTGCTGTGGCCAGGCGCGCGTTTGACGCGATGATGACCATGAAAAAGATCGACATCGCCGCGATAGAAGCAGCACGGCTGGGCCAAAACCTATCCGCAAGCTGAAGGAGCGTATCCCCCGCGTTGCCAATGATTCTTCCCGTGGCCTAAAGCATTTTCTCCTGTGCTATGATTTCTGCACTCATGTGACTGGCGCATACAGATAGGGCACTATCGGGGAGCGTGAGGTTGCTAGCCGCCGCGCGCCTGGGCATTACCTACTATCCTTGGAGATGGGTTATGCCTGATTTTGCACACTTGCTGATGTTCGCTCTTGTGGCCTTGGGAATGGTTTTAACGCCGGGGCCGAACATGATTTATCTGATTTCCCGCTCCATTTGCCAAGGCAGACGCGCAGGCCTCATTTCATTGGGCGGCGTTGCTCTGGGCTTTGTGTTCTACATGCTGTGCGCGGCATTCGGAATTACGGCTTTCGTATTTGCGGTACCTTACGCATACGACACGCTTCGCATTGGCGGCGCTTTGTACCTTCTCTATCTTGCCTGGCAAGCGGTCAAACCGGGCGGACGGTCCGCGTTTGCAGTGCGCGACCTGCCGGTCGATACCCCAAGGAAGCTCTTCAGCATGGGGTTTATCACCAACCTGGCGAATCCAAAAATCGCCGTCATGTATCTGTCTCTGCTGCCCCAATTCATTACGGAAGGACATGGCAGTGTTCTTACCCAGTCGCTGGCGCTCGGCGGCGTTCAGATTTCGATCAGCCTCGCTGTGAATGCACTGATCATCGTGACGGCCGGATCGATCTCCACCTTCCTGTCAGGACGCCCGCAGTGGCTATTGGTGCAGCGTTGGCTGATGGGAAGCGTTCTGACAGGTCTGGCGGTGCGGATGGCATACGAATCCAAGAAATAGCAGCACCTTGCCAATACGCCGGCGCGACACCTCGCAGAGATAGCGGCGCCTGCTTCCACGGCAGTCCACACTGCCGTGGAAGCGACCGGACATGGGCACGCGGTCCTAATGTAAAAGCAAAAGAAACTGCGTGACTATGCCGTCTATGCCGTCGACGCCAATTCCTGCATCCCTTGAAGCTCGCGAACCTCTAACGTTGACTCAGCGCTGGATAAACGCCAACGCCTGAGCCCCCGTCAAAACAAGGCCTTCTGCCCCGTCACCAGCGTCTCGAACGCATCGCCCAGGAAGGGCAGGATGGCGTCGGCCACCGGCTGCAGCTGGCGCGTGAGATAGTGGTCGTAGTCGATGGGCGAGCGCCGGGTTTCCAGCGGCTCGGGGCCGGCCACTGTCATCACATAGCTGATCCAGCCGCCGTCCTGGTATTGCAGCGGACGCCCTTCCTTGCGGTTGAACTCGTCCGCGATGCGTGCCGCGCGCACGTGCGGCGGCACGTTGCGCTGATAGTCTTCGAGCGTGCGGCGCAAGCGTTTGCGGTAGACCAGTTGCGCGTCGAACTCGCCGCTCATGGTGCGGCGGACGTAGTCCTGCACGTATTCCCTGTACGGCTGCTTCTTGAACACGCGTTGATAAAGCGCTTGCTGGAACTGCTGGGCCAGCGGCGTCCAGTCCGTGCGTACCGTCTCCAGGCCCTTGTAGACCATCTCCTCACTGCCGTCCGCCCTGGCGACCAGCCCCGCGTAGCGCTTCTTGCTGCCCTGCTCTGCGCCGCGCACGGTGGGCATCAGGAAGCGGCGGTAGTGGGTCTCGTACTGCAGCTCCAGCGCGCTGTCCAGGCCGTACTCTTGTTGCAGATGCTGCCGCCACCACTGGTTCACCTGCTGGACAAGCATGCGGCCAATCCTGTCGGCGTCTTCCTCGGCATGCGGCTGCTTCAGCCAGACAAAGGTCGAATCGGTATCGCCATAGATCACCTGGTAGCCCTGCGCCTCGATCAGCTCGCGCGTGCGGTGCATGATCTCGTGGCCGCGCATGGTGATCGACGACGCCAGGCGCGGGTCGAAAAAGCGGCAGACGCTGGACCCTAGCACCCCGTAGAACGCATTCATGATGATCTTCAGGGCCTGCGACAAGGGCTTGTTGCCTTCGCGCTTGGCCGCTTCCCGGCCTTGCCAGATCTGCTTGACGATGGCCGGCAGGCAATGCCGGGTGCGCGAGAAGCGCGCGCCGCGAAATCCCGGCACCGAGCTTTCGTCGGACGGATCCCGCAGCCCCTCCACCAGCCCGAGCGGATCGATCAGGAAGGTGCGGATGATGGACGGGTACAGGCTCTTGTAGTCCAGCACCAGTACCGAATCGTACAACCCGGGCTGCGAATCCATGACAAAGCCGCCGGGGCTGGCACCCTCCGGCACCTCGCCCAGGTTCGGGGCGACATAGCCCTGGCGATGCATCAGCGGCATGTACAGGTGGGTGAAGGCGGCCACGCTGCCGCCGCTGCGGTCCGCGGGCAAGCCGGTGACAGCGGCCCGCTCCAGCAAGAAGGTCAGCAACTCGGTCTTGGCGAAGATCCGGGTCACCAGCTCGCAGTCCTTGAGGTTGTAGCGGGCCAGCGCGGGCTTGTCCTCGGCAAAGCGGCGGTCGATCTCCGCCATCCGCTGATACGGGTTATCGATGGACTTGCCCTCGCCTAGCAGCGCCTGCGCCACGTTCTCCAGGCTGAAGGACGGGAAGTTCCAGGTAGCGGAGCGCAGCGCTTCGATACCATCGATGATCAGGCGACCGGCGGCGCAGGCAAAGAAATGGTTGTCCTTGAAGCCGTGCTCGCGCCACTCCAGCACATTGCCTCCCCGGCCGAACAGCAGCGGGACCTGATAGCGATCCGCATGCTTTTGCAGCACGCGCAGGTCGAACTGCACCACGTTCCAGCCGATGATGGCATCGGGATCGTGCTGGGCAAGCCATTGGTTCAGCTTTTGCAGCATCAGCGGGTGGCTGGCGCAGTACTCCAGGTCAAAGTCGACCGCACTGTCGTCGCCGTTGGGCGGGCCGAGCATATACACCTGGCGCTGGCCGCAGCCTTCGAGCGCGATCGAGTACAGGTCACCGTGGGCGGTGGTCTCGATGTCCAGCGACACCAGCTTCAGCGTTGGCCGATAGGCTGGCCCTGGCTTCATCTGGCTGTTGAGCAGGGGACCCCCGCCGTGGGCCACGTTGGCCTCGCCGGCAAACCAGACAGGCGCGGTGATGAAGCGCTCCATCAGGTAGCGCTCCGGGGGGCGGATGTCGGCCTCGTAGACGCTGACGCCGGCTTCCTTCAGCAGTTTTTCCAGCTTGGTGAGCTGGCGGTAATGCTGGCAGTACAGGCCCAGCACCGGGCGGCGATGGAAATCCGCGAGCGGGAGTTCGCGCAACGCCACATTGCGCTCGCAGCGCAAGACCGCCTCGGCGGTCTCGCGCTGCTCAGCCGGGATAAATGCCACCGAGGGCTGATGCGCCAGGCGGATATGCCGGGGGCCACTGTCGGTCGCCAGCCAGAACTCGACTTCTGTCCCGGCGGCCGTATCCCGCCAGTGCCGAGTCAGAAGAAAACCCTGTTGTCGTTGTGCCACCTGCCGCCTTTGAAAACCCACCCTGGCCGGCTATTTTACTGGTCCTTGGCCAATCAGGCCCCGTTCAGCCCCCGCTCAGGCCGCGGTCAGGCCGGATGGCGCGCCATGCCCGCCACGCTCCTGATGGAGCTTGAACACGGCCACCGCCTGCACCAGTTGCCGTGCCCGCGCATGCAGGCTTTCCGCCGCTGCCGAGCTTTGCTCCACCAGCGCGGCGTTCTGCTGGGTGGCCTGGTCCATCTGGCTCATGGCGGTTTCGATCTGCGCCACGCCCGCGCTCTGCTCCGTGCTGGCTGCGCTGATCTCGCCCATGATGTCGGTCACGCGCTTGATCGCCGTCACGATCTCCGTCATGGTCGCGCCGGCATGATCCACCATGGCCGTGCCCTGCTCCACGCGCTCCACGCTGGCAGTGATCAGCGTCTTGATCTCCTTGGCCGCCTCGGCGCTGCGCTGCGCGAGGTTGCGCACCTCGCCCGCCACCACGGCAAAGCCCCGCCCCTGCTCACCGGCGCGCGCGGCCTCCACGGCGGCGTTCAGCGCCAGGATGTTGGTCTGGAACGCGATGCTGTCGATCACGCCGATGATGTCGGCGATCTTGCGCGAGCTATCGTTGATCTCCTTCATGGTGCCCACCACCTGCCCGACCACGTCGCCGCCCTTGCGCGCCACCGTGGTGGCGCCAATGGCGAACTGATTGGCCTGCAGCGCGTTGTCGGCGTTCTGCCTGACCGTGGAGCTGAGCTCCTCCATCGAGGCCGCGGTCTGCTCCAGCGCGCTGGCCTGTTCCTCGGTACGGCCGGACAGGTCGCGGTTGCCATCGGCAATCTGCTGACTTGCGCTGGCAACGCCCTCGGCGTTCTCACGCACGTGGGCGATCACGCGCACCAGGTTGGCCTGCATGTCCTTCAGCGCGCGCATCAGCCTGGCGGTTTCACTATTGCCGCTGGCATCGAACTGCAGGCTCAGGTCGCCCGCGGCCACGGCCGCCGACACCCGCACGGCCTGATTGATTGGCCGGGTAATGGCGCGGATGATCCATGTGGCCATGCAAACGGCGACCAGCAGCGCGACGGCACCCGAAGCCCAGATCGTGGTCTTCATGCGCTCGACGGCGTCGATGGCCTCGCTCGTGGATTCTTCCATGCGATTGTCCTGATGCTGGATCAGGCCTTCCACGGCGGCGAAATAGGCCAGCTGGCCCGGGCGCAGCTCGCCCAGCAGCATGTTCCTGGCCTCGTCGGCATTGCCTGCCGCCACCAGCCCAAGGAACTTGTCCTGCAATGCACCGTACGCACCGCGCGCCGCGTTCACCTTGGCCAGCTCGGCCCGCCCCTTGTCAGAGACGATCTTGGCCTCTAGCCGGGCCCATTGGGCGGCAATGGTCTTTTGCGTGGCGGCGGTCTGCTCACGTTCCTTCTCGATATCCGCCGCCACCGTCATGATCACCATATTGCGCAGCGAGCGCGCGACCTGGTTCAGGTTTCCCTTGATCTCATTGAGTTCGGCGATTTTCCTGTAGTAATCGCTCAAGACGGTGTGCAATGCACCTTCCACCATATGAATCTTGATGATCGATGTGCCGCCCATGAAGGCGATCAACAGAACCAGAATGCCGAATCCGGCAGTAAGGCGGGTCGATATTTTCATGTCACTGAAACGCATGTTTGTCCGTCGTCCTGGAAAAAGAAAGGAGGATTGCAAGAGGTCATCGGCCAGAGCCATCCCGGATAGGCAAGCGAGAGACCGGCAGGCGGGTGCGTGGCAACGCCGCCTGCACGGATGCCTGACTTTCGCTTGTCGTGGCAACCGATCGAGCGTCGGCTTCGGGAGGAAGACATCGGCTCGTGCCGGCAAGGAATGCCGGCATTCTTCATGCCGATGACTACATATCGGCAAGCTTGAGTGGCTCTTTAGTCCCTCGCGCAATGGCATAGCGCGAATATCCGCGCTGCGGACATGGCTAGCCGGTCATCCCTTCTTTTAAGCAACTACTGCACACGGGGCGACGGATTGCGTGTCACACGAATTTCCCGGTGATGCCGCCATCCACCACCAGCTCCGTGCCGGTGACATAGGCCGCCGCATCGGAGGCGAGGAAGGCGCAGGCGTGGGCCACGTCCCATGCGCTGCCCATGCGGCCCATCGGCACTTGCGCGGCGCGCGCACGGCGCGCCTCGTCCAGGCTGGTGCCGGAGAACATCTTTGCCACCGTGGTGGCGATGCGCGGCGTGTCGATCAGCCCCGGCACCACGGTGTTGGCGCGCACACCATGTGGCGCGTATTGCTGCGCCAGCATGCGCGTGAACTGCGTCACGGCGGCCTTGGTCACGCTGTAGGCCAGGTGCGGGTAGCCCACGTAGCGCATGCCCGCCACCGACGAGATGGCGATGATGGCGCCGCGCCCGCGCGCCACCATGTCGGGCAGCACCTGCTGGCTGGCCAGCAGCAGGCTGCGCACGTTGACGGCGTGGATGCGGTCCAGGTCGTCCGCGGTGGTTTCCATCGGGCCACCGGTCTTGCCAATGCCCACGTTGTGATGCAGCACGTCCACCATGCCGAAGCGCTCGCGCGCTGCGGCAAAGAGCCGCACCACTTCGGCCTCCACGGACACATCGCCCGTGAAGGTTTCGGCGATGCCGCCTTCGGCCCGGATCAGCGCCGTGGTTTCCCCGGCCGAGGCCGCGTCGCGGTCCACCACGCAGACCTGCGCGCCCAGGCGCGCGTAGGTCACGCTGGCCGCGCGGCCGATGCTCCAGCCCGGCCCCGCGGAGCCTGCGCCGGCGACAAACACCGTGCGGCCCGAAAGATCGAGCGGCAACGCGGGCGGGCGAGCCGCCGCCGCGCTGTCGCCAGCGTTCGATGGCTTGGTCATGTCACGCCCCCTCCCCCGGCTGCTGCCCACCTTCGCCCACATAGGGGATCGCGTGCTCGATGGTGTCCCAGATAAAGCGGCCCGAGGGGCTTTGCTGCTCCTCCACGATATGCGCCACCAGCCCGGCGGCGCGCGAAATCACGGCAAAGCCGCGCATCACGGCCGTGGGCACGCCCAGCTCACCCAGCAAGGCAGCCACGGCGCCGGTGGCGTTGATGGTAATGGGACGGCCGGCCACGGCATCCACCGCGCTGGACAGGCGCTCCAGCGCGCGGATCTTGTCGCCGGCCAGGTCGGGCTCGGCGCGGCCCATTTCCAGCAGCTTGTAGGCGCGCGGGTCCACCGGCTTGTGCAGGTGATGGCCAAAGCCGGGCACATGGCTCTTGATGGACTTGTAGTGGCGTGCGATCGCCATGGCCTCGGCATCGGGATCGGCGGCCGCGCCGATGCGGTCGAGCAGCTGCGCGCAGTTCTCCATGGTGCCCACGAAGGAGCTGCCCACGGCCAGCAGGCCAGCGGATACGGCGCCCTGCAGGTTTTCGGGCGCGCTCATGTAGATCAGCCGCGTGGCGATGGCGCTGGGCGTGAGGCCGTGCTCCATCAGCACGATCAGCACCACGTCGGTGATGCGCAGGTCCACCGGGCGCGGCGCACGGCCCAGGATCTGCATGAGCATGACCTCGGTGAAGGTCTTCTTGCCCATCAGGTCCTCGACCAGGTCCGCGTCGCGGTAATGCAGGCTGGTAAGGGTATGGGTGCAAAGGCGGGTGACGGGCGTGGAGGAAGCGGAGGAAGTCATGATGGGTTCGCAGTGGATTCGTTGGCAGGGGTCGGGGCCGATGGGGCCGAAGGGGCGATGGCGCGTTCGCGCACCGCGGTCTTGAGCACCTTGCCCACGGCGGAGCGCGGCAGGCTCGCATGGAAGTGGATACGCTTGGGCGTTTGCACGGGGCCCAGGCGCTCGCGCACAAAGGCAATCAGTTCGCCTTCGGTGGCATGCTGGCCGGGGCGCAACTGCACGGCGGCCTGCACCGCCTCGCCCCATTTTTCGTCGGGCACGCCGAACACCGTGCATTCATGCACCGCCGGGTGCTGGCCCAGCGCGTTCTCCACGTCCACCGGATAGACGTTGAAGCCGCCGGTGATGACCATGTCCTTGAGCCGGTCCTTGAGGTACAGGTAGCCGCGCTCGTCGATCAGGCCGCGGTCACCCGTGTGCAGCCAGCCGTCCACCAGCGTCTCGGCGGATTTCTCCGGCAGGCGCCAGTAGCCGCTCATCACCAGGTCGCCGCGCGCCACCACCTCGCCGACCTCGCCCGGGGGCAGCAGGCGGCCGTCCGGGGACATGATGGCCACGTCGCTGAACCAGGTGGGCAGGCCCACGGCGGCCCAGTTGCGCTCGTCCTCGAAATCCGCGGGGCGCATCACGGTCAGGCTCTGCGGCGCCTCGGTCTGCCCGTAGGTGGTGCCCAGCACGGGGCCAAAAAAAGCGCGCACCTCGCGGATCTTCTCGGGCGGCATGGGCGCGCCGCCGTAGATCAGGCGGCGCAGGCAGGGGAAGTCCGCGCGCGCGGCGCCGGGCAGCGCCATCAGCATGTAGACCAGCGTTGGCGGCATGAAGCACACGGTGCCGCCGCGCTCGCGAAACGCCGTGCGCACCGCCTCGGCGCCGGCCTCGGCCAGCACCACGTGGCAGCCGCCTTGCGCCAGGATGGGCAACAGGTAGGTGGACGTGCCATGCGTGATCGGCGCGGCCACGATATAGCGTTCTTGCTCATCAAAGCCCCAGGCGTGGATCTGGTTGGCGACGTTGGTCATCCAGGCGCGGTACGGCTGCATCACGCCCTTGGGCAAGCCGGTGGTGCCGCCGGTGAACTTGATCGCCTGCGTGGCATCCTCCGGCAGCGCAAAGGCCGGGCGCGATGCGCCGGCATGCTGCGCGATCAACGCGGCCACCGACACCTCCCCGGGCGGCGGCGAGCCACTATAGATGCGCGCGCCGGCCGCGCCCTCCAGCAGGCCGGCGCAGGCCGTATCGAGCACCAGGATGGAGGGCTCGGTGGCATCGATGATGCGGCGGATCTCCGGCTGGGTGCTCTTGGGGTTCAGCGGCACCCAGACCTTGCCGCAGGCCAGCACCGCCAGGAGCGCGACGATGTGCTCGGCGCTGTTCTTCGCGCAAATGCCCACGCGGCTCTGCAGGGTGTTGTCGAGCGCATTGAGCGCCGTGGCCAGCGCGGCCACCTGGGCGGCCAGCGCGTCGTAGCGGATCGCGCCTTCGGGGGCGTCGATCGCAATGTTGCCAGGCCAGCGCGCCGCGGCACGCCAGAAGAAATCGATCGGGTACATGGTAGGCAACGCTCCTTGTTTCTTATTCGGCCTTGGCGCCAGACTGTTTCACCACGTCGTGCCAGCGCTTGGTTTCCGCCGCGATCAGGCGGCGCAACTGCTCTGGCGAGCCGGGCTCGGGGGTGGCCGCCAGATCCTGCAAGCGCTGGCGCACGTCGGGCGCGGCCAGCACCTTGTTGAGGGCCGAGTTCAGGCGCTCGATCACCGGCCGCGGCGTGCCGGCGGGCGCGGCCAGGCTGAACCACGATTGCACGTCAAAGCCGGGAAAGCCCGACTCGGCAACGGTCGGCACCTCGGGCAGCAGCGGCGAGCGCTGGGCGCTGGTGATGGCAATGGCGCGCAGCCGCCCCGCCTTCACGTGCGGCAGCGCAGAAGGCGTGTTGTCGAACATCGACTGGACCTGCCCGCCCAGCAGGTCGGTCACCGCCGGCGCGCTGCCCCGATACGGGATGTGCAGCATGTTCAGCCGCGCCTGCATCTTGAACATCTCGCCCGACAGGTGGATGGACGAGCCGCTGCCCGACGAGGCAAAGGTGATGCCGTCCTGCGACGCCTTGGCAAAGCGGATGTAGTCGGCCAGGGTTTTCACCGGCAGCTTGGGGTTCACCACCAGGATGTTGGGAATCCTGGCGATCAGCCCGATGGGCTCGAAGTCCTTTTGCGGGTCGTAGCCAAGCTTGTCGTACAGCGACGCGTTGATGGTGTTGGCGATGGTGTAGACGTAGAGCGTATAGCCATCGGGCACGGACTTGGCCACCACTTCGGCGCCCACGTTACTGTTGGCGCCCGCCCGGTTGTCCACCACCATCGGCTGGCCCAGCTGTTCGCCCAGCTTGAGCGCGATGATGCGCGCGATCACGTCCGTGGCGCCGCCGGCGGCGTAGCCGACCACGAGCTTGATGGGCTTGGTGGGCCAGGCAGTGGGCTGGGCATGAAGCGGCAGCGCGAGGCCGCCCGCCAGGCTTAAGGCCGCCGCGAACGCCAGCAGGCGCCGGCGCGATGCATGATGCAAGGTCATGGTTTGTCTCCTGTTTTGGCAGTGCAATGCCGTCGCTGGCCCCCTTCTGGCCGCGCTGCGGCATACTGCGGGTGGCTTCCATCGACCGAGAAATTCTTCCCCATGCCTGCCCGCTCCGCCAATCAAAACGTCCGCCTGCCGGACGTTTCCACCAAGAGCAAGGCAATCCTCAGCCCCCTTCCCGGCGCCGCCGATGCCACCGAAGCCGCCGAAGACGGCGGCAGCCGCACGCTGCGGCGCGGCCTGCAATTGCTGGATGCGGTGCTGGCCAGCGGGCGCGAAGGCCTGCGCGTGGTCGACCTGTGCCGCATCGCGGCGCTGGAGCGCGCCACCGTCTACCGGCTGCTGGCTACCTTGATGGAAAGCGGCTATGTGGCGCAGCGCGGGCGCTTTCGCTACGTGGCGGGACCGCGCCTGGCGGCGCTTGCGCAGCCGCACGCCACCGATGGCCTGGCGGCGCGGCTACAGCCAGTGCTGGCGCGCGTGAGTGCCGCTTGCGGGGATGCCGCGTTCGCCGTCGTGCGCGAAGGCGCGATCTCGCACTGCATCGCGCGCCATGTCGGGACGCATCCGGTGCAGATCCTCGTGATCCAGGTCGGCACGCGCCAGCCGCTGGGCGTCGGCGCTGCCGGGCTGGCCTTGCTGGCGGCCTTGCCGCAAGACGACGTGGCGCGATCCATCGCCGCCAATGCCGCGGCCCTCGGCCACTATGGCGGCATGACGCCCGAGCGCATGAACATCCTGGTGCGCGCCACACGCGAGCGCGGCTGGTCCGTGATCGGCAATCACGCCACCAGCGGCGTGCTGGCCGTGGGCATGGCGGTGCACAGCACGGACGGCGAACCGGTGGCGGGCATCAGCGTGGCCTCCACGCTGGCCCGCATGCCGCGCGAGCGGCAGCAACTGATTGCGCGAGCCATGCGCGAATCGCTGGCGGCGCTGTTGCCCAAGGGACTCTGAAGGCGATGGGTGCCCCCTAGCCCCAAGACACATCCCGAAACGCCTCCACCAGGAAATCCACCAGCCGGCGCACCTTGAGCGGCAGCTGCTTGCGCGTCGGATACACGGCGTAGACGCCGATCTCGATCGCGCGGAACTCGGGCATCAGTTCAACCAGGTCACCGCGCCGCAAGTCGTCCTGGAGCATGAAGCTCGGCTGCAGCATGATGCCGCCATGCGCCAGCGCAATGGCGCGGCACGTGTCGCCATTGTTGGCGTACACGCGGGCGCGGGTGCTCACGCTGACCTTGCCGTGCGGGCCATCGAACTGCCATTCGTCGCGCCCGGACCAGTTGGTGTAGGCCAGCACGCGGTGCGCGGCCAGTTCATGCGGATGGGTTGGCACGCCGTGCTGCGCCAAATAGCCAGGCGACGCGCATAGCACCATGCGGGTTGCGACCAGTTTGCGGCTGATCAGTGCGGAGCTTGGCATGTCGCCAATGCGCACGGCAAGGTCGTAGCCTTCGTCGACCAGGTCCACCACGCGGTCATTGAGGGTGATATCGAGATCAACCTGCGGATACGCCGCCATGAAAGCGCTCCAGAGCGGCGCGAGGTGAAGGATGCCAAACGTGAGCGGCACGTTGATGCGGATCAGCCCGCTGGGCTCCTGCGTGCGGGACGTGATCTCGGATTCGGCATCATCCAGCGCCGCCAGCACTTCGCGCGCGCGCTGGTAGAAAATGCGCCCCTCCTCGGTCAGCGACAGCCGGCGCGTGGTGCGCTGCAGCAGGCGCACGCCCAGGCGCTGTTCCAGTGCATCCACATGGCGCGAGACGGCGGCCTTGGACATGCGCAGGCCCTCGACCGCGCCGACAAAGCTGCCGGCGTCGACCACGGCGGTGAATACGGTCATTTCCAGGGCACGGTCCACGGGGTTGCCTGGGCTCCGGTTTATTGTCTCGATAATCGGGACTATATATCACACGAATGGCAGTTTATTGCCGCGACATGAATCAATAAACTAGCAAGATTCCTATGTCGTTGCACGCCGCGGGTTTTGCCGTGGCGACCGGAGATTCCGAGATGTCTACCGCACTGCCCGTCCTCTTTGTCTCCCATGGCGCGCCCACCTTCGCCATCGAGCCTGGCCTGGCCGGCCCGCAGCTCACCGCGCTGGGGCGCGCGCTGCCGGTGCCCAAGGCGGTGCTGGTGGTCTCGCCCCACTGGGAAACACGCGGCGGCGTGCGCGTGACGGCAAGCACGCAGCCCGAGACCATCCACGATTTCGGCGGCTTCCCGCGTGCCCTGTACGAGATCCGCTACCCGGCGGCCGGGCATCCGGCGTTGGCCGAGCGCACGGTGGCGCTGCTGGCGCAGGCCGGGTTCAACGCCGGGCTGGATCCGCGGCGCGGCCTGGATCACGGTGCCTGGGTGCCGATCCGCCACCTGTATCCCGATGCGCAGGTGCCGGTGTTCCAGGTGTCGCTGCCGCAGCCGCTGGACCCGGCCGGCGCGCTGGCGCTGGGCCGTGCGCTGGCGCCGCTGCGCGAGCAGGGCGTGCTGATCGTCGCCTCCGGCAGCATGACGCACAACCTCCATGAATTCCGCGGCCATGGCGGCGGCGATGCCCCTTACGTGGCGGCATTCACGCAGTGGGTGCGCGAGGCGGTGCGCAGCGCCATGCGCACCGGCGACCTGCAGCCACTGATCGATTACCGCCGTCTGGCCCCGCACGCGGAGCGCGCGCACCCGACCGACGAGCACTTCCTGCCGCTGCTGGTGGCCATCGGCGCGGCCGGGGTGGGCGAGCCGATGGCGGTGATCGACGGCGGCATCACCTACGGGATCTTGTCGATGGAATCGTATGTGCTCGGCCAATTCCGGCCGCTAGCCGCGCAGCCCATTGCGGCGTAATCCCCTGCCTGATCCCTTCCCTGATCCCTTGCTCACAGCCACGCGAGACGATATGAACACCACCCGCAATGAAATCGGCCCGCTGGCCGAAGACCCGGCGACCGGCCTGCGCTATCGCTTGCGAAAGGCGTCAGAGGCTGCGGCCGCAGCGCCTGCGGCGCGGCTCCTGCTGCTGCACGGCGTAGGCAGCAACGAGACCAGCCTCGCGCCGGTGGCCATGCGTATCGACCCGCGCGTGGAAGTGGTGCTGGTGCAAGGCCCGCTCACCTTCGGTCCCGGCCAGCATGGCTTTTTCGAGGTCAGCTTCGCCGGTGGCGCGCCCGCCATCAACGCAGCCCAGGCGGAGCGCAGCCGGCAGCAGCTGATTGCCTTCGTCCGTGCCCTCCATGCGCAGGATGGCGCCCTGCCCGCGCGCACGGTGATCGCCGGCTTCAGCCAGGGCGGCATCCTCAGCGCCAGCGTGGGCCTGAGCGCGCCAGCCGACGTGGCCGGCTTTGCGGTGCTGAGCGGGCGCATCCTGCCGGAGATCGAGCCGCACCTCGCCCCGCCCGAGGCGCTTGCCGGGCTATCGGCCTTTATCGCGCACGGCGAACTCGACAACAAGCTGCCCGTCGCGTGGGCCGAGCGCGCGGACCAGTGGCTGGACGCGCTGGGCGTGCCGCATCGGTCGCGGCGCTACCCCATTGGCCATGAGCTGACCGCCGACGTGGTAGCCGATTTCGAGCAATGGCTCACCAGCGTGCTTTTTCCTGTCTAATCCTTACCCTGCACAAACACCAAAAACCCCGCTACCCCGATACTCCGCCCCCTGATCGCATGTACAAGAAAGGCACCGCAGTAGAGATCCAGTTTTCCCCGAAGCGCCTGAACGACGGCGCGGGCGATCCGTACTGGATCGACCTGGCCACGGAAGAGGCGCAGGCGCTGCTTGCCCTGCTGCAGGCGCGCCTGGCGCCCGGCAGCGAAGCCACGGCGGCGCCGCTTGTCTTCAGCCTGGACGAGCCGGAACAAGAGAAGGCCGCCGCGCAGCCGGAGGCCCCCATCGCGGCAAAGGCCGCATCCGCCGCCACCGATGCGTTCAAGCAATGGGTGTGCATCATCTGTGGCTGGGTCTATGACGAAGCCGCGGGCCTGCCGGAAGACGGCATCGCGCCCGGCACCCGCTGGGAAGACATCCCCGACGACTGGCGCTGCCCGCTGTGCGACGTTGGCAAGGAAGACTTTGCGATGGTGGAATTCTGATCGGAGCACGGCAATCTGGTTGCGCACGCAACCAAATTGGACTATCTTGAACTGGTTGCGCACACAACCAGGAGACAAGACATGTACCAGCGCGAAGTCCACGCCGCATCCTTGCCGGTGCTGCACCCCGGCGGCATGGATGCCCCGCGCCAGGTCGTCATCGCCGGCGGCGGGCCAGTCGGGCTGGCGGTCGCGCTGGCCCTGGCCCGCCACGGCATTCCCAGCGTGGTGCTGGAAGCGGACGACGGCACCTGTGAAGGCAGCCGGGCCATCTGCATCTCCCGGCGCTCACTCGAAATCCTCGACGCGCTCGGGGTTGCCGCCCCGGTCCTGGACAAAGGCCTCGCCTGGACGGGCGGCCGCAGCTACTACCGCAACGAGGAGGTGCTGCACTTCACCATGCCGCATGAGCCCGGGCAGGCCTTTGCGCCCATGGTCAATATCCAGCAGTACTACATCGAGCAATACCTGCTCGACGCCATCGCGCGCTACCCGGACCTGATCGAAATCCGCTGGCAGAACCGCGTTACCGCCGTCACGCAAGACAGCAACGGCGTGACGCTGGCGGTAGCCGCGGGCGACCGTGCCTACACGGTGCGCGCGGACTGGCTGGTGGCAGCCGACGGCGGCCGCAGCGCCGTGCGCGATGCGCTAGGCTTGTCGTTGCGCGGCATGCAGTACGAGGGCCGCTACGTCATCGTGGATATCGCTATCGACGCCCCGCGTGAGGTCGAGCGGCTGGCATGGTTCGATCCGCCGTCCAACCCCGGCTCCACCATCTTGCTGCACCAGCAGCCAGACCAGGTGTGGCGCATCGACTACCAGGTCGGCGAGCACGAGGATGCGGAGCAGGCCGTCAAGCCGGAGAATGTGCTGCCTCGCGTAGCGAGCCACCTCAAGATGATGGGCGTGACCGCGCCTTGGGAGCCGCTGTGGATCTCGATCTACAACGCGAAGTGCCTCACGCTGGATAGCTACGTGCACGGCCGCGCGCTCTTTGCCGGCGACGCCGCGCACCTGGTGCCCATCTTTGGCGTGCGCGGCCTGAACAGCGGCTTCGACGATGCCTTCAACCTCGCCTGGAAGCTCGCGCTTGCCGTGCGCGGCAAGGCCTCCCCCGGCTTGCTGACTTCCTACTCCACGGAGCGCGTGGCGGCGGCGCGCGAGAACATGCGCTTCGGCGCGAAGAGCACGGAGTTCATGGCCCCGCCCTCGCCTGCCTTTGCCTTGATGCGTGAAGCCGTGCTGGGGCTATCGGCGGCGCACGCGGAACTGCGCTCGCTGATCAACCCGCGCCAGACCAGTCCGGCGGTCTTTGCCGACTCGCCCATTGCCGTGACGGACGACCCTGCCTTCAAGGCCGGTCCGGCGCCGGGCGCCACGCTGCCTGACATGCCGCTGGTCGGCCCGCACGGCACGCCGGCTTCGCTGGTCCGCTGCATCGGCAAAGGCTTCACAGCGTTTTGTTTCGCCGGCGCCGGCCAGGATCTGGACGACGCGGTGCCCGGGCTGCGCCAGCTTTGCGACAGCGGCCTCGAACTGGATTGCCACCTGATTGCGGGCACGGCACCCGCAGCGGGACGGCTGGCCGATCCACAGGATGCCGTGCGGCGCGCGCTGGACGCCGTCGACGGCACGCTGTACCTGGTCCGCCCGGATGGCTACGTCAGCGGCCGCTGGCGCCAGGCCCGCGCCGGCGATGTGCGCAACGCCATCGCCCTTGCCATGCAGATCGACTAAGCGGGAGAACAAAATGCAAACGACCATGAGCCCGACCGAGCTCGATGAAATCTACACGGCGATGTGCTACCGCATGACCGCGCTCGGAGAGCACAACACGCCGCTCTACCTGGCCCGCGTGGCGCTGCTGGCGCTCAGCCGCCATGCCGGCTTTGCCGATGCGACGCGATTGCTCGATGAGGTCTCGCGCAGCTTCGAAGCAACGCAGACGGACAACACGGCGGGCCGCGCGTCATGACAAACCCCAAGCTCTCCCTCTCCGACTTCGCCACGTACCGCCTGCACCGTATCGTCAAGCAGTTCGACCGCGGCATCGCGCAGGCCTATTCGGAAACGCTGGGCCTGTCGCTCAGCGAAGCCAGGACGCTCGCCGCCATCGGCGAGTTCGGCCCCTTCCTGGTCATCGACCTTGCGCGCTTCGCCAACCTGGACAAAAGCCAGGCCAGCCGCGCGGCCGATCACCTCATCAAGCAAGGCCTGGTCAGGCGCGAGCCATCCCCCACCGACGGCCGCGCGGTGCTGATCTCGCTGTCCGCCGAGGGCAAACCGCTGTTTGAGAAGATCATGCGGATCGCCGCCAGCCGCCACGAGACGCTGGTGTCCGCGCTTTCCCCCAAGGAGCGCGCGGTGATGGAGCGCGCGCTGGGCAAGCTGCTAGCGCAGGTGGAGGCGATGCTGTAGCTCCAGCGCTGGGCCAAGGTCCTGGCGCGCGCCCCCTCACTCGGCCGCTTGCTTCGCCATGTGGGTTAGCGCACGTGCCCGCGCACGGCACGGCCTTAAGCTCACCGCGTCAGCCATGTCACCGTTGTCAGCCTTGATTGAGGACAGACGCCATGACCCTGTACGTGCTCTCGCTTTTTATCGGCATCGTGGCTGGCCTGCGCGCCATGACGGCGCCTGCCGCCGTCAGCTGGGCGGTCCACGCGGGCTTGCTGGACCTGTCGGGCAGCTGGCTTGCCTTCATGGGCTATCGGTTCACGCCCTGGGTCTTCAGCGTGCTGGCCGCGGTGGAGCTCATCACCGACAAGCTGCCCGGCACGCCAAGCCGCAGAGTGCCGCCACAGTTCAGCGCGCGTATTCTCTCGGGGGCGCTGTGCGGGGCCACGATCGGGGCGGGTGGCGGCATGCTGGTGGGAGGGGGCATTCTTGGCGCCATGGGCGCGGCGATCGGCACGCTCGGCGGCGCGGCTGTGCGCGCGCGCCTTGCGGCGATATTCGGCAGGGGCCTGCCGGCGGCGGTCATCGAGGATCTGGTTGCCGTCATTGGCGCGGCGGCCATCGTCCTGTCGCTGGCTTAGAGACCATCATTTCCAAAAGATGCTGGCGTCGTTGCGCGGCCTTGGCCAATCCACTTGCACTGCCTGAGGCCGCGCGCCTGGGCAATACCGTTTCGTTTCATCTTGAAACAGCCTCTCAGGCACCGTCGCCAGTTGGCCCTACAAAGGATCGACCAGGCTGCGCACGACCTCAGCCAGGCGGGCCGCGCGTGCGCGCCCCTTCGCGTCCGGGCCCAGCGCGCCGCCCGCGGCCAGCGCCTGCAGGCCGAATGCGGCGTCGGTCATGTCGCGCCATGAGGGGTGGTCGGCGTGCATGGCCTCCAGCGCCTGCGCGCCCGCCGCCAGGCGCACCGCGTCCGGCTGCAAGCCGGCGGCCAGGTCTTCCAGTACCGTCGCTGCGTCGAGCAAACCCTTGCGGTCCATATCGGCATCTCCCTCTCAAACTTGATGGCAAATGGACGGTCCCGCAGTGCATTTTTTTGCAGGCTCGTCGATAGGTTTCGCTGCGGTTGGCGAAACGCCCTGCGCGGCGCCGACCCAAACGATATGCGCGGACTTTCACCCCTTATTCACTCAATTGGCCCCAGGCCCACGCCGCTACGATCTTGAGCGTGAAGAGTGAAGCACACGATCGGGATTACCCCCTGGTTTTCGATCGATGCGCACATCTTCAGCGCGAAACGAGGACAAGATCGGCGCCCACAGCCGACAGATCAGCGAGCCGGGGTGAAATCAGCAGCATCTTAATGGCCAGTGGCGTCCCACGGCTGCCCAGGCGTATCCGTATCTACCCTCGTGTCGACAACATCAAGGGCGACGCGACAGCCAGGCCACGGGCACCGGATTTCCTGCCAGGAACCAGCGGCTTGTCGCAATACAGCGCACGCCTATGGCGACGCCATCGATCAGTACCTCGCCCGAGGAAGCCCTGCGTGACGGCCGTATCATCCGCGCGCAACTGGCTCTCCTGACCAGCCGGGCCGCTTCGGCGGGCCGGCCTCCTCCAACATGCAATTAAGGGATTGCAACCATGGCTATTTCCTCGATAGGAGTCGGGTCCCAGCTAGACCTGAGCACCTTGCTGGACAATCTGCAAAAGGCGGAAGAGACCAAGCTCACCGCCCTGACCAAGAAGGCCACCGTCCACACCACCAAGCTCTCCGCTTATGGTCTGCTGCAAGGGGCGCTGGCTTCGTTCCAGAATGCCGCCAGCGCGCTTGGCACGGCAAGCCTGTACAACAGCAGCACCACCACATCCAGCAACACCGGCGTGCTGGGCGTCGTGGCGGACAAGTCCGCGCTGGCAGGCAGCTATGCGGTCAAGGTGTCGCAGCTGGCGCAGTCGCAGACGCTGGTGTCCAACGGCATCACCGACAGCACGGGCCAGTTGCTGGGCAGCGCCAAGATCACGATCGAATTCGGGACCACCGAGGGCGCCGTCTTTACGCCCGGCACCGCCAAGTCCGCCTCGATCAACATCAACGGCACCAACAACACGCTGACCGGCATCCGCGATGCGATCAATGCGTCCAATGCCGGCGTGACCGCGAGCATCGTCAACGATGGCGGCAGCACACCGTACCGCATGGTGCTGACGTCCAACACCACGGGCGCCAAGTCCAGCATGCGCATCTCCGTGGACAGCAACGGCGCCGGCGACCCCAGCACCATTGCCGGCTTGCTGGCGTATGACCCGGCCGGCACCAAGGCGATGAAGCAGAACATCGAGGCCCTCGATGCCAAGCTGAACATCAACGGCATCGACGTAAGCAGCCCGACCAACTCGGTGCAGGGCGCCGCGCCGGGCCTGACGCTGAACCTGCTGAGCAAGGGCGACAGCACGGTGACCGCCGTCACCGACACCGGGACGATGGCTTCCGCCGTACAGAGCTTTGTCACGGCCTACAACACGCTGCAGAGCACCGCCGCGAAGCTGTCAGCCTTCGACAAGACCAACAAGGGCACGCAGTCGCCGCTGCTGGGCGACGCTACGCTGCGCACGATCCAGAACCAGTTGCGTTCCGTGTTCAACACGCCGCAGACCGGCACCAGCGACTCGAGCCTGGTCAACCTGACCCAGATCGGGATCTCGTTCAAGGCCGACGGCTCCATGGGGCTCGACACCGCCAAGCTGAACAAGGCGCTCACCACCAACCGGACCGGCGTGGCACAGCTGTTCAGCGGTACCGATGGCAAGTCCGGCTATGGCAATCAACTGGCGGACATGGTGAAATCGTTCAGCGCTGCAAAAGGCGCGCTGACGACGGCCACCGAAGGCATCAACACCAACCTGAAGAACCTCGACAGCACCTACACCCGCACCTCAGCGGGGATCGATGCCACGATGGCACGCTATCGCGCGCAGTTCCAGCAGCTTGACCTGATGATGACCCGGATGAACTCCACCAAAACCTACCTCACCCAGCAATTCGCTGCGATGAACAAAACGACCTCCAACCAGTAATCACCGCCACAACCGTCCTGCCCGCAAGTGCGGGACGGCCCCGCCAACGGCTTACCGTCTCGCTTTCCCTTGGTGGCATAACCGTGCGATGCCGCTACACTGTCCCCTGATCCTAGCCAGTCAATCAGGAACCGCCCCACATGCGCGAACAAGAACAGAGCGGAAGCCCGCCTCCCTCACGCCCCCCCTCCCTGCGCCAGGCCGCAAGCATCCTGGTAGTGCGCGATGGCGCGGCCGGCATGGAAGTGCTGCTGGTGCGCCGCCCCGAGCGCAACGACGACCGCAGCAGCGGCGCCTTCGTCTTTCCCGGCGGCACGCTCGACCCCCAGGACAAAACCCTGCGCGATGCCTGCACCGGCCTGGATGATGCCGTGGCCAGCGCTCGTCTCAAGCTGCCTGATGGCGGCCTGGATTTCTACCTGGCAGCCGTGCGCGAGTGTTTCGAGGAAGCCGGCCTGCTGTTTGCAAGCGATACCGATGGCAAGCTGATCGCGCTGGACACGCTCGATGCCACGCAGCAGGCATGGCTGCGGCAGTCGGCGCGCAGCGGTGGACCGGGCATGGCGCAGCTCTGCGAGCGGCTTGGCGTGCGCCTGGCGGTGGACCGCCTGGCATATCACAGCCACTGGCTGACGCCACCTGGCTTGCCCAAGCGCTTCGACACGCGCTTTTTCGTGGCCGTGGCGCCCGCCGGCCAGTCCGCCACGCACGATGGCGACGAGGCCGTAGAGCATCTCTGGATACGCCCAGGCGATGCCATCGATCCGGCGCGCGGCCTGAAGCTGGTGGCCGTCACGCGGCGCACGCTGGCGTCGATTGCCCGCTTCGACACCGCCCAGGCCTGCTTTGACCACGCGGCACAGTTGCGCGACATTGCGCGCGTCATGCCCCGCCTGGCCCAGGGCAGTGGCGGCCTGCGGCCCGTGCTGCCCAGCGAGCCCGCCTATGCCGAGATCGAGCGCATCGACCCGCAAGGCCAGGGCCATGCGCGCTATGAGCTAGCGACCGGCGCCGCGGTGCGCCTGTCCGAACGCATCTGGCGCGTCACGGCCGGCAATGGCAGCGTGATGACCGGACCCGGCACCAATACGTACTTTGTGGGCGATCCCACGCGCAACGAATGGGCCGTGATCGATCCGGGCCCCGACGACGAAGCCCATGTGGACGCCGTGCTGGCGGCCGCGCCCGGCCCGATCCGCTGGATCCTGGCCACCCACACCCACATCGACCACTCGCCGGCGACATCCAGGCTCAAGGCCGCCACCGGCGCGGCGGTGCTGGGCCGACCCGCGCCGCAGACGCCACGCCAGGACCAGACCTTCCAGCCCGGGCGCATCCTGGTGCACGGCGAGCGCCTGGCGCTGGGCGAAGGCTGCACGCTGCGCGTCGTCCACACGCCGGGGCATGCATCCAATCATCTTTGCTTCCTGCTTGAGGAAGAGAAGACCTTGTTCACTGGCGACCATGTGATGCAGGGATCCACCGTCGTGATCAATCCGCCCGACGGTGACATGCGCGCGTACCTGGCCTCGCTCACCGCGTTGCAGGACGAAGACCTGGAGTGGCTCGCACCCGGCCACGGCTTCCTGATGCCCCGGCCCGCCGACGCCATCCGCACCTTGATCCGCCATCGCATGCAGCGCGAGGCAAAGGTGCTCAACGCGCTGCGAGCGCTCGGCGAAACCAGCATCGACGCCCTGCTCCTGCGCGTCTACGACGACGTGCCGGAACGCATGCTCCCCGTGGCAAAGCGCTCGCTGCTGGCGCACCTGCTCAAGCTGGTGCAGGACGAACGCGTGCAGGAGTCCGACGAGAAGTGGCAGGTGCTGGAGAGCGCAGCCGGCTGAAGCGCGGCGCGCGATGCAAACAAAAAGCCGACCTCGTCAGGTCGGCTTTTTCACATGCCGGGAGCCAGCGGCGCGCTGCTTGTTCGTCCTACTTGGATACCGAAGCCATCAGCAGCTCGGCGGCGGACTCCAGCCGCTCAGGCGCCCCAAACAGCCGCGCAACGATCAAGCCGTTCTGCAGCGCGCCGTAGATCACCTGCGCCAGTGCGCGAGGCGTCACCGGGTAGACCTTGCCGTATTCCTTCTGCGCGCGCTCGATCAGCCCCGTCAGCCAGTTCTCGTTCATGCGGTAGAACGCCTTGAGTTCGGCGTGGACCGCCTCCGGCAGGCATAGCGTCTCAGTGGACAACATGCCCGCTAGGCAGATCTGGTCGCCGCAGGCCGCGGTCCGCAGGAAGTTGAGGTAGCCCTCGGCCTGCGCGGCAGGGGAAAGCGACGAATCCACGCTGCGCAGCCGCTCGGAGATGCGGGCGCTGTATTCCTTCACCGCCTCCAGCACCAGGTCGCCCTTGGCGGGGAAGTAGTAATGGATGCTCGACGTCTTCACGCCGACCAGCTCGGCCAGGTCGCGATAGCTGAAACCATTGAAGCCGCGCCGGCGGATAAGCACCAGCGTGTGTTCGAGCAGTTGTTCGCGTACGGATTGCGTTTTCATAGCGCGATCTTATCTACCTATCGATAGATCCTCAAGCCAATTTCGTGTGCGGTCGCAACAAGCCGGCTTAGTTGCCCCTAAGTTACGCCTTCATTGCGCTTATCGCCGCCCTTTGGCGGCTCACGCCGGGAGCACTTGCGCCACCGCGGTGATGGCAGAGCCACTGGCAACGCACAGAACCACCCAGCCGGCCAGGATCAGGAAGCTGTCTCGTAAACTCATGATGCACCCCTACTCTGTTTCATTCTCATTCTGTTTCCCAACCGCCATCGGACATCCAGGCGGCGATCGCCGGGATGCCCTTGCCGCACTCAGGCATTGGCGCCTTCGCTGAACACGTCGAACTTGCCGCCGCGCGCGCCATCGGTGTAGGCGTCCACGCTGCGGGCCGGGCTGGCCGACACGCCGCTACGATCCAGGCCGGCAACAACGCGGGCACCATCCGTGTACGGATCAGCCTTGCCAACGCGTGCGCCTTCGGTGAACGGGTCGAACTTGCCGCTGCGCGCGCCATCGGTATAAGCGTCAACACTGCGGGCCGGGCTGGCCGACACGCCGCTACGATCCAGGCCGGCAACAACGCGGGCACCGTCCGTGTACGGGTCAGCCTTGCCAACACGTGCGCCTTCGGTGAATGGGTCGAACTTGCCGCTGCGCGCGCCATCGGTGAAGGCGTCGGGCGTGGTGGTGCGGAACACGTAGCCGTACTTGTCACCCGAGAACGTGCTGTCCTTCGGGCCCGAAGCCTGGGCGGTGCCGGCAACGAACGCGGCAGCCAGGGCGGCGGCGGTGATCAGGCTCTTGGCGAAGAGGTTCGAGGTCATGATGTTCTCCATTTCCATTTGAGGACCCGCGCTTGGGCGGAATCGAATCGGTACGCTTTGGAACCCTTCGCTTCTCTTGCTAGTTATCTACCAGTAGATAGATAAGCCAGCCAAAAAAACGGGGATTCCCCGGGTGATGCGCTGGATCCTCTTTCCTGCTTCAGCTTTCTTGCTGGGGCGGAGCAGCGGCTTCCATGTCGTGAATATTATCTACTGGTAGATAGACAGTCAAGGAGTTTTTCAGATCGGATGCCAGAAGGCCAAGATACCGCGCAAAGCGCACATGGGACGTGGCGCGGCCGAAAGGAAAAAGCGCAACAAGGATTTACAACGTTTTACTACGGCCTCTCCGGATTCACTCCTAGGATGAACTGCGCGGGACGCAGCATAGGCAGACGGGGGCGAGTTCTCATGCGCCCTGGCCTGCCTTGACTTGCGTGCCCCGCTGGCCCACCGAGGTTACCGCCCCAGCTTGCCAGGCGTGGCGCAGATGCCGGCTATTCCGGCCGGCCTGTGACCGGGCGCGCCCTCGCTGAACCATAGGCGACCACCTCCTTACCACCGGAGCAAGAGATGCGCAGAGTACTCACGTTGACGTTACTTGTCGCCGCCGCAACGGCTTCAGGCTTGAGCTATGGCCAGCAGAAGAAGTTCGACCCGTACACCGACGGGGCCAAGGCCGGCAAGGCCGATCCCTATACGGACGGGGCGAAAACCGGCAAGTTCGATCCGTACACGGATGGTGCGAAGCAATCCACGCAAATGGACCTGAATGCCACGCAAGGCAAGCCCGATCCCTACACGGACGGGGCCAAGGCCGGCAAGGCCGATCCCTATACGGATGGCGCGAAGGCCGGCAAGGCCGACCCATACACGGACGGCGCGAAATCGAAGTAGCGAGCAGCCCAAAGGCGCGGCCACCCAGGTTGCCGCGCCGCCGCATGGCAATCCTCGCGCTTGGGCAATAGCGCCCCGGGTTCGGACCTTTGCAGCGGCAACCGCGCGCGGCCCCTTCGCTTGGCCGCGCGGGGTGCGCTTGTCTGCGCGAGGTCACGCCACCCGCTTGCCCAATCTCCATGCCTAGCCGGCCAGGACCCGCTCCGCTTGCCAGCCGCTGGCGCCCAGCAACACCTCTGTCCCACGCTGCGACGCCAGGATGGCGCGCGCGCTGTATTCCCGCATCGCGGTTTCGTAGCCGCCAATGGCCGCCCGCAGCGAACGGCGGCCGGCGGCGGCCTCGCCCAGCTGCCGCGATAGCAGGAGCGCATCGTGCAGCGCCGTGTTTGCCCCCAGGCCGCCGGCCGGGCTCATGGCATGGATGGCGTCTCCCAGCACCGTGACGGCACTGCTTGGCCAGGCAGCGGGCACATCGGCCGTCCTGACGGGCACCATGGCCAGCGAGGCACGATCGCTCTGCTGGAACAGCGGGCGCAGGCCGGCATGCCATCGCGCCGTGATGCGTTCGAGGCGCGCGGCAAGCGCGTCCTGTTGCAACGCATCCCCGGCTTCCCAACCGATGCCAAGGGTTTCGCGCGCGCCGACGATGGCCCAGTAGAGGTAGTCGCCAGGCATGTTCAGGCGGTACCCCGCGGGCGGCGGGCGGAACCGCATCGGATCGATGATGACGGCCAGGCCATCGCCAAAGACGATCGACGTCCTGGCCGGCAGCAAGCCGGAGAGCCGCTCCAGCGTGGCAGGCGTGGGATCGGTCTTGCCGTAGAGGCAGGCAAACCCGGTATCGGCCGGTGCCGCGTCCGGCAGGCGCCGTCGGCGCACCCTTGAATTAATGCCATCCGCCGCGACGAGCAGGTCCGAGAAGGCGGATGAACCATCGGAGAAGCCCGTTTGCACGCGCGCGTCTTCGTCTTCACGGTAACGCACGAACGCCTTGCCGAAATGCACCCGATCCTCGATGCCATGCATCAGGACTTCGCGCAGCGTCTGGCGATTCACGCTCAGGTCTTCCGCCTGCGCCTCGGCTTGCGCTTCTGCTTCTGCTTGCGCTGCGGCGGGCGCATCGCCACGGGCACGCCGCCACGACTCCACCCACCTGCCGCTGACGGCCTCGAGGCCAGTGTCCACTACGTTGACGCCAGCGACGGGGATGGCGCTGGTCAACTGGAACACGCTGAACAACGCCGCCGGCAGGCAGCCCTTCAAGGCCTGCTGACCCGCGTGGTCGATCCGGATGCGGTAGCCCTGCGTACGGCTGGCCAGCGCGGCATCGCGCTCGTACACATCGAAGGCAATGCCCCGCTGCTTGAGCCCTTGCGCCAGGCATAAGCCTCCCAGGCCGGCGCCAACGATGGTGATGTGCAGTGGTTTCATAGACACGGAGAATTTCGCGGTTTGGGCCATGACGTTGGTTCTGAAGCGCTCAACGCGCGGCTGCCCCGGGTGCCTGCGCATCCGCGGACGCATCCAGCGTGGTCTCGTCCAGCACCCGCGCGGCCAGCGAAAGCGCGTCGGACATGGTGGCGGAAATCGCCATGGGAATGCCGAAGGCCTTGACGGCGAGCAACGCCTGGGCCTTGAGCGCTGCCCGCCTGATCGGGTCGGGCTCAATGTGGATCAGCGCCCTGCATACTGCGCCGAGCGGCGCCTTGTACTGTTTCAGCCACAAGGCGCGCTGCTTGCGGTCCTCCTGCGTTTCCTCCGCCGGCCGCTGGTCATGAATCAGGACAAAGGGCCGGCCCTGCTCGACCAGCGCGGTCATCTCCTCGCGCCACTGGATTGCATAGCCCGCCTGCATGGCCTGCGTGCGGCCGATCACGATGGGAAAACGGCTGGCATCGTAAATCTGGAGGTTGGGTATTGCGGATGTAGCCGCTACGGCGGCGATTGCGGTCTGCATGTAGATCTCCTGCGGCGCGGGAAAGTGTGGATGGCAGCGCCTTGGCAGCAAGTATCCGGCGCAAACGGGTAGACTTGATATCGTTATCAAGCCGATAAATAATGAAATCCAGCCATGTCATCGCGCCCATCCCATCCCTCGGCTTCCGTCAGCGTGGCGGCAGATACGGAAAGCCTCGTGGCCGCCTTTGCCGACGCCAGCGAGCGGCCGGACGGCCCGGCCCTGATCGCCATGCGCGGCGCCGACAAGGCGGACAACGAGTTCCGGCTCGGCACGCGTGAGCTGGGCTGGCACAGCCACGTGCGCGGCCAGCTGTTCTGCATCGACAACGGCCTGGTGCATGTCCGCACGCGGCGCGGCTCTTGGCTGCTGCCCGCCCAGCGAGCTGGCTGGATGCCGCCGGGAGAAATGCACCGGGTCACGATCAGCGGCGTGCTGAGCGGCTGGAATGTGTGGATCGCGCCCACCGCGGCGCAGGACCTGCCCAGCATGCCCTGCGTGGTAGGGACCAGCGATGTGATGCGCGCGCTCGTCAGCCGCGCTGCGTCGTGGCCTTCGCCATTCACGCTGGACGCCGCACAAGAGCGAATCACTGCGGTGCTGCTGGATGAGATCCGGCAGGCGCCACAACAACCCCTGCACCTGCCGCTGCCGACCGACCGGCGCGCCTGCCGGATCAGCAACGCCATCCTGGCACAGCCCGACGACCACCGCAGCCTGGTGGAATGGGCGGCCTGGGCCGGCTTGTCCGCGCGTACGCTTTCCCGCCTGTTCCTGGGCGAGACCGGCCTGAGCTTTGCCAACTGGCGGCAGCAGGCCCGGCTCACGCTGGCGCTGGAGCGGCTCGCGCGCGGCGAGGCCGTGGGCGACGTTGCGCAGGCGCTGGGCTACGCCACGCCAAGCAACTTCATCGCCATGTTCCGCCGAGCCTTTGGCGATTCTCCGGCCCGGTACTTCGCCAGCCGCGGGGTGAACGCGTAGCCATCCGCGCCGGCAATCGGCACATTCGGAACCTGCCGGCCGCCCTCTGCGCACGTGCCAAACCATGTAGATGCGGCCTTGAATTTATCTGACTTATCAAATATTATCCAGCCAGCCGACGAAAGACAGGAAGCAGCCATGAAGCACTACACGAAGGGGACCTTCAACCTGACGGAGAGCGTCGGTTTTTATCTCAACAAGGCCCGCAATCTTGTGCTGATGGAGATGGACGCGGCCCTGAAGGAACTGGATATCACCACCCAGCAGATGGGCATCCTGCTGTCGCTGTCGCGCGGCATGGCCACCACCCCGTTTGAGTTGAGCAAGCTGCTGGTGATCGACACCGGCCTGATGACCCGCATCCTCGACAAGCTGGAGCACAAGGGCCTGTTGACCCGCTCGCGCAGCGTGGATGACCGCCGCGTGGTGAACCTGGAACTTACCGCCAAGGGCCACAGCGTTGCCGACCAGATCCCGGAGATTGCCCCCGAGGTGCTCAATGCGCGCCTCAAGGATTTCAGCAAGAGCGAGTTCAACGAATTGTTGCGCCTGCTCGACAAATTCTCGGCCGCCTGAGCGCGCGTCTTTTTTTAACCATTTATCTGACAAATCAGAAAATGAAAACACAGACATCTCGAACGACCGGCCGCGCCCTGCGCTCCCCCAAGGTCCTGCCCCTGCTGCTCAGCGCCTGGCTCGCCGGCTGCGCCAACTACACGGGCATCTCCAGCGACAAGCACATTGCCGAGTCCGCTGCGCTGGAAACCACCGCCAGCCTGCCCGCCGAGCAAGGCCACTGGCCCGCGGCGGACTGGGCCGCCCAGTTCGGCGACGCGCAGCTGCGCGGGCTGATTGCCGAGGCGCTCGAAGGCAGCCCGTCGATCGACATGGCCAAGGCGCGCCTGGCCGCCGCCGCCGCCTACAGCGAAGGCGCCAATGCCAACACCTTGCCGCGCGTGGACGCCGGTTACGCCTTGACCCGCCAGCAGTACTCGGCCACGGCCATGGTGCCACCGCCCGTTGCGGGCTCCTGGCAGACCGAAAACCGTGGCGTGATCAGCGCCGCCTATGAACTCGACCTGTGGGGCAAGAACCGCGAAGCGCTGGCCTCATCGGTCTCGGCCCGCCGCGCCGCCGAGGCGGAATCGGAGCAGGTCCGCCTGTCCGTCAGCTCGGCCGTGGCCCGCGCCTATAACGAGCTGGCCCGCCTGTACGCCCTGCTTGACATCGCCCGGGACGAAGTCGGGCAGCGCAGCGCGCTGGCCCGCATCACTCACGCCCGCGCCGCCTCCGGCCTGGACACGGAAGTGGAACAACGCACCGCCGACGCCAACCTCGACGCCAGCAACGCAGCGGTCACGGCGCTCAACGGCGCCATCCTCAATACCCGCTACCAGCTGGGCGCCCTGCTCGGCCGCGGCCCGGACCGCGGGCTGGCCCTCGCGCGGCCCACGCTGAGCCCCGGCGATGCCGTACGCCTGCCGGACAACCTCCCGGCCGACCTGGTCTCGCGCCGCCCCGACATCGTTGCCGCACGGTGGCGCGTGGATGCCAGCACCCACGACATCAAGGTGGCCAAGGCCGGCTTCTACCCCGACATCAACCTGAGCGCCGCGATCGGCCTGGATGCCTTTGGCTTTGGCCGCTTTCTCACCGCCGCCAGCCGCACCGCCAGCGCCGGCCCGGCCATCCACCTGCCGATCTTCGATGCCGGCGCGCTGCGCGCGCAGTTGAAGGGCCGCTATGCGGAATTCGACCTGGCAGTGGCGAACTACAACCAGACGCTGATCGGCGCCCTGACCGACGTGGCGACGCAACTGGCACAGATCCGCACAATCGATGCGCAACTGGTCGATGCACTGCGCGCCGAGCAAAACAGCCGCCGTGCCCGCGACCTGGCTCTTGCGCAATATCGCCAGGGCCTGACGACCCAGCTCACCGTGCTGAATGCGGAAACCAGCGCGCTGGCCCGCACCCAGGCCGTGGCCCAGCTGCGCATGACGCGCCGCGACCGCCAGATCGCGCTGGCGGCGTCTCTTGGCGGCGGCTACACGGATACGTCCGGCGTGGCGGCCACCGCGGTGGCCGCCACGCCGCCAGTCCTTCGCGCCGCCGCCCCGGGCGCTCCCGGACAGCCGCAATAGCCGCAGTAGCCGCAGTAGCCGCAATCAGCGCAACAACCGCTCAACGCCGATAACACCACCGATACAGCGACCAAGGTGATCAACATGACCAAAGCTACCCAGACCGAAACCACCGCCGACAACAACAGCAGCAGCAGCACCGCCCGCAAGATGGCCACCCGCAAGCGCCTGCTCGCCGCGCTGGGCCTGGCCTCCCTGCTTGCCGCCGGCGGCTACGCGGGCTACTACTTCACCTACGCCGTGCATCACGAAGACACCGACGACGCCTACGTCAACGGCAACCTCGTGCAGCTCACGCCGCAGGTCAGCGGCACCGTGATCAGCGTCAACGCCGACGACACGCAGATCGTCCAGGCCGGCGAAGCCGTGGTCAACCTCGACCCGGCCGATGCGCAGGTCGCGCTGGGCAACGCCCAGGCTCAGCTCGCGCAGACGGTGCGCCAGGTCAGCGCCCTCTACGTCAACAACAACGTCTACCAGGCCGCGATCCAGCAGCGCCAGGCCGACCTGGCCAAGGCCCGCGACGACTTCCAGCGCCGCAGCCAGGTGACGGAAACCGGGGCCGTGTCCGCGGAAGACGTGGCCCACGCCCGCGACGCGGTCAAGACCGCCGAGGCCGCGCTCGAAGTTGCCCGCCAGCAACTTGCCTCCAACCGCACCATGACCGACCAGACCACGGTCGCCGAGCACCCTGCCGTACAGGCCGCCGCCGCCAAGCTGCGCGACGCGCATCTCGCCTTGGCGCGCAACACGCTGCCGGCACCCGTCACGGGCTATGTGGCGCGCCGCTCGGTGCAGGTCGGCCAGCGCGTAGCCCCGGGCGCGCCGATGCTGGCTATCGTCCCGCTGGATGGCGTGTGGGTGGATGCCAACTTCAAGGAAGTCCAGCTCCAGCACATGCGAATCGGCCAGCCGGTCGTGCTGCGCGCGGACGTGTACGGCAGCAGCGTGCGCTATCACGGCCGCGTGGTGGGCTTCTCCGCCGGCACCGGCAGCGCGTTCTCGGCCTTGCCGGCACAAAACGCCACCGGCAACTGGATCAAGGTGGTGCAACGCCTGCCCGCCCGCATCGAGCTCGACCCGGCGGAGCTGCGTGCCCACCCGCTGCAGATCGGCTTGTCGATGCAGGTCGACGTGGACACCCGGGACCGCAGCGGCGCGCAACTCGGCGCGGTCAAGAAGACCACCTACAGCACCGATGTCTACCGTGGCTATGGGGAGCAAGCCGATGCTGAAATCGCTCGCATCATCGCGCTGAACAGCACCTCGGGCGCATCCAGCCAGGCCGCACAGGCTACCGCGGTTGCCGCGAAGACGGCTGAAAAACCGGCCAAAGGGGCCGTCCTGTAATGCCTTGCCAGGATTTTTCTTCGTTATTTATCTGATAACTCAGATTCTTGAATGGCAATCAAATCCGGCAAGAGCCGGCAGACACCAGCCAGAAACCCGTCGAGTTCACCATGGAAAACGCCAACACAGCCGAACCGCTCCAGCCCCCGCCGCTTACCGGCGGCAAGCTGGTGCTAGCCACCTTCGCGGTAGCGCTCGCCACCTTCATGAACGTGCTCGACTCGTCGATCGCCAACGTGGCCATTCCCACCATCTCCGGCAACCTCGGTGTGTCGGTGGACGAAGGCACGTGGGTCATCACGCTGTTCGCCGCCGCCAACGCCGTATCGATCCCGCTCACAGGCTGGCTGACCCAGCGCATCGGGCAAATCCGCCTGTTCGTCGGCGCCATCCTGCTGTTCGTGCTGTCATCCTGGCTGTGCGGCATTGCGCCCACCCTGCCGATCCTGCTGGCCGCGCGCGTGCTGCAAGGCGCCGTGGCCGGCCCGCTGATTCCGCTCTCGCAGGCCATCCTGCTAGGCTCGTACCCCAAGCAACGCAGCTCCACCGCGCTGGCGCTGTGGGCCATGACGGCTACCGTGGGCCCGATTGCCGGCCCGGCGCTGGGCGGCTGGATGACCGACCGCTACTCGTGGTCCTGGATCTTCTACATCAACATTCCCGTAGGCCTGTTCGCCGCCGCCGTGACCTGGATCATCTACCGCTCGCGTGAAACACCGAAGCGCGCCCTGCCGATCGACAAGGTTGGCCTGGCTTCGCTCATCACCTGGGTGGCAGCGCTGCAGATCATGCTCGACAAGGGCAAGGATCTCGACTGGTTCCATTCGTCGCTGATCGTGGGCCTGGGTGTCGTTGCCTTGATCAGCTTTATCTTCTTCGTGATCTGGGAGCTGACCGAGGAACATCCGATCGTCGATCTCAAGCTGTTTGCCAGGCGCAACTTCCTGGGCGGCACCGTGGCGATCTCGGTAGCCTACGGCGTATTCTTCGCCAACCTGGTCCTGCTGCCGCAATGGATGCAGCAGTACCTTGGCTACCCGGCCGTGAATGCCGGCCTGGTGACCGCACCGCTGGGCATCTTCGCCGTGATACTGGGGCCGGTGCTGGGCAAGATCATGCCGCGCTCCGATGCGCGGGTGCTGGCGACCATGGCCTTTGCCGGCTTCGCCGCAGTGTTCTTCATGCGCTCGGGCTACACCACCACCGTGGACACCTGGACGCTGGTGCTGCCCACGTTGCTGCAAGGCATCCCCACCGCGCTGTTCTTCGTGCCGCTGACCGCGATCATCCTGTCGGGGCTGTCGCCGGACAAGATTCCGGCCGCCGCAGGCCTGTCGAACTTTGTTCGCGTGTTCACCGGCGCGCTAGGGACGTCGCTGGCCAGCACGGCCTGGAACGACCGCAATGTCCTGCACCACTCGCAACTCGCGGAGCAGGCCAGCCAGCACAACCCGGCCTTTGTGCACGCGCTGGAAGCCTTGCAGGCCACGGCCGGTTTCAGCCATGACCAGGCGATGGCGTTCTTCGAACGCAACCTCACCACGCAAGCCGCCATGCTTGGGTTGAACGATATCTTCTGGATCTCGGGCGTGATCTTCATCGTGATCATTCCGCTGATCTGGTTCACCAAGCCAGCCAAGGGCGGCAATGCTGCCGCTGGTGCGGCCGCGCATTGAAGGGTTACGCAGAGTTCGATCGAACCTTCACAGCTTCAGGTAACCACCAGCACCACCGTCACGCTGGTCGGCCTGAACCCGGGCCGACCTTGCCCCGGCGCCGCTCCCGCCAGCCGGGAGACCGGCGCAACGCGGACTTACTGCTCGCCGGCACCCTCGGCGGTCGCCCGAGAGGCCCTGGCCTTGCGCGTCACGTTCTTGACCGGGATGCCGGTCAGGGTGGCCGCGCCGCCGTCGCCAAACGCCCGGGTGAGCGCCGCAGGCTTCTCCACCAGATCCTGCAGGCTATACGCGTCCAGCACCTCGAAATAAGCCCGCAACGCTGCGGACAGCACGCCGCGCAAGCCGCATACGCGGGTGATGATGCAGTGATTGTCATCGCCCTGGAAGCACTCCACCAGGTTGAAATCCGACTCCATGGTCCGGATCACTTCGCCCACATTGATCTGCGCAGCCGGCCGGCCCAGCGCGATGCCACCTGCGCGCCCGCGCACCGTATGCAGGAAGCCGGCCTGGCCGAGCTTTTGCACGATCTTGATCAGGTGGTTCTTGGGAATGCCGAATGCATCCGCGATGTGCTGGATGGTGACCAGTTCGCCCGGATGGACCGCCACATAGATCAGGGTCCGCAGACTGTAGTCGGTGTAGTCAGTCAGTCTCATGGAAAAGTCCGGTTTGCGGCGATGATGCATGGGGTCGCCAGGATGGGGCTCCAGCAGGCACTGCAGCCTCGGTGTGACGGCTGCCGCAGTCTAACATGGACCAAAGATGCATCTTTGCGCGCTGCCGCAAATTTTATGTTGCATTGAAAATGCATGTTTAATAAAATCGGCTTCAAGGCGTCGCCACCTACCGCGTCCAGGACACACCGGGACTGCACCCAGACCGTACGCCGCCACCGCACCACGGTGCGGAGTCCTTTTTCTTTTTTGTTGCATTTTTCGCACATCTTTGGAGGTTGCCGTGCTGTCCGAACAATCGAGACCCCTGATCGACGCGAGCGTGCCCGTGCTGCGCGAACATGGCCTGGCCATTACCCAGACGTTCTATCGCAACATGTTTGCCGATCGGCCCGAGCTGACCAACCTGTTCAACATGGGCAACCAGGCCAATGGTTCGCAGCAGCAGTCGCTGGCTTCCGCCGTGTTCGCCTACGCCGCCAACTATGGCGACAACAGCGCCCTGGCTCCGGTGGTCAGCCGCATCGTCCACAAGCATGCATCGGTCGGCATCAAACCCAGCCACTACGCCATCGTCGCGCGCCACCTGCTCGGCGCCATCGGCGAAGTGCTGGGCGATGCCGCCACCCCGGCGCTGGTCGCCGCCTGGGACGAAGCCTACTGGCTGCTCGCCGCCGAACTGATCGCCGCGGAAGCCCGCCTCTACGCGCGCGCGCAAACCGGTCCCGATCACCGCCAGCCCGTGCGCATCGTCGCGCGCGAAGCACAAAGCGCCGACATCACCGCCTTCACGCTCGAAGCCGTGGGCGGCACCACGCTGGCCGACTTCCTGCCCGGCCAGTACATCTCCGTGGTGGTGGAACTCACCCCCAGCGCCTTCCAGCAGCGCCAGTACAGTTTGTCCGACGCGCCCAACGGCAAGACCTGGCGCATCTCGGTCAAGCGTGACCGTGGCAATGGCGAGGATCTGCCCGCCGGCGCGGTCTCGAACTGGCTGCACGAAAACGCCCGCGAAGGCGACGTGCTGCTGGTCAGCCAGCCCTTCGGCGACTTCGCCCCGCGCATCGAGCCCAGCACCCCCATCGTGCTGCTCTCGGCCGGCGTCGGTGTCACGCCCATGATCAGCGCGCTGAACACCGTCGCGCAGCGCAATCCTTCACGCAAGGTGGTATTCGGCCACGCCGCGCGCATGGCTTCGCACGTGGCGCACCTGAATGACGTCAGGCATGCCGCGCGCAAGCTGCCCAAGCTGCGCACGCACTTTTTCCTGGAATCCGGGGAGCCGGCGGAATTTCTGGCGCAACCCGCCCTGCCCGGCCGCATGGATATCGATGTGATTCTGGCCGACGAAGATCTTGCGGATGCGGACTTCTACCTGTGCGGGCCGCTGCCATTCATGCAGGCACAGCGCGCGGCGCTGCAGGCGCGAGGCGTGAAGGCGGACCGGGTGCACCGGGAGGTGTTCGGACCGGATCTGCTGGATACGCTGCTGTAACGCTGCTGTCACGGCAGGCGTCAGCCGCCACAAGCTCAGGAAGCCACGCCTTGCTGCCGCGGGAACCGCAGCGCAAACCGCACCAGCCCCGGCGCGGGGCAACTGGCCATCACGCCGCCGCCGTGCAGCACCATGATGGCCTTCACGATGGCCAGGCCGAGGCCGTTGGACTCCGCGACCCGGCTGCGCGCCGCATCGCCGCGATAGAAGCGGTCGAACAGGCGGTCGAGCTGGGCTTGCGGGATGGCCTCGCCCTGGTTTTCCACCGCAACGACGATGCCGTCAGGCTCTTCGGTGCTGCTGAGCCGCACCACGCTGCCCGGCGCGCCGTAGCGCACGGCATTGACCACCAGGTTGTTGATGGCGCGGCGGCACAGCAGCGGATTGGCCCAGACCGTGCCGAGCGCCTCCACGTCGAACGTCATCGCCTTCTCGTCCGCCGGCCCTTCGAAATACTCGGCGATCTTGTTGAGCTCGTCAGGCAGCGACACCGGGGCGCGCTCGATAACCAGCCCGGCATGGTCGGCCTGCGCCAGGAACAGGATGTTCTCGGCAATATGGCCAAGCCGGTTCAGCTCCTCCAGGTTGGACTCGAGGACGTCCTGGTATTCCTCCGGCCGCCGCGACTGGCTCAGCGTGACCTGGGTCTGGCCAATCAGCGCGCCCACGGGCGTGCGGATCTCGTGGGCCAGGTCGGCGGAGAACTGGGACAGCCGCTCGTAGCCGTCGGCCAGCCGGTCCAGCATGGCGTTGAACGCGCCGACGAGGCCGCGCAGCTCGGCGGGAGCATCCCGCTCATCAAGACGCACGGCGAGGCTGGCGGGGCTGATCTCGGCGGCCCGCGCGGCGATGCTGCCTACCGGCTTGAGCCCGCGCCGGATGGCGAAGAAGGCGAGCGCGGTCGCCGCCAGCATGCCGACCAGCGCGGCCAGCACCACGCGGTCGCGGTAGGCGGCGAGCATCCGCACTTCGTTGCTCATGGGATGCGCGGCAATCACCTCGACCACGCCGCCATCCTCGCTGGAGCGCGCCATCGCGGCCGCCCAGTGCACCGGCACGCCGTTGTCCAGCCAGGTGCGCAGGATGCTGGCCGCGCTCGGGCCGGCGCCGTCGCCCGGCGCAGAGGCCTCGAGCTTTGCCGGCACCGGCAGGTTGTCCGGGTTGACGTGGATAAACGGCGGCTCGCCCGGCTTGCGGAAAATCAGCACGTCGCGCTCGGCGCCAAGCATGGATTCGAACAGCAACGGCCGGTCCTTGAGCTCGCCGACGGTGTACACATCGCTGGCCAGCCGGCGGAAATGCGCCACGCGCCCGATCAGCTGCAGATCGGCACGGGCCTCCATCGAGGTCTTGACGGACTGGTAGAAATACGCGCCCAGCGCGCCGATCACCACGCAGGCAATCGCGGCGAACGACAACGTGGTGCGCGCGGTCAGCGAGCGCGAGGACCAGGCTTTCACGCGCCCTCGCCGAAGGTATAGCCGATGCTGCGCACGGTATGGATAAGCTTCTTGTCGAAGGGCTGGTCGACCTTGGCGCGCAGCCGCTTGATGGCCACATCGACGACGTTGGTGTCGCTGTCGAAGTTCATGTCCCACACCTCGGCGGCAATCAGCGTGCGCGACAGCGCCTCGCCCTGGCGCTTGACCAGCAGGTGCAGCAGCAGGAATTCCTTGTTGGTCAGCACGATCTCCACGCCCTGGCGCGTCACCTTGCGGCGCAGGACATCGAGCTTGAGGTCGGCGAACTCGAACAGCTCCGCCTCGCGCACCACGCCGCGGCGCAGCAGCGTGCGGATGCGCAGCACCAGTTCGATGAACGAAAACGGCTTGACGAGGTAATCGTCGGCGCCGAGCTCAAGCCCGTGGATGCGGTCGTTGACATGGTCGCGCGCGGTCAGGAAGATCACCGGCAGGTCGCGCCGCGCGCGCAGCGTGCGCATGATTTCCCAGCCGTCGATGCCCGGCAGCATCACGTCGAGCACGACGAGGTCGTAGGCGTGTTCCAGCGCCATGTGCAGGCCGTCCGTACCGGTGCGTGCGAGATCCACGGCGTAGCCGCTTTCGCGCAAACCCTTCTTGAGGTAATCGCCGGTCTTGGGGTCGTCTTCGATGACGAGGATGCTCATGATGCGCAATGCCATTCAACGGTATGCCGCCATTCTAGCGGTGGCCGAAGCCCCGATTTATGACATTTTGGTCATCAAAAAGTCATCCGAGCGACCCGGCCATCACCCTAAGCTACGTAGCACTTTCCACGCACCAGGAGTTCCAGGATGAAGATCGTTTCGAGCATGTTGACACGTACCTTGGTGGCCCCGGCGCTGCTCGCCGGCGCCATGTTTGCCGCAGCGCCCGCAGTGCTGGCGCAGCCCGCTCCCGCCGCCACGCCGACCGGCGTGCGCGGCACCGTGACCGCCTTCGCCGGCGACACGCTGAAGGTGCGCACGCGCTCGGGACAGGACCTGGAAGTGGGCCTGACCAAGGACACCGCGGTGCGCGCGGTGACGCTGGCCAAGGTCGATGAGATCAAGCCCGGCAGCTATATCGGCTCGGCCGCCGTGCCGCAGGCGGATGGCTCGCTCAAGGCGCTCGAGGTGCACGTGTTCCCGCCGAGCATGCGCGGCAGCGGCGAAGGCCACCGTGCGTGGGACCTCGGCAAGAACAGCAGCATGACCAACGGCACGGTCGGCAACGTGGTGGTCAGCAACGGCCGCACCATCACCGTGAAGTACCCCGACGGCGAAAAGCGCATCGTGATCCCCAACGACGTGCCCATCGTCAACCTGGAACCCGGCGACCGCTCCTTGCTGGTCCCCGGCGCGCATATCGTGCTGTTTGCCAGCAAAGGCGCCGACGGCGGGCTGACCGCGCGCTTTATCTCGGCCGGCAAGCAAGGCGTGGTGCCCCCGATGTAAGACCCGCCCGGGCCGGCGCCGTCCGGCCTGGATCCTTGCTGTCCTGCCAACGTTCCCCGTCATGCGCAAGCTCCCCTCCTCCGCATCCTCGCGGCGCGCCATCGTCCATCCGCTGCTCGTGCGCGCCACGCACTGGATCAACGCCTTCGCCATGGCCTGCATGGTGATGAGCGGCTGGGCGATCTACAACGCCTCGCCGCTGTTTTCCTTCAAATTCCCGGCCTGGGCGACGGTGGGCGGCTGGCTGGGCGGCTCGATCGCATGGCATTTCGCGGCCATGTGGCTGCTGGCCGCCAATGGCCTGGTCTACCTGGCTTATGGTCTCGCCACGCGGCATTTCCGGCGCCACTTCCTGCCGCTGAGCGTGCGCGGCGTCCTGCGTGACGCGTCCCTTGCCATCCGGCTGCGCCTGCCGCATCGGCCCGGCGCCTACAACGCGGTGCAGCGGCTGATGTATGTGGCGGTGCTGCTGCTGGGCGTGCTGGTGGTGGCATCCGGGCTGGCCATCTGGAAGCCCGTGCAGCTGGACTGGCTGGCGACGCTGTTCGGCGGGTTCGACACGGCACGCCATGTGCATTTCCTTGCCATGGCGGGGATCGTGGGTTTTGTGGTGATTCACCTGGCGCTGGTCATCCTGGTGCCGGCCACCTTGTTGCCAATGTTGACCGGACGCGCCGGGCGCGCTGGCCATGGAGATGTCCAAGCATGAGCGCCCCCAACGATGACAAGCGGATCGTCATGCCGGCCTCGGAGCCGCCAACCGCGGCTGATTTCAAGCCCCAGCTCGTGCAGCTCCAGCGACGCCTGTTGCTGCGCTCCTCGCTCTCGCTAGGCGCCCTGTCCATGCTGGCGGGCTGCACCTTGCAGGATGGCGATGCCGTGGACAAGGTGCTGTGGTCGATGTCGCGCTGGAACGATCGCGTGCAGGCCTGGCTGTTCAACCGCAACCGCCTCGCGCCCACCTACGCGCGCAGCCAGATCACGCAGCCCTTCCCGTTCAACGCCTTCTATCCTGAGTACGACGTGCCGGAGATCGACGGTGCCGGCTACCGCCTCGAAGTCTCCGGGCTGGTCGCCGACAAGCGCGCATGGAGCCTGGCGCAACTGCGCGCGCTGCCGCAGGCGGGGCAGATCACGCGGCATATCTGCATCGAAGGCTGGAGCGCCATTGGCGAATGGCGCGGCGTTGCGCTGCGCACCTTCCTGGAGCGCATCGGCGCGGACACCACCGCCCGCTATATCGGCTTCAAATGCGCGGACCGCTATTACTCCAGCCTCGACATGGAAACCGCGCTGCACCCGCAGACCATGCTGGCGCTGGATTTTGGCAGCGAGCCGCTGCCCGCCCGCTATGGCTACCCGCTCAAGCTGCGGGTGCCGACCAAGCTCGGCTTCAAGAACCCCAAGCATATCGCCGCGCTCTTCGTGACCAACGAGAATCCAGGCGGCTACTGGGAAGACCAGGGGTATAACTGGTTCAGCGGGCTGTAGGGCAAGAAAGCCCCGCCGCCGGCAAGTGACGAACTCCGGGTGATGCACTGTATGCCGGGCACCAAACACGGTGTGTGGTGTGCGCGCTGCCGCACTCACAAAGCGCGCCGCGCATTCCCACCGTCGACGCACATGGGTAATATCAAGGCCATGCGCGCCACCGCCACCGTGGCCGGCGCGCGGCCTGGATAGCGCAAGCCCGCCTGATCTCCCGCCGCGGGCACCGGCACGCGAACGAGGGAGACCATGGCATCAGCGGCATCAGTGACATCAGGCGGCAGCCCCTTCCGGCAACTCTGGCACCTTACATCCGAAGGATGGGGCTACTGCGCGCTCGGCACCTTCAGCCATGATGGCCTGCCCCCGGAATGGCGCGCCGTGCTGCCCATGCTGCCGCTGCGCGACCGCTACTCCCCGGTGAAAGCCGCCCGCATGGTGCTGGTCACCATGCAGATCCGCGGCGCGGCGCCGGCATCGGCCAGGCAATCGGATCCGCAGCGGCCGTTGTATTACGTTTATCAGGCCTGGAGTACGCGGCGGGTGGCTTGAGCGGGGAAGCCACGCGCTTCGCTTGCAGTGGCTCCTAGCTAAGCCACCCCTCTCCCCCCGAGGGGAGAGGGAGAGACAGCCGTCGTCATGGCACTCGGCTTTGGCCCGTTCCCCAGCTTCGGCAACTGCCCCGCACAACAAAGACAAAAGCCCGCTTGCGGGCTTTTGTCTTTCTACAGCGCGAAAAACAGCAGGCCGATCAACCCACCCACTTGCGCGCGTTGCGGAACATGCGCATCCACGGGCTGCCGCCATCTGCCACCTGTTTCCAGGCGTCCGGCGCCCAGCTCATGGTGGCGGTGCGGAACACGCGCTCCGGGTGCGGCATCAGCACGGTGAAGCGGCCATCGGTGGTGGTCACCGAGGTAATGCCGTCGGGCGAGCCGTTCGGGTTCAGTGGGTAGGTTTGCGTCGGCGCGCCGTGGTTGTCCACGAAACGCAGCGCCACCTGGGCCCGGCTCTTGTCGCCTTGCTGCGAGAAGTCGGCGAAGCCTTCGCCGTGCGCCACCACGATGGGGATGCGGCTGCCTTCCATGCCGGCGAAGAAGATCGACGGCGAGGATTGCACTTGCACGGTGACGTAGCGCGCTTCGTACTGTTCCGACTGGTTGCGGGTGAACTTGGGCCATGCGCCCGCGCCGGGGATGATCGGGGCGAGGTTGCTCATCATCTGGCAGCCGTTGCACACGCCCAGCGCGAAGGTGTCCTGGCGGTTGAAGAAGGCCGCGAACTGCTCGGCCATCTGCGCGTTGAACAGGATGGTCTTGGCCCAGCCTTCGCCGGCGCCCAGCACGTCGCCGTAGCTGAAGCCGCCGCAAGCGACAAAGCCGGAGAAGTCGGCCAGGTTGGCGCGCCCGGCGATCAGGTCGCTCATGTGGACGTCGTGCGTGTCGAAGCCGGCGCGGTCCATGCTGTACGCCATTTCGATCTGCGAGTTGACGCCCTGCTCGCGCAGGATCGCCACGCGCGGACGCGCGCCGGTGGCCACGAACGGTGCGGCGATGTCTTGCGCCGGATCGAAGGTCAGCACCGGCGAGATGCCCGGGTCCGCCACGTCGAGCACGCGATCGTATTCGCTGTCGGCGCAAGCCGGGTTGTCGCGCAGGCGCGCGATGCGCCAGCTGACTTCGCTCCAGGTGCGCTGCAGCTCGCTGCGCGCGGCGCCGAAGACCTTCTTGGCGTCGCGGTAGATCTCGATCTGGTCGGTGGCATTGGGCTTGCCCACCACGTGGCTGCAGGCCGACAGGCCAACTTCGCGCAGCACGGCGAACACGGCATCGCGCTCTTCCTGGCGGACCTGGATCACCGCGCCGAGTTCTTCCGAGAACAGCGCGCGCAGGGTCTGCTCGTCGCGGCGGCCGGAGATTTGCTGCGCCCAGTTCTTGGCGTCGCCGAAGTCCTGTTCCTGCACGGGGTCCAGCGCCAGCATGTCAACGTTGAGCGACAGGCCGCAATGGCCGGCAAAGGCCATCTCGGCCAGCGCTGCCATGAAGCCGCCGTCGGAACGGTCGTGGTAAGCCAGCAGCTTGCCCTCGCGGTTCAGGCGCTGGATCACGTTGAAGAAGTTCTTCAGGTCTTCGGCGCTGTCCACGTCCGGCGTGGTGTCGCCAACCTGCTGCGTCACCTGGGCCAGGATGCTGCCGCCGAGACGGTTCTTGCCACGGCCGAGGTCGATGGCGATCAGCACGCTGTCGCCCGCATCGGTGCGCAGTTGCGGGGTCAGGGTGCGGTCGGTGTCATCCACGGCGGCAAACGCCGAGATGATCAGCGAGACCGGCGCCACCACTTCCTTGTCGACGCCGTCGTCCTGCCACTTGGTGCGCATGGACAGCGAATCCTTGCCCACCGGGATGCTGATGCCCAGCGCCGGGCACAGTTCCATGCCGACCGCGTGCACGGTGTCGTACAGCTTGGCGTCTTCGCCGTCCACGCCGCAGGCGGCCATCCAGTTAGCGGACAGCTTGACCTTGCCCAGGTCCTTGACCGGCGCGGCGGCCAGGTTGGTCAGCGCCTCGCCGATGGCCATGCGGCCCGAGGCGGGGGCGTTGATCACGGCCAGCGGCGTGCGTTCGCCCATGGTCATGGCTTCGCCAGCGCGGCCCTTGTAGTCGAGCGTGGTCACCGCCACGTCGGCCACCGGCACCTGCCAGGGGCCGACCATCTGGTCGCGCGCATTCATGCCGCCAACCGTGCGGTCGCCGATGGTGATCAGGAACGACTTGCTGGCCACGGTCGGGTGGCGCAGCACGTCGCGCACGGCCTTGTCCAGCGCGATGCCGGTCACGTCCACCGGGGGCAGGCTTTGCGCCACGTGCCTGACGTCGCGGTGCATGCGCGGCGGCTTGCCCAGCAGCACGTCCATCGGCATGTTCACGGCATAGTGTTCCTTGAGCGCCGCGTCGACATGCGCATCGACCAGTTGCAGCTGCTGCTCTTCGGTGGCGATGCCCACCACGGCAAACGGCGAACGCTCGCGCTGGCACATGGTCTGGAACAGCGGGAAGGACTCCGGCGCCACCGCCATCACATAGCGTTCCTGCGACTCGTTGCACCAGATCTCGGCCGGACTCATGCCCGACTCTTCCAGGTGCACCTGGCGCAGGTCGAAGCGCGCGCCGCGGCCCGCGCCGTCCACCAGCTCGGGGAAGGCATTGGAGATGCCGCCCGCGCCCACGTCGTGGATCGACAGGATGGGGTTGTCGTCGCCGAGCTGCCAGCAGGCGTTGATGACTTCCTGCGCGCGCCGCTCCATTTCCGGGTTGCCGCGCTGGACCGAATCGAAGTCCAGGTCGGCCGTATTGGTGCCGGTCGCCATCGAGCTGGCGGCGCTGCCGCCCATGCCGATGCGCATGCCCGGGCCACCCAGCTGGATCAGCAGCGAGCCGGCCGGCAGCGCCTTCTTGTGCGTGTGGCCGGCGTCGATATTGCCGATGCCGCCGGCGATCATGATCGGCTTGTGATAGCCGCGCACGGTGCCGCCCACGTTTTGCTCGTAGACGCGGAAGTAACCGCCCAGGATGGCGCGGCCGAATTCATTGTTGAACGCGGCGCCGCCAAGCGGGCCTTCGGTCATGATTTGCAGCGGCGAGGCGATGCGGTCCGGCTTGCCGGTCACGCTCACCTTGTCGTCCGGGTTGCGGTGCGCCACCGGCTGGGCGGCGTCGCGCGCGTTTTCCCAGCCTTCCACGGCGTCGGGCAGCATCAGGTTGGAGACCGTGAAGCCGGTCAGGCCGGCCTTGGGCTTGCCGCCGCGGCCGGTGGCGCCTTCGTCGCGGATTTCACCGCCGGCGCCGGTGGAGGCACCGGGGAACGGCGAGATGGCGGTCGGGTGGTTGTGCGTCTCCACCTTCATCAGCGTGTGGGTGAGCGCCTCATGGCGGCCGTACTTCTGCTCGGTGCCGCGGGGGAACCAGCGCTCGGCCACATCGCCTTCCATCACCGCGGAGTTGTCCGAGTACGCCACGATCGACCCTTGCGGGTTGAGCTGGTGGGTATTGCGGATCATGGCGAACAGGGATTTGTCCTGCTGCACGCCGTCGATGGTCCAGGTGGCGTTGAAGATCTTGTGGCGGCAGTGCTCGCTGTTGGCCTGGGCGAACATCATCAGCTCGACGTCGGTCGGGTTGCGCTCCAGCTTGGCGTAGGCGTCCACCAGGTAGTCGATCTCGTCTTCCGACAGGGCCAGGCCCATGTCGGTATTGGCTTGCGCCAGCGCGGCGCGGCCACCGGAGATGTCGATGAAGCGCAGCGGCTTGGCCGGCAGTTCCTGGAACAGGCCGGCGGCATCTTCACGCGAAGCCACCACGCTCTCGGTCATGCGGTCGAACAGGTGGGCTGCCACCGCGGCACGCGTGCCGGCATCCAGCGTCTTGCGCCCGCGCAGCAGGCCCTTCTTGCAGATCACGGTGATCTCGATGCCGCGCTCGATGCGGTGCACGTGCTCGAAGCCGCAGTTATGCGCGATGTCGGTCGCCTTGCTGGCCCACGGCGAGATGGTGCCGAAGCGCGGAATCACCACAAAGCGATCACCGTCGGTTTGTGCCTCGAAAGGCGCACCATAGGTCAACAGCGCGGCAATGCGGGCGCTGTCGTCTTGCGACAGCGGCACGTCGGTGTCGACAAAATGCAGGAACTGGCCGTGCACCGACTCGATGTCGGCGTCGATCTGCTTGAGGGCGGTGAGCAGGCGTTGCTGGCGAAAGGCGGAAAGCGCCAATGCACCGGGGAAGCACGAGAAATGCGCCATGGTCTGAGCGGTCGGGAGGGCAGGAGGTAGGGGCTGCTACCGGCCGGCGCCGCTGGTTGGGGCGCCGTGCTGGCGGGAAACCGGGATTATACCTTGTCGAGAGCGGGTTCCCGCGTTGCAGCAGAGGTGGCTTGACGGACAAAAGGTGGTGGTGGCCCGGGCAAGCTCCGCAGCCATCACGCGGGCCGGGCGAGACCCGGGCCAATTACGCCTCATAAACCACTTGAATCACCTAAACCCAATCCGGCCAGGGCGCCGCGTCCACTACCGGGAAGCTGCCGCTGAACTGGTCCAGCAAGCCCATGAAGCGCGGCAGCAGCGACACATCGCCGCGCAGCGTGAGCCGGCCTTGCGCCACAGCCTCGGCCGCCGTCAAGCGCCGGGTCAGGATGGCGTCGAGCGTGTCGCGGCTGGTCTCGATGACCACGTCCGCCTTGTCCGCCACATTAGCCGCCACATCGGCCGCCTCCACCTGCAGGCTGCTCAGCGCGCAGTTGGATAGCGTGCTCACCCAATGTTCGCCGCTGTCGGTGAACTGCCAGCCGATCTGGCACGCCATGCCCTGCGCGCGCTGGCCGTGGATGCGCACCGCCAGCGCGTCGAACAGCAGCTCGTTGCTCATCGCGCCCATCAGCGCGTTAGCCGGCGGCCCCTGCGGATTGGCCTGCGGCGGGCCTTCGCGATACTCGCGCGCGGCCAGCAGGTAGGCATTGCGCCAGGTCGCCGACTCGGCCTGGAAGCCCATCTGCTCCAGCGCGCGGGCCGCCAGCTCGCGCGCTGGAGCATGGTCGGGATGCGCGTACACCGCGTGCTTGAGCACTTCGGCCACCCAGCGGAACTCGCCGCGCTCGTAGTCGGCGCGGGCCTTGGCCATCACGGCGTCGATGCCGCCCATGTATTCCAGGTGCTTGCGCGCGGCGGCCACCGGCGGCAGCGCATGCAGGTTGGCCGGATGCGCGTCATACCAGCTCAGGTAGTGCTGCACGATCGCCTTGACGTTGTGCGACACGGTGCCGTAGTAGCCGCGCGTGTGCCAGCGCCTGGCCAGCGCCTCCGGCAGTTGCAGCCCTTCTGCGATCTCGCTGGCCTTCAGGCCGTGGCTCATCAGCCGCACGGTCTGGTCGTGCAGCACGCGGTACAGGTCGCGCTGCTCGGACAGGAAGCGCCGGGCGCGCTCGGCGCCCCAGGTCGGCCAGTGGTGCTGGGCCAGCACCACCTCGGTACGCGGGCCGTAGCGGCGCAGCGCGCGATGCAGGTACTTGGACCACGCCAGCGCGTCGCGCACCTTGGCGCCGCGCAGCGGGCACAGGTTGTGCAAGTTGTGGGTAGCGTTCTCGGCCAGGTTGAGCGCGCCCTCGGACGGAATGAAGAGGTGCATCTCGGAGGGCGCCTCGGTCTCAGGCGTGAGCTGGAACTCGATCTCCAGCCCGTCGATCACGTGGATCTCGTGCTCGGCCTCGATCGACAGCGTTGGCGCGATCAGCGTCGAGCGGCCCATGGGCAGCGTCTTGCCCAGGCCGGCGTCCACCTGCGCGGCCGGCCCTTTGGCCAACGTGTGGCCAAACTGGAACTGCGCGCGGCGCGCCATGGCCACGCCGCCGATCACGTTCTCGGCGATGGCGTGGTGCATGAAGCCGGAGGGCGCGATCACCTGGACCCGCCCGGCGCGCACGTCGGCCTCGTCCACCAGCCCCGCCACGCCGCCAAAGTGGTCAGCGTGGCTATGGCTGTAGATCACGGTGTGCAGCGTGCGGTTGCCGCGATGCGCCCGGTACAGCGCGAGCGCCGCTGCGGCGGTCTCCGGGCAGGTCAGCGCGTCCAGCGCGATCACGCCGGTGTCGCCTTCGATAAAGGTGATATTGGCGATATCGAACCCGCGCACCTGGAAGATGCGCGGCGTGACCTGGAACAGGCCGTGGATGCGGTTCAGGCGCGCCTGCCGCCACAGGCTGGGATTGACGGTATCCGGCGCCTCGGCGGCGTCGAGAAAGCCGTAGGCCTCCATGTTCCACACGCCGTGCCCGTTGGCGCGCGCCACCTTGGCATTTGGGATGGTGCCGACAAAGCCGCGCTGCGCGTCTTCCCAGTCCTGCTCGTCGTGCTCCGGCAACTCGCGCGCCAGCAGGCGATGAAAGTCAGCCGTGGCCGCGTGGGCACAGCTTGCGTTGTCCGGCATGGGGTCTCCTTGGTGGCTCGTTGACGATGCTCAGGCAAGCCAACCGCACCGCCAACCGCGGCATCAACAGCGCCGGGATCGGTCAGCACAGCGTGAATCGGCACGCCACGCCATGGATGATCGAACGCAACCCGCTTGTGAGCGCAAAGGGCTGTTCCGCCGCGATGGGCATGGCGCGAATAACCTGAACAGGAATTGGGGTTTCATTCTTTGTCGCACCCTGCGTTCACGTTATCGGTAAAAACCCTCGCCACGCCCTTACACCTTGCCGTAGCCCCCGCCTCCCGGCGTTTCCACCACGAAGACATCGCCCGCTTGCATCTCGCAGCGCCCGACATGGCCCAGCGCTTGCTCGCTCCCGTCACCCCGCACCACGTAGTTGCGGCCCATCGCGCCGGGCTCGCCGCCGGCCATGCCGAACGGCGCGTGCAAGCGGTTGTTGGACAGGATCGACGCCGTCATCGGCTCCAGGAAGCGCACCTTGCGGATGCCGCCGTTGCCGCCGTGCCACTGCCCCGCGCCACCCGAGCCGGGCCGGATCTCATAGCTCTCCAGCCGCACCGGGAAGCGCCATTCCAGCACCTCCGGATCGGTCAGGCGCGAGTTGGTCATATTGGTCTGCACCACGTCGCAGCCGTTGAAACCCGGCCCCGCGCCGCTGCCGCCGGAGATGGTCTCGTAGTACTGGTAGCGCGCGTTGCCGAACGTGAAATTGTTCATGGTGCCCTGGCTGGCCGCCACCACGCCCAGCGCGCCATACAGCGCGTTGGTGATGCACGATGACGTTTCCACATTGCCCGACACCACCGAGGCCGGATAGCGCGGATTGAGCATGGATCCTTCGGGGATGATCACGTTGATCGGCTTGAGGCAGCCGGCGTTGAGCGGGATGTCCTCGTTGACCAGCGTGCGAAACACGTAGAGCACGGCCGCCATGCAGACCGCGCGCGGCGCGTTGAAGTTGTTGGGCAGTTGCGCCGAAGTGCCGGTGAAGTCCACCACGGCTTCGCGCCTGGCCTGGTCCACGGTCACGCGTACCTGGATGTGCGCGCCATTGTCCAGCGGGTAGCGATAAGCGCCGTCCTTCAGCGCGGTGATGACCCGGCGCACGGCTTCCTCGGCGTTGTCCTGCACATGGCCCATATAGGCGCGCACCACCGGCAGGCCGAACTGCGCCACCATCTTGCGCAGCTCTTCCACGCCCTTGGCGTTGGCCGCCACCTGGGCGCGCAGGTCGGCCATGTTCTGGTCGATATTGCGGGCCGGGTAGCGCGCGCCCGCCAGCAGTGCGCGCATGCCGGCATCGTCGAGCACACCGGCCTTCACCAGCGGAAAGTTGTCGATCATCACGCCCTCTTCCTCCACCACCGTGGAGTCCGGCGGCATCGAGCCCGGCGTGATGCCGCCGATATCCGCATGGTGGCCGCGCGAGCCGACGTAGAAGAGGATCTCCGTGCCGGCCTCGTCGAAGACCGGCGTGATCACCGTCACGTCCGGCAGGTGCGTGCCGCCGTTGTACGGGTCGTTGAGCACGTAGACATCGCCATCGGCCATGTGCCCGGCGTTGCGCGCGATCACCGTCTTGATGCTCTCGCCCATCGAGCCCAGGTGCACCGGCATGTGCGGGGCATTGGCGATCAGGTTGCCGCCGGCATCGAAGATGGCGCAGGAGAAGTCGAGCCGTTCCTTGATGTTGACCGAGTACGCCGTGTTCTGCAGCCGCTGGCCCATCTGCTCGGCGATCGACATGAACAGGTTGTTGAACACTTCCAGCATGACCGGATCAGCGTCGGTGCCCATGGCGCGCCGCTGCGCACGCGGCACGGCGCGGGTCAGCACCAGGTGGTCGCGCGCGGTCAGCTCAGCCTGCCAGCCGGGCTCCACCACGGTGGTGGCGTTGCGCTCGGCGATGATGGCGGGGCCCGGCAGCACGTCGCCGGGGCGCAGCGTATCGCGCGGGAACAGGCCGGTGTCGTGCCAGGCACCGCCGCTGAACATGCGCACCAGTTCCGCCGGCACTGGGCCACCGGAGCGCGGCTGCGCGTCGGGCAGCTTCTCCTCGGGCGGCGCGCTGCTGCCGATGGCTTCCACCGAGAGGGCTTCCACGACCAGGGGCTTGCCCTGCATCAGGAAGGCATAGCGCTGACGGTACGCGGCATCGAACGCCGCCTGCATGGCAGGCAAGGTGCCGAACGGCACCACCAGCGCCGAATCCGTGCCCTCATAGCGCAGGTGCGCACGGCGCACCACATCGATCTGCGCCTCGGCAACTTCCTGCTCCAGCAGTTCCTGCCGCGCTTCGCTTGCCAGCGCATCGAGCGTGGCTTGCAACGCAGGCAATGCACTGTCGTCCAGGCGCGCCTCCACGGCGCGCTCGCGCATGGCGGTGCGGTCGGCCAGCCCCATGCCGTAGGCCGACAACACGCCCGCCAGCGGATGCACGAACACGGTCTGCATGCCGAGGGCGTCTGCCACCAGGCAGGCATGCTGCCCGCCGGCGCCGCCGAAGGTGGTCAGCGTGTAGCCGGTCACGTCATGGCCGCGCTGCACGGAGATCTGCTTGATGGCATTGGCCATATTGCCGACCGCGATCTCGATGAAGCCTTCGGCCACCTGCTCGGCGCTGCGTTGATCGCCGGTCGCCTCTGTTACCGCCTGCGCCAGCGCCGCGAACCTGGCCACCACCGTGTCGCGGTCCAGCGCGGCATCGGCGCGTGGTCCGAACACCGCGGGGAAATGCCGCGGCTGGATCTTGCCGAGCATGACATTGCAGTCGGTCACCGCCAGCGGGCCGCCGCGCCGGTAGCTCGCCGGCCCCGGGTTGGCACCGGCCGAATCGGGGCCGACGCGGAAACGGCGGCCGTCGAAATGCAGGATGGAGCCGCCGCCGGCGGCCACCGTATGGATGCTCATCATGGGCGCGCGCATACGCACGCCCGCCACGCTGGTCTCGAACACGCGCTCGAAATCGTTGGGATGCTCGCCGTTGAAGTGCGAGACATCGGTCGACGTGCCGCCCATGTCGAAGCCGATGATGCGCCCGAAGCCCGCGCTCTGCGACGAGCGCACCATGCCGACGATGCCGCCGGCCGGGCCGGACAGGATGGCGTCCTTGCCCTGGAAGCGGTGTGCATCGGTCAGGCCGCCGCTGCTCTGCATGAACTGCAGGCGCACGCCCGGCATCTGCTGCTCCACTTGCCCGACATAGCGGCGCAGGATCGGCGACAGGTAGGCGTCCACCACCGTGGTGTCGCCACGCGAGACCAGCTTCATCAGTGGCGACACCTGGTGCGAGACGGAAATCTGCGTAAAACCGGTCTCGCGGGCGATCCGCGCGGCGGCCTGCTCGTGCGCCGCCTGGCGGTAGCCATGCAGGAACACGATGGCGATGGCGCGGATGCCGCTGTCGAACACGCGCTGCATGTCTGCGCGCAGCGCGGCTTGGTCGAGCGGCGTCACCGTTTCTCCCTGCGCATCCAGGCGCTCGCCCACCTCCACCACTTCGCGGTAGAGCAGCTCCGGCAGCACGATGTTCAGGTCAAACAGGCGCGGCCGGTTCTGGTAGGCGATGCGCAGCGCATCACGAAAGCCGCGCGTAATGAACAGCGCCACCGGCTCGCCCTTGCGTTCGAGCAAGGCATTGGTCGCAACGGTGGTGCCCATCTTCACCACTTCTACCTGCGCCGGCGTGACCGGCTCGCCCGGCGCCAGCCCCAGCAGGTGGCGGATGCCGGCCACGGCGGCATCGCTGTACTGCTCCGGGTTCTCGGACAGCAGCTTGTGCGTGACCACCGTGCCGTCCGGCCGAAGCCCCACCACATCGGTGAAGGTGCCGCCGCGATCGATCCAGAATTGCCAGCGGCGACGGTCCGAAACTACGGCAGCGGAGGATGGCAGCGACTGCGGCATACGGGGGCTTCCTTCTAGGGCGTGATGGAGATGTCGGGGAAAATACGGGCGGTCATGGGGCAGCGCGGCCGGGGTGCAGGCCGGCCGCGCGCGGTGTCCTTGCTGCTACAGGGACGTTGCCGAGCGTGCGGCCTGCTCATACAGGCCGGTCAGCACACGCAGCAGCCGTGCCAGCTCGCCGATCTCCACGTTCTCGGCACTGCCGGCGGAGAAATTGCTGGTCAGGCATTGCTCGCGAATCTCGCGGTAGCGCGCGCAGGCCTCGGTGCCCGCGGGAGTGGTGATGTAGGTGGCTTCCTTGCCGATGCGCTCGCCCTCCACCAGCGCCAGGCCCTGCAGCTTCTTGAGCGCGTAGGTGACCAGGTGGGTGTCCTCGACGTTGAGCACGAAGCAGATATCGGCGAGCCGCTTGGGGCGCGCCCGGTGGTTGACGTGATGCAGCACCAGCACGTCCAGGAAGGTCAGGTCGCGCACGCCGGAAGCGCCCATGCAGCGCACCACCCAGCGGCTGTAAGCGTTGTAGGCCGTGTTCAGGCCGAACTCGAACTCCGACAGCTCCGGGCTGCGCTCCGACACCAGGTGCGAAGACGAAACGATATTGGGGCCCGACGGATGCGCCAGCGCGCTGGGCGCGGCTCTGGCGGGCGTTTGGCCACCCTCGGCGTGATCGGCTACTGGATCGGCTACTGGATCGGCTACTGGCTGAGTTGCTGGCTGAGTTGCTGGCCTACGCGCCATGTCTTCACTCCTTTCAGGGGTTGGTGCACGCACGGAACGACAAGGATGACTAGGTGTATCCCCGATGTCCCGGCCACCATATTTGGCTTGACAGTTTATTAACAAATTATGAGGATAAACACAAAATAAATCCAAGCAAAACATCGGGGATGTCACCGTGGATTCTGCACGAAAAAAGGGCGGGCAACGCGGGTTGCGCACTATCGCGGGGACGCAGGCGTGCCCCGCCATGGGCTGGTTGCGCAGCGCGGACGCACTGGATAGACTCGACCGGACCCCTCCTGAGCGCGACTGATCGCGAGCCCCATGCCCACGGATATCCATACATTACAGACAAAACTTCGCGATGGCGCGACCTCCCGCGCCGACGTGATCGAGCAGGCTGCGCAGCACGCGCAGCAGCCGGACGCGCACGCCGTGTTCCTGCACACCACCTTCGACTCCGCCGCGCAGGTCGCCAGGGCCGCCGATGCGGCCTGCCGGGCAGGCAAGCCGCTGCATCCGCTGGCAGGCCTGCCGGTCTCGGTCAAGGACCTGTTCAACATCGCCGGCGAAGCCTCGCGCGCCGGCTCTCCGGTGCGCAGCGACGCGCTGGCGGCCACCACCGATGCCACGGTGGTGCGCCGGTTGCGCGAGAGCGGCGCGGCGCTGGTCGGGCGCACCAACATGACCGAGTTCGCCTTCTCGGGGGTGGGCATCAACCCGCATTTCGGCACGCCGGTGAACCTCGCTGACAAGCAGGTCGCGCGCATTCCCGGCGGCTCGTCGTCGGGCGCCGCGGTGTCCGTGGCGCTGGGCCTGGCGGTGGCGGGGCTGGGCAGCGACACCGGCGGCTCCATCCGCATCCCGGCCGCCCTGTGCGGGCTGACCGGCTTCAAGCCGACCGCCCGGCGCGTGCCGCTGGATGGCGCCTTCCCGCTCTCCTATACGCTGGACACCGCCTGCGCCATGGCGCGCACGGTGCAGGATTGCGTGCTGGTGGACAGCGTGATTGCCGACCAGGCGGCGCTCCCCGTCATCAAGGCCGCGGCGGGCATCCGCCTGGCCATCCCGCGCCAGGTCCTGCTCGACGACCTCGATGACACCGTGGCGCGCGCGTTCGACCGCGCCCTCGGCCGGCTGTCCGCGGCCGGCGTGCAGATCGAGCACATCGACCTGCCGGAGCTGGCCGAGCTGGCCAGCATCAACGCCGGCGGCGGCTTCACCGCCGCCGAGGCGCATGCCATCCACCGCCACGTGCTGGCCACGCGGCGCGAGCAATACGATCCGCGCGTCGCCTCGCGCATCGACCGCGGCGCGGCCATGAGCGCGGCCGATTATGTGGACCTGATGCGCGCCCGCCTCGACTGGATCACGCGGGTTACGGCCCGCATCGAAGGCTTCGATGCCGTGGCCTGCCCCACCGTGCCGATGGTGGCGCCGCCGATCGCCCCGCTGGTGGCGGACGACGCGTTGTTCTTCCGCACCAACGCCCTGCTGCTGCGCAATACGTCGGCGTTCAATTTCCTCGATGGCTGCTCCATCTCGCTGCCCTGCCACCAGCCGGACGAATTGCCCGTGGGCCTGATGCTCTCGCACGGTGCACTGCGTGACGCGCAACTGCTGGGCACGGCAATTGCATTGGAGTCCATCATCAAGCCGGCCGCCTGAGGCGCCGGGGCCAGACCGAGGTAACCCGCGCCACCCCTGAGCCAGGTGGTGCGGGCAAGACGACTTCAGAACAAAAACCAAGACACACGTAGCCGCAACGACCAACCAGGAGAGATCGATGCAAGGGAAGGCCACACTGAAGTGCATGTTGCTGGGCGGGGTGCTTGCCACCTCCGCCGTGATGACGTCGGCCGCGCGGGCGGATACCAAGTGGGACCTGCCAACCGGCTACCCGGTGAGCAACCTCCACACCGAAAACCTGCAGCAGATGGCCACCGACGTGGAGAAGGCCACGGGCGGCAAGCTCAAGATCGTGATCCATCCCAACGGCTCACTGCTCAAGGCCAACGAAATCAAGCGCGGCGTGCAGACCGGCCAGGTGCAGATGGGCGAGATCCTGATGTCGCTGCTGGCCAACGAAAACCCGGTATTCGGCGTGGACGCGGTGCCCTTCCTGGCGACCAGCTACCAGGACTCCTACAAGCTGTGGCAGGCCTCGCGCGCGGTCACCGACAAGGTGCTGGACAAGCAAGGCATGAAGCTGCTGTACGCGGTGGCCTGGCCGCCGCAAGGCATCTACGCCAACAAGCCGATCAACACCGCGGCCGACATGAAAGGCCTCAAGTGGCGCGCGTATAACCCCGCCACCTCCAAGATCGCCGAACTGGTGGGCGCGCAGCCGGTGACCATCCAGGCCGCCGACCTGGCGCAGGCGCTCGCCACCGGCACCGTCAATTCGTTCATGTCCTCGGGCGCCACGGGCGTGGACACCAAGGTCTGGGAGAGCGTGAAGTACTTCTACACCGTCGATGCCTGGCTGCCGAAGAACATGCTGGTGGTCAGCAAGAAGTCCTTTGCGGCGCTGGACAAGCCAACCCAGGACGCCCTGCTCAAGACCGTGGCCGAAGCCGAGAAGCGCGGCTGGCAGATCTCGGAGCAAAAGACACGTGAATACCTGGCCGTGCTCGGCAAGAACGGCATGACGGTGCAGCCGCCCTCGCCGCAGTTGAAGCAGGACATGCAGAAGCTTGGCCAGGTGATGGTGGAAGAATGGGCCAAGGGCGCCGGCGACGACGGCAAGGCCATCCTGGACGCATACAAGAAGTAGGCGTTGCCGTCATTGCCGTTGTTGCCGTTGTTGGCGCCGTGGTTGGCGCCGTAGTCAGTGCCCTAGCGGGAAACAAGCGATCCGTAGCCGGCCACGGTGGCGTTGCCCGCCGCCGTGGCCCTGCTGCCGCAAGTCTCCCGCGCCCTCTTTTTCACCGCATCAACCCTCCCCACTCGCCATGGAAGCCACTTCCGTCAACAAGCGCTGGCTGGACCGGCTGCTTGACCTGTTTGCCGTGCTCGGCGCGCTGTGCATCCTTGGGGTCTGCCTCATCATGATCCTGATGTCGTTCTCGCGCGAGACCACGTTTATCTTCAAGGGCGGCGACGACATCGTTGCGTGGCTGTGCGCCGCCTCCGCCTTTCTCGTGCTCGGCCAGACCTTCCAGCACGGCGGCATCGTCCGCGTGGAAATGCTGCTGGAGGCCGTCAAGCCGCGCGTGCGCTGGTGGCTGGAGCTGATCTCGCTGACCATCTGCGCGGTGTTCGCCGCCTACGCGACCTGGGCCTTGTTCAGCTTCGCCTGGGCGAGCTGGGAGATCGGCGATGTGTCGCAGGGCCAGATCGTGGTGCCGCTGTGGATGCCGCAGAGCTTTGCGGTGCTGGGCTGCGCCGGCTTCATGCTGGCGGTGCTGGACGAACTGTCGCGCGTGGCGCGCAAGCAAAAGCCGCGCTACCAGCTGGCGCAGGAAGCCAAGCTGGCCGCCGGCGATTTCGGGGAGACCGTCTGATGAGCACCGTCCTCATTTCCCTGATCCTGCTGGTGGTGATGATCGGCTTCCTGGTCATCGGCGCGTGGATTCCCGTGGCCATTGCCGTCACCTCCTGGGTGGGGCTGGTGGTGTTTGCCGATCGCGATGCGCTGGTCAACCTGGCCAATGCGTGGTGGTCGTCCAGCGCGTCGTATACGCTGGCCTCGCTGCCGCTCTTTGTGTGGATGGGCGAGATACTGTTCCGCACCAAGCTGTCCGAGCAGATGTTCAACGGGCTCTCGCCGTGGTTGAACTGGCTCCCCGGGCGCCTGATGCACGTCAACATCCTGGGCTGCGGCATCTTCGGTTCGGTGTCGGGCTCGTCTGCCGCCACCTGCGCCACCATCGCCAAGTCGGCGCTGCCCGAGCTGACCCGGCGCGGCTACGATGAGCGCGTGACCCTGGGCTCGCTGTCGTGCGCCGGCACGCTCGGCATCCTGATCCCGCCATCGATCACCATGGTGGTCTATGCGGTCTCGGCCGATGTGTCGATCATCCGCGTGTTCCTGGCTGGCTTCCTGCCCGGCCTGCTGCTGATGCTGCTGTTCTCCGGCTACATCGTGGTGTGGGCGCTGTCGAACCCGGACAAGACGCCGAAGGCGGAAGTCTTCAACTGGCGCTCGCGGCTCGCCTCGATCCGCCAGCTGATGCCGTGCATCGTGCTGATCGCCTTTATCACGTGGATCATGATCACCGGCTACTCCACCGCCACGGAAGCGGCCGCCTACGGCGTGGTGGCGTCGCTGGCGCTGGCGTGGGTGGGCGGCTCGCTCACGCGCAAGGCGTTCTGGGAAAGCCTGATGTCGGCCACCCGGCTGACCGCCATGATCATGTTCGTGCTGGGCGCAACCTCGTTCCTGTCGGTGACCATGAGCTTTACGGGCATCCCGCGCGCGCTGGCCGAGTGGGTGGCCTCGATGCACCTGTCGCCCTGGGCGCTGATCGCCGTGCTGACCGTGATCTACATCCTGCTGGGCACCGCGCTCGATGGCATTTCCATGATCGCGCTGACCACCGCCACGGTGCTGCCGATGGTGCAGGCCGCGGGCTTCGATCTGGTATGGTTCGGGATATTCATCGTGCTGCTGGTGGAGATCGCCGAGGTGACGCCGCCCGTGGGGTTCAACCTGTTCGTGCTGCAGAGCATGACCGGCAAGGACAGCAACTACATAGCGCGGGTCTCGCTGCCGTTCTTCATGATGATGGTGGTGGCCATCGGCATCGTCACCGTGTGGCCGCAGATCGTCACCTGGCTGCCCGATGTGGTGATGCAAAAAGAGCTGAAGTAACTGAAGTAACTGAAGTAACTGAAGCAACCTACGGAGCGCCATGCATGTAATCGTCATCGGCGCCGGTGTCATCGGCGTGTGCTCCGCGTGGTACCTGCGCGAGGCTGGCTTCGACGTAACCGTGGTCGAGCGGCGCGCGGCGCCGGCGCAGGAGTCGAGCTTCGGCAACGCTGGCGTGATCGCGCCAGGCTATGTCACCCCCTGGGCGGCGCCCGGCATGCCGGGCAAGGTGCTGCGCAACCTCTTCGCCAGCACCTCGCCCGTGCTGTTCCGGCCCAGCGCCGATCCGGCCATGTGGCGCTGGATCGCGCGCTGGCTGGGCGAATGCACGCTGGAGCGCTACCGCATCAACAAGCTGCGCATGCAGCGCCTGGCCTTCTACAGCCGGGAATGCCTGCATGCGCTGCGCGGCCAGCTCCAGATCGACTACGAGCAATCTCAAGGCTACCTGCAGCTGTTCCGCACCCAGCGCGACCGGGATCTCGCCGAGCCGGCGCTGGCCCTGCTGCGCGAGCACAAGGTGCCGCACCGGCTGGTCGACGCCGACGGCTGCCGGCGCATCGAGCCTGGCCTGACCACCGACACGCCGCTGGCCGGCGGGCTGCATCTCCCCGAGGACGAATCCGGCAATTGCCCGATGTTCGTGCGCCGGCTGCGCGTGCTGGCCGAGGCCGCGGGCGTGCGCTTTGTCATGGACAGCGACGCCAGCGCGCTGCGGCCGTTGCCGGGCGGCAAGCTCTCGCTTGACCTGCGCAGCACCGCTGCCGGCGATGCCCGCAGCGCGCGCGAAACACTCACCGCCGATCGCTTGCTGGTCAGTGCAGGCATCGCTAGCGCCGCGCTGTTGCGCCCGCTGGGCCTGCGCATCCCCCTCTACCCCGTCAAAGGTTATTCCGCCACCGTGCAGGTCAGCGACGAGCTGCAGGCGCCGCTGGGCGCGCTGATGGACGAGTCCTACAAGGTCGCCATCACCCGCATGGGCAACCGCTTGCGCATTGCCGGCACCGCCGAGCTCGGCTCGCGCAAGCTCGACCTGCGCCCCGCGGCCATCAACACCTTGCTCAAGGTGGCGCGCGACTGGTTCCCGGTTGCAGGCCACTATGACACGGCCACGCTGTGGGCCGGCGCGCGCCCGATGCTGCCCGATGGCCCGCCGCTGATCGGCGCCACGGCCGTGCCCGGGCTGTACCTCAACCTGGGCCACGGCTCCGCCGGCTGGGCGATGGCATGCGGCTCCGGGCGCATTGCCGCCGACCTGATCGCAGGCGATCGCCCCGGCATCGACCTGGATGGCCTGACCCCCGACCGCTACGGCTTAGGCCCACGCTGACCATGCAAAGCTCTGCCCCGACTTCTCCCACGCTTGCCGCTGCCCTGCCCGACGATGCGTGGCTGCCCCTGGATGCGGCAAGCGCCAGCGCGATCCCGCTGTACGATGTGGCGGCCGTGCGCCACATCGAAGCGGCCGCCATGGCCAGCCTGCCCGCCTTCGCGCTGATGTCCCGGGCCGGCGCCGCCGCGGCGGCGTGGCTGGCGCACCATGCGCCAGCCGGCCCGCTGGTGCTGCTGGCCGGCCCGGGCAACAACGGCGGCGACGCGCTGGTGGCCGCCACCCGCCTGCACCAGGCCGGGCGCCAGGTGCAGGTGTGGCTGACTGCCGAGCCCGATCGCCTGCCCGCCGACGCCGGGCGTGCCTGGCTGGAGGCGCGCGCAGCCGGCGTGATACTGCACGCCATACCGGAATCCGCCTGCCATGGCACCCTGCCGCCGTTTCCCCCGGACACCTGCGCGCTGGTCGACGGCTTGTTCGGCATTGGCCTGAACCGCGCCGCCGATGGCTTCACGGCGCAGTGGATCGCGCACCTTGCCGAGTCCCGGCTGCCCGTGTTCTCCCTCGACATCCCGAGCGGGCTGTTCGCCGATACCGGCGCCGGCGCGCCGGCGGTGCGCGCTCTGCGCACCCTCACCTTCATCGGTGCCAAGCCAGGCCTGCTCACGCTCGACGGGCGCGATTGCGCGGGCGAGGTCGATATCGCCCCGCTCGGCCTGCTCTACCCGCCGGCCCAGCCTGCCTGCGCCATGGTCAACGTGCCGGCGTCGTTTGCAGCGGCGCTGCCCACGCGGCGCCATGCCACCAACAAGGGCACCTTCGGCTCGCTCGCCGTGATCGGCGGCGGCATCGGCATGACCGGCGCACCGCTGCTTGGCGCGCGTGCCGCGCAGCACCTGGGCACCGGGCGCGTGCACATCGCTTTCCTGGCGCAGCCCGCGCCGCTGATCGACCTTGTGCACCCGGAGCTGATGCTGCACCCGATCGCGGAGATCGAGCTGACCAACATGTCCGCGCTGGTGATCGGCCCGGGCATGGGCACAGGCACGGCGGCGCGCAAGCAGCTGGCGCAGTTGCTGCAAGCCAGCGTGGCCGCCACCGAGCCGCCCGCGCTGGTGCTGGATGCCGATGCGCTGAACCTGCTGGCCGCGGACCCCGCGCTTGCCGCCATGCTTGGCGGCGGCCCGCCGGTGCGCGTGATGACGCCGCACCCGCTCGAAGCCGCGCGCCTGTCCGGCATCAGCGTGGCCGAGATCCAGCGCGACCGCCTGGCGGCGGCGCGCTCGCTGGCGGCCCAGTGGCAGGCCGTGGTCGTGCTCAAGGGCTCGGGCACGGTGATCGCGTCGCCACCGGATGCGCTCGGCAGCGTGTCGGTATCGATCAACCCGACCGGCAATGCCGGGCTGGCCACCGCCGGCACCGGCGACGTGCTGGCCGGCATGATCGGCGCCCTGCTGGCCCAAGGCATGCCGGCGCTGCAGGCCGCGCAGGCCGCGGTCTGGCTGCACGGGCGCGCCGCCGACCACCTGGTGGCCCAGGGCACCGGCCCCGCCGGCCTGACCGCGAGCGAGCTCTACCTGCCGGTGCGCGACCTGTTCAATGCCCTGCTGCGGGCGCAGCAGGCATGAGCAAGGCCACCGATAGCGGCGCCCGCCTGCAGGCCGCCAGCGGCTCGCCGGCCCGGCGCCAGCTGCTGACCGGCGTGGCCCTGCTGGTGCTCGGCCAATGGATCCTCAGCCTGCTGGATGCCAGCAGCAAGACGCTGACCCAGCAGGGCCTGCCGGTGGTGGGTGTGGCGTGGGTACGCTACGTGGGCCACGTGGCCGCCATCTTCCTGCTGCTCGGGCCGGTGCGTTTGCGCCAGCAATGGCGCCCGGTGAAACCGGGCCTGCAGTGGCTGCGCGGGGGCATGATGCTGGTCTCCACGCTGGTGTTCTTCAGCGTGCTCAAGCTGATGCCGCTGGCCGAGGCCACGGCGCTGAATTTCTGCGCGCCGCTGTTCGTGGTGGCGTTGTCGCCCTGGCTGCTCGGCGAGCGCCCGAGCGCGCATGCGCGCGTCAGCCGCTGGAGCGGCGTGGCGATCGGCTTCGTCGGCATGCTGATCGTGGTGCGCCCCGGCGGCGAGCTGAGCGGGGCCGGCATTGCGCTGGGCTTGTTGTCGGCACTGGTGTTCGCGCTGATGCAGATGCTGACGCGGCGCATCGCCGCGCATGACGCGCCCATGACCACCTTGATCCAGAGCGGTGTGACCGGCGCCGCCCTGACCACGCTGCTGGTGCCCTTCTTCTGGTTCGAAGCGGCACCCACGCCGCTGCAAGCCGTGCTCCTGCTGAGCACCGGCATCACCGGCTCGATTGGCCACTATTTTGTGATTCGCGCGTTCCAGTACGCCGACGCGTCATTCCTCAGCCCCTTCCTCTACCTGCAGATCCTGTCGGCGACGACCATCGGCTACCTGGCGTTCGGCCAGTTGCCAGACTGGATCACCGCGCTCGGCGTGGCGGTGATCTGCGCGGGCGGCGTGTGCGTGGCAGGGGGCGAGCCAGCGCTGCGGGCGGTCGCGCGCCGGCTGGGGCGCCCCGGCTGATGGAAGAACCGCGCCAGCGCGCGCAGGCATGCGCCCGGCGATCGATCCCCTCGGAAGCACTAATGCCGTCTTTTGCCGCCAAAACACCGGGTCGCGCCAGATGGGCGCGTTATACTTGAGACGCTCCTGACCGTCGCGCAAGGCCAGCCGGACTGGCTGCCGGGGAGCAATGCTGTCTAGTTGAAAAACCAAGCTTGAAACGGTACTTCCGCGCTGTCCTTCAAAGATTTCCGCACGCATGCCCACAGACCTCCACGCCTGGCACTCACTTCTGCAACACCACGACGCCATTCGCGAAACGCCGATGCGCGAGTGGTTTGCCGCCGGCTCCGCAGAACAACGCGTCGAGCAGTTCTCGCTGGAAGCCGCAGGCCTGTATCTCGATTACTCCAAGAACCGCATCACGCCGCAGACCATGGCATTGCTGATGCAACTGGCGGATGAAGCCGGCGTGACGAAACGCCGCGATGCCATGTTTGCCGGCGACCACATCAACGCCACCGAGGACCGCGCGGTCCTGCACATCGCGCTGCGCGCCGGCGCAGGGGCAACGTTCAAGGTCGACGGCAAGCCCGTCATGCCGGCCATTCACGCCGTGCTGGACCGCATGCGCGTGTTCTCGCAGCGCGTGCGCAGTGGCGACTGGACCGGCTTCACCGGCAAGCGCATCACCGACGTCATCAACATCGGCATCGGCGGCTCCGACCTGGGCCCGCGCATGGTGTGCCGCGCGCTCTCGCACCTGGCCGGCAACGGCCCGCGCATGCATTTCGTCTCCAACGTGGACGGCACCGAGCTGGCCGAATGCCTGGAGCGGCTGGACCCCGAGCAAACGCTGGTGATCGTCTGCTCCAAGACCTTCACCACGCTCGAGACCATGGCCAACGCCTGCAGCGCGCGCCAGTGGTTCCTCGACAAAGGGGTGGCCCTGGACCAGCTGGCCAGCCATTTTGCCGCGGTGTCGACCAATGTGGAGGCGGTGCGCGCCTTCGGCATCGACCCCGCGCACATGTTCGAATTCTGGGACTGGATCGGCGGGCGTTTCTCGCTGTGGTCCTCGGTCGGCCTGTCGATTGCGCTGGCGGTGGGCTTCGATGCCTTCGAAGACCTGCTGATCGGTGGCCGCGCCATGGATGCGCATTTCAGCAGCGCGCCGCTGGCGCAGAACATGCCCGTGGTACTGGGCATGCTCGGCATCTGGTACCGCAACTTCTTCGGCATGCCGACCAGTTGCATGGCGCCTTACTCCACCTCACTCGAATTGTTTCCTGCCTTCCTGCAGCAACTGGAAATGGAGAGCAACGGCAAATCGGTGCAGCTTGACGGCCGCCACGTGCGTGCCCATACCGCGCCGGTAGTCTGGGGCTCCGCTGGCACCAACGGCCAGCACGCCTATTTCCAGCTGATCCACCAGGGCTCGCAGATCGTGCCGGTGGATTTCGTGGCGCCGCTGCGGCCGCCTCGCCTGCTGCCCGGCCATCACGCCAAGCTGCTGGCCAACTGCTTTGCCCAGGCCGAGGCGCTGATGCTCGGGCGTACGGCCGAGGAACTGCGCGCCACGGGCCTCACCGACGAGATCCGTATCGCCCACATGGTGTTCGAGGGCAACCGGCCGAGCAACACGCTGCTGATGGAAGACATCACGCCGCATACCCTCGGCGCGCTGATCGCGCTCTATGAACACCGCACCTTCGTGCAAGGCGTGGTCTGGAACATCAACTCGTTCGATCAATGGGGTGTGGAACTCGGCAAGATCCTGGCCAAGCCGATCGAGGGCGAGCTTAACCATGCGGCAAGTGCCGCCGCCGGGCAGCACGATGCATCGACCGCCAGCCTGATTGCGCGCGCGCGCGCGGCGCTCGGCAACGCCTGACGCAGCGTTTTATCAAACCGGCGCGGTCATCCACTCGTCGCTGGCAACCCGGCCGGCTTCGATGGTCAGGATGCGCCCGCAGCGGGCCGCCACGGAGCGATCGTGCGTGACGAGCACCAGGGTGGAACCGGCATCCCGGTTCAGCTCGAACATCAACGCAATGACGGCCTCCCCGGTGGCCGTATCCAGGCTCCCGGTAGGCTCGTCGGCAAAAAGAATGTCGGGACGGGCCACAAACGCCCGCGCCAGCGCCACGCGCTGCTGCTCCCCACCAGAGAGCGTGCGTGGATAGTGGGAAAGGCGCCCGCTCAGCCCCACGCGGGCCAGCATGTCGGCGGCGCGCTCGCGCACGCCCGCGGTCTCTCCGCGCAACTCCAGCGGTAGCATGACGTTTTCCAGGGCGCTCAGGTGCCCGACCAGCTGGAACGACTGGAACACGAAGCCCACATGGCGTCCGCGTTGCGCTGCCCGCTGGTCTTCGTCGAGCTGGAACAGGTCCTGCCCGTTGAGCTTGACGGTGCCTGTCGAGGGCAGGTCCAGGCCCGCCAGCAAGCCCAGCAGGGTGGATTTTCCCGAACCGGATGCGCCCACAATGGCCAGCGTCTCGCCGGGCGTGACGGAAAACGATACGTCGTGCAAAATCGTCAGCGAACCTGTCGTGTCGGCTACGGTCTTTCCTAATGACTCGACTGCAAGAATGGATGAAGACATGAGCAAGAAGTTCTGGTGCGGTTGGCGAAAGCTGGCGCTGGCGGTGTGCGTGACCACGCTGCTGCCCGCGATGGTGCCGGCCACGGCGTCGATGGCGCATGCGGCAACGCCCGCCATCCTGGTGCTGGGCGACAGCCTGTCCGCTGAGTATGGCCTGGCCCGCGATACAGGCTGGGTCAAGCTGATGGAGGCGCGTCTGCGGGCGGAACGGTTCGATTATAACGTCGTGAATGCCAGCATCAGCGGCGAGACCACGGTGGGCGGCAAGACGCGCTTGCCCGACCTGCTGGCAAGGCACCATCCGGCCGTGGTCATCGTGGAGCTTGGCGCCAACGATGCCTTGCGCGGCCTGCCGTTGCAGACCACCGAAGCCAACCTGCGCAGCATCGTCACCAGCGCGCAGCAGGCCAAGGCCAGCGTGCTGCTGGTGGGCATGCGCATCCCGCCCAACTACGGGCCGGACTACACCGAACGGTTCTTCTCGCTTTACCCCAAGCTGGCCAGCGAGTATAAGGTCCGGCTGGTGCCCTTCCTGCTGGAGCAAGTCATCGCCAAGCCAGAGTGGTTCCAGGCGGACCGCCTCCATCCCACGGCGCAGGCGCAGGGCACGCTGCTCGATACCGTCTGGCCGCAGCTCAAGCCCTTGCTGAAGGCGCCGGCGGCGGAGACAGCTACGCGCTAGTTGTCCGCGGCTTTGCCATAAAGAGAAAGGCGCCCGAAGGCGCCTTTCTCTTTATGGTTGCGAGCGGCAGTATTACTGCGCGCCAGCCCCGCTGGCCGAACCCGCTTCCGTGGTGGTAGCGGGCTTGAGCAGCTTCACCTTGGCCCGGTCCTTCAGGCCTTCGTAGAAGGCTTCCAGCTGGCTTTGGCCCAGCATCTGGCCCAGTTGCTGCGCCTCACCCTGGCGCTGCGCGGCATCCGCCTGCGCAGGCTGGCTGACCTTGCCGATGCGATAGATCGCGTAGCCATCGGCGCCCAGGTCCACGCCGACATACGCTGGCAGCTTGGCGGTATCGGCACGCATCACGGCTTCCACAGCCTTGGGTGCGAGGCCGTCGGCCTTGGCACGCGAGACCGTTACCGGCGCGCCGAAACCGTCGGCGCTGCCGCTCTTCTTCAGTGCTTCGAGACGTTCCGCGCCCGCCTTGGCCGCAAGCTCGGCTGCCTGCTGCGCGATATAGCCTTCGCGCACCTTGGCCTGCACATCTTCGAACTTGCGCACCGTGGCCGGGCGGTAGTCGACGATGCGCGCCGCCACCAGCGTGGTGGGGCCAACCTGCACGGCCTCGGTGTTGCGCCTGTTCTTGACGGATTCATCGCTGAACAGCGCCTTGAGCAGCTTCTCGTTATTGAGCGGGTTTTGCGCGCCCAGGGCCGGGTTCGGCTGGCGGGTCACGTTGTCGGCGCTCTGGATCGCCAGCTTGAACTTGTCGGCTGCCGGCTTGAGGCTGTCGGACTGCTCATAGACCGTATTGCCAAACGCGTCTGCCAGCTCGGTGTACTTCTTGGCGGCGAGTTGCTTGCGCAACTCCGCTTCCAGTTCGGTACGGACCTGGTCAAGCGGCTTGGTCTCGGCCGGCTTGATGCCGGTAAGCTTGATGATGTGATAGCCGTAGTCCGTCTCGACCACGTCGCTGATCTGGCCATCCTTGAGCGCGTACATCGCGTCTTCGAACGGCTTGACCAGCGCGCCACGGCCCATGAAGCCGAGGTCGCCGCCCTTCTCCGCCGAGCCCGGGTCCTGCGACTGCTTGCGGGCCACGTCGGCAAACGTCTCGGGATGCTTGCGCAGGTCCTCGAGCAGCTTGGTGGCTTTTTCCTTGGCTGCCTGGCGCTCCGCAGCCGGGGCATCCTTGGGCGAACCGATCAGGATGTGGCTGGCGCGGCGCTGCTCGTCGGTGCGAAAGCGCGCGATGTTGCTGTCGTAGTAGGACTTGAGCTCTTCGGGCGTGACCGGCGTCGACGCGGCCAGCGCGTCGGCCGACAGCACCAGGTATTCGACCTTGGCTTGCTCGGGCACCGAGAACGCCGCCTTGTGACCTTCGTAGTAGGCCTTCAGCGCAGCGTCATCCGGATTGACCTTGGCGGTGAAATCGGCCGGCTTGATTTGCAGCGCCTGCACATCGCGCTGCTGGTCGCGAATGGCGATCAGGCGGTCCAGCAATGACTTCGGCACGAAGGCGGTAGCGCCAACCGAGTTGCTGAGCTGCTGGGTGGCCAGATCGAAACGCATGCGGGCATCGAACTGCTCCGGCGTCATGCCTTGCTGGGCCAGCAGGCTGACATAGGCCTTGTCGTCGATCGTGCCGTCTTGCTTCTTCGGCAACTGGGCGATGGCGGGAATGCTGCTGATCGTCTCGAGCAGGCGTTCGTTGGAAACGGTCAGGTGCTTCTTGGCCACCTCATCCGCTACCACGCGCTGCAGGATCAGCTGGTCGAGCACCTGCTGGCGTGCCTGCGCGCCTTCGAACTGGCGCGGATCGTAGTTCGTGCCAAGCATCTGGCGCATGCGCTCGCTCTGGTCACGCACCACGTTATCCACTTCTTGCGCCGTGATGGCGCGGCCGTCGACCTTGGCAAGGTCGTGCGAGCTGTCCATGAAACGCGAGTAGCTCTCCACGCCGAAGAACACAAACGACGGGAAGACAAGCACCAGCAGCAGCAAAAGCATCAAGCGCCGGTTGTTGCGTACGAAATCAAGCATGCTGACTCAGGAAAAGGGTTGTACGAACGGCAAACTCCGGGATTCTATCAGGAGCGGCAGGCTTCACGCGATTTGCAGCCCTGCGGCGCAATTGGCGAACCATATCTGCCCTTGCCGGGCGGATGCTACGGGACAGTGCAAGCCGGAGCCGGTGTGATCAAGAACGGAGCGCGGAATGGGTAAAGCGATGTAATGCGCAAAAAGCAAAACGGGCCACTAAGGGCCCGTTTTGCTGACTGCTTGTTTGGCGGAGTGGACGGGACTCGAACCCGCGACCCCCGGCGTGACAGGCCGGTATTCTAACCAACTGAACTACCACTCCTGAATCGGTGTTGCAGGATGCATCTGTGTGTCGGGCTTGTCTTGCGGCAGGAGCGATGGTGGGTGCTGAGGGGCTCGAACCCCCGACCTACGCCTTGTAAGGGCGCCGCTCTACCAACTGAGCTAAGCACCCGCTCGTACCGCAGCCGCACTGCATGCTGCAAGCATCGCCGCGCACATATCAGAGTAATTACTGCTGTTTGCGTTGCGAGGGCGCAAGTGTAATACAGCCTTCGGCGTTTTGCCAAGTAATCTTCGCAGACATTTTTACAGGCCGGAGAATGCACCTGCACGTTGTGCAAAGTGGCACGGAATAGAGGGCGGAACAGAAGGCGGAACAGGAACAGGAGACGGAATGGAAAAACGCCGCGGGGGACACCCGCGGCGTTTTTCATGTGCTACCAGCAAGCTAAGGCAGCATCAGCGAGACATCATCAGTGATGAATCATCTCGACCTTGGCAGCACCCTTGTCCGCCACATCGGCAGGCTTGGCCACTTCTTCAGGCAGAGGCTCGGGCTTGCGCTCGAGCGCGAGTTCCAGGACCTTGTCGATCCAGCGCACCGGGACGATCTCGATGGCGTTCTTGACGTTGTCCGGAATCTCCGCGAGATCCTTCACGTTCTCTTCGGGGATCAGCACCAGCTTGATACCGCCGCGATGCGCCGCAAGCAGTTTCTCCTTGAGGCCACCGATCGGCAGGACTTCGCCGCGCAGCGTGATCTCGCCGGTCATGGCCACGTCAGCGCGCACCGGAATGCCCGTGAGCACCGACACCAGCGCCGTGGTCATCGCACCGCCTGCCGAAGGGCCATCCTTGGGGGTGGCGCCTTCAGGCACGTGGATGTGGATGTCGCGCTTCTCGAACATCTCGTCCGTAATGCCCAGACGGCGTGCCCGCGAGCGCACCACCGAACGTGCTGCCTCGACCGACTCCTTCATCACGTCGCCCAGCGAACCGGTGCGGGTGATGTTGCCCTTGCCCGGCATGATCGCGGCTTCGATGGTCAGCAGATCGCCACCCACTTCCGTCCACGCCAGACCGGTCACCTGGCCCACCTGGTTTTCCTTGCCGGCCAGGCCGAAGTCGTACTTGCGCACGCCAAGGAACTTGTCCAGGTTCTCGGACGCGACCTTGACCGTGCCCGTTTCCTTCTTGAGCAGCAGCAGCTTCACCACCTTGCGGGCGATCTTCGACACCTCACGCTCGAGCGAACGCACGCCCGCTTCCCGCGTGTAGTAGCGAATGATGTCGCGCAGGGCGTCTTCGTTCACTTCCATCTCGCCGGGCTTCAGACCATTGTTCTTGATCTGCTTGGGCAGCAGGTAGCGCTGGGCGATGTTGACCTTTTCTTCCTCGGTGTAACCCGACAGGCGGATCACTTCCATCCGGTCCAGCAACGGAGGCGGAATGTTGAGCGAATTGGAGGTCGCCACGAACATCACATCGGACAGGTCGAAATCGACCTCGATGTAATGGTCCTGGAACGTGTGGTTCTGTTCCGGGTCCAGCACTTCGAGCAATGCCGACGACGGATCGCCGCGGAAATCCATGCCCATCTTGTCGATTTCATCGAGCAGGAAGAGCGGATTGCGCACGCCGACCTTGGCCAGGCTTTGCAGGATCTTGCCGGGCATCGAACCGATGTACGTACGACGGTGGCCACGGATCTCGGCCTCGTCGCGCACGCCGCCCAGCGCCATGCGCACGAACTTGCGGTTCGTGGCACGCGCAACAGACTGCCCGAGCGAGGTCTTGCCCACGCCAGGGGGCCCGACCAGGCACAGGATCGGCGCCTTCACCTTGTCCACGCGCTGTTGCACTGCAAGATACTCAAGGATGCGTTCCTTGACCTTCTCGAGACCGTAGTGGTCTTCATCCAGCACGCGCTCGGCATTGGCGAGGTCGTTGTTGACCTTGCTCTTCTTGCGCCACGGCAGGTTGACCAGCGTGTCGATGTAGTTGCGCACGACCGTGGCTTCCGCCGACATCGGCGACATCAGCTTGAGCTTCTTGAATTCGGCGTCGGCCTTTTTCTTGGCTTCCTTCGGCATGCGCGCAGCCTTGATGCGCTTGTCGAGTTCTTCCAGGTCAGCGCCTTCTTCGCCCTCGCCCAGTTCCTTCTGGATGGCCTTGACCTGCTCGTTGAGGTAGTACTCGCGCTGGCTCTTCTCCATCTGCCGCTTGACGCGGCCACGGATGCGCTTTTCCACCTGCAGGATGTCGATCTCGCCTTCGAGCTGCGACAGCAGGCTCTCCAGGCGTTCGGTGACATTCACCATCTCCAGGATCTTCTGCTTCTGCTCGAGCTTGATCGGCAGATGCGCGGCGATGGTGTCGGCCAGGCGACCCGGCTCATCGATACCCGACAGCGACGTCAGGATCTCGGGCGGGATCTTCTTGTTCAGCTTTACGTACTGGTCGAACTGCGACACGATGGCGCGGCGCAGCGCCTCCGTTTCGGCGGTCTCGACCGGGCCCGGCGGCACGGGCACGGCTTCGCACATGAAGTGCGATTCATCTTCGCTCACTTCGCGGATATTCGCGCGCTGCGTGCCTTCCACCAGCACCTTGACGGTGCCGTCGGGCAGCTTGAGCATTTGCAGGATGTTGGCGATGCAGCCCACCTCATAGAGGTCGTCAGCGGTCGGCTCATCCTTGGCCGCCGTTTTCTGGGCCACAAGCATGATGCTTTTGCCCGCCTCCATCGCAGTTTCCAGCGCCTTGATGGACTTCGGACGTCCCACGAACAGTGGGATCACCATGTGCGGAAACACCACCACGTCGCGCAGCGGCAACAGTGGCAAGCGGATCGGCTCAGCCGGGAGGAGTTGTGTTCCGGACATCATTTTCCCCAGTCAGTCATTTAGGCGTAAATTGGGTCTCATGATTCGATTGCAAGACATCCTTTGCGCACGAATCGATGCTAGTTGCAAAATGCTGCTCCCCGCACTTGCAAGACCCGTCCAAACAGCATACCCCCGTTTCCTCCCCTTCGTTTTACGAAAATGAAGAAAAAAAGCCGCTCGCTTTTCGCGAACGGCCTCTCAGGACTCGCTGCCGGCCTGGCATCGTCATAAGCGCCGGCGTTCGCGTCAGTTCGAACCAGCCACCTTAGGCTGTTCCTCGTACATCAGCAACGGCGGAGCGTCCCCGGTGATGGTGTTCTCATCGATCACCACCTTTTGCACGCCCTTGTAGTTAGGCAGGTCGTACATCACATCCATCAACGATTGCTCAAGGATCGAACGAAGGCCACGTGCACCGGTCTTGCGGCGAATTGCCTTGCGGGCAATCGCGGAGAGCGCGGCCGGGCGGATTTCCAGCTCAACGCCTTCCATCGCCAGCAGCTTCTGGTACTGCTTGATCAGCGCGTTCTTCGGCTCGACCAGGATCTGCATCAGCGCGGCTTCGTCCAGCTTGGCCAGCGTGGCCACCACCGGGAGGCGGCCGATCAGTTCCGGGATCAACCCGAACTTGATCAGGTCTTCCGGCTCGACCTGCGGCAGCACTTCGCTGGCCTCGCGCTCTTCCTTGCTCTGCACTTGCGCGGCAAAACCGATACCGGTCTTGTCCGAACGCTGCATGATGACCTTTTCGAGGCCATCGAACGCACCGCCGCAGATAAACAGGATGTTGGTGGTATCCACCTGCAGGAAGTCCTGGTTCGGGTGCTTGCGGCCGCCTTGCGGGGGCACCGAAGCCATGGTGCCTTCGACCAGCTTGAGCAGGGCCTGCTGCACGCCTTCACCGGAGACATCGCGGGTGATGGACGGGTTGTCGGATTTGCGCGAGATCTTGTCGATCTCATCAATGTAGACAATGCCGCGCTGTGCCTTTTCCACCTCGTAGTTGCAGTTCTGCAGCAACTTCTGGATGATGTTTTCCACGTCCTCGCCGACATAGCCGGCTTCGGTCAACGTGGTGGCATCGGCAATCACGAACGGCACATTGAGCAAGCGCGCCAGCGTTTGCGCCAGCAGCGTCTTGCCCGAACCGGTGGGGCCGATCAGCAGGATGTTGCTCTTGGACAACTCGACATCGTCCTTCTTGCCGAGGTGCTTCAGGCGCTTGTAGTGGTTGTACACCGCTACGGCCAGGATCTTCTTGGCCTGCTCCTGCCCGATCACATATTGATCCAGGCTTTCGCGGATCTCGTGCGGGGTGGGGAGATCGGACTTGGCCGTGGCCCCCGCGTCCTTGTCGGATGCAGCAGCCTCGTCGCGGATGATCTCGTTGCACAGGTCGATGCATTCGTCGCAAATGAACACCGACGGGCCCGCGATGAGCTTCTTTACCTCGTGCTGGCTCTTGCCGCAGAACGAGCAGTAAAGGAGCTTCTCGCTGGATGAACCTTTTTTATCCGCCATAGGAATCAGTCACATTAGCAGTGTGCGTGCCGCAGTGCCGGAGCGCTGCGGGGATACGCTTCAAACGCATCATACGCCAAAAAAAATGGCGCGGCGGGTAGACCCCCAAGCTGTGGGGCAAAAGCAAAAAACGAGGCACAAGGCCTCGTTTCTGTATAGCCTTCTTCGTTGCGGCCGTGCGGCGATACCCGAGGGATCGCCGCACGGCCCCTGCCCGGCCCGCCTTGCAGCAAGCCGGGCCGGTCTGTCAGGCACGGCGGGCGAGCACCTTGTCGATCAGGCCGTAGTCCACTGCCTGCTCGCCGCTCATGAAATTGTCGCGATCGGTATCGCGGGCAATCTTCTCGACCGGCTGGCCGGTGACTTCCGACAGGATCGTGTTGAGCCGCTCGCGCAGGTACAGGATCTCGCGGGCCTGGATCTCGATGTCCGAGGCCTGGCCGCGCGCGCCGCCCAGCGGCTGGTGGATCATGATGCGCGAGTTGGGCAGCGCCGAACGCTTGCCCTTGGCGCCAGCCGACAGCAGGAAGGCACCCATGCTGGCTGCCATGCCCATGCACAGCGTGGCCACGTCCGGCTTGACGAACTGCATGGTGTCGTAGATGGCAAGGCCAGCCGACACCGAGCCACCCGGCGAGTTGATGTAGAGCGAGATGTCCTTGTCGGGATTCTCGCTTTCCAGGAACAGCAACTGGGCGACCACCAGGTTAGCGGTCTGGTCGTTGACTTCGCCGACCATGAAAATCAGACGCTCCTTCAACAGGCGCGAATAGATGTCATAGGCGCGCTCGCCCCGACCGGACTGCTCAACCACCATCGGCACCAGCCCCAGTCCCTGCGTTTCCAGGGCGGAGGCCTGCGTGGTGGCCAGACGGTCAAGCAAATCATTGCGGGTCATGCAAGTTCTCCTGGAGTTCGGTAAGAGACAAGGCTGCGGCCAACGCGCCACGCGCGCCGGCCACGGGCCAGGCTCAGGCCTGCTGAGGCTGGTTGTTGCCTTCGGCAGTCAGTTCCTCGAAGGACACCGTCTTGTCGGTGACCTTGGCCTTGTCGCAAACGAAATTTACCACGTTGTTTTCGAGCACGTAGGCCTCCATCTCGGCCAGGCGCTGTTGGTCACCGTAGTACCAGCGCATGACTTCCTTCGGGTCTTCGTAGCTCTTGGCGAAGTCTTCGATCTCGGCCTTGATCTGGTCTGCCTTGGCGTCCAGGCCGTGAGCCTTGACGATCTCGGCCAGGATCAGGCCCAGCTTGACGCGGCGCTCAGCTTGCTGCGTGAACATTTCGGCCGGGATGGGCATGTCCTTGGCGTTGGGCATGCCACGTTGCTCCAGGTCGCGACGCGCCATTTCCACCAGGCGCTCCTGGTCTTGCTCGATCAGGGCCTTCGGCACTTCCAGCTCGCTCGCCTTCAACAGCGCGTCCATGACCTGGTCCTTCAGCATGGCGTGCGTGCGGCGCTTGACTTCGCGCTCCAGGTTTTCGCGAATGTCGGCGCGCATCTTCTCGACGCTGCCGTCGGCGATGCCCAGCGACTTGGCGAACTCGTCGTTGACTTCCGGCAGGTGCGCCCACTCGATCTTCTTGAGCGTGACGGTGAACTCGGCGGTCTTGCCGGCCACGTCCTTGCCGTGATAGTCCTCGGGGAACGCCAGCGGGAAGGTCTTGCTTTCGCCAACCTTCAGGCCCAGCGCGGCTTGCTCGAACTCGGGCAGCATGCGGCCTTCGCCCAGCACGAAGGCGAAGTCGTCAGCCTTGCCGCCGGGGAATTCCACGCCGTCGATCTTGCCGACGAAGTCCAGCGTCACGCGGTCGCCGTTCTGGGCGGCCACTTCCGCGCCGCCGTCGCCGTGCTCGCCGGCTTCGCCACGGGTGTGGTAGTGCACGCGCTGCTTGCGCAGGATGTCGATGGTCTTGTCGACTTCGGCATCGGTGATTTCGGTCTTGGTGCGGGTCACTTCGGCGCCAGCCAGGTCACCCAGCTTGACTTCCGGATAGACCTCGAAGGTCGCGTCGAAGGCCACTTCGTCTTCGCTCACGCCGTCGGTCTTGACTTCGAACTTCGGCTGGCCGGCAACCTTGACGTCTTGTTCTTTGGTGATGTCGAAGAACTTGCGGGCAGCCTTGTCGAAGCGCACTTCGAACTCGACTTGCTGGCCGTATTGCTTCTCGACCATCTTCATCGGTACCTTGCCGGGACGGAAACCGGACATCTTCACCGTCTTCGACAGGCGAACCAGACGTTCCAGCTTTTCCTTTTCGACTTCGGCCTTGGGAATGGCCAGGGTCACCTTGCGGTCCAGTTTGCCAAGGTTTTCAATGACATTCGACATGGTCGTTGATCCAATCCAGAGTGTTGTTGTGTTCGTAAGCGCACCCCGCTCGCGTGCCCGAGAAGACACAGGCAAAGCGACGGCTAATGCCGATACCCGGCACGCAAACCGCGTCGCACGCAGGACACGCGCAAAAATCGGCGTTTCCAGAGCATCCGGGCGCAGGTCCACGCAAACGGAAAACGGGCATTATCGCACGGTTTTCATTCGGTTCCGGCAGTTTTTACCCGGGAACCGGCTCGGCGGGCACATCGCGGCTTGCCACGGTCCCCTGGCGCAAGGCGCGCACCAGCAGGCGCGCCGGGTCGATGGCCTCGGCCAATTCGAGCTCGAGCGGCAATGGCTCCCCTTCGATCTGGCTGGCCAGCAATTCCGCCCCCAATGCGGCCCATGTGAGGCCGCGCGAGCCATATGCAAGTGCCGCGTAAAGCCCCGGCAGCCGAGGGATATCCCGTAGGCGTGCCCCGCTGAGCGCCGCGGCGTCCCGCGCCGCCTGGGTCTCGTCGGCCACGCGCCCGATCAGCGGCAGGCGGTTGTGCGAGACGCTGCGCACGCCCACATACCCCTTGAGCATTGCCGGGTCCAGGCTGGCGGCCGTGCCGGCAAGCGCCGGCAACAACGCGGCGAGCCGAGCCAGGTTCTCGGCGTGCACCGCGGGGCGCTCATCCAGCGCGCCGGACTCCTGCGCGTCCGGCTCGTAGCTGGAACCGATGCGCGCGGTGCCGTCCGCAGCGCGCGGCAGCAGGTAGCCGGTGCCGGTGACCACGCAATCGGGCCATCGCCCAAGGCGCGCCAGCTCTGCCGGCGCCAGCGTGGTGAGCTGCCCGCGCACCCGGTCGATCGTCATATGGCGCAACCCGAGCAAGTGCAGCGCTTCGTACGCGTTGGCCACGACCACCACCGGCGCCGCGGCCATGACCATGCCCGCCTCGTCCAGCGCCTGCCAGCCATCCGCCACACGCGCCAGCCGCGCCACGCGGCTGCCATAGCGCGCCGTTACCGCCGTCCCGGCCTGCGCCAGCTGCGCGCGACAGATCTCGGGCGGTGGCGCCCAGCCGCCCTGCCCGAACCACAGCCCGCCATGGGCCACCGGCGCGCCATGCCGGCTGGCGGCTTCCTCGGCGCTCATCCACCGCGCGAACGCTTCCGGAAAGCCCAGGGCGGCAAGAGCCGCCTGCTGGATATCCGCATCCTCCACGCCCGCCCCGGTCTGCAGCACGCCGCAGCCCTGCCACCCTGGCGCATGCCCCGCCGCCGCCAGCCCTGCCCAGGTCCGCAGGGCCTGCAGGTTGCCTGCGCGCGACAGGCGCGACAGGATGCTGTCATCCGAGGACAAATGTGGATGCATGGCGGCGGCACGGTGGGCTGAGGTCAGCTGCGCCGGGCCGTCATGGGCATCGAACAAGGTCACGCGCCAGCCGCGCGCGGCCAGCCGCTCCGTGACCGCGCAGCCGGCCAGGCCCGCGCCGATGACGATCGCGTGCCGCTCAGGCCACGCCGCGGCGGATGGCGGCGGCTGCCGCCGCGTGCCGCGCATGACAGGCAAGCGCGCCACGGTCATCGGTGGCTCCGAGCCATATCCGGGTGCAGAGCTGACCGTGAAGCCGGCGGCTTGCAAACCCCGCTGGAAGACGATGTCCGCCACGTGCGTGGCCAGCGTGGCTTCCGGACGGGCCAGCCGGGCCAGTCGCTTCATCAACTGCGGCTGCCACATATCGGGATTGCGGGCGGGCGAAAAACCGTCCAGGTAAAACGCATCCGCGCCCAGCACCAGGCGCGGCAGCAAGGCGTCGATATCGCCAAACGCCAGCGTCAGCACGACCGCCCCGCCCTCGAATTCCAGCCGGTGCAGGCCTGGCAGCGCGAGCGGCCATGCGGCCCTCAGCTCGGCGGCCAGCGGCGCCAGCGCCGCCTGCGCGCCAAGGCTGGCATGCATCGCGGCAAGCCCCTCGCTCGTCAACGGATGCTTCTCGATCGACACAACGTGGAGCCGCCGGCAACGCTTGGGATCGTCTCGCCATGCCTGCCAGGTTGCCAGGAAGTTCAGCCCCAGCCCGAAACCGGCCTCCACAATCACGAACTGGTCGCGCCCACCCCAGGCCTGCGGCAAGCCGTTGCCGGCAAGGAAGACGTGACGGGCCCGCTCCAGGCCATCCTCGTTACCGTGATAGGCCTCGTCGTAGCGTCGCGAATATGGCAAGCCCGAGGCGGAAAAAGCGGGCTCGGCGAGATCTAGGCTGCGGGACATGGACAAGGCAACAAGGTGACAAGGGCCGGGAGAATGGGAAATGCGCAGGACCGTCAGACGCGCAATGCATTGGAAGTGCATTGGGACGGGAGGATGGCGCAGGAGCCGGCAATCGGCAATCGGCAATCGGCAATCCGCAATCCGCAATCCGCAAACGCCCGCCAGGCGCGCCCTCCGGCACGCCGCCGGGCCGCCCCGAAGCCGGGCGATGGTAGCATAGCGCCCTGTGCCGCCGGCCCCTCCAGGCCGGCACCCGCACGCCCCGCACGCCCTTTTCCCGCCTCGCCATGCTCAGCTACCGTCACGCCTTCCACGCCGGCAACCACGCCGATGTTCTCAAACACGCCATCGTGGTCCAGTTGCTGGAGCAGTTGAGCCAGAAAGACAAGCCCTTCTGGTACATCGACACGCACGCTGGCGCCGGGCTGTACGCGCTCGATCACGCCTACGCGCAGAAAAAGGGCGAGTTCGAGACCGGCATTGCCCGGCTGTGGCAGGCCGCCGCCGCCAAGCGGCCCATGCCGACGCTGGTCGAGGATTACCTGGAGCAGGTACGCACGCTGAACCCGGACGGCAACCTGAAGCACTACCCCGGCTCGCCCTGGCTCGCCTGGCAGATGCTGCGCGACGCGGACCGCTTGCGCCTGTTCGAGATGCATAGCACCGAAATCCAGGTGCTGCGCGACAACTTCCGTGGCGCCGGCCGCCGCGTCATGCTGTATGACGGCGACGGTTTCACCGGCATCAACGCCATCCTGCCCCCGCCGCCGCGCCGCGCGCTGGTGCTGATCGACCCCTCATACGAGGACAAGCAGGACTACGGCCGCGTGGTGCGCAGCCTGCAGGATTGCCTGCAGCGCTTTGCCACCGGCATGTATGCGATCTGGTATCCCGAAGTGCAGCGCCGCGAATCCGTGCAGTTGCCGGTGCAGTTGAAAAAGCTGCCGCTCAAGAGCTGGCTGCACGTCACCCTGCGCGTCAAGCACCCGGTCGCCGGCGGGCTGGGCCTGCACGGCAGCGGCATGTTCATCGTCAACCCGCCGTGGCGCTTGAAGGAAACCCTGGAGGCAGCCATGCCCGCCCTGGTGACGATGCTGCGCCAGGACGACGGCGCCGGCTTCACGCTGGAAGCGCAGGAAAGCTGATCCTGGCGGCGGAACCCGCACCGCTGCCGCCTCGCACGGCAAACGCATCGTGACAGGCCGACGCCCCTTACGATTGGATCCGCCAGCGATCGAGCCGCCGTCAGGCGATGGTGTACCTGTTCTGCCGGCTGCGGGAATAGAGCCCGCGTGCGAGTTCCAGGATGTGGTCGCGGTGGCGGTCGAATGCCTCCAGCACGGCAGGCTCGTCCGGGCGCAGTTCGGGGCTGAGGTTGGAGAGTACCGCTCGGTCGACCTCGAAGGAGATCTCACGCGAACTGTCGTAGCCCCAGAAACATACGCAATGCCTGGACGGGTCGTAACTCCGGCTGGGATTGGGAAAATTAAGTGCCATGTCTGTATCCTAGTCCGATTCGGCCCCCTCTGTACGGTATAGAAGGCAGGACTGCCGTATTTGCGCCGGATTGGGCAAAGATCCCATCCGCAAGTCTGGAGAAGACCCCTTCTCACTGCCATATCGCTTACCGATGACCTAGTGCCGGGCCGCACAGACATGCCACGACATAGGTGTCGGGAAAACCAGATCTAAGCATCTTCTACTTCGCCCGCGCGCAGCCAGACCGTACGATTCCCATCGCAACCACGGTGGCACGATCGCCGTGATCCAGGACAGGACGGCAACCATAAAGCTGTCCGCCGGACATCAACACAAGGGTCAAGGGGTCTTATGAAAAGCTTGCGCGGAGCCAGCAACGGGTGGGCGCCGGATGTCGAGGTGACCGACAGGGGCATCTGGAAAAACACGATCGCCGCAGCCAGCCACGCGCTGGAAACCGTCGCCCTCATCGAGCACGGCGTTGGCATGACATTAAAGCTGCAGCGCAAGGTCCGTGCGCTGCGCGAGCGTTTGCACGCCACGCAAACCGAACTGGACCGCTACCGCGACATGCACGCCGCCGCCATGGAAGCGTTGCGCCAGGCCGAGGTGACACCGCCCGAAGACACCGGCCGGCTGCGCGCCGAGGGCGAAGCCCTGCAGATGCGCCACCGTGCCTACAAGCTGCTGGTCGAGCACTATGCCCGGGCCGGCATACCCATCGACCTGGCCGTCTTCGCCAGGCAGCGCCGCCAGGTCCTCCAGCACATCCTTTTCCAGCAGCGCCGCGGCGTCGCGCCAGCGCAGATCAGCGTCGACGATATCGCCTTCCTGCTGCGCTGATCCCATCGCCAGAGGGGAAAGAGATTCCGACGGCCATTGCGACAATCGCGAGCCAGCCGGATCCGCTTACACCGGCTGCGCTTTCAAAGGCCCGCGCAGTTAGCGGGCTTTTTTTTCGCGCCGGCGGGCCGGCGCCATGACTGCCACCTACGTGCATCGCTGGTAGCGCGACCGGGACACAGCGGTATTCCCGGCAGAATTCGATATACTGTACATGCATACAGTAACCCGCCGACGCCATGTCATCTGTACCCCGCCGCATCGCCCACCTGGATATGGACGCGTTCTACGCGTCCGTCGAGCTATTGCGATATCCGGAGCTGCGCGGCAAGCCCGTGGTGATCGGTGGTGGACGAAATGCGGTACCCGAGATACTGCCCGACGGCAGCCGGCGCTTTGCCCGCCTGCGCGACTACGCCGGGCGCGGCGTCGTCACCACATCCACCTACGAAGCCCGCGCGCTGGGCGTGTTCTCCGCCATGGGTATGATGAAGGCCGCGCAGCTCGCCCCCGACGCCATCCTGCTGCCCACGGATTTCGACTCGTACCGGCACTACTCCCGCCTGTTCAAGGCTGCCGTCGCCACCTTCACCAGCGACATCGAAGACCGCGGCATCGACGAGATCTACATCGACCTGAGCGACTTGCCCGGCGAGCCCGCCGATATCGGCACCCGCATCAAGCAAGCGGTGCGCGAAGCCACGGGACTGAGCTGCTCCATCTGCATCGCCCCCAACAAGCTCCTCGCCAAGATCGGCTCCGAACTCGACAAACCCGACGGCCTCACCCTGCTGGCAGCCAGCGATGTGCCACTGCGCATCTGGCCGCTGCCCGTGCGCAAGGTCAACGGGATCGGCCCGAAGGCCACCGAGAAACTCGCCACGCTGGGCATCGCCACGGTCGGCGACCTCGCCAGCGCGGACCTGGGCATGCTGCAAAGCCATTTCGGCCGCAGCTACGCCGCCTGGCTGGCCGAGATCGCGCAAGGCCATGACGAACGCCCGGTGGTCACCAGTTCGGAGCCCAAGTCCGTGAGCCGGGAAACCACCTTCGAGCGCGACCTGCACCCCAGGCAAGACCGCCAGACCCTCTCCGAAGTCTTTACCGGCCTGTGCCAGCGCGTGGCGGAAGACCTTCGCCGCAAGGGCTACGTGGGCCGCACCATCGGCGTCAAGCTGCGCTACGACGACTTTCACACCGTCACCCGCGATCTCAGCATGCCAGCGCCGACGGCGGACGCCGTACAACTGCGGCGCGCCGCCACCGAATGCGTCAAACGCGTTCCGCTGGATCGGAAGATCCGCTTGCTGGGCGTGAGGGTCAGCGCGCTGACGCCTGCGGGAGAGCTGGAGCCGGCTGCGCTGCCGGTACAGGCAGAGTTGCCTTTCGCCGACAACGCTTAGCTGGCTCCGCCGCGAGCCGATCCGTCTGATAGTATTGGCGCAGCCGTGCATAACTTCGCAGCACCTGCGCACAATCAACACCTTCGGGCTAACGTCAATTGTCATTTGACCTGGATATGCGGGCCTCTACCGAAGCGGAAACCAGACGTGAACGCATCGACACCTCAAGGTCGCTGAACCTGACAGTCGCCTTACAGCAAGAGCGGTTTGACGCGCTGACACGACTCGCGCGGCACCTCTTCAGGGTTCCGGTTGCGCTGGTTACGCTGCATGACGTGCCCCATGATGCACATACTGGCGACGTTCCCATCCTCATCGACGGCCTGCACATGGGCTTTCACGCGGCGTGCCCTCTGACCACATCGAGCGGCAGCCGGCTTGGCGCCTTCTGCCTGTTCGATGCCGGATCACGCGAACTGGACCAGGCGGAGCGCGGTCTCCTGCAGGACTTTGCCGACATGGCGGTCGCCATCATCGAGCGCGACCTGGCCCAAGGCAAACTGAACGACGACGCCAGCAGGCTGGAGGAAAACGAAAAGCGGCTTGAACTGGCCATCGCCGGAAGCGGCACGGGCGTCTGGGACCGGGATATCCAGGCGGGCAGCATCCACTATTCGGCCGGCTGGAAAGCCATCATCGGCTACGAAGAATCCGAGATCACCAACCGGATCGAAGACAGCTATACCCGCATCCATCCCGAGGACCTCGCCTACGTCCAGGCCACCATACAAGCCCACTTCAACCAGGAAACGGAAAGCTACGCGGTAGACCACCGGATCCGCTGCAAGGATGGCAGCTATAAATGGATATCCAGCCGCGGCAAGGTTGTCAGCCGCGGCAGCAACGGCGAGCCGCTGCGCATGATCGGCACCACCACCGATATCACGGCCATCCAGGCACTCGCCGAAGAACTGCAGCAAACCGTCGACCTGATCACCAGCCTGACCAACGAAGTCCCGGGCCTGGTATTCCAGCATCGCCTGTTGCCGACGGGGGAATCCTTCCTGCCCTACGCCAGCGCCGGCATCGCCGATATCTACGAGCTCACGCCGCAACAGGTAGCCGCCAGCACAGGCCCCATCCATGCCGTCATCCATCCCGACGATCTGGAAGCCTACCGCGCCTCGCTTCACGCGTCCGCCGCGAGCCTGACACCCTGGCACCTCGAGTACCGCGTCGAACTGCCCAGGCAAGGGCTGCGCTGGCGGCAAGGCGACGCGCGCCCCCGCCGGCTCGACGACGGCAGCACGCTATGGCACGGATTCATCACAGACGTGACCGAGCGCAAGCGCATCGAGGGAGAATTGCAGGAATTTGCAACCATCGATTTCCTGACGCAACTACCCAATCGCCGTCACTTCGTCGTGCGGATCGAACAGGAGCTCGCACGGATCCAGCGCACCGACAGCCGCCCTGCCGCCGTCCTGACGTTTGACCTCGACCACTTCAAAGCCATTAACGACACCTGGGGCCATGCCATGGGCGACCACGCCCTGCGGTGTTTCGCGGCGCTGCTGCGCAATGCACTGCAAAAGCACGATTTCGCCGGCCGCATCGGCGGCGAAGAGTTTGCCGTGGTGCTCCCCGATGCGAGCCTTGAGACGGCGACACGATTTGCCAGGCGCATACAGCATCAGATCGCGGAAACCTCGCTGCTCGACGGCAGCCAGATCGTCACGCTGACCGTCAGCGTCGGCATTGCCCTCATGCATGCCACCGATCCCAGCGCGGACCTGTCCCTGTTGCGCAGCGATGGGGCGCTCTACCGCGCCAAGGAACGCGGCCGCAACCGGATCGAGTGTTACTGATCCACGCCAGGCCGGTGACTGGCGAAGCGATACCTGATACCTCACAGCAATGACGCACCGGCAAAATCCCCTGCACCCCGGCCAGCCTCTCACGCCATTCATCCATGGCCGGAAAACCTTCCCTGATGCATAAACCACCCATTAAATTACCCATTAGTCATTGAATTTGCAGTACCAAAAGAAAATTTACCTTCAGGTAATGCACAGGTTTAATGGGCCATGGATATTCAAGACACGCGTGAACAGCGCCTAGCCCAGATCATGGCCGAACAGTTCGGCGGCTCCATAGCGCGCCTATCAGACCGGCTGGACCGTGACCCCTCATACTTCTCCCGCATATTCTCGGCCACAGGTAAAGCCGGGAAAAAACGCATCGGCGAACATCTCGCTCGCGACATCGAAGCCAAGCTCGGCCTGCCGCGCCTTTGGCTGGACGGCGACGCACAAGACGCCGCCGCACCCCCGAAAGAAGAAACCCTGCCGCCCGAGATAGCCGCCCGATTCGCCCGCCTGATCAATGGCTTGCGCAATGAAGACATCGACAGGATGCTCGCGGCCATCGAATTGATCACGCAGGTCGAAGCCGTGCAATCGGTGCGCAAATACAAGAAAAACACCAAAACTGCCCGCGTGCTGAAGACCGGCGGGAGAAGCACGGCATTCAAGCAAGCCAGCAACGCCGTTCACGAAAGCGGCACGCAGACACCCGCCAGGCCACGCAAGAAAACGTCCGCAAGCTGAGACAAGCACGACATCCGGCTTGCCGGATGTATCACCCCGCCCTGCGCGCTCCGCACGATCCTATTGGGGCGCCGCAATTACCCAATGAGCTTGCCTTTTTGATTACCCATAGGTAATCTTTGGCGTCGACTTCCCTGAAGCTGCACGACCAAGGAAACCTCATGCTCATAGGCCTCTGCGGCCGCCCGGACTCCGGCCAGGACCTCATCACGAACTACCTGGCCTGCGGGAGCCGCGCCTTCCACGTCATCACCTTCGATGCCCCGCTGCGCCACATGATCCAGGCCTGTGCGGGCATCCATGAGACGTACTTCAGCCTGGCAAGACTCCACGACGTCATCCCGGCGCTAGGCAAGTCACCCGCCCAGTTGCTGCACACGCTTCGGGAAGCCTGGATCCGTGCGCCGATGGATCCGGATGTGTTGGTCAGGCACTTCGCGCAAACGCTGGCCCGGCACGACGGCCGGAATGTTGTGGTCCCCGATGTGTTCACACAAGCAGAGGCTGAGTTCATACAGGCGCGCGCTGGGCGGTTGATCCGGGTCGTTTCGCGACACGGGCTGGGGGCGGGCCCGTCGATCAAGCGTGCATGGATTGACCTGGAGCTGAAGGCAGATGAGGCGTCGGATCGGCTGTATGCGCAAATAGATGCGATCGTGGGCGAGGACGCTCTGGCGGGTTGACGGGTTGCGACGCCGGCCAATGGTCAAGGTTCGGCGCATCGGGCGCGACGGCAACCAGCAAACAATATTTGCACAATGGTTAGCCGCAATGGCTACCATGAAGATGTACATGATCGCATTCACCAGGCATTCGGCCCGGTGGCCCAAGCCGCCCCGGGAATGTCCGGGAATGCCGATCGAGGAGGTGCCTTGCCATGATCAATATTCAGTTCATCGAACGCGACGGCCGCCCCGAATTCGCGGTAGTGCCTATTGAATTGTGGGAGCGCATCAAGCACCGGGTCGAGGACCCGATCGATGCCACGCTGCCAGGCCACGCGAAGGCCCAGGACCACACCTTTCGGATCCCCGCTGCCATCCTGGACGCCGAACTCGCCGGGGATAACCCGGTCAAGGCCTGGCGGGAATATCGCCGCATGACCCAGGATGCGCTCGCGACAGCGGCAGGCCTTAGCAAGCCCTACCTTAGCCAGATAGAGAACCGCAAACGCGATGGCAGCCCCGAGGTTTTCCAGAGCCTGGCGGCGGCGCTGCGCGTCCCGCTCGACGTATTGGTGGGACAGCCGGAAAAATAGCGCGACATCCGATGTCCGGGCGAAGTACCGGACATCTCCCGCCACCCCGCCATGCCGCGGACAGAACATCCCCTAAAACAGCAGTAGCGCACTGCTCAGAGAGCCAGCCATGGATTCGATACCGCAACGCAACGTACACGTCGTGCCGCATGGCGACGGGTGGGACATCATCCACGAGGGGGCGAAGGGTGAAAGAGCACACTTCCTCACCCAGGAAGAAGCGGTGGAAGCCGCGACGGTGATTGCACAGCGCGAGAAGGTGGAACTCCTGGTGCACGGTCAGGATGGCCAGATCCGTACGCGCAACAGCTACGGGCCAGACCCACGGAGCATCAGGGGCTGACCATGCCCAGGCGGCTGGCGTCCAGGCCCCGGCGCGCCAGCCTGCCCCATGCCATCGCCACTAGCGGGATCAGAGCACTTTCTTCATCGAGGGAGCAGGATGGAGAACATAGCTCTCGCGCTCATAGAAAGGAATGGCCTGCGGCCGTGCGTCGAGAAACACCGCAGTCATGTCGCGCGCACGCGCGTCGGCTTCCGCATATGCCATCAGGGCGTGACCGGCACCACTTCCGCGCGCTTGCCCGTCGACCACAAGGTCATCGACGTGCAGGTGTGCCCCACGCGCCAACGTATGGACGGGCCGCATCCCCATCACGCCGATCAGCTTGTCGCCTTGAAAGGCACCAACCAGCTCGTAGCCGGAATGGGATTGCCGGCGCGCCCGGCGCAGGAACTCAGCCTCATCCAGCGAGCGCAATTGCGCAATCACAGGGAAAGCTTGCCCCCATTGCGCAGGGGAAAGCCTTCGGATATCCAGACTGGCGCTGCGATTTGCAGTCATCGTTTCATTCCTGACTCGTTGCCGAAATCACGATTCTGGCACAGGCTTGCGCAGCCAGCAGCCAACATCCACTGCGAAGTCACCCGCTATCGCGTAAAGCCCTAGCCCCCCCTCTACGGCGGGGTACTGAAACTGGTGCGACGCACCACAATCAATAGCGGCGACAGATTGCCCCTTTGCCTTCTCCCGAGGGTGCAGGCAACTACATTGTCGCCCCCTTTGTCACCCAACCGGGATGCAGCATGCGAATGACTCCGATTCTTGCGCTAATGTTGGTGCCGGGCGCAGTTCACGCCCAACTCACGGCCTACAAATCTTCCGGATCGGCTGGCTACGGTGGTTATGCCGCCGCCTCGCAGCAGCAGGGCAGCACGGCCTACGGCTCAGCACAAGGTCAGAGCAATTCGCTCTCTGGCGTAAATGGCGCTATTACGCAGCGCTATAGCAATGCCACTTCGGGCCATCAGCGAGAAGACATGACCGCCGCGCAGACTGCGGGAGCTTCGCGGGACTACGGTGGCGGTGCAAGCAGAACTTCGTTGAATCCGTCGACAGCCCGCTCTCAGCCGGGCAAATGATGGCAGCGACACCGGCTTGCTGAGACCATGAGCGGTGCATTTTCCTGAGTACCCAAAACGAGACGCGGCCGCGGCAAGCTCAAGCGGCATGTCCGCGCCGCTCTCAGGCTCGTAGACCTGAAATGCCGTCTCACCCCAGTACTTTCCATACAAGTCCGGTTTCCGCTTCTGCGCAAACGAAGCGTTAACGTTCGTGCTGACAACGCGGGGATCCCGCCGTGGGACCAAGGTCCAATAGCTCGGGAACCTCACTGCAAATACCATGGGTTTAGCGCTATTCCACAAGCTAAGACCGCGCTCGGCTTCGCCGCCGTTGGGCTGGCGGGAAGCATGGGGGGCGCTGAATCAGCCTACGCGGTGGCGCTATCGAAATCTGCGCGAGACAAATTGACACCGGACCAGATTATCGAGAGCCTTAAGCAAGGAAATAGACGTTTCCGTTTGGGGAAGATGCTACCCCACGATTATCTGGCGCAAAAAAGAGAGACTGCCGGCGGGCAGTATCCAGCGGCGGTGATCTTGAGTTGCATTGACTCCCGAGCCCCGGCCGAGATCATCCTTGACACGAGAATTGGAGACACCTTCAACGCGCGTATCGCGGGCAATATCCTCAATGAGGATCTCATTGGAAGCCTGGAGTTCGCCTGCGCGGCGGCCGGCGCTAAAGTGATCTTGGTGATGGGGCACACAGGATGCGGAGCAATCAAGGGCGCGATTGATCATGTCGAACTGGGAAGCCTGACCGGTCTCTTGGCCAAGATCAGACCGGCTGTGGAAGCAACGCAGTACTCCGGCGACAGAAGCAGCAAGAATGCTGAATTTGTCGATGCGGTGGCAAAGACCAATATTCGGCGCACGATCGACGCCATACGAAGCGGAAGTAGCGTGCTGGCGCCGATGGAGAAGGATGGAACAATCAAAATTGTCGGAGCGATGTACCACTTGAACGGTGGGGTGGTCGAATTCCTCATCTGAAAACGAGACGTGTTGCGTGGAAATCCGACAGGTAGCCAGGATCGGGCTGGTCGAGCTGTAAAGAGGTTGCAGCGCCGAGGACACTGTATATCCATACAGTTAACTCAACTATCCACGCCTGGCTTACGGCGTCTCTTATACTGGATATCCATACAGTACAAATGAGAGAGACATGTTCGCCTGCGATCTGGAAACCGTCTTCCTGTACCGCCGCGCAGCCGATGCTGTCGCCGTGCCCTTTCCTTGCGCGCACATCACGGTGGACGATCCGCTGCTGATTGCCGACACGTGGAATCCTGAGGCAGAAGCGGCGGCGCAGGCCAGCAGCGCCACGCTTACCCTGAACGGCATCGACACGGCAGCAATCATGGCGCTGCCATGGACAATCGACCGCCTGGCATTCAATTACCAAGGCGCCTGGCTAGGCTTCCAGCTTGCCTACAGCATCCAGTTCACAGGTCCTCGCTCGATTTGCCTGCGCACCCGCGGCGAGCGCCACTATGCCACCCGCCAGGAGACGGCATGTTCCCTGTGACCTGCCAGGCGGCGGCGACGCCGCTGCGCGCACGGTTCCCACAGCGGTGAAGTAGCCCTACCGTCTGCCGCCATGCCACCCGATGCTCCAGAGAAATGGGCCCGGGCGCTACGCCACGCCGTTCGCGGTGGCATGCCGGATCCCTATGTCAGGATCTATCGCATGCAGTTCTACATCCCCGGCCCCAACGGCGAGCCGGTGAAGGAGTCGCGCATGCAGACGCACCAGGAATTCCTGAGGTGCGGGTTCAAGCGGTTCGTCCTGCGCACCAACCTGGTTGAGCGGAGCGCCCGCGTCTGGACCTGTTTTTGCCGCATTCACCAGTATCGGCAGTTGGTAACCGGCCCAGTGTTGATGCATCGGATCTGATTGCTGTCTTGAGGCGTCAGTGGCGCAGCTTGCGGCGCCACGTATTGCGGCATTTGACGCCATGCGTTCTGCTGTTGCTGCATCTGCTGGTTTTGCTGCTGCAATTGCGCATTAAGTTGCTGCATTTGCTGGACTGTCATCTGCTGATTGAACTGATACATCTGCAGCTGCTGATCGGTCATTGCATCCCTGTATCCCGTTGTCTGACCGTCCGAGTTAAAGCACATGATTCGGCTTGGCGAAAGGACCCTGTATCGCTCGCATGTCGAATCGCCTGCCATGTAGTATCTTCCGTTCACGAAGTTCGGCGCCGCCGAGCTTGCGCAGCCGGCGACTGTCACAGCCAGAAAGAGCGTTGCAATTATTTTCATGGGTTGTTTCTTGAGCCCGTGTTGCGACGCGCATTCGTCATGCATCGTCCAAAACGATCGCGATTTTCGCAATCGTTGACGCGTCATGCAAGCGGTATTGCAGGCAGCGGACTATCGGCGATCCTCCCTCGTACATCATGATCTGCCCCAAGAGTAGCGGACAGGCATTCGCTCATGAACCGCTTCCATGCATCCAACATCCGGGCCAAGGTCATCGCGCAGCCAACACCGCCTATCGCAGCAGGCCTGGCGCGCAGCTTCGGCGTACTCAACGCTCACAAGCCTGGTCACGACCCTTGCCGGCACAGGCGCAATCGGCGCCCAGGATGGGCCCGTCACGTCGGCAACCTCTCCCAGCCCGACGAGCGTGGGACCAACGGCGTGGTCTATGTCGCGGATTCAGGAAACAGCAAGATCCGTAAGCCCGCGCCAACTCCGTAAACCGTAGCGGATAGCTGGGCGACAGTGCCGCGCTGCGCCTCCCCCCAAACTCACCGTTCAGCGAGATATCCAGCAGTTCGTGCCGGTCTGGGCGACCCACACTACCGCGCACGCCAGCGGCGGCCCGGAAGGCTGCTTCGCCCACTACGCCACAAAAAATGAAGAAGCCGGCACATGACAGGCTTTGACTGAATTTAAGGACATCTTGTCACCTGACTTTTACAAATTAAATTTATTGCATATCAGATTTTAATTTGATTTAATTCGCGCCGCACGGCATCTGCTGTGCCCCTTTGCGCTCCTGCTTCCGCGCAAGACCGGCAAGGATCTCCCGTCTCGGCCGGTCTTCTTTTTATGCCCGCATCCGATACGGCGTGTCCCAGCGCTGGTGTGACACACGATGCCGGCCAGCGTTGGCACTGATTGCCTTTGGCATTCACTTACGCCATCCACTCTTGCCCGTGGCCAGGCACACCCCAACCAGCTGCAGCGCGCATACGGCGGCAGTTGTCACGCGTCGCACATGCAAATCCTGGAGACTTTCCGAGCCAAGATCCGCTGGAAGCCATGCGTCGAAGAGTGCGAGGCTTGGGAAAAAGGGTTCTTCTCGCCCTAGCAGAACGTTTCCACTCGCAAGGAAAACCGGAGGGACTAGCCGCGTGAACAACTACCCCCCTATTCAGCGCCAGTTGCTCCGCGACATCTATTGCGTCGAGCCCGCCTCCGCTCGACTATCCACCGTAGGCTTGGCCGGACTATGCCGCGCCGATCATAGTCGGCAACGGCGGCCGCCAGACGCCGGTCCGCACGTTCGGGATAGCGCCGAAAGGCGCACCCCACCCAGCATGGCCAAGTTCGACACGACCAACGCCAGATCGGAGACGGGGATGGGGGAGAAGCGGTCGTTCTCCGGCTCGTGGAAGAAGGGGCAGCCCTGCCTGGTGCCGGCCAGCGCGTTCTATGAACCCAACTACGAGGCCGAGCTCAAGTCAGTCGGCTGGAAGATCTGACTGAAGGATGAGCCGGCGTTCGCCCTCGCAGGCCTGTGGCGCGCCTAGCTTAGCGAGGCCGGCGGCAAGGTACTCAGCTTCACCATGCTGACGACCGACTCGGACGAGCATCCACTGGTCAACCGCTTCCATGCTCCGGGCAAGGAAAAGCGGATGATCGTGATCATCTGCAGGCGGAGTGGGATGATTGGCTGACGTGCCGGAACCCGGAACGGGTGCGCGGCTTCATGTGACTGCGCGATGACCTGCCCGACCAGAGCGCCTGCTTGTGGAAGTGCTTCACACCTTGGTGCAATACCGACGAGAAGCCGGTCTTCATCACCCCCTCAAGAGTCCCCGCCGGATAAGTGATGCTGCGCTCGCCAACCTGGGAGCGGACCCAAGAGAAACATCGCCTCACCGCCGCGGGCGCCAGGGAAGTGCCGCCGAAGGTGACGTAGGCCATAGCACCCAAGTTTCCTATCGGCCCGGACGGCCGGTACCAGCACCCGAAGCGTACCGCCGCCGAGCGCCGCGCCATCTACGCGCGCAACCCCTGCCCCGAGGTCCGGGAACTGCTTTGGGAGATTCACCGCCTGCACATCCTGCTGCTGCGCGCCAACCAGTTGCAAAGGCCTATGGTGCTGGCTGTCATGCCACGCACGCGCAGATACTGGAGGCATTCCAAGCCGAGATTCGTGGCGAGCCGTGCATCGAAGAGCGGGAGGCCTGGGAACGGGAGTTCTTCGGGGACCCAGCAAAGCACCTACACTCGCAAAGAAGACCGCAGTGACCAGCCGTGTGCAACAGCCACGCCCCTGTCGGCTCCAAATCCGAATCAGGGGTGTACCTTGGGAACCCCCCTAAATGCCGGGTGATATGGCACCTTCCAGCCATTCCGAACCCTGTCGATCGCGGTCTGCTGGCAGACGCCGGCCTGAATCTGCTTCTCAACTTCGGCGTTGGCGGCTTCGCTTTGGAAAATCGGGGTGTCTAGCGGCTGAACTGGAGGGCATGACCCCGGTTTTGGAGGCGGCACACGTCCGACCCTTTCCGGGACGAACTCGCAGAACCACGTTCTGCCATTGCACGCCTGCTGATCAGGATCGACCCAATATGTAAAAACGCCGAATGCCAGGATCCCTATCAGGATGAGCGCCGCCCGCGCACTTACGAACCGCCAATAGAATAAAACGGCCGCCGCCCATGCTATAGCGCCCATGCCTTCATGCCTCCTGTGCGTGTATTGTGGCAACGCCGAAACGCGCTGGGGCTGAATTGTAGCGCCTCGCGGCGCCATGCTGCCACACTCAAGCTAGCGCCAGACGGCGTCGACCTGACGCTGTTTCAGTAATCGCTACTGGCAGGTGGCTACGGTCGCCCTCAGCCTGACCTCATAGCCCGCGCGCAGCGCAAGCTCGGCCAGCGCGGCCTAGAGGAACTCGAAGTCGCTAGCGGTGGCGGGGACCTTCGCCAGCGGCCAGTCCAGCTCGGGGATCTCGGCCGCCTTACACTGCACGGCCACCGGCACCCTCACCTCCGCCGGCTTCTCGATCACCTGCGGCGCGGCGGCGCAGCCGGCGAGACTACAAAGCGCGGCGCAGATTATTCGCAAAATTTTGCTGCGTGCCGCCTGCGCCGCAAAATTGCGTTTTTGCGCAAGTTGCCCGTTCATAGCTTCGCCGCTCGGTCGTGAAGGTCTGCCACAACCCGTGCAGCGACGCGCATTGATCCGCGCCCGACGTCTGCGCTTGGATCTTGCCGGCCAGCAGTGTGTATTTGGACTGGGCGGCCTGCGCTTCGGCGTCGGCCTTTGCCGCGGCATAGGCGCAGATCTTGGCCTGCGCCGCCAGGTCAGCCACCGCGGCATTCTGCTTTGTCGCCGCGTCCGCCAGCGTCTGGTTGTCGTCCCTGCCCTTGACCAGGTCTATCCGGGCCCACACCAACTAAGCGCGCGCCGTGTCCCGCTCGCCGCGATAGACGCAGACCGATCCGCCAGCCAGCGCCAAGATGATCAGCACGGCCGCGCACAGGATGCGCTCGGGCGTGGCGAACACGGCTTTGATGGCCGCCCCGATAGCGTCAAGAATCAGCATGGTGAATCACCTCCGTGGGCGTGAATTGGTAGCCTTCCCGGGCGTACTTCTGGGCGATCCAGAGCGGGAACGGCATGTCGTGGATGCCTTCGTCCTTGCCGGTGTGGTGGGCCTTGCAGAGCAGAAGCCCGTTCACCGTCATGTCGTCAACGAAGGTGTAGGGGTCGGCCGGGTCGAAGCGATCCCAGTCGAAGACGGCCGCGTGCGGCCCCAGCGCGCCGGCGCGCGCGAATGTGGCCACGCTGGCCCAGTCGATCATGTTGGCCAGCAAGCGCTCGATGGGATGGTGGTGCGCCTCGAGCAGGTGGCCGCTTTCTTCCGCCGTCTCGCCGCAGATGAAGCAGCACCCGCCCTCGCGCTCGATGAGCGCCTTCTTGGAATGCAGGAACAGGGGCGTGGTGGTGCGCGCCTCGTGCCCCGGCAGCAGCACGTCGACGGCGAGCGTCTCTTTCTCTTCGTGGGTATCGGTGACAGCCATTGGGGCCTCAGAATGCAAAAAACCGCCCGAAGGCGGCTGGAATGAGAAAAATGATGGTGGTCTGAGAGAAAAGGCGGGGACCTGTCAGCAGCCCCCTCCCTCCGGAAACTCGGCCAGCGGCACCGTCTGGCCGGCCAGCGCATGCGTGCAGTCGCCCAGGAACTGGATGCGGCCGTCCGTCACGAAGCTGTGGCACACGCCACACTCGAAGTCGCGCTCTTCGTCCGGGTGCTCGGCGTAGTAGGCGCACCAGCAGCCGCCGCCGTCATGGCCCTGGACGTGATGACCAGCTCGCACCAGCACGCTGGGCGTGAAGGTCGGCGCTCGACATCGCCTTTCCAGCCCCAGCGCGGGCCAGGCCCGGCGCCATGCTAAATCGTGTGGGAAGCGCCGCAGCCCGGGCACCAGAAGGAAAGCCCGTTGCCGGGCGAGTCCTGCAAAACCTTCGAAAGCACGCTCATGCAACCTCCAGTACTGTTTTGGCCTTCGCCCAGAACGCCCGCCGCTCGGCAATGCCATTGATCCCACCGTTGATGGCCCGCGTCAGCCCCACGAAGTCGCCCGCATCGGCAAAGCGGTTCAGGTTGTGCGTGTGCCAGTACCAGCCGGCAGACGCCGCCGCGTGTACGGGCAGCTCGGGCTGCGTCAGCAGGTCCAGGTGCAGGCCGAAGCCGCACAGCAGGTAGTTCTTCCGCCCGGTGACCTGGATCAGGCCGCGCCCCATGAACCGCTTGCCGTCGCCGGGCTCGACGTTGCCCAGATCCGCCCTGCCCTCGTACCGGCGCTGCGTAGGCGTCGGCCCCCAGATCTCGCGCAGCAGGCGCAACTGCCCGGACTCGTGCGCAACCTGGGCGAGGAACGCAGCCGCGCGCGTGGACGTGTTGACCTCGAACTGCAGCATCGCGGCGGCCAGCGGCGCAGCGAACGCGTCGGCGCGCGCGCCGGCCAGCGGCATGATGGCGCGCAACAGCGCAGCGGTAACCAGTGCATCAGCCATGATTGCCCCTCGTCACCGCGTCGCGCACTTCCCCCGCCACCTCGGCCAGGTCCTTGTCGCGCCGGCGCTCGATGAAGTTGAACAGCCAGCGCACGATAGCCCAGCCCGGCAGGCCGCAAGCGAATACAACGCCGAACAGCGCCACCAGGCCGATGTAGTCGTGCGTCCAGGCCTGCAGCCCGAACTTCTGCACGACGGCCGCGCCGCCGGCCACGCTGGAAACGACGGTAGAGATCAGCCCTACCGCCCACTCTCTTGGGCTTCGTGGAGTCATCATCATCACTACGAGGGCGGCGAGACCGGATGCGCCGGCGGCAACCGCCGCCGGGCCGCCGAAGGCTTTGAAGGCAGCAGCGCCCGCCACGCCGGCTGCGGCACCGCCGCTGATTGGTTCGGACATTTGTGACCCCGGAAAAGAAAAGGCCCGCTCTATGGCGGGCGTGAAAAAGCCGCCCAGAAGGCGGCTGTGGTGGCTATCAGAAACTGAACTCTATGCGTGCTGTGCACCTTCGTTCGTCGCCGCGGCGAGGTGCGGTGGCGCTACCCACCTTTTCATCGCCCGCATCAGCGGAAGTTCAACAAATCGGTGTACGAACAGCGCCAGAAGGATGCTTCCAACGAGAGCTATTGTGAGACCCATGCCACTTTGGCTCATGTTCATCCAGGCCCACTGCTCGCCAATCGTTCGAATCGTTTCCAGCAATATGGTGTGGGTCAAATAGAGAGCATAGGAGGCATCCCCCAGCAGCAGCACGGGGCGCCACTTACTGGTGAATCCAGCGGAATGCAACAGGAGGATCGTAGATACAACGAGAACTGGAACCGAATAGATCAAAGGTGCTACCGGAACGAAACGATTAATCTCCATTAGCTGCGGATGCGCGGCCAAGTTCGAAACCAAGAATAGAACCAACACGAATCCCGACATTACAACAAGCGACACCCTACATTCCTTGATCGCCTCCACAGGTAGCGCCTTCCAGACATAGAAACAAGTTATTCCCGAGATGAAGTACCACGTATGCTCACCTCCGTAGAAGGAGACAAACTCATTACCTCCATCTAATGCCAGATTCGCCCCTATGATTACAAGCAAAGCAATTGCGGTGAGCGGCGGCGCAAACCTTCGGGAAACGAACAGGGATACTGAGTACAAGACATAATAGAACATCTCAAGATTGAGCGTCCAGCCAACACCCAACATAGGCTGCATATTCCCTGCATGGTCTCGATAAGGAATGAAAGCTAGGCTCTTGAACAGGTTTACTAGATTATCGCCATTGCCTAGCCCATGGCTGGTCGTCATCCAGACAAAAATCTGGGTCGGCTGGCGTAGCGCCCAATCAAGCAAAACTGGGAACATGTACAGTGGATTTGATAACCCTAGCCCCACCCAAAGCACACAGAACACGACTGCCAGCCAATATAATGGAACCACTCTTACTAGCCGCCGGAACAGAAAATCTCGGGCAGAAACAGTGCTCTGCGCGATGTAGGTCATAATGAACCCACTGATAACAAAGAAAATATGAACCCCTTGGAAATCAGTATGCCTCAGATCACCGACAATGTAATTTGTGTGATAAAAAACAATCGCAAGCGCCGCCAATCCGCGCAACAACTGCAAATTTGTAATCATTGATGGAAGCCTTATTATTTCCAGATTGCCGCCCAACCCGATCCAATCTGTTACTGGCGTAGATTTTCGCACAATCTCTCCGGCTGCGCCGCCCCTAGCGGCTAGCTTACCTTCAGCCCACTCGACTATCGAGCTGGACTCGACGGAAAGTTGACCGTATGCGGTAACCCGGGCTGCGTCGATACGTCTCGAAGAGCTTGGCGGTAGACCAAGAACCGATCCCTTGTCGCAGTCGGTACGTCGGGAAGCTGCGTCCAATCGGTAGCGCGAAGCATCTTGTCGCGGACGGTACGCGTAGTAGTAGCCAGATCCGCAGCGGTGGGATCCGGGCGATCCACGACCTCGGGATTGCCATCGGCGTAGGCGACTATCATCTTCACTGCTGACTCGGCCAGCATCAGTTCGGCTTTCCGCTGGGCGCTGGGCGCTGAGGTCGACAGGGAGATTTGGGTACTCATCCAACGAATCGGCGGGATAGAAGCCACCAGTCGTACTTAAGAATTTCCAGTCCATCTACCACCCCACTATGATTGCGGTAATTTGAGAGGCGCTGGAGCTGCCGTTGTTGAGCTGCGTTGCCCCGGTCGTTGAAGGCGAACCGATGCCGCCGGCGGCAGCCCCACTAATGCCTCCCGAGCCGTTAAAACCTGCAACGTCGTTGAGGTAGACATTGGGGAAGGCAATCAGGAAAGCCCAGTTAGAACCACTGCCAGAGGGAACAGCGGCAACGGAACGCCACTGAATGATCAGAGTAAGTTTAGACCCGCCCACAAGAACCAGGATCTTCACGTAGCGATTAGCCGAGAGGATTTCCGCAAACTGCCCAAGGTTGACCGCATGCTGAGTCGCAGTTGGCCTCGCTACTGCGAACAGCTGGCTAGCCAACCCAGCTAGGGCCGCATACCGCGCGTCACCCGCCCCAAGGCTCACCGCATGGTTACTCTGCGCGGGCGCTGCCGCCTGCAGCGCGCCGCCAGCGCACTCGAGCAAGACCCACGAGCTGATGTCCCCCCGCCAGACTGCCTGGCACTTGCCGCCAGCGACAATCTCCCCACCCTGCAGCGCACTTTGCGCGCCGCCTACCAGCGGCTAAGCGCCCAGGCCGTTGACGTTCAGCGTCGACGCGCCGCCGTTCGCGGTCTTGGCCTTGCACCACAACACCATACGGTCGGTCAGAGCGGCGATTGCCGGGCTGTAGCTGACGGCATACACGTTGGCCGAACTGGTATCCACCGCTATCGTCAGCGCGTTCTGCTGGAGTGCATGCAGCAGGTCGACTGGCAAGATCGGGGCGTTCGCGGCCTGGGCGATGTTGGCCGTGGTGATCGTGTTCGCCACCGTCACCACCCACAGCCCGGTATAGCCAGCATCCGGGGCCGGCGTGGTCTACGTGCCGGTGGTGGCCGAGACACCGGCCTTGACGGTGATAGTTACGCGAGCAGTGAATGATCTGGTGTCCGTGAGACGCTAGAGCGCTCAAAATATCCCCCTTTGTAGGGGACCGATTTCCGAGCAATCGGCGCATCATTCCTACCGCCAATCTGGCCCCGGATTCGATAGCCTCAGTTGCTGATATGACCCAAATCGCCTGCTTCTTCGCTTTCCAGCCGCTCTGGTTATTCCCTCTCCGCCGAATCTTTGCGCGGACACACCTACCCACGTCGATTGCCTTCCTCGCAATTATTCCGGCTGTAGGCCCGCTGATCTGTGCGTGGATCCTACCGATACGCCCCTGGCCTATTAGGCGACGAGTGGCTGATTCATTTAGGTGAGCAGCAGGTGGCTAGCGTCAAGCGCGCTGCCTGCCATTGTTGGCGATGTAGATTCCCCCGTCGTGGGGGATCGTCCAGCAGCTGCATCGACGCAGAATACCGATGGCCCGTTAGATTGGGACTTGCTAGCCCTCTCCACCGAACTTCTCCGCCACAAGGATCTTGCAGTGATGCACGCGAACAACTGCTCAACCGCGACTCAGAAAATAAAGCCAACGGCACAGCAGCTAGCCGAGCGACGAATCCGAGCGCTCGCGGATATGCTAGAGGAGGCTATCAAGAGCAGCCCTCCGCCGAAACCTCCCCGCACAAAAAACTGCGGAGCGAGCGCCTTACCGACTCACGCCCACACCCGATAGGGCGTCCCCGGCTCAGGCGCGACGACAATGCCGCTCAGCGCCGCCAGTTAATCGGCGGTCAGCTCGCGTGCCACCCTGAGGTGGCGCGACCACGAAGCGGCATGAGCTTGTACTGTGCAATGCGCCTCCACACGATCGTGACCACAGGCTTGACGCTGTCGACGGCGGCATAAATGTCGACGTCGGTCAGGCCGCCCTGGATCATCGAGAGCAAGGCGTATGATGCGCGGGAAGCTCGCGCGTAGCCGCCGGTACGAGATGCCGTAGCCGGCAATGACCGGAATCCCCGTGCCAACCGAGCGCAATGCGGTCACGAACGCCTGGAATGGCATGAGTATCAGCCGTGGGCACCCGTCATCCCATACCCAATCAGCGGGCCGCCATGCACCCCAGTGTCCGCCGGCCGCGTCGGCTCGATCACCACGGACGTGCAGCCGGTCAGGTCCCGCAGCACCCTGATCTGCCCGGCGCGCGTCGCCCGCTCGCGGAACAGGTTGATCTGGATCCGCCCCCGGAAGGAATCGTCCGGCTGGTTGGTCGTACGCAGCAGCGCTGAACCGAAGAAGTCCGCCGCGATCATGTCGAGCCAGCCGTCGGTGGCGGACTTGATGCGCGCCTACAGAAGCAGCATAGCTCAGCAGGCTGTAGATGAAGGCAGCAGCGTAAGCCAAACCCTGCAGCGGCCGGTGATAACCGGAGATCGGCTCTCATCGGGGAACCAGCGTGGCAGATCGCCCCACAGCCAGCGGTAGAGATCGTTTTGATCGCCGGTCACTTACGCTACCGAAACCGAAGACCTCTTGATGGCTTGCTGCACCGTTGCGGCCAGATCGGCCGTGCCACAATTCAGCGCCACGCCAGTCACGCCGATCGCGCTGGTCACGCTGGTCACGCCCGGCGAGGCGTCGTAGACAACGTGGGCCCATCGGGAATTGGTCAGCGTCTGCCCGAGCCCGATCGCATTGATGTAGTTCTTCAGTGCCGTCACGACCAGCGCTTTAGCTGCCGTCGCGTCGTAGCCAGCCACGATCGCGCACATCGTGACCACCAAGGCATCGAGCAGCGCCGGCCCGAAGACCCCGATACTTCTACACAGCGATAGCATTGGCGACCATAACCTGGAACGTGCCGCCCGACGCGCCAGTGCCGTCATCCACCACCACATAGAAGTAGCCCATCTGTACTGCGCCAGCGTAAGTCTGATTCTCGACCAGTGAGTACGTGACACCCTGCTTGAGGGACGTGATGGCGTAGCCCACGGTATCCTTCGTGGCCTTGGACAGGCTGCGAGTGTAGGCGATGAAGCTCGCGCGCGAGGCCGGATCCAACTCAGCGTCAGCGCCGTTGGCAAAGCTGGCGCCGTTCGTGACGGTATCCACGCTCGAAATTGCCCCCGCGATCACCGAGACCGCGCCGATCACAGCGTTGCCGGCCGCGCCGACCACCATCGATAAGACGGCCACGCTCACACCAGGCTTGCCCGCCACCAGCGCATAGCCGCACAGCGCGGCGCGGCAGGCCAGATTTGTCGTGCGGCGACGACCGCATACTGCTGCCTGCCGTCGGCCGTCTGAATGGTGGCGCCGACCGGCACCGCGACCTGCTGCGTCGCGGTTAAGCCAGGGAACGTGACTAGCCAGGTCGCGTATGTGGCCGGTAGCCGGCTCACGCCGAAGTCGGCCACCTAGCTGTCCAGGTCGGCACCGCTGGACGTGGCCGCACGCGTGATTGCCAGGACCTGCATGATCAGGCTTTCGAGCCAGACCGTCACCGCGGCGTTCGCCTCCACAGCCGCACGCAGGATCGACCCGATCGTGAGATCGAGCAGGACGCTTGCATAGCCCTGAATGGCGGTCACGCTCTCGCGCACCAGCGTGGTGAAGTCTTTCGTGGAAATAGCCATGTCAGCGGTTCACGTCAAAGCTGGAGGTACAGCGGGTTAGGCTGAATACCGGCCAGTTCGTGAGCTTGGAAGACGTCGCGTGCGGTCCAGCGCAGGATTGGTCGGTAGTTGAACAAACCACCGCCCACCACCTCGAAAGCCCGCACGCACCAGTGCCTTGCAAGCGGTCACGCCGGGAGTCGCTTTCGTCAATGCGCACGCCCTGCCACGACCAAACGGCAAGGCCAGCGTCCAGCAGGTCGACTGCATACTCGGTCAGGGGCTGGGTCTTGAGGTAGTCGGTGCAATACTGGCGCTTCCTCGAAGGGAAGCCGCCCTTCAGCATGCACATGTCCAGATAGGGGTTGCCGGTCGGATGCAGCAGATCGAGTGCGCGCGCTGCAGCGGCAGGCGTCCATTGGTACATGAACTGGCGCCGGCCGTACACAGCACTCTCGGGCTCGCCCGCTGCCAGCCGAGCCAGGTTTGCCCGCTTCGTAGCAAACTCGTCTGCGAAGTCCGCTCGTACAACGTCCACCTTGATCCCCAACGCGGCCGGCAGATAGGTCAGCGCATACTCGTACGTGGCTTGGTGCTCATTGCCGGTGTCAGCGAAGACGAACCGGCATGCGGCGACGCGATGCTGCTCGATCGCCAGGATCGCAGTTGCCGTGCTGTCCTTGCCGCCGGACATGGATACGACGTGGACAATGCTCATGCTAGGATCTCCGACCAACGACCGGAGAGACTGACATGAGCCGTGCGAACCGAGATAGAAAGCTCCTTGACGCGCTGAAAAAGGAGCGCGATGAGGCGCTGCGGCTACTTGAGATAGAGAAGGAGCGGTGCAGGCTCGGCGGCGTAGACGGCCCGCATCTTCAGCAATTGAACCTGCAATACTCGGATGCGTACCGGAAATACAAAGCCCTGTCTGACGCCCTCGGCCATGGTTCGGCTCAGGGCTCGAAATAGGTAATCCTTCACGCCGCCACCTCGTCGCAAACCTCGTCCTCAATCGGCACGCCGCTGATCGGGCGTAGATCGCTGTCGTAGCAGTCGAATTCGGTGTCCATGCCGGACACCCACGGCTTATCAGCGTCAATGACGCGCAGCGGCGCGCCGGCCGTCTCGCATAACCAGGCAGAGCCATCGGTGATCCAGCGGCCCGGACCAAGCACCCGAACGATGTGACCGAGGTTCTCGGGATAGGGGTCGCGCACAATGTAGGCCAGATCGCCAGGCTTGCAGTTCGTGGCCGCATCTCCCAAAGCACCAACGCGCCGACGATCACAATCACCAGCGCCACCCAGCCCATCATCAGGTCGTCCATCACACGCCCTCCAATCCCTTCTTGGCCAGGCAGCGCAGCGCCTCGTACTCGGCGCGCGGCAGGCAGACGGTGCTGCCATCCCCGGGCGCGACCACGTCCAGCTCAAGCACTTCGAACAGCTGGCAGATCTTCGCGAACGGCAGGCTGTGCCCGTTGTTGTTCAGGAAACGCGAGAAGTTCGTCGGCTCGACGCCAATCAGCTCTGCGACACGCTTCTGGGTCATGGGAGCAACGCGGTTCAAAACCATCGATTCCAGGCTAGGCATGCGGTGCTCCCGTGTGCGTTAACCGTTCCATAAGATTCAATCCAACAAGACAACGCAGCTGGCGCGCCGAGGCCGCCGGCAGGAAAAGGGAAAAATGGGAAACGGATGCCATCACCGAGCGCCCCCGCAGGAAGCGACCCGGCCGGCGCGTGTGCGCCTGCTATTGTCATGTGCAGCCATCTGCGTATGTCGCAGCATGGTGATTCCCCCGGTCGGGCTCTATCAGGACCGTTCAATAAAGCGCGAGTCGCCCCGCGCGCCATCTATCTGGCGCACCCCCTCAGGTGTGGAACAATCAAGACATCTGACCTTCCCAACTGCCCACAAACGGGGGATGCATGAAAGAACAAGACATCACGGCTGCTTTTGTTGCCAACGCGAAGACCGGCCTGCATTTGGAAAGCGGGTTGGTCTTGCTGGAGCTTTCCTTGGCAAACTCGCCAGAGGACGCAGCTGCCGGCAAACTCACGTCACAGTGGTACGCGCTACCGCCCGAAGTCGCGCAGCAGCTCGCTGTGCGACTCGCCGAGCAAGCTCGATCTCTTCTGGCGTGGGATCAGGCTCAACAAGGACAAAGAAACTGATTCCGCCGATGGAGAGGCGACACGCTACAAGGCGGCTGCCTACGGAATCGCAAAGCGGTTTCATGTGCCTATCTCCGGCGGTGCGGCTTCGGGTCATAGATCGCTCTCCGCGGGTCGCTTTTAGGCGGCCTCGGGATGGGATTCGTGGGTGGTCGCCTTGGGGCCGGCACCCTTCTTCGACGGCTTCAGTTCTTCTCGATCTGCCAGATCCAGTTGCCCCAATCGACGGCATCTGGAAATCGCGCACGCAGAAACATCACCCACGACCGAGGTATGTGGTTGCTCGTCTGCCATTGCGAAATCCGGCCCTTACTGAGACCTGTCTCGCTGATGACAGCCTGGGGGCCACCGAGGGCCTGGATGAGTTCGCGTGCATTCATGCCGCCAAGTGCAGAACTCTAAACCACCACTATCGAGCCCTCTAAACCGACTTTGGTTTAGATTTCTAAAAATGACCCTAAGCGAACGAATGCAAGTGATCCTGGACGAAACCGGCGCCGAGGCTGTGGCGCTGGCGAAGGCCGCCGGCGTTACCAAAGGAACGGTTAGCCAGTGGCTGAGCGGCCAGATCAAATCCATCAAGCTGGAATACGCCGTTGGCATCCAAGATGCCTACGGCTACAACGCCTTGTGGATCGTCATGGAGAAGGGTGAAAAGAAGGTGGCGGCGGCTGCGGCCAATGACGACGAAGCGCAGACGGACGAAGAGCTCAAGGCATTCGCCGGTAGCGACTTCCAACGCATGCCCAAAGGCCGACAAGTTCCTGTCGTGGGCCAGGCCCAGGGCGGCCCCGACGGGTACATCAGCATCCACGACTACCCGCCAGACCAAGGTGACGGCTGGATCATCATGCCCACCCGAGACCCGTCGGCCTATGGCCTGCGTGTCCGCGGGGACAGCATGCGCCCACGAATCAAGAGTGGGGAGTTCATCCTGGTCGAACCCAGCTTCGAGGCGCAACCAGGCGACGACGTCGTGGTCAAGTTCCGGGATGGCAGCGCGGTCGCCAAGGAACTGCTCTGGGTCCGCGATGATGAGGTGTGCCTGGGGTCCATCAACAATGGCGTCCCCCCGATGACACGCCCCCTGGAATCTGTGCAAACGATCCACCGGATCGCAGCCATCATCCCGCGCGGATCTCCCCTACATGTGCCCAGTGCCTGACGCGATCGAACCATGAGTGCACCTAGGTGGCGCGCTCGAAAGACCCTAGAGGCCCGGCAGCTCGAAGACGCTGAACGGCTGAGCGCCCTATTCGCGCAGCACAAGGGCCCCTTCAGCGTCGCTGAATTCGCTCGCCACCATGAGATCGGCCCCCAAATTACGCAGTACCTAGCCGGACAATTGCCGCTCAGCGTGAACATCGCGGCGGCCTTCGCACGAGGCCTCGGCCTCGAGATCGACGCGATCGGCCCCCGCCTGGCAGCGGAAAGCCGTCGACTGCCATCCGACCTAGACACCATCATCACGCTCACGGCCGGCGCAGAGGGCGGCAGCACGCCGCCCGAGCGACTGCTGATCGCGATGGCAGAGCAGCACCTGGACGTCAGCGCCCTCTCGGCCCAACTGGGCATCGAGACCGCGGTGGCCAGAGGCTGGCTTGAGCCGGCCGCGCCAAAGCTACAGCTGCACCACGCAGTCAAGCTGCAGGAAGCTTACGGCTACAGCCCGGCATGGTTGATCAATGGCGTCGGCGCCTCAAAGCTCAGCAATCTGCAGGAAGCTGAGCTGGACGAACCGAGCCTCTCGTTCGATATCGTCACAATCCCCCCGAACAGCTTCAGGCGCATTCCAGTGGTTGGCATGGCACAACTCGGCGACAACGGCCACTTCTCGGACATCGAGTATCCAGTCGGCCATGGCGATGGCTTTGTTACGTTCATTACGTCGGATCCCGACGCATACGCCCTATGCTGCAACGGGGATTCTATGCGGCCGCGCGTCAAACATAATGAGTTTGTTGTGATCGAGCCAAACCGCTCGGTAGCGAACGGCGACGAGGCTCTGGTGAAGTCCCAGGATGGCCGCGTCATGGTGAAAGAACTGGCCTACGAGCGCGACCGGGTTGTGAGCCTCTCGTCGGTCAATGAGCGCCATGGCATGCTGCGCATCCCTCGGGAGCAGATCGAGCGGCTGCACTATGTCGCGGGCATTGTGAAGGCATCGGCCTGGCGGCCGGATTGAGCTATCCTAAGTGGGGGCTAGGAAATGCGCAAAAATGCATATTGCATCACTACTTCTTAAGGAGGAGATGTAGGGAATGGTTAAGAGCTTATTAAAGAAAATTACAACGGTAGAACAGCGCACTGCTATTCGGGGATTGATAAAGAAGCTCACTCCACCAGAAAAGGCTCCTCTTCCGGAGGAGCCGCGCTTCATAGACCGACTTCATGAATTTGCGCCGCCTTACAGACTTCATCTGGGCTGTGGAAATATCAAGCTCGAGGGATTTTGCAACGTTGACGCCTTGAAAACGATTGCGGCCGATGCAATCGACGATATTCGGGCGCTTGAGAGGTTCTCTGCGGGATCCGCGAAGGAGATCTATGCTTGTCACGTACTTGAGCATTTTTCCCACGATGAGGTGTTACCTCTACTGAAGCGCTGGCATGGCGTCCTACAGCCGGGTGGAATTTTGCGCATTTCCGTTCCCGACATTGACCGGATCGTTCGGATTTATCACAAGAACTTTGCGCATTTCGAGAAGCCGGGAAATACCCCATGGATTGGGCTTATCTATGGTGGACAGTCAACACCTTACGATTTTCATAAGACCGGATTTAATGCCACTTGGCTAAAGTACCTCTTGGAACAATGTGGCTTTGTGGACTGCGAAGAGTACCCACATGAGCCTCATTTTGTCCCCGGCACCATTGACGCTTCAGTTGCAAATGCGACTTTTGGCGAATATTTTTCCTTGAATATGATGGCGCGACGCCCTCTATAGTGCTGAGAATGCGTGCCAGGCTGGCTTCAACCAGCCCACGTTAGGTCCATCCTTCTGGACCAAGAAGCTAGCCGCCCTCGAGGCGGCTTTTTTTGCGTCTTACGTGTCCGAAGCACCTTCGGTGCATCCCATGCTCTGAAACCTCCTGGCATCACAGGGTCAGCGCTGCCCTCAGCCGTGCATCAAGGCCCAGCCGGCATAGGGTCGCCCCCACCTCCGTCAGCAGCAACCTCTCCGTCCCCTGAATGGCCGGATCGGCCAACAGCACAGCCAGGCCGGCTATCGCGTCGTCGATCGGCGACTCTGTTTCCTCATCCAACGCCAGCTACTCGAACTCGCGGATCACGTCGTCCGGTTCCATCCCACCTCCCCAGGATCACCCCAGATCAGTCTAGGCGGCGATGCGGGCGCTCGCGAGGCGCCCTTTCGAACCCGGTCGGGCAGAACACTAAACTTTTTAGGTTTAGGTTTAGGTTTCTTTACCTTTGAAGATTAGTGTTCTAACCTTTGTTCATGCCGCTGACGTTCACGGCGGTTCGCCGGAGACAGAGATGCGCAAGCAAGCCAAGCAGTCGTGGGAAGTGGGTCAACAGGTCAAGGTGGGGTTCCTGGCCGGCCTGACCGTCGTCGCCAAGATCCCGACCCCGGATGACTTCGCCCCGGACGCCTACGTTCTGGTGCGCGGCGAGCAGTTCTATGCCTTCGTGCCACACAACGGCATTTCGAAGATCGAAGCCGCCGAGGCCTGCGAGATGGTTGCCGAAGCCAAGCGCATTCGCGCCGCCGCAGAGGCCCGCGCCACCGAACAGGCCGACCGCGTCATCGCCACCGCCAAGCTCGCCGCCGAGCTGATGGCTGCCCGAGGAACTGGCCATGACCAACCTCAGCACCTACGCCCGAGTCTTCCGCCAGCCGCGCCTGCGCGCCGACGAGGCCCAGGCCGTAGTGACCGCCGCCGGCCTGTTCTGGTCGGTCACCGGCGAGCTCACCACCCCGGCCCTTGGCCAGACGCCCAAGTTCGTGGCGTCAGCTTTCCGCCTGGTCAACGCCGACGGCAGCGAGACCACCTTGTCGACCGTCAGGCTGGTGAGCCCCAATATCTCGCCCGACCGCATCGCCGTCTCGATGGCGAACAGGAAGGCGACAGCCACGCGCTGCACTGGCAGCTCAACCGGCAGGCCCTCTCAGAACCCCAGCGACTGGACGATCAGCGCTGCCTCGGCATCCGTGATGCGCCGCCTCGCGCGGCGGGCTGTCCGGCGGCCGGCTTACCGTCTTCATCGGGTCGGTCAGCAGCAAGCCCCACTCGTCGCGCGCCACCTTCAACGCGTGCGACAGCAACGACATCTCCCGCGACACCGAGGCCCCTGCCACCTCCCGTTCCCGGGCGTCCCGCCACGCGGTGATGTGGTGTGGCTTGAGGTCCATCAGCCGGATGTCGCGGAACAGCTTGCCCTCGATCTCCTTCCGGCCGATCACCTCGAGCCGCAGGAACTCCCACCGGCTGCCACGCTTCTTCGGGCTGACGTCCTTTTGGTACTTGTCCAGGACATCGCCGATCGTGTGGGTCTTGCTTCCCATCCCGGCGTCGATTGAGCGCATTTCCGTCTCGCGCTTGGCCGCCCAGGCCTGCGCCTCGGCCTTCGTGTCGAAGTAGCCGCTATCGCGCTGACCTTTGACATACAACTCGGCACGCCAGCCGGAACCGATTCGCCTGAACGACGCCATGCCTAATCTCGCCCTATCTATTCGCCGTCACTTTGCGGCACGCCGATTATAGGCCGGGCTGGCGTAATCCTTAGCGTAATTTTGGCGTAACGCTACTCAGTTTTGTGTGGTTTTGAGTGGTTTTTACGCCAGATCTTCGAGCATCAAAATCATCGGAAAACCCTTTGAAATCAATGTCTTGTGGCGTGGTTTGGCGTAATGTGAATATGGAACTTTGGTGCGAGGGAGGGGACTCGAACCCCTACACCATTGCTGGCGTCAGGACCTAAACCTGGTGCGTCTACCAATTTCGCCACCCTCGCAGTCCTTGCGGCGTGCATCCCTGGCGGGAGGCCGCTGTGCTCGTTGTCTTACAGGCGTGCCGGGCAGCGTGAGAGATGTCACAAGAGCACAAAAGCAAACAGGCGGCTGGAACTGCCCGCCTGGCTTGTGGTACCTGTGCTGCCGGCGCACTTTGCGCATGCAGCGCAACGAGGCAGCGGATTCTAGCGCAAAGCGCCGCTGGAATCCAGCCCCCTCGTGCTGCCTGGGGCATCTCTTGGGCTATGCCTTCGCGCTGACCTTGGTTTTGATGCATGCCAGCACCAGGACGGTGGCACAGGCTTCCAGTGCGGCGACAAAGTACAGGCCGGACGAGAGCTGGCCGGTGCTGGTTTTGAACCAGCCGATCATGTAGGGCGCGACGAAGCCGGCGAGGTTGCCGATGGAGTTGATGAGGGCGATGCCTCCCGCGGCGGCGGTGCCGGCGAGGAAGGCGGAGGGCAGCGACCAGAAGACCGGGAAGGCGGCGAGGATGCCGACGGAGGCGATGGTGAGCGCCACCATGGCGAGCACAGCGCTGTGCAGCCACATGCCGGTGAGCACGAGGCCGGCGGCGGCCATCAGGGTGGCTAGCGCACAGTGCAGGCGGCGTTCGCCGGTGCGGTCGGAGTGGATGCCGTTCCAGACCATGGCGAGGGTGCCTGCGATGAAGGGGATGGCGGAGACGAGGCCGATCTGCAGGTTGCCCTTGACGCCGAGCTCTTTGATGATGGATGGCGACCAGAAGGCGATGGTGGCGTTGCCGCTGACTACGCAGAAGTAGATGGCGGCGCAGATCCAGACGCGCGAGTTGGTGAAGGCGGCGCGCAGCGAGGAGTGCTTGGCGGGGTCGCGGTTTTCGGCTTCGATCTCGCGGGTGACGAGGTCGCGTTCGCTGGGGGTGAGCCATTTGGCGCTGATGGGCTTTTCAGGCAGGAACATCAGCACGGCGATGCCGGCGAGTACGGACGGGATGCCTTCGATGACGAACAGCCATTGCCAGTTGGCGAGGCCGTCGACGCCTTCCATGCTGCTCATGATGAAACCCGCGAGCGGGCCGCCGATGACGCCGGCAATGGCGAACGAGGTCATGAACAGGCCGTTGATGCGAGCGCGGCGCTGGGCGGGGAACCAGTAGGTGAGGTAGAGCACGACGCCGGGAAAGAAGCCGGCTTCGAACACGCCGAGCAGGAATCGCAGGGCGTAGAACTGCATGGGGGTCTTGACGAAGATCATCGCCATGGAGGCAAAGCCCCACAGGATGGTGATGCGGGCGAGCGTGCGGCGCGCGCCGATTTTTTCCAGCAAGAGATTGCTGGGCACTTCGAACAGGAAGTAGCCGATGAAGAAGATGCCGGCGCCGAAACCGTACACGGCTTCGCTGAATTGCAGGTCTTGCAGCATCTGCAGCTTGGCAAAGCCGACATTGACGCGGTCGATCCAGGCGAGCACGAACAGGAAAACCAGGAAGGGAATCAGCCGCACCGCGATCTTGCGATAGGCCTCATTGCGCTCTGCCGGGGTGTGGGCCGGGCTTTCCAGGGCGCCAGGGGCGCCGGTCATCACGGAAGACATCGGTGGTACTCCTTGGGTGTTGATTGACGGGGCCGCGCTGCCTGGTCGCGGCCCTTGGTCTTTTCTGCTGGCGACTACGCGTTACTGCAGCGCGGCTTCGATGGCGCCGGCCACCTGCAGCACGCGCGCATCGCGCCCGTTCAGGCCGCCGACGCTCAGCCCCATGCCCTGCTCCGCCGCCGGCATGGGCAGCGATACGGCGCAGCCGTCGAGGAAGTTGAGCACGCTGGGGTTGCGCAGCACGAGGCCGTTGGTGGCGAAGAAGGCTTCGTCGCTTTGCAGGGCATCGAGCCTTGGCGGGCGCACGGCAACCGTGGGCATCAGCCAGGCGTCGGCTTCGCGCAGCAGGTCGGCGGCGCGCGCCTGCATGGCGCGGCGCTCGGCCAGCAGTTCGATGTAGTCGGCGGCGCCGAGTTGCTCGCCGCGGCGGATGCGCATGGCAACGCGCTGGTCGTAGGCTTCGCCGTGTTTGGCCAGCAACTGCTTGTGCCAGTGCCAGGCTTCGGCTGCCGTGAGGCCGCCGGCGGCGTTGATCTGCGGCAGGCGCTTGAGCTCGGGAAAATCGAACGGGATGATCCGCGCGCCGAGCCGCGAGAGCGTGACGAGCGTGGCGTCAAAGGCCTGGGCGACTTCGGCGTCGAGGCCGTCGCACACGAAATCGCGGGTCACCAGCAGACGCAGCCCGGCCAGTGGCGCGGGGCGGCTGTCCAGCGTTTCGCCGCTGACGATGGCGTCGAACGCGGCGCAGCAGGCAACCGTGCGCGCCAGCGGGCCGGCGGAGTCGAGCGAGGTCGACAGTGGCACGGCGCCGGTCAGCGGCACGCGGCTTGCGGTGGGCTTGAAGCCGGTCAGGCCGCAGAACGCGCTGGGGATGCGGATGGAGCCGCCGGTGTCGGTGCCGAGCGCCGCGACGGCCATATCGAGCGCCACGCTCACCGCACCGCCGGAGGTGGAGCCACCCGCGATGCGTGCGTCGTCGAAGGGCGTGCGGGGCGTGCCGTAGTGCGGGTTCAGGCCGAGGCCGGAGAACGCGAACTCGCTCATGTTGGTGCGCCCGATCAGCACGGCGCCGGCGGCGCGCAGGCGCGCCACCACGGGCGCGTCGGCGCTGGCGGGCTCGCCCGTGAGCGCCTTCGACCCGGCGCGGGTCACCTGCCCTTTTACGTCGAACAGGTCCTTGATGGAGACCGGCAGCCCGGCCAGCGGCGATGCCACCAGCCCTGCAGCCCGTGCCTGGTCAGCGGCGCGGGCTGCGGCCAGCGCGCCGTCGCCGTCGACTTCCAGGAAGGCGGTGCCGCCAGCGTTACGGTGGCCGTCGATGCGATCCAGTGCCTGCTCGGTCAGCGCAACGCTGGTGGTGCGCCCGGTGGCCAGGTCGGCAGCGAGCGCGGCGATGGTGGGCAGCGCGGTGCTCATGGTGCGACCGCCAGGCATGCCACACGATAGGCATGGCGCAGCGTGCGCTTGCGCACCGGATCGTGGAGTTCGACTTCAAAGGCTTCGCCGCTGCCCAGTTCGCCAATCACGGCTTGCGTGCCGCAGAACATGGCGGTGCCCACCGGCAGCTTGTCTTCGCCGGTGAGGCGCTGGATCAGGTCGCGCGGGTCCAGCAGACGCGTGACAAGCCCTTCCTGATAGAGCTCGCGCTGACCGTTGCGGGTGCGCCAGCAGCGCATCTGCAACTGGTCCCAGTGCGCGGCCACATCGTCGAAGCGCCAGACTTCGGTGCCCAGGGGCTTGGCGCACATCTGCTTGGAGACGGTGACGTCATAGGCTTCGACCTTGCGGTCGGTGTGGTCGGAGCCCACGCCGATGTACATCGCCTCCTTGCCCGCCAGCAGCACGAACTCGATTTCGCCGGAGGAGTCTTCGCGCGGCACTTCGAGCAGCGTGTCGGTGGTCAGCAGCGAGGCGGCCAGCGGGTAGAAGCACGGCACGGTGGTCGGCGGCTTGACGCCGATTTCTTCGAGCTCGCGGATGTGGTGGTTGACGGCGTCGGCGTCGCGGCCGGTCCAGCCGGCGATGATGAGGCGCTGGATATCGAGGACGAGTTCACCCTCGCCGGCTACGTGGAATTGAAGTGTCGGCATTGCTCACTACCTGTTGCGGATGTTGCGGAGAAAAACGGTCAGATGGTCCGGATGATGTTCTTCCGGAATTCGTCAATGTGTTCGCGGATGGCCTCGCGCACCGCCGGCACGTCGCGCCGCTCCAGGGCATCGATGATCACCCTGTGCTCCTGGTAGACGTTCTCCAGGTGCTGCGGGTCGGACAGCGAGAGGAACCAGAAGCGCGCCTGCTTCTCGTGCAAGCCGCGCAGCAGGTCGGCCAGCACGCGATTGCGCGAGGCGGCCGACATGGCGGTATGGAACTTGAGGTCGAGCGCGGCCAGGCCGGTGATGTCGCGCCGCGCGATCAGGTCGGGCGAGCGGTCGACGATCTCGCGCATGGCCTTGAGATCGCTCTCGTGGGCGCGCTCGCAGGCCAGCGTGGCGCACAGCACTTCGTTGGTGGCGCGCACTTCGATCATGTCGAGCACTTCGTTGAGCGATAGCGGCGAGACCAGCACGCCCTTGCGCGGCAGGATCGACACCAGCCCTTCCACTTCCAGCCGGTGCAGCGCCTGGTGCACGGGGGTGCGGCCAATGCCGAGCAAGGCCGCGACCTGGGCTTCGTTGAGCGGCTCGCCAGGACGAAATTCGCAGGAAATGATGCGCCGCTTGATCTCGGCATAGGCCTGCTCGCGCAACGCGGCGCCAGTGGCAGCGCGCGAAGCTGGCTCGGGGGTGTGATCGGCGCCGCCGACCAGCCGGATCGGGTTCGACATGGTGATTCCCTCAACGTTGAAGTTGTTGTGATACTAGTCTGATATTTCACTGATCGTCAACAAATCAGGAATGCGGGTAAACACTGAAGAGGAACGCATCGACGGCATTGCACTGTCGCGCACGCGCTGCATTTCTCGCCGGCCTGCAGCCAGGAAAGCTCCCCGGAAGCCTTATAAAACAAGGCATTCAACCGACAAGAGAAGGATCGCACTGCAAAATCGGCGGGCCGGCTGCATGGCCGCTATTCCCAAAGATAGACGGCCCGAATATCATGGACGGAAACCAAACGAATCGATAATCGATTCAGTCGTATATTGGTGCAATATGCATTCATCGTGGTGCAGGTCTTCCCTGCGATGGTGCCCGTCACCTGTACGAAGACTCGGCGGAACGCGAACATGAACCGGCAGGACCAACACGAAAACGGCGGCGAAGCGCCGGTCAGCGGCACGGATAGCGACACGGAAAGCGACGAAAAATCCGCTCGCCCTGACCCGCTTTTCAATCAGTCGCTGGAGAAAGGGCTGGAAGTGCTGCGGGCTTTCAGCGCAGTCCATCGCACCCTCACGCTGGCCGAACTGGCGGGGCTGACCGGCATGACCAAAAGCTCCGCGCAACGCACCGTGCATACGCTGGAAACGCTGGGCTATATGGCCAAGCACCCGCAGACGCGGCGCTTCCGGCTGACGCCCAAGGTGATGGAGATCGGCTACAACTACCTGTCCGCCGACGCGCTGATCCAGGTCGCCAGCCCTTACCTGTCGCAGCTCGCCAATGCCAGCGGCGAGACCGCCAACCTGACCGAGCCGGTGGGGCTGGAAATGGTCTACGTGGCGCAGTTGATGACGTCGAAGTACATCCCGGTGCTGACGCCCGTTGGCATGCGCATCCCGATGTACTGCACCAGCAGCGGCCGCGCGTACCTGAGCACATTGCCCGACGATCAGGTGATGGCCATGCTCGAGGACTCGGCCCGGGTGGCGCGCACGCCGGCCACGCTGACCGATGTAGCGACGATCTTCGAGACGGTGCTGGCTTGCCGGAAGGTGGGCTACGCCTGCAACAACGAGGAGTTGTTCCTGGGCGATATGGGCGTGGGCGCGGCCATCGTCAACAGCCAGGGGCAGGCGGTGGGCGCGGTGCATGTGTCGCCTCCGGCCAGCCGCTGGAGCATGGCCGAGGCGCAGAAAAAGCTGGCGCCGATGGTGATCGAATGCGCGTGGGCGATCTCGCGCTCGATCGCCCACTGAGAAGTTAATTCGCCTTAGCGCGCGTGCTCCAGCATCGCTTGCAGCAGCACATTGGCGCCGGCCTCGATATGTTCGGGCAGCGCGTCTTCCAGCTCGTTGTGGCTGATGCCGTCCTTGCACGGCACGAAGATCATGCCGGTGGGCGCGCGCTGCGCCACGTACACGGCGTCGTGCCCGGCGCCGCTGACCACGTCCATGTGCGGCAGCCCCAGCGCGGCCGCGGCGCGGCGCACGCTGTCCACGCATGCCGGCGCGAACACGCAGGGCTCGAACTTCACCACCTGGCTGATCGACACTTCCACCGCGCCACGTTGCGCAATCTGCGCGAACGAGGCGCGCATGGCGGCGTCCATGCGGTCCAGCCCTGCCTGCGAGAGATTGCGCAGGTCCACGGAAAAGTCCACACGGCCCGGAATCACGTTGCGTGAGTTGGGCGTGACCTGCACGTAGCCTACCGTGCCGCGCCCGTGCGGGGCCTCATCCACGGCGATGCGATTGACTTCATCGATCATGCGGGCGGCCGCCAGCATGGCGTCGTGGCGCAGCGTCAGCGGCGTGGGGCCGGCGTGGGCGTCCATGCCGGTCACGGTCACGTCGTACCATTGCTGGCCGAGCGCGCCCGAGACCACGCCGATCGGCAGCCCGGCGGCTTCCAGCACCGGCCCCTGCTCGATATGCGCCTCGAAATAGGCCGCGAACATGCCGCCCGGCACTTCGCCCACGGGCTGCGCGCCGCGATAGCCGATCTGCTCCAGCGCCTCGCCCACGCTGATGCCGTCAAGGTCGCGCTGGGCGCGGATAAACTCCGCCTCGAACACACCGGCGAAGGCACCCGAGCCCATCATCACCGGCGTAAAGCGGGTGCCCTCCTCGTTGGTCCAGAACGCCAGCTCCAGCGGCGCGCGGGTGACGATGCCCAGGTCGTTGAGCGTGCGCATCACCTCCAGGCCAGCCAGCACGCCGAAATTGCCGTCGAACTTGCCGCCCGAGGGCTGGGTGTCGATGTGGCTGCCGGTGGCCACCGCAGCCGCATGGGGATCGCTGCCGGCACGGCGCGCGAACACGTTGCCTACCTCGTCGGTGCGCACATCGAGCCCGGCCGCGCGGCACCAGCCGACCACCAGGTCGCGGCCCTGGCGGTCCAGCTCGGTCAGCGCGATGCGGCACACGCCACCCTTGGGCGTGGCGCCGATCTGCGCGAGGTCCATCAGCGATTGCCACAGGCGTGCTGCGTTGATGCGGGGAAGGTGTTGCTGATCCATGTCGGGAAGCCGGTTGGTTGGGAGTCAGACGGGGAAGTCAGCAAAAAACAGGCCATGGCAGGAACGCCAGCGGAACAAAGCTGGGGCACAGGCTCGGGTACAGGCTCAGGCATAGGCACTGGCATATGACTTGCTTAACTGGTTCCGTCTCCCCTTCCCCCCACCCAGGAGCTTTGCCCGTGACCGTTTTCTCTTCCGACTCCGTAAGAAGCGTGAAACCCGGCCTGAAGTCCATCGCCGCCGCTGCCGCGATCACAGCCGTCTCGATCCTCGCCTTGCCGGGCACCGCGATGGCCGAGAAGGTACTGCGCATCGGCATGACCGCCGCCGACATCCCGCGCACGCTGGGCCAGCCCGACCAGGGTTTCGAAGGCAACCGCTTCACCGGTATCCCGATGTATGACGGGCTGACCCAGTGGGACCTGTCCAAGGCCAACGGCCCCAGCCTGCTGATTGCCGACCTGGCCACGGAGTGGAAGGTCGATGCCAAGGACAAGACCAGGTGGATCTTCAAGCTGCGCCCCGGCGTGAAATTCCACGACGGCTCGCCGTTCAACGCCGACGCCGTGGTGTGGAACGTGGGCAAGGTGCTCGACAAGACCGCCAGGCAGTTCGATCCCAGCCAGGTTGGCGTGACCGCCTCGCGCATGCCGACACTGCGCTCGGCCAAGAAGATCGACGACCTCACGGTGGAGCTGGTCACGTCGGAGCCAGACTCCTTCCTGCCCTACAACCTGAGCAACCTGTTCATGGCTTCGCCCACGCAGTGGGACAAGAAGCTGGCCGCCGTGCCGGCCTCGGTGACCGATCCGGCCGAGCGCTCCAAGCAAGCCTGGGTGGCCTTTGCCGCCGATGCTTCCGGCACCGGTCCCTTCAAGATGAGCCGCTTCGTGCCGCGCGAGCGCCTGGAGATGGTGAAGAACGCGCAGTACTGGGACGCCAAGCGCGTGCCCAAGATCGACAAGGTGGTGATGCAGCCGATGCCGGAGGCCAATGCCCGCACCGCCGCGCTGCTGTCGGGCCAGGTCGACTGGATCGAGGCACCGGCACCGGATGCCGTGGCGCAGATCAAGAGCCGCGGCTTTGAGGTCTACGCCAATGCCCAGCCGCATATGTGGCCGTGGCAGCTGTCGTTCGCGCCCGGGTCTCCCTGGCTCGACAAGCGCGTGCGCCAGGCGGCCAACCTGTGCGTGAACCGCGAGGGCCTGAAGACCTTGCTGGGCGGCTACATGGCCGAATCCAAGGGCATCGTCGAAAAGGGCAACCCGTGGTGGGGCAACCCCACGTTCGATATCAAGTACGACGCCAACGCCGCGCGCAAGCTGATGCAGGAAGCCGGCTACTCGGCCGCCAAGCCGATGAAGGTGAAGGTGCAGGTCTCCGCCTCGGGCTCCGGCCAGATGCAGCCGCTGCCGATGAACGAGTATGTGCAGCAGAACCTGAAGGCGTGCTTCATCGACGTCGACTTCGACGTGGTCGAGTGGAACACGCTGTTTACCAACTGGCGCATCGGCGCCAAGGACCCGAGCGCGCATGGCGCCAACGCCATCAACGTGAGCTTTGCGGCGATGGACCCGTTCTTCGCCATGGTCCGTTTTGTCAGCACCAAGACGCAGCCGCCGGTCTCGAACAACTGGGGCTACTTCGGCAACGCGGAGTTCGACAAGCTGATCGAAACGGCGCGCACGTCGTTCGACGAGAAGGCGCGCGACACGGCGCTGGCCAAGCTGCATGCCCGCATCGTGGAAGAAGCGCCTTTCGTGCTGATCGCGCATGACGTAGGCCCGCGCGCGATCTCCAGGAAGGTCAAGGGTGTGGTGCAGCCGCAGAGCTGGTTTATCGACATCGCCACCATGTCGATGGACTGAGCCGTGCACTAAGCGGCCAGCGCGCGTGGCCGGTCCCGGGCCGGCCACGCGCAGCGCAATCCAGAAGATGCCAGGCCGGCATGCATCGGCCGGGCTCCCCCGAGAAACCACGGCAGGCAACGCTCGCCTTCCTTCCCGGCTACGAACATGCTCTACCTGCTCCGCCGCATCGTCTACGCGATCCCCATCCTGCTCGGGGTCGCCCTGCTCTGCTTCTCGCTGGTCCATATCGCGCCGGGCGACCCGCTGGTGTCGGTACTGCCGCCCGACGCCTCCGAGGACCTTCGCCGCCAGCTCACCGCGCTCTACGGCTTCGATAAGCCCTTTATCGAACAATTCCTGCACTGGCTCACCCGCGCGCTGCACGGCGACCTGGGCACCTCCATCGCCACCAACCGCCCGGTGATGAGCGAGGTGATGACGGCGGTGATCAACTCGGTCCGGCTGGCCGCGGTGGCCACGCTGATCGGCTTTACCTTCGGCTGCCTGTTCGGCTTCGTGGCGGGTTACTTCCGCGATTCCGCGGCGGACCGCACGGCCTCCTTCCTGTCGGTCTTCGGCGTGAGCATGCCGCACTACTGGCTGGGCATGGTGCTGGTGATCGTGTTCTCCGTGTTCCTCGGCTGGCTGCCCGCCACCGGCGCCGGCCCCGGTGGCTCCGGCGACTGGACATGGGACTGGGAGCATATCCAGTACATGGTGCTGCCGGCGGTGACGATGTCGGTGATCCCGATGGGCATCGTGGCACGCACCATCCGCGCGCTCGTGGCCGAGATCCTCGCGAACGAATTCATCGTCGGCCTCAAGGCACGCGGCCTGTCGGAGCTGGCGGTGTTCCGCCATGTGCTGAAGAACGTGGCGCCCACCGCGCTGTCGGTGATGGGCCTGCAGCTCGGCTACCTGCTGGGCGGCTCGATCCTGATCGAGACGGTGTTCTCCTGGCCCGGCACGGGTTTCCTGCTCAACTCGGCGATCTTCCAGCGCGACTTTCCGCTGCTGCAGGGGACCATCCTTGTGCTTGCCGTGTTCTTCGTATTGCTGAACCTGCTGGTCGATGCGCTGCAGACCTTGTTCGACCCGCGCATCCAGCGCAACTGACGCCATCAAGGAAACCCGGGAGCCCCCATGGAAATGACTCTGAAAAAGCCCGCCCTTGTGCCCGTCGTGCAGCGCTCGCCCGGCTACTGGGCCACGGTGGGCAAACGCCTGCTGCGCAACAAGCTGGCCATGCTGGCCGCGCTGATCCTGCTGGCGCTGGTGCTGATGGCGATCTTCGCGCCCGTGCTGATGCCGGCCGATCCGTATGCGGCCTCGATCATGAAACGCCTCAAGCCGATCGGCACGGAGCACTACCTGCTTGGCACCGACGAGCTGGGGCGCGACCTGCTGTCGCGCCTGATGCTGGGCGCGCGGCTGTCGCTGTTCATGGGCATCACGCCGGTGCTGATCGCCTTTGTGATCGGCAGCGCGCTGGGCATCGTCGCGGGCTATGCCGGCGGCTGGACCAATACCGTGATCATGCGGCTGGTTGACATCCTGTACGCCTTCCCCTCGGTGCTGCTGGCCATCGCGCTGTCGGGCACGCTGGGCGCGGGCGTGGGCAATGCGCTGCTGTCGCTCACCATCGTGTTCGTGCCGCAGATCGTGCGCGTGGCGGAGAGCGTGACCACGCAGGTGCGCAACCGCGAGTTCGTCGATGCGGCGCGCGCCTCGGGTGCGTCATCGCTCACCATCGTGCGCGCCCACGTGCTCAACAATGTGCTGGGGCCGATCTTTGTCTACGCCACCAGCCTGATCTCGGTGTCGATGATCCTGGCCTCCGGCCTGTCGTTCCTCGGCCTCGGCGTCAAGCCGCCCGAGCCGGAATGGGGCCTGATGCTCAACACGCTGCGCACGGCGATCTATACGCAGCCGCTGGTTGCCGCCCTGCCCGGCGCCATGATCTTCCTGACCTCGATCTCCTTCAACCTGCTCGCCGATGGCATTCGCTCGGCGATGGAAATCAAGGACTGACGCCATGATGGAAACCTTGCAAGACACGGTACCTGATGCATTGGCCAACACCGACGTCGGCGGCCCCGCGCAACCGCTGGTGATCGCGCGCGACCTGATCAAGCACTTCCCGCTCAAGGCGAAACTGCCCTGGCGCAGCGGTGGCGAAGTCCGCGCCGTCGACGGCGTCAGCTTCGAAGTGAGAAAGGGCGAAACGCTGGGCGTGGTCGGCGAATCCGGCTGCGGCAAGTCCACCACCGCGCGGCTGCTGATGCAGTTGATCGAGCAAAACAGCGGCGAGCTGATTTTCGATGCGCTGGGCGTGGGATCGGCCCAGTTGCCGATGAAGCGCTACCGCAGCCAGGTGCAGATGGTGTTCCAGGACAGCTACTCCTCGCTCAATCCGCGCCTGACCATCGAGGAATCCATCGCCTTTACCGCGCGCGTGCACGGCATCGACGCGGCCGAAGCCAGCGCGCGCGCACGTGCCCTGCTGGATCGCGTGGGCCTGGAGCCAATGCGCTTTGCCGGGCGCTATCCGCACGAGCTCTCCGGCGGGCAGCGCCAGCGGGTGAATATCGCGCGGGCGCTGGTGCTGCGCCCGCGCCTGGTGATTCTCGATGAAGCGGTGTCGGCGCTGGACAAATCGGTGGAGGCGCAGGTGCTGAACCTGCTGCTCGACCTCAAGGCCGAGTTCGACCTTACCTACGTCTTCATCAGCCACGACCTGAACGTGATCCGCTACCTGTGCGACCGCGTGATGGTGATGTACCTGGGCAAGGTCGTGGAGGTGGGCGACACCGAAACGCTCTACGCCAACCCCGCGCACCCCTACACGCGTGCGCTGCTGGCCTCGATGCCGGCGATGGACCCGGATCACCGCACCCAGGTTGCGCCGCTGGCGGGAGACCCGCCCAACCCGATCAACCCGCCATCCGGCTGCAGCTTCCATCCGCGCTGCGCCATGGCGGAGGACGTTTGCGCGCGCCGTGCGCCGCAGTTGTCCGAAGCGCTGGCGGGGCATCCGGTGGCCTGCCTGATGGCGAACGCGGACGGCGGCCACAGCCGGCAGATGCCCGCGGCCGCAAGCCCGCTTGTTGCAGCACCTTGAGGGCCAACTCATGAATGCACCCGTGACCGTACCCGCGAACGTACCCATGACCGCACCCAAGCACAGCTCGGAACCCCAGGCAGCCGCCCCCATGGTGTCGGTGCGCGACCTGCGCGTGACCTTCTCCGGCGGCGGCAAGACCATTCGCGCCGTCAGCGGCGTGTCGCTTGCGGTGGCGCCTGGCGAGACGCTCGCCCTGATCGGCGAATCTGGCTCCGGCAAGAGCGTGACGCTGCGCGCGCTGATGCGCCTGCATCCGCCGCGCCGCACCCGCATGGAAGGCGAGATCCGCATCGATGGCACCGACGTCACCGCCCTCGATGGCCGTGGCCTCGCCCGCCTGCGCGGCGGCAAGGTGGCGATGGTGTTCCAGGAACCGTTGCTGGCGCTGGACCCGGTCTATACGATCGGCCAGCAGATCATCGAATGCATCCGCACCCACGCCCGCGTGTCTGCGGCCGAGGCGCGCCAGCGCGCGCTGCGCGCGCTGGAGTCCGTGCGCATTCCCAGCCCGGAGCGGCGCCTGGCGGCTTATCCGCACGAGATGTCCGGCGGCATGCGCCAGCGCGCCATGATCGCACTGGCGCTGTCGGCCAACCCCAAGGTCCTGCTGGCCGACGAGCCAACCACCGCGCTGGACGCCACCGTGCAGATCCAGGTGCTGATCCTGCTGCGCGAGCTGCAACGCGAGCTTGGCCTGTCGATCGTGTTCGTCACCCATGACATCGGCGCGGCCGTGGAAATCGCCGATCGCGTCGCCGTGATGTACGGCGGGCGCATCGTCGAGGAAGGCCCGATCCGCACCATCCTGCGCGCCGCGCGCCATCCTTATACGCAGGCGCTGCTGCAAAGCCGCCAGCACGGCATGGACCGCGGCCAGCGGCTGCAGACCATCGCCGGCTCGCCACCCGATCTGTCGGCCCTGCCGCCGGGCTGCAGCTTTGCCCCGCGCTGCCCGCACGCGCGCGCGCAATGCCTGGAGGCGGTGCCGCCGGCTACCGCGCTGGGTGATGGGCATAGCGTGAGCTGCGTGCTGGCCAGTGAGCCTGTCGCCCGTGCCGAGGCCCTGGCGTAGGCTCCGTCAATCGTTCGTGATAGCACGGCATGCCGTGCTATCTGTGCCAATATCGCCTTTACTGATTGCTACCCTAGCCTTCACTTTCACCGCTACCCGCATCCATGACCCTGGCCAGCCATCCCTCCCACGCCTTCCTCCCCTACCCTGACGCACCCGTCGCCAATGCGGCCAGCGGCCCCCTCGCCGGCCTGACCTTCGCCGCCAAGGACCTGTTCGACGTAGCCGGCTACCCAACCGGCGGCGGTAATCCCCATGTGCTGGCCATGTCAGGCATCAAGACCACCACCGCGCCCACCGTGCAGCGGCTGCTGGATGCCGGCGCGGCCTTCGTCGGCAAGACCCATACGGATGAGCTGGCGTTCTCGATGAACGGCAAGAATGCCCACTATGGCGCCCCGGTGAACGGCGCGGCGCCGGGGCGCATCACGGGCGGCTCGTCGTCCGGCTCGGCCTCGGCGGTGTCCAACAAGCTCTGCGACTTCGCGCTCGGCACCGACACCGGCGGCTCGGTGCGCGCGCCGGCCAGCCACTGCGGGCTGTTCGGCATCCGCCCCACCTTTGGCCGGATCTCGCTGGCGCAAACCCTGGCGCTGTGCGACAGCTTTGATACCTGCGGCTTCTTCGCGCGCGACGTCGGCACCTTCGCCCGCGTGGCCGACGTACTGCTCGGCAGCGACCCCCGGCCCCTGCCCGCCGGCCCGCGCCTGCTGCTGGCCGAAGACCTGTTCCGCATGCCCACCGCCCCCGCGCTGGACGCACTGCTGCCGGTGGTCGGCGGCATCGAGGCCGCCTTCGGCAAGGCCACGCCCGTCACCGTGGCGGACCGCCCGCTGGAAGACATCTGGTGGGCCTTCCGCTATGTGCAGGGCTGGGAAGCCTGGCAGACCGACGGCGCCATGATCGAGCAATACGGCCTGCAGCTCGGCCCCGACGTGGCCGCGCGCTTTGCATTCTCCAAGGGCGTCACCGAAGCCCGACTCGAAGCCTCCAGCGCGATTCGCCGCGCCTTTACCGCGCATCTGGCGGCGCTGCTTGGCGACGATGGCATCCTGATCCTGCCGACCATGCCCGACATCGCCCCGCTGTCCGACGCCGCCGGCGAGGAACTTGAGACCTACCGCAACCTGTCAGCACAAACGCTGTGCCTGGCACCGCTGTCCGGCTTCCCGCAACTGAGCCTGCCACTGGCCAGCCGCGCTGGCGCACCGCTGGGCATTTCGCTGATGGGCCCGGCCGGCAGCGACCGCAGCCTGATTGCATTTGCCGAAAAGCTGGTCGCCGCGCTAAGCTGAGCGACCACCCCGATTTCCCCAGGAGAGCCTGAATGGCCCAGATCCGCATTACCGCCGGCGGCTACCAGTTCGTCGCCGAAACCCATCCCGACGCCCCCCTCACCGTGGCGGCCTTCACCAAGCTGCTGCCCTACCGCCAAAAGCTGATCCATGTGCGCTGGAGCGGCGAAGGCTGCTGGATCCCGCTGGGCGAGTTCAAGCTGGGCGTGGATTTCGAGAACCACACCAGCCACCCCTCGGTCGGCGACATCCTGTTCTATCCCGGCGGCTACAGCGAGACCGAGATCATCCTGGCGTATGGCAGCTGCTGCTTCGCCAGCAAGATGGGCCAGCTGGCGGGCAACCATTTCCTGACGATCGTGGAGGGCAAGGAGAACCTGCGCGCGCTGGGCACCAAGGTGCTGTGGGAAGGCGCGCAGGACGTCAGCTTCGAGTTGATGTGAGATAGGGAGCGTGCTCGGCGGTTCTGCCGCCGGAGCACGCCCGGGCGCGCGCTCAGCGTGCCGGCACCGCCCCGCCCGGCGCCTTGACCCTGAACCACGCCGCATACAGCGCCGGCAGGAACAGCAGCGTCAACGCCGTGGCAATCACCAGCCCGCCCATGATGGCGACCGCCATCGGCCCCCAGAACACGGAGCGCGACAGCGGGATCATGGCCAGCACGGCCGCTGCCGCGGTCAGGATAATGGGGCGGCAGCGCCGCACGGCGGATTCGACGATGGCATCCCACACCGTCTCGCCGGCACGGATGTCCTGCTCGATCTGGTCGACCAGGATCACCGAGTTGCGGATGATCATGCCGAGCAGCGCGGTGATGCCAAGCTGCGCGACAAAGCCCATCGGTGCGTTGAGCAGCAGCAGCGTGGCGGCCGCGCCAATCAGGCCAAGCGGCCCGGTCAGGAACACCATCAGCGAGCGCGAGAAGCTGTGCAGCTGCAGCATCAGCAGCGTGAAGATCAGGAAGATGCACAGCGGCAGCTGCGCGGCAATCGACGCGCCGGCCTTGCCGCTTTCTTCTTCCGCTCCGGCCACCGTAATGCGGTAGCCCGCCGGCAGCTGCGCGCGCAGCGTATCCAGCTTGGGATTGATCTGCGCCGTCACGGTAGGGCCCTGGATGCCTTCGACCACGTCGGCCTGCACGGTCACGCCAAAGTCGCGGTTCTCGCGCCAGATCACGCCCGGCTCGGAGCGAAAGGCGATGCGCGCGACCTGGGTCAGCGGCACCACGCGGCCGCTGGCGGTGGGCACCTGCACGTTCTGCAGGTCGGACATGGCGTCGCGCTCGTTGCGCGGCGCGCGCATCAGGATATCGATCAGCTTGTCGCCATCACGGTATTGCCCCACCGCCACGCCGGTCAGCACCGTCTGGGTCACCCGCGCAATCGCGGTGGTGCTGACGCCGAGCGCGCGCGCGCGGTCCTGGTCGATGTCCAGGCGCAGCACCTTGACGCTCTCGTTCCAGTTGTCGTTGACCCCCACGGTGTTGGGGTTGGCGCTCATCACCGCCCTGACCTCGTCAGCCAGCTTGCGCACGCCGGCGGCGTCCGGCCCGATCACGCGAAACTGCACCGGATAGGGCACGGGCGGGCCATTCGGCAGCAGCTTGACGCGGCCGCGCAGCTGCGGGAAATCGCGCGCCAGCAGGTCCACCACGCGTTGGCGCACCCGGTCGCGCAGCGCGACTTCGGCCGGCATCACGATCACCTGCGCCACATTGGTCTGCGGGAAGATCTGGTCCAGCGGCAGGTAGAAGCGCGGCGCGCCGCTGCCGACGAACGTGGTCAGGCTGGCAATCTCGCGGTCCCCGCGCAGCGCGGCCTCGAAGCGCTTGGCCTCGGCCTCGGTCTGCGCAAAGCTGGTGCCCTCCGGCAGCCACAGCTCGACCATCAGCTCCGGCCGGCTTGAGTCCGGGAAGAACTGCTTCTCCACAAACTTGAAGGCGTAGAGGCCGAGGCCAAAGGCCACCAGCGTGATGGCGATCACCGTCTTGCGCCACGTCACGCACCAGTGCACCAGGCGGCGAAAGCGGTTGTAGAACGGCGTATCGAACACCTCGTGCTGCTCGCCCTCGCCGGCGGGCCGCGCCTTGAGCAGCAGGTAGCCCAGGTAGGGCGTGAAGTAGACCGCGGCCAGCCACGACAGCACCAGCGCCATCGCGGTCACGGCGAAAATGGCGAAGGTGTACTCGCCCACGGTGGAGCGCGCCAGCCCCACCGGCAGGAAGCCCGCGGCGGTGATCAGCGTGCCGGTCAGCATCGGCATGGCGGTGGAGCTGTAGGCGAAGGTGGCGGCTTCCATCTTGGAGAAGCCCTCCTCCAGCTTGCGCACCATCATCTCCACGGCGATGATGGCATCGTCGACCAGCAGCCCCAGCGCCACGATCAGCGCCCCGAGCGATATCTTGTGCAGGCCGATGCCAAAGATGTTCATGAACAGGAACGTGACGGCGAGCACCAGCGGAATGGTCAGCGCCACCACCAGGCCCGGGCGCACGTCGATGCGCAGCGGCTTGGTATGCAGCCCGAGCGAGACAAAGCTCACGCCCAGCACGATCACCACGGCCTCGATCAGCACGTGCACGAACTCGCCCACCGACCGCTCCACGGCCTCGGGCTGGTTTTGCACCTGGTCCAGCTCGATGCCGACCGGCAACTGCCCGCGCAAGCCGTCCATCGCGGCACGCAGGTTCTTGCCCATGGCGATGATGTCGCCGCCGCGCTCCATCGAGATGCCCAGCCCGATCACCTCCTTGCCCTGGAAGCGCATCTTGCTGGCCGGCGGGTCGACATAGCCGCGGTACACATGGGCGATATCGCCCAGGCGGATATTGGCAATGCCATTGGGGCCGCGCAGCACCAGGTTTTCCAGGTCGGCCACGTTGGCGAACTGGCCCGACAAGCGCACCTGCAGATTGTCCCCCGGGGTCACCAGCACGCCGCTGGCGGTCATGCTGTTTTGCTGCGAGATCTGGTCGGCGATCGCGTTGATGTCCAGCCCGAGCTGGGCAAAGCGCGCCTGGTTGAATTCGATGTAGACCTTCTCGTCCTGCAGCCCGATCAACGACACCTTGGCGACGGCCGGCACACGCAGCAGTTGCTGGCGCACGAGGTCGGCGTACTCGCGCAGCTCCTTGTAGTTGAAGCCGTCGGCCGAGAGCGCGTAGATGGAGCCATACACGTCGCCGAACTCGTCATTGAAGAACGGCCCGCGCACGCCCGGCGGCAGCGTCTGCGCGATGTCGCCGACCTTCTTGCGCACGGTGTACCAGATCTGCGCGGTATCCTTGGCCGGCGCGGTGTCCTTGAGCTGGAAGATCACCGTGGTCTCGCCGGGCTTGGAGAAGCTGCGGATCTTGTCGGCGTAGGGGACTTCCTGCAGCTGGCGCTCGATCTTGTCGGTGACCTGCACCGCGATCTGCTCGGCGGTGGCGCCGGGCCAGAAGGCCTGCACCACCATCACCCGGAAGGTGAACGGCGGGTCTTCGTCCTGACCGAGCTGGAAAAAAGCAAAGAGCCCGCCCAGCAACAGCACCACCAGCAGGTAACGGGTCAGCGGCTGGTGCTCCAGGGCCCAGCGGGACAGGTTGAAACGGGAATGATCCATGCCGCGCCCTAGTTGCGCACGGCCGGCGCGGGCACCACGGCCTGCAGCGGCTTGACCTTCTGCCCGGGCTTGAGCAGGTGCACGCCCGCGGTGACAATGGTCTGGCCGGGCGACAGCCCCTGCCTGACCTGGATCTCGTTGCCCTGAAGCTCGCCCAATGTCACGTTGACCGGCTGCACGGCGCCCGTTGCCGCGTCATACACCCAGACCTGGTTGCTGCCCTGCTTTTGCAGCAGCGCGGAGAGCGGCACCCGCAGCGCGGCGGCGTCGCCGGTACGGGTGAAGGTGACCACGGCGGTCATGCCGAACTTGAAGTCGGCCGGTGGATTGGGCACGCTGATGCGCGCCGCGTAAGTGCGCGTCACCGGGTCGGCCATTGGCGAAATCTCGCGCACGCGGCCCGGCAGCGGCCGGCCGGGCTCGGCCCACGTGCGCACGGTAACGTCGGAGATGCCGCGCAGGCGCTCGACCTGATCCTCCGGCAGGCCAACCGCGACCTCCTTCTCCGCGGTTTGCGCCACCCGCACGACCGACTGGCCGGCCGCCACCACCTGGCCGACTTCGGCCTCGATCAGCGTCACCACGCCATCGGCGTCGGCGGCGAGCACGCCGTAGCCGGTCTGATTGGATTGGTTGCGCAGCCCCGCCTCGGCCTGGCGCAGGCGGGAGGCGGCGGAGTCAAAGGTGGCCTGGCGGCGTTGTTGCTCGGCCGCGCTGATGAACTTCTTGGCGAACAGCTCGTTGTAGCGCTTCAGATCGGCCTCGGCGAGGTCGCGGTCAGTCTTGGCCGCGTCGTACTGGGCCCGCGAGCCGGCTTCCGCCAGGCTGAGGTCGGTGGGGTCGAGGCGGGCAAGCGGCTGGCCCTTGCGCACGGTGGCGCCCACGTCGACCAGGCGCGCGGCAATCTTGCCGCCCACGCGAAAGCCCAGCCGCGACTCGATCCGGGGCCGCACATCGCCCGAGAACTCGACCTCTGTCTTGCCCGCCCCCGGCTGCAACTGCATCAGGCGCACCGGGCGGATCTCTGGCGTCTTTTCTGCCTGACGGCTGCAACCCGCCAGCGCTACCCCGGCAAGCAGCAGCAGGCTCACCAACGCGCCACGACCGCGCATGCGCAAGCCGGCCGCGAATGCATTCGCGCCGGAAAGCGTGGAAAAAGACACTTCGATGGCCACAACTTCCGGCCCGGGACAAGGCACTGGCATGAGTTAAGCGTTAGATCGGTGGCACTGTTGGGGTGGCACTGCTGGCACTGTTGGCACTGCGGCAGGCACGGCGTGGAGCGGGGCGATTAATAACTCGCCGGTCAGTAATGTAACGGCGTGAAGCCGAAAGCGTCAAATGGCGCGCGCAGGGGAATGCCGGAAACGCACTTTTCAAACACGGGGCCCACCGTGAGTCCCAAGGCGGGCGCAGGAATCGCGCCGGGCGCGGCCAAATGCCGCAGCGCAGGATATCCGCGCGGGCCGAAGTGCACGACGGCGCCCTCGCCCCTGGCCGTTGCCGCCGGGAGGGCGATGCTACAATCCGGCCCGTCGCCCGCGCTGCCTTGCCCCCGTCGTGGAATGGCTTGACGACTGGAAATCGCGGCTCTTGGCACGGCCCCTTGGCTGGCGGCGCATCGCGCCAACTCGCCACACCGGCTGCCGCGCGCCGGCCAGGTTGCCGCGGCGACAGCGCAGGCATAAAGCCCCCATAGCCCCCCATTTCACCGACCCGAGCCCGGCGTGACGCCCGATCAGTATTGCCAAGAGAAAGCCGCGCAGAGCGGCTCCAGCTTCTATTACAGCTTCCTGTTCCTGGCGCCCGAGCGGCGGCAGGCCATTACCGCCCTCTATGCCTGGTGCCGGGAGGTCGACGATGTCGTGGACGACACGCAAGACGCCAGCGTGGCCTATCAAAAACTGGCCTGGTGGCGCAACGAGCTCGCCCAGATGTTCAATGGCGCGCCAACCCATCCCGTGACCAAGGCGCTGCAGCCGCACGCGCAAGCCTATGGGCTGACCCAGGCGATGTTCAACGAAGTGCTCGAAGGCATGGAGATGGACCTCAACCAGTCGCGCTACCTGGATGACATTGCGCTCGCGCGCTATTGCCATTGCGTGGCCGGCGTGGTCGGCACCATGAGCGCCCGGATCCTAGGCCACACGGATCCGCGCACGCTCGAATACGCCGAAAAGATGGGCTTGTCGCTGCAGATGGTCAATATCCTGCGCGATGTGGGCGAGGATGCCCGGCGCGGCCGGATCTACCTGCCGGTCAACACCCTGCAGCGCTTCCAGGTGCCGGTCTCCGAGGTCAACCAGGCCACGCACTCCGATCGCTTCGTCACGCTGATGCGCCACCAGGCCGAGCAGGCCCGCACGCTGTACCGCGAGGCGCTGGCGCTGCTGCCCGCTGCCGACCGCCGCGCCCAGCGCGCTGGCCTGGTCATGGGCGCGATCTACCAGACGCTGCTCGACGAGCTGGAGGCGAGCGAGTTCCAGGTGCTGAACCAGCGCATCTCGCTCACGCCCATGCGCAAGCTGTGGGTTGCGTGGAAAACGTGGATGCGCAACCGCTGAACGCCACGTCCTGCCTTTTGCACCGCTACCTGCTTTCACTGCCTTCACTGCCTTCGCTGCCTTCTCTGCCCGAGCTGCCATGACCCAATCCGCCTCCTCCCTCCTCCCGCTAGGCCAGACCATTCTCGACCAGGCCGCGGCGCTGGCCCGCTTCTCGGATATGGAAGGCGGCCTGACCTGCGCCTACCTGACCCCGGCCCACCGCGCCGCGCAGGCCCAGCTGGCGGCATGGATGGAGGCGGCGGGCATGCAGGTCCGCATCGACGCCATCGGCAACGTGATCGGCCGCTACGCCGCCGATCCTGCCGTGGGCGAAGGCGCGCGCGTGTTGATGACCGGCTCGCACTTCGACACCGTGCGCAACGGCGGGCGCTATGACGGCCGGCTTGGCATCCTGCTGCCCGTGGCGGTGGTTGGGGCGCTCAACGCGGCGGGCATCCGCCTGCCCTATCACTTCGAGGTCGTGGGCTTTGCCGAGGAAGAAGGCCTGCGCTTCAAGACCAGCTTCCTGGCCAGCAGCGTGCTGGCCGGCCGCTTCGACCCGGCCCTGCTGGACCGTGCGGACACCGACGGCGTGACGCTGCGCGAAGCCCTGGCCGCCTCCGGCCTGCCGGGCGCGGGCGGCGTCGATGCGCTGCGCGCCGCGGCGGTAGACCCCGCCACCCTGCATGGCTTTGTCGAAGTCCATATCGAGCAAGGCCCGGTCCTGCTGCACCACGGCCTGCCGCTTGGCGTGGTCACGCAGATTGCCGGCAGCAGCCGCTTCCAGGTCCGCGTCGAGGGCCTGGCCAGCCATGCCGGCACCACGCCCATGACCCTGCGCAAGGATGCCGCCGCGGCGGCGGCCGAGATGGTGCTGCTGGTGGAGCAGCGCTGCGGGCAAGTGCCGACGCTGGTAGGCACGGTGGGCCAGCTGCAGGTGCCCAACGGGTCGAGCAACGTCATCCCCGCCGAATGCGTGTTCTCGATGGACATCCGTGCCGGCGAAGACAGCATCCGCGAAGCCGCCATTGCCGACATCGTGGCCGGCATCCAGGCCATCGCCGAGCGTCGCGGCCTTAGCGCCGGCGTGGAACGGGTGACCCCGGTCAACAACGCGCCCTGCGCGCGCTGGCTGATGGACCAGTTCGGCGCGGTGCTCAAGAAGCGCGGGCTGGACGCGTTCGAGCTGCCCTCTGGCGCCGGCCACGACGCCATGATGATGCAGCGCATGACCGATGTGGCGATGCTGTTCGTGCGCTGCGGCAACGGCGGCATCAGCCACAACCCGCTGGAAACCATCACGGCCGACGACGCCCAGCTCGCGGCCGAGGTCTTCGTCGACTTCCTGCGGCATTTCCAGCCCCGCGCCTGACCCCCACCGCGGCGCGCTTGCGGTCCCGGCACAAATCGTATTGGATGTAGGCACACCAATCACAAGATCGAAAGATCACAACGGAGACACTGCATGGCGCACCGCGAACTATCGGTCCTGACCGAGGGGCACACCTTTCTGGAAGGACTGCGCTGGCACGATGGCCGGCTCTGGCTGTCGGATTTCTACACCCACCGGGTGATGGCGGTGAGCCTGGATGGCGCCGTCGAACAGATCGCCGAAGTGCCGCAGCAGCCATCCGGCATGGGATGGCTGCCGGACGGGCGCCTGCTGATCGTCTCCATGCGCGACCGCAAACTGCTGCGCCGCGAGCCGGACGGCAGCCTCGTGGTACATGCCGACCTGTCCGGCGTGGCCAGCGGGCACGTCAACGACATGGTGGTGGACCAGCACGGCCGCGCCTATGTGGGTAATTTCGGTTTCGACCTGATGGCCGGCGCCCCGATGCGCACCGCGAGCCTGGCGCGGGTCGACCCGGATGGCTCGGTGAGCGTGGTGGCCGATGGCCTGTTTTTCCCCAACGGCTCGGTCATCACGCCGGACGGCAAGTCCCTGGTGGTAGGCGAGACCCTGGGCAATCGCATCTCGGCCTTCGATCTGCACGCCGATGGCTCGCTGGGCCCGCGCCGTGACTGGGCCCTCTTCGGCAGCCAGCCCGCCGGATCGGATCTCGGCCAGGTGCTGGGCGGCGCGAAGGTGGCGCCGGACGGGTGCGCCCAGGATGCGCAAGGTGCGCTCTGGGTGGCTGATGCCATCGGCAATCGCGTATTGCGGGTGATGCCGGGCGGGCGCATCGATGAGGAGATTGCCTGCGGGACGGGCATTTTCGCCGCCGCCCTGGGTGGGCCGCGTGGCACCACGTTGTTCCTGGCCGCCGCGCCGAATTTCGACGAGGCGCAGCGGCGCGCTTCGCGCCTGGGCCATATCCTGATGACGGAAGTCGAAGTGCCACACGCCGGCCTGCCATGAGGCTATGCGGCTGCGAGGCTATAAGGCGATGGGGCTACGGCGCTGAAGTAGGACGGACGCCGATATCGCGCTCGCCGCGCCGCGTGTCAAGCTGCACGCATGTGCGCCTGCCTGGTCCCTAGCCGCCCTGGTACATCTCCCGCCCGAGTTCGTACAGGTTCTGGCGCAGCTTGCGCCGCTCGTCGGGTGAGAGCTTGTCGTTCGGGGAAGCGTGGGGCAGGCGCTCGTTCATGTCACGCTCGGCGCGGTACTTTCCGGCGCGCGCTCGCGCCTCGTCCTGGCTGTAGCGCTCGCGCTCGTTGCGCGGGGCAGCCTCGCGGGGTGCCGGCTTGCCAGCGCCCGGGAACAAGTGCGCCATGCCGGGTGATTGCGGGTACCCCGCACTAGCGGCAAGCAGCAGCGCAACCGTCGCGCCGGCGCGGGAAAGGGTATGCCCGGCGCGCTTGCAGGTGACTTTCATTGATAATGGCGGTTTGGGCTTCGGAAACGGTGGTTACAGGACCGCCGGAAGCCGGACATCCAGTAGCCCCGCCTCGCCACGTCATGGCAGTGAACTACACGGCGGACGCCCACGAAATCCCCGCGGGACTGGCTACGGAAACGGTATGCGGCAGTTTAAACGCAGGGTGGATGCGTGCCTTCATACCTCGGGGTAAAGTATGTAACCTTTTGTTAAGCCATTTTGACCGAAAGCGTTTGTCGCTAAGATACCGCCATGGAAAATACCAGTCACAAGATTCTCGTCGTAGACGACGACCCCCGTCTGCGCGACCTGCTGCGCCGTTACCTTGGCGAACAGGGCTTCACCGTACTGGTAGCTGAGAACGCCACCGCGATGAACAAGCTCTGGTTGCGCGAGCGTTTCGACCTGCTAGTGCTCGACCTGATGATGCCCGGTGAAGACGGCCTGTCGATCTGCCGGCGCCTGCGCGGCGCCAACGACCAGACGCCCATCATCATGCTCACCGCCAAGGGCGAGGACGTCGACCGCATCGTCGGCCTGGAAATGGGCGCCGACGACTACCTGCCGAAGCCCTTCAACCCGCGCGAACTGATCGCGCGGATCCACGCCGTGCTGCGCCGCAAGGGCCCCGCCGAAGTCCCCGGCGCGCCGTCGGAAACCCCGGAAACCTTCGCCTTTGGCGATTTCGTGCTGAACCTCGCTACCCGCACGCTGACCAAAAATGATGAGGAGATCACCCTGACCACCGGCGAATTCTCGGTGCTCAAGGTCTTCGCCCGGCATCCGCGCCAGCCGCTGTCGCGCGAGAAACTCATGGAAATGGCGCGCGGCCGCGAGTACGAGGTATTCGACCGCAGCCTGGACGTGCAGATCTCACGGCTGCGCAAGCTGATCGAGCCTGATCCGGGCAACCCGCGTTTCATCCAGACGGTCTGGGGTCTGGGCTACGTCTTCATCCCAGATGGCGTGAAGTAAGGCGCCGCGCATCGTGGCGACTGTCATCAGCCGCACGGCTACGCGCCTGTTCGGTTCGCTGTTCTGGCGAACCTTCATGCTGATCGCCCTGTTGCTGGCGATCTCGCTGGGTATCTGGTTCCAGAGCTATCGGCTCTTCGAACGCGCGCCGCGCGCCCAGCAGATCGCCATGCAAGTGGTCAGCGTGGTCAAGCTCACGCGCGCCGCCCTGCTCTATTCCGATCCCGCGCGGCGGCGTTTCCTGCTGCTCGACCTGGTGCAAAACGAGGGCATCAAGGTCTACCCGCGCGAGAAAGACGACGATTTCTCCGTGCCCACGACGAACCCCTTCCTGACCCAGCTGGTGCAGCAGGAGATTCGCAGCCGGCTCGGCGAAGGGACCGTGATCGCCACCACCGTGAACGACATTCCCGGCGTATGGGTGAGTTTCGAGATCGAGGGCGACGATTACTGGGTAGCGATCAGCCCCGAACGGTTCGAGCGCGTGCCCGGCATCCAGTGGCTCTGGTGGAGCATCGCCGCGCTATTGCTGTCGATCATCGGCGCAGCCTTTATCACGTCGCTGGTCAACCACCCGCTCAAGCGGCTGGCCAACGCGGCACGCGCCATCGGCGGCGGCGGCGACCCGCCCACCCTGCCTGAGCACGGCGCCAGCGAAGTGGCGCAGGCCAACCACAGCTTCAACCAGATGGTGCGCGACCTTCGCCAGCTCGACGACGACCGCGTCGTCATGCTGGCCGGCATCTCGCACGACCTGCGCACGCCGCTGACGCGCCTGCGGCTGGAAACCGAGATGTCCCCCGTGGATAACACCACGCGCGAAGCCATGATCGCCGACATCGAACAGATGGACGCCATCATCGGCCAGTTCCTCAACTACGCCCGCCCCGCGCTGGAAACGGTCGAACCCGTCGACCTGTCCGCACTTGTGCAAGACGCCGTCGGCGTCTATGGCGCGCACGACGACGTACGCGTCCATGTCCGCGCCGGCGACCCGGTCATGGCTGTCGCCAACCGCATGGAAGTCCAGCGGATCCTGGACAACCTGGTCGAAAACGCCCGCCGCTACGCCAAGGACGAAGACAACGGCGTAGCCGTGGTCGAGATCAGCACCCGCATCGAAGACAAGGAAGCCGTGCTGACCGTGGCCGACCATGGCAGCGGCGTGCCGGAAGCGCAATTGCCCTTGCTGACCCGGCCCTTCTACCGGCTCGATGGCGCACGCAGCGAAGCCAAGGGCGCCGGGCTGGGGATGTCGATCGTTAATCGGATCTTGCAGCGAAATGGGGGGAGGTTGATGTTGGCGAATCGGCCGCCGCCGGCGACGGGGTTGGTGGTTAGTGCGTTTTTCAGGCGGGCGTAGGTTGATGGGCTGGCTGCAATGGCTTAGCTGCTTAGCTGCTTAACTGCTTGACTGCAAAGTCAAAGGCAGTTTCACCGCCCCTGCGGGGCGGCGACCTACTTTTTTGTCTTGCCCTCCATGTCAGGATACTTGTCGTCTCCGTCTCCTTGGTGAAGCAAAATGGAGGGCGGTGTGCGAATAGGTGATGACACGATATGCAATCGAGCATCGGGAATGGGTGGTGGAGCAGATGATGCCGCCGCTGAACCGGTCGATAGTGGAGTTGGCCAAGGCCACAGGGATCACGACAGTGACCTTGCGGACTTGGCGCAGGATGGCGAGAGAAGCAGGAAGAATTGTGCCGGGTGACGGAAAGCAGAGTGATCAATGGTCCAGCGCGGACAAGTTTCGCGTTGTGTTGGAGACAGCGCCGCTAAGCGAAGCGGAGCTGTCGGAGTACTGCCGCGCAAAGGGCATCCGGGCGGAGCAGATTCAGCAATGGCGTGAGGCGTGCGAGCAGGCCAATGCGGCTACCCCCGTCAAGCGAACGTTGGCGCAGCGGCGGGAAGACGAAGCGGCGCGTGGGCGAGTGCGTGAGCTGGAACGCGAGCTCAAGCGCAAGAATGCGGCGCTGGCGGAGACGGCGGCACTGCTGGTCTTGCAAAAAAAAGCCGCAGCGATCTGGGGACGGGACGAGGAAGACTGATCAGCACCCCGGATCGCTTGGAAGCCATAGAGTTGATCGATGAAGCCGTAGGCGCCGGGGCCCGTCAGGCGAAGGCGTGCGAGGCGCTTGGTTTGACCGAGCGGACCATGCAGCGCTGGCGGCATGCCCCCGCCGACGGGCGGCTTGAAGCGCGTCGTGATGCACCGGCCAACAAGTTCAGCGAATCAGAACGGCAGGCGGTGCTGAGGGCGGCGAACCAGCCAGGTTATGCGAGCCTGACGCCGCACCAGATCGTGCCAAAGCTGGCGGATGAGGGCATCTACGTGGGATCGGTATCGACGATCTACCGGGTGCTGCATGAAGCGGGACAAAGCCGTCGGCGTGGCCGCAGCAAGGCCCCGTGCACGCGCCCGCTGACGACGCACCGGGCCACGGGTCCGAATCAGGTGTGGTGTTGGGACATCACCTGGCTGCCGACTACGGTCAAGGGCAAGTTCTTCTACTGGTACATGATGAAGGACATCTACAGCCGCAAGCTGGTAGCCAACGAGGTGCATGAGAGCCAGACGGCTGAGCACGCCAGCCGCCTGCTGATGCACGGCTGTTTGCGGGAGCAGACAGCGGGTCGTCCGCTGGTGCTGCACTCGGACAACGGCAAGGCCATGAAAGGGGCCACCATGCTGGCAGCAATGTATGACCTAGGGGTGGTGCCATCCTACAGCCGGCCCAGGGTGAGTAACGACAATGCCTATGCCGAAGCGCTGTTCCGCACGGCGAAGTACTGCCCGATGTGGCCGGAACGCCCGTTCGATAGCCTGGAACAAGCGCGTGACTGGGTGCTGCGCTTCGTGCGCTGGTACAACGACGAGCACCGACACAGCAGCCTGAAATACGTCACGCCCAACCAGCGGCATCAGGGCACAGCCACCGCTCTGTTGGCGCAGAGAACGGCACTGTATGAAGTTGTGCGCGCCCGGAATCCGCAGCGTTGGACCACGGGCATCCGCAACTGGGAACTACCAGATGCTGTGTACCTGAACCCGGAGCGAGCGCAGCAAAACGGACAGAATTACAAGCAAGCAGCGTAACGGCTGAGGCGACAACTACCTTGACACACGCCGCTTGCCAAAAAAGTAGGCAAAAAAGGCGCGCCGGATGGGGCGACACCCCCTCGGGATTTCACGAAAAGAGCGGCCGGGACCCAAACTCGCATCGCCTTAAGGCGATACTCAGACATGGGTCCCTCTTCTCCGCTCTTTTCGTGAAATCCCGAGGCGGCCCATACGGCCTTGGTACACCTCCACGGCTCGCTTCGCATCGCGCTCCTGTGTTTCCCGCCCCCAGGCGGGAAACACGGCAGAACCAGTGGTCGTGGGGATCAAATCACCATTCGGTGTAGCCGTGATTGCCGCCCCCCAGGCGGCAATCACCCGCCCGCGATGCGCAGCGAGCCGTCTGGGTTTTCATCTCCCGTTATGGGGCGCCTCGTCGGCAGGCAAAAAGAGCGGAAACGAGGGGGCCATGTCTGAGCATCGCCCTAAGGCGATGTGAGTTTGGCCCCCGGCCGCTCTTTTTGCCTGTCGACGAGGAGGTTTTCGCCCCATCCGGGTCGCTTCTTTGCCTACTTTCTTGGCGAGACAAGAAAGTAGGTCGCCTCCCCGCAGGGGAGGTGAAACGGCAGTTGAAGTTGACGTTAAGCCGTTGCACATAAAGTCGCACTCACAGCACCCCCAAGTTACCGCAAAATCACCCCACCCCCGTACTAACCCTAATCCCCCATCCCCCCTTCATCTCACTGACAGGCTTTCGACAGCGTTTGATATCAAACTGAAAGCCATTTGACAGCGTAATGACAGCCCCCCCGGCGCAAACTTGCCGCCGTTAGCAGCACCCCCAAAGACCAAGCCCAGACAAGGCCATTTCCCGGAAAAAGGGAAGCCGCCCCCCTCTGGCGCCCGATCAAAATCAAGCCACCGGAACCAACCGGCGGCAACTGCGAGAGACACCAGCAACATGTCAAGCTCCCCCTCCCAGCAACACGGGTTCCGCACCGTGTTCCGCGTTGTCAGCGGCAACTTCCTGGAAATGTACGACTTCATGGTGTACGGCTTCTACGCCGCCGCCATCGCCAAGACGTTCTTCCCCAGCGGCAACGAGTTCGCCTCGCTGATGCTCTCGCTCGCGACCTTCGGCGCGGGCTTCCTGATGCGTCCGCTTGGCGCCATCATCCTGGGCGCGTACATCGATCACCACGGCCGCCGCAAGGGCCTGATCATGACGCTGGTCCTGATGGCGCTCGGCACCCTCCTGATCGCCTGCGTGCCGGGCTATGCGTCGATCGGCGTGGCCGCACCGTTGCTGGTGCTGGCGGGCCGGCTGCTGCAGGGCTTCTCGGCCGGCGTTGAGCTGGGCGGTGTGTCGGTGTACCTGGCGGAAATCGCCAAGCCCGGCAAGAAGGGCTTCTACGTGGCGTGGCAATCGGCCAGCCAGCAGGTGGCGGTGATCTTTGCTGGCCTGCTCGGCGTGGTGCTGCACTCGATGCTGTCGCCCGAGGAAATGGGCGAATGGGGCTGGCGCATTCCGTTCCTGATCGGCTGCCTGATCGTGCCGTTCCTCTTCCTGATCCGCCGCTCGCTGGAAGAAACCGAAGAGTTCAAGACCCGCAAGCATCGCCCCAGCATCAGCGAGATCTATCGCTCGATGCTGGAGAACTGGCGCATCATCGTGGCCGGTTGCATGATGGTTGTGATGACTACGGTGTCGTTCTACATGATCACCGCGTACACGCCGACCTTCGGCAAGACCGTGCTCAAGCTCGATGACGTCGACAACCTGATCGTCACCATGTGCGTGGGGCTGTCCAACTTCATCTGGCTGCCGCTGATGGGCGCCTTGTCGGACCGCGTGGGGCGCAAGCCGCTGCTGGTGATCTTCACCATCCTCACATTGCTGACGGCCTATCCGGCGGTGTCCTGGCTGGTGGCGGAGCCGTCGTTCAGCCGCCTGCTGATGGTCGAGCTGTGGCTGTCTTTCCTGTACGGCAGCTACAACGGCGCGATGGTGGTGACCCTGACCGAAGTGATGCCGCCCGCGGTGCGCACGGCGGGCTTCTCGCTGGCGTATAGCCTGGCCACGGCCCTGTTCGGCGGCTTCACGCCGGCCATCTCGACGTACCTGATCCACAGCACCGGCAACAAGGCCGCGCCTGGCCTGTGGCTGATGTTTGCCGCAGCATGCGGGCTGATCGCCACGCTGGTGATCTTCCGCGGCGGACGGCAGCATGCCTACGTCGAGCCCGCGGCCAAAACCGCCTGAGGTTCACGAGGGCGGCCCTGCTGGGGTAGACTCGCAACTCCGGCAGGGCAGCTGCGAACACCGCGGCTGACATCGCGCGGCAATATGACGGCGCCAACATCACTAACCGGCGCCCGCGCGCCGCCGGCAACGCGGCTCCCCGCGCTTGGCTATCGGGCTCTTTGAGAATTTCAATTAGCCCCGCCCTCCGGGGATGACGCATAATCCATGTTCGTTGCGCGGCAGCCTGGCCTTATCCGCTGGTGATGGCCCGGCTTGCGGCGCGAGCGTCTCTCTTCAACCGTATCCAGGAGCAGTCTATGAAGACCGTTGGTGACAAGATCGAAGCCTTCCACGTCGTCGGTGTCAAGCCGGGTTTCAACAACCACGAAGAGAACGGCCAGTCGGCCTTTGAAGACATCACCGAAAAGTCGTTCGAAGGCAAGTGGAAGATCATTTACTTCTACCCGAAGGACTTCACCTTCGTGTGCCCGACCGAAATCGTTGCTTTCGCCAAGCTCAACGGCGACTTCGCCGACCGCGACGCGATCGTGCTGGGCGGCTCGACCGACAACGAATTCGTGAAGCTGGCATGGCGCCGTGAGCACAAGGACCTGAACAAGCTGGACCAATGGCAATTCGCCGACGTGACCGGCTCGCTGATCGACCAGCTGGGCGTGCGTGACCAGGTTGCCGGCGTCGCACTGCGCGCCACCTTCGTCGTCGATCCGGACAATGTCATCCAGCACGTGTCGGTAAACAACCTGAACGTCGGCCGTAACCCGGACGAAGTGCTGCGTATCCTCGACGGCCTGCAAACCGACGAGCTGTGCCCGTGCAACCGCGCTGTTGGCGGTGCCACGCTGTAAGCTGTCGACCAGCTGACATGCTGCACAAACTGCCGGTGAGAGATTGCCGGCGCTTTGTGACGATCTGCGCGCCGGGCTTTGGCCCGCGCCTCAAAACCCGCCATGGCGGGTTTTTTGAGACCTTACCGATAGGAGATTTGTATGGAATTCCTCAGCACGATTAAAGGCCTTATTCCTGACTACGCCAAGGATATCCGCCTGAACCTCGACGGCACCATCGCGCGCTCCTCGCTCGAGGGCAACGATGCGGTGGCCGTGGCGCTGGCCGCGGCGTTTGCCGCCAAGAGCCGCGTGATCGTCGACGCGATCCGCAACGCGGGCGTGCTCTCGCCCGAGGAAACCAATGCCGTGCTCACCGCCTCCGCACTGATGGGCATGAACAACGTCTGGTATCCGTTCGTGGAAATGGCAGACGACCAGGATCTCGCGACGCAGCCGGCCGGCCTGCGCATGAATGCGTACGCCACGCACGGCGGCGTGGACAAGCGCCGCTTCGAGATGTACGCGCTGGCCGCGTCCATCGTCGGCAAATGCCATTTCTGCATCAAGTCGCACTATGCGCTGCTCAAGAACGAGCAAGGCATGACCGCGCAGCAACTGCGCGACGTGGGCCGCATTGCCGCCGTGGTCGTGGCGGCTGCCAACGTCATCGCGGCGGAATAAGGCAGTATCAGGCCGTATCGAGGGCTTGCAGGCGGCATGCGCCGGCCCGGCACGGCCTGCATGGTGCTTCCGGTACTTCCCCGAAAGCCCCGCCGCGCAAGGCCGGCGGGGCTTGCCCAGCATGCCGCGAGCGTCAGCGCAAGCCTGTTGCCAACGCGCCAAGTCGGTAATTCACTGACTGCATTTGTGCACCGAAGGGCCTACAATCCAGCAAGGTCACAGCCTTCGCCCCCCTGCCATGAGCACCCTTCCTTCGCATACCTCCCCCCGCTTTCACTACCGCCTCGCCACCGTGCAGGACTGGGGTGACATTGCCGCCGTGACCCAGCAAGCCTATGGCCAATATGAGCTGGAGATCATGGAGGACTGCCGCGAGTCCTTCCAGCAAGGCATGAAAGCCGTGCTGGCCGCGTCGACTTCGGAAATGGAATGGTGGGTGGCGGAAACCGATCACGGCATCAGCGGCGCGGTGTTGTTCTGCCATCCCGGCGCCACGTTGCAGGCGCTGGACGGCAGCACCATCACGCTCGCCTTGCCGGAAGCCCGCTTGCTGGCCGTCAGCCCGCAGGCACGCGGACTGGGGCTTGGCCGCACGCTGATGCAGGTCTGCATACAGCGCGCGCGCGATATCGGCGCCAGCGCGCTGCTGGTGCGCACCATGCCGGAAATGAAATCCGCCAACCAGTTGTGCCAGCAGATGGGTTTTGTCAAACGCACCGAAGCCGGTGCGCGCTCGGGCCCGATGGCCCGGCTGATCGACTACCTCTACGCGCTCCCGCCCGAACACGCTGGCACAACCGGAACGGCCGCCAGGAGCTGAGCGCCTGCCGCGCCCAGCTCCCCCGCATCAATCCTGAGGGGAGACGATCGTGCCGCGCCAGATCAGCACCACGGCTTGCGCAACGATACCTTCCTGACGCCCCTCGAAGCCCAGCTTCTCATTGGTCTTGGCCTTGACGTTGCAACTGGCGGCGGCCAAGCCCAGGTCCTCCGCCAGGTTCGCCACCATGGCGCCGATATGCGGCGCCAGCTTCGGCGCCTGCGCGATCACGGTCGCATCCACGTTACCGATTTCATAGCCTGCCTCGCGCACACGCCGCGCGGCCTCGCGCAGCAGGACGCGGCTGTCCGCGCCGGCGAAGCGCGGATCGGTGTCAGGAAAGTGACGGCCAATGTCGCCCAGGCCAGCCGCGCCGAACAGCGCATCGGTGATGGCGTGGAGCAGCGCGTCCGCATCGGAATGGCCCAGCAGGCCGCGGTCGTGGGGAATGTCCACGCCGCCCAGGATGAGCTTGCGGCCCGGCACCAGCGCGTGCACGTCATAGCCTTGGCCGACGCGGATATCGAATGGGGTCATGGGAGCAATTCTCCTTCAGGATCGGAACGGGGGATGAATAGGGATGGGCGGGGATCGCTGGTCATGCGCGAGGATGACGCTCAGGGCTTGCCAGCACCCTCGCCCAGCAGCAACTCGGCCAGCGCGAAATCCTCGGGGTAGGTCACTTTGAAATTGCGCAGCGAGCCATTGACCAGGCGCGGATGCAGGCCCAGCCGCTCGATCGCGCTGGCCTCATCGGTCACCACGGCGCCCGCAGCGAGCGCTTCCTGCAGCGCCTGGCGCAAAACACCCAGGCGAAACATCTGCGGAGTCTGCGCCTGCCACAAGCCCTCGCGCGAGACCGTGGCGCCGATGCGCACCGCCGCAGCCGGCTGCCCGCCGGGGGGCGCATCGGCGCGCTTGAGCGTATCGGGCACCGGCACCGCCAGGATGCCGCCGATGGCTGCGTCGGGGCCGTCTTCGTCCGCGCCGTCGCCCTCCACCGCGCGCACCAGCGCGTGGATCATGGCGGGCGTCAGGCCCGGGCGGGCCGCATCATGCACCAGCACCCAGTCGCGGTCCGTGGCGCCAAGTTGCGCCAGGTGATGCAGGCCAGCCAGCACCGAGGCATGGCGCGTATCGCCGCCCACGAAGGCAGTATCAAAGCGCAGGCCGGCAAATGCCGCCGCGCCGAAGCGGGACTCCAGCGGCATATCGTCGGGCGCCAGCACCAGCGCGGTGGCGCTGATGGCATCGCAGGCGGCAAAAGCGGCAAGCGCGTACCAAATCATCGGCCGGCCGGCCACGGTCTGGTATTGCTTGGGCAGGCTGCCGCCCGCGCGGCTGCCGGTACCGGCACAGGGAATCAGGGCAAATCGGCGATCAGACACGGATAGCGTGAGGGACAAGGTGAGCGCCATGCCAGGAGCATGGCGCAAGGCTTCGGGGCCCCTGCCATGGCAGGGGAGCGGGAAGCGCGGCATTGAAAACGCGGATTCGGAGCGCATTCTATAATACGGCCTTCGCTCGCGGACATGCGGGCGTCGATCAGCGCGAGCGCCCGCCGGGCGCCGCATGCTTCGCCCACTCCCCGCCCGCGATGCCGGCGGGGTGTCGCTGTTGCATCGCCGCGCTCTTTTAGCCCCGCAACGCCTGAAAGCCGTCAACAAGCCAGCCCGTACCCGATGCCTGAAGCCAATCGCCCCGCCCCCTTCGCCAACCTCCCCTTGGTCAAGGCCGGCCAGCGCTATACCGTGTCCGGCCTGCCCGGCTCCGCCGACGCCCTGGCGCTGGCCGCCTACGCCAGCCAGCACCGCGAGCGTGTGCCGATGCTGGCAGTGGTGTGCGCCAACGCGGTCGACGCGCAGCGGCTGGCCGAGGAAATCCCCTGGTTCGCGCCGGGCCTGCGGGTGCGCTTGCTGCCCGACTGGGAAACCTTGCCCTACGACAGCTTCTCGCCGCACCAGGATCTGGTCTCGGAGCGGCTCGCCACGCTGCACGACATCCAGGGCGGCCAGTGCGACATCATGCTGGTGCCGGCGCAGACTGCGCTCTACCGGCTGGCGCCGCCCGCCTTCCTCGCGGCCTACACCTTCTTCTTCAAGCAGGGCGAGAAGCTGGACGAAGCCGCGCTCAAGGCGCAGTTCACGCTGGCCGGCTATGAGCATGTCAGCGCCGTGATGCGGCCCGGCGAGTACAGCGTGCGTGGCGGCCTGATCGACCTGTTCCCGATGGGCTCGCCGCTGCCGTACCGGATCGACCTGTTCGGCGACGAGATCGAAACCATCCGCGCCTTCGATCCCGACACGCAGCGCAGCCTGTACCCGGTGAAGGAAGTGCGCTTGCTGCCGGGCCGCGAGTTCCCGCTCGACGACGCCGCGCGCACCGCGTTTCGCGGCCGCTGGCGCGAACTGTTCGAGGGCGACCCGAGCAAATCGACGATCTACAAGGACATCGGCAATGGCGTGCCGTCGGCCGGCATCGAGTACTACCTGCCATTGTTCTTTGAAAGCTCGGCCACCGTCTTCGATTACCTGCCCGCCAACAGCCAGCTCGCCTTTGCCGGCGATGTGCCTGACGCCATCCGCCGCTTCTGGGCCGACACCACGCAGCGCTACAACTTCATGCGCCATGACCGCGAGCGGCCGCTGCTGCCGCCCGCCGCGCTGTTCCTGTCGGAAGAGCAGTTCTTCACTAGCGCAAAGCCGCTGGCGCGGCTCGTGCTGCAAGGCACCGCCACCGGCGACACCGTGCCGCTGGCTGAGTCCCTGCCCGATGTCTCGGTCAACCGGCGCGCGGAAGATCCGCTAGTCAACCTGGAAGCGTTGCTGCTGAAAAAAGACCGGCGCGTGCTGATGTGCGCGGATTCCGCCGGCCGGCGCGAAACGCTGCTGCAACTGTTCGGCGAAAGCGGGCTGCGCCCGCAGCCGATCGATGATTACGCCGCCTTCCTGGCGGGAGATTCGCATTTCTCCATCGTGGTGGCGCCGCTGCAAAGCGGCTTTGCCGTGCCCGGCGCGCAAGGCATCGAGCCGCTGGCCTTTGTCACCGAGGCCGAGCTGTATGCCGGCACCGCGCGCCGTACGGGCCGGCGCAAGCAGGAACAGGCCAGCGCCGTGGACTCGATGGTGCGCGACCTGGCCGAGCTCAAGATCGGCGATCCGGTCGTGCACAGCGAGCACGGTATTGGCCGCTACCAGGGCCTGGTCTCGCTGGACCTGGGCCAGGGCGAGGAGGAATTCCTGCACCTGGACTACGAGAAAGGCAGCAAGCTGTATGTGCCGGTGCATCAGTTGCACGTGATCTCGCGCTACTCCGGCGCCGATCCGGACACCGCGCCGCTGCACTCGCTGGGCTCCGGCCAATGGGACCGCGCGAAACGCAAAGCTGCGCAGCAGATCCGCGATACGGCCGCCGAACTGCTCAACCTGTACGCGCGCCGCGCCTTGCGCCAGGGCCATGCTTTCGAGCTCACGCCCAGGGACTACGAGAAGTTTGCCGAGAGCTTCGGCTTCGAGGAAACGCCGGACCAGGCCGCGGCCATCGCCGCCGTGATCGCCGACATGACCTCGGGCAAGCCGATGGACCGGCTGGTGTGCGGCGATGTGGGCTTCGGCAAGACCGAAGTCGCATTGCGCGCTGCCTTCGTCGCGGTCATGGGCGGCAAACAGGTGGCCATCCTGGCGCCCACCACGCTGCTGGCCGAGCAGCATTTCCAGAATCTGTCCGACCGCTTCGCCGAATGGCCGGTGCGCATCGTGGAGCTGTCGCGCTTCAAGACCAAGAAGGAGATCGACGGCGCCATCAAGCAGATCAACGACGGCACCGCCGACATCGTGATCGGCACCCACAAGATGCTATCGGACGACGTCAAGTTCCAGCGCCTGGGGCTGGTCGTCATCGATGAGGAACACCGCTTTGGCGTGCGCCAGAAGGAAATGCTCAAGACCCTGCGCGCCGAGGTCGACGTGCTCACGCTGACCGCCACGCCGATTCCCCGCACGCTGGGCATGGCGCTCGAAGGCCTGCGCGACTTCTCCGTGATTGCCACCGCGCCGCAAAAGCGCCTGGCCATCAAGACCTTCGTGCGCCGCGAGGAAGACGGCGTGGTGCGCGAAGCCATCCTGCGCGAGCTCAAGCGCGGCGGACAGGTCTACTTCCTGCACAACGAGGTCGACACCATCGAGAACAAGCGCGCCAAGCTGGCCGAGCTGGTGCCCGAAGCGCGCATTGCGGTGGCGCACGGGCAGATGCACGAGCGCGAGCTGGAGCGCGTGATGCGTGACTTCGTGGCACGCCGCGACAACATCCTGCTGTGCACCACCATCATCGAGACCGGCATCGACGTGCCGACCGCCAACACCATCCTGATCCACCGCTCCGACAAATTCGGCCTGGCGCAGCTGCACCAGCTGCGCGGCCGCGTCGGGCGCTCGCACCACCAGGCCTATGCCTACATGCTGGTGCACGATGTCGAAGGCCTGAGCAAGCTGGCGCAGCGCCGGCTCGAAGCCATCCAGCAGATGGAAGAACTGGGCTCGGGCTTCTACCTGGCCATGCACGACCTGGAAATCCGCGGCGCGGGCGAAGTGCTGGGCGACAAGCAATCGGGCGAGATCCATGAGATCGGCTTCCAGCTCTACACCGACATGCTCAATGCCGCCGTCAAGTCGCTCAAGGCCGGCAAGGAACCGGACCTGATGGCGCCGCTGGCCGTGACCACCGAAATCAACCTGGGCACCCCGGCCCTGCTGCCCAGCGACTATTGCACCGACGTGCACGAGCGCCTCTCGCTGTACAAGCGCCTGGCCAATTGCGAGACGGCCGAGCGCGTGGACGATATCCAGGAAGAGCTGATCGACCGCTTCGGCCGCCTGCCGCCGCAGGCGCAAGCGCTGATAGAGACGCACCGCCTGCGCATTGCCGCGGTGCCGCTGGGCGTGCGCAAGATCGACGCCAGCGACGCAGCCATCAGCATGCAGTTCCTGCCCAACCCGCCGATCGACGCCATGAAGATCATCGAGCTGGTGCAGAAGAACCGCCATATCAAGCTGGCAGGGCAGGACAAGCTGCGCATCGAGGCCAAGATGCCGGATGTGGCAGTGCGCGCGCAGACCATCAAGCACACCCTGCGCCAACTGGCCTGAATGACCTGAATGACCTGAATGACCTGACTGGCCTGATCATTGCTCCACAGTACCCGTTCGCGGCGCGCCGCCGCCGCGGCGGGCCACGATGGTGCACCGTGCATGGACCGACGAGCCAGCACGGTGTAGCATCATTTGCTTAACACGTTACCCAAAGCCAACCGCCATGCAAGCCGATACCCTCAGCAAGCCTGCCGATGCCGCAAGCCGCGGCAGCGCGCTCGACTGGACCCAGCGCCTGGTCAGCTACGACACCACCAGCCGCCACTCCAACCTCGGCCTGATCGAAGCCGTGCGCGATCATTTCCTGGCCAAGGGCCTGCGCCCCCACCTGAGCTACAACCCGCAGGGCGACAAGGCCAACCTGTTCGTCACCGTGCCCGCCGCCGATGGCAGCACCGATGGCGGCATCGTGCTGTCGGGCCATACCGACGTGGTGCCGGTGGACGGCCAGAACTGGACCACCGACCCGTTCAAGCCGGTGATCCGCGATGGCCGCCTGTACGGGCGCGGCACCTGCGACATGAAGGGCTTCATCGGCACCAGCCTGGCGCTGCTGCCCACGCTGCTTGAGGCCCGGCTGCGTGAGCCGGTGCACTATGCGCTGTCCTTCGACGAAGAGATCGGCTGCATGGGCGCCCCCTACCTGCTGGCGGAACTGCGCGAACGCGGCGTGACCCCGGGTGGCTGCATCGTCGGCGAGCCCACCAGCATGCGCGTGATCGTCGCGCACAAGGGCATCAACGCCTACCGCTGCTGCGTCAAGGGCCAGGCCGCGCATTCGTCGCTCACGCCCAAGGGCGTCAACGCCATCGAGTACGCCGCCCGCCTGATCTGCCATATCCGCGACATCGCCGACGAGTTCAAGGCCAACGGCCCTTACGACCGCGACTTCGACGTGCCCTTCACCACGGCCCAGACCGGCACCATCCACGGCGGCATCGCGCTCAACACCATTCCGGCGCTGTGCGAGTTCGTGTTCGAATTCCGCAACCTGCCGGGCGTCGATCCGGAGGCCATCTTTGCCCGCATCCAGGGCTACGCCAACGACGTGCTGCTGCCGAAAATGCGCGCCGAGCATGCCGACGCGGGCCTGACCATCAGCAAGATCGCCGCCGCGCCCTCGCTGGACGTGGCCGAGCAGGCCGCCATCACGCAACTGGTGCGCGCGCTGACCGCCGACCGCGACGTCAACAAGGTCGCCTACGGCACCGAGGCCGGCCTGTTCCAGCGCGCCGGCATCCCGGCCGTGGTGTGTGGCCCCGGCGATATCGAGCAGGCCCACAAGCCCGACGAGTTCGTCGCGCTGGACCAGCTAGCCGCCTGCGAGGCCTTCCTGCACAAGGTGGTCGACAGCCTGCGCGTGAACTAAACCGTTTTTCTCGTTTTCCTCGTTTTTCTCGTTTTCCGTTGTAGCCGGCCCGCCAAAGCTGCGGGCCGGTGGTTGCGTCATGTCCAAAAATAACCCGGAGACACCATGACAGCAGTATCGGCAAGCGGCAGCAGCAACAGCGGCGCGGCAGCATCGGCAGCGCCCGCCTCGCGCCATCCCTGGCGCGCGGTGATCTCAGCCTCGATCGGCAACGCGCTGGAGTGGTTCGACCTGGTCGTCTACGGTTTTTTTGCCGTCACCATCTCCGCGCTGTTCTTTCCCAACCACGATGAGAACACCTCGCTGCTGCTGACGCTCGGCACCTTCGGCGTGTCGTTCTTCATGCGGCCGCTGGGCGCGGTCGTGATCGGCGTCTATGCCGACCGCAAAGGCCGGCGCGCCGCGCTGACGCTCTCCATCCTGCTGATGATGGTGGGCACGCTGATCATCGCGCTGCTGCCCACCTATGCCGCGATCGGCGTCATGGCGCCCATCGGCATCGTGGCAGCGCGCATGATCCAGGGCTTCTCGGCTGGCGGCGAATTCGGCAGCGCCACCGCCTTCCTGGCCGAGCACGCACCCAGCCGGCGCGGTTTCTACTCCAGCTTCCAGGTCGCCAGCCAAGGCCTGACCACCCTGCTTGCCGCGGGCTTTGGCGCGGTGCTCACCACCACGCTCACGCCCGACCAGATGCAATCCTGGGGCTGGCGCGTGCCCTTCCTCTTTGGCCTGCTGATCGGCCCGGTGGCGTACTACATCCGCCGCCACGTCGATGAAACCCCCGAGTTCCTCCAGGCCGAGACCACCGAGACGCCGCTGCGCGACACGCTCAGCCACCAGAAGGAGCGCCTGCTGCTGGCCATGGGCGTGGTCATCGTCGCCACAGTATCGACCTACCTGGTGCTGTACATGCCCACCTATGCGGTCAAGCAGCTCGGCCTGCCGCCCTCGGCGGCGTTTGCCGCCACGCTGGCCACGGGCGTGGTGCAGATGCTGTTCGCCCCGCTGGTCGGGCACTGGTCGGATCGCTATGGCCGCATCCCGCCCATGCGCCTCGCCGCGCTGCTGTTGCTGCTGTCGATCTGGCCGCTGTTCTGGCTGCTCAGCCACTATCCCGGCTTCGGCGTGATGCTGGCGGTGCAGGTGGTGCTGGGACTGATGATGACGCTGTACTTCGGCGCGCTGCCCGCGCTGGCGTCGGAGATCTTCCCGGTCAAGACACGCACCACGGGACTCTCGCTCTCGTACAACATCGCGGTGACGCTGTTCGGCGGGTTCGCGCCCTTCATCCTGACCTGGCTGATCGGTGCCACCGGCAGCAAGCTGGCGCCGAGCTTCTACCTGATGGCCTGCGCGGCGATCAGTCTGGTGGCGCTGGCCCAGACGCGCACGCGCCTGGGCATCCGCTAGCCGCGCTTGCTTTAGTTTCTGCATCCTGTTCCATCACGAAGAAATAAAAAAAGGAGTCTTCATGGCAGCACGCCAAGCCCGTTCCCCTGCCGCGCTACGCGCCGGCGTTTCCGCCCTCACGCTGGCCGCCGGCCTGCTGTGCCTGGCACCCGCCGCCGCGCAGGCGCAAGCCACCGGCAGCGAAAGCCTGCAGGCGCAGATCGAGACGCGCGCCAAGGCCGTCGAAGCCCAGCTGATCGCCTGGCGCCGCGACATCCACCAGCATCCAGAGCTTGGCAACTATGAAGTCCGTACCGCCAAGCTGGTGGCGGACCATCTGCGCAAGCTCGGCATGGAAGTAACGACGGGAGTCGCCAAGACTGGCGTGGTGGGCGTGCTCAAGGGCGGCAAGCCGGGCCCCGTGGTAGCGCTGCGCGCTGACATGGATGCGTTGCCGGTGAAGGAGCGCGTGGACGTGCCCTTCGCCTCCAAGGCCAAAGGACAATATCTGGGCAAGGAAGTGGACGTGATGCACGCCTGCGGGCACGACACCCACGTCGCGATCCTGATGGCCACGGCCGAGGTGCTGGCCGGCATGAAGGACCAGTTGCCCGGCACGGTCAAGTTCATCTTCCAGCCGGCCGAGGAAAGCCCGGCGGATTTCGAGCCCAATGGCAGCAATATGTGGGGCGCCAAGCAGATGGTGGCTGAGGGCGTGCTGGACAATCCCAAGGTGGATGCCATCTTCGGCCTGCATGTGAGCAGCGGCATCGAGTCGGGCAAGCTGGCCTGGCGCAGCGGCCCGTCGATGGCCGCCGCCGACCAGTTCTGGATCGACGTCAAGGGCCGCCAGACCCATGGCGCGCGCCCCTGGGGCGGCATCGACCCGATCGTGGTGGCCTCGCAGATCGTCATGGGCCTGCAGACCATCCAGAGCCGCCAGGTCAATGCCATGCTGGAGCCTTCGGTGATCACGGTCGGCACCATCCACGGCGGCAACCGCATGAACATCGTGCCGGAGAAAGTCGAAATGATGGGCACGGTGCGCACCTATGACGAAGGCATGAAAAAGGACATCCATGCCCGCATGAAGCGCACCACCGAAGCCATCGCCAGCAGCGCCGGCGCCGAGGCCACCTTCAAGGTCGTGGAGCTTTACAACGCCACCGTCAACCAGCCCGCGCTGACCGACAAGATGGCGCCCACGCTCAAGCGTGTGGCCGGCGATGGCAACTGGATGATCGCGCCCAAGGCCACGGCGTCGGAGGATTTCTCCTTCTATCAGGAGAAGGTGCCGGGGTTGTTCTTCAACCTGGGCGTCACGCCCAAGGGCGTGGACGTGGCCAAGGCGGCATCCAACCACTCGCCGGAGTTCTATGTGGATGAGGCCGCGCTGGTGAATGGAGTCAGGGCGCTAGCTGGCCTGACGGTCGACTATATGACGATGGCGCAGCGATAAGAAGAATGCCGGGCAGACGATGATCGGAGGTGATCTCGTCTGTCTGGACCGCAGTTATGGGACATGACGGCCTCGGCCAGTCATGGCCATCCAGCGATGCATGGCTGGATGGCTGAACTGGCGGCCTCTCCGGCCATCCACGCTTGCATGGGCGAACTGCCGAAGCGGCCCGACAACGGTCATCCTGTGCCAACAATCGGCAAGCAGTTGCGGAAATCGTCCTGAAGCCGGCGGCCGGGATCCCCATCTTCTCCGGCATCTTCTCCGGCATATGCCGAACTGCAGCTCTAGTGGGAACCTGGTTGGGTATGGCCTCCCTGCTTAGCGTCGTGCCGAGCAAACATGGGTGAACTGACGCTTGCCAGTGCCAATGCACTGGCGCACTCCTGAACAAGGGGAGCCAGTGCCTCCATGCGCTCCTTGGTCATTCGCACCGATGGGCCGGCAATGCTAACGGTGCCGATAGCCTCGCCACCGTTCTGTCTCCGGACTACCGCCGCCAAAGCGCTGGTGCCAGCTTCGTAGGCGTCGAAGACGACCGCATAACCTCGTTGGCGCGTCTGCTCCACCTGCTCCATGAGCGCGCGCAAGGTCTGCGGTGCGCTCGGACCCATCTCTCGAGCGCGCTCCATACCCTGTAGGGCAACCAACTCCAGTGCGCGCTCCTCACTCACGGCCGCAAGCCACGCCAATCCGTTCGCGGTAGCAGGCAGATACACGTCCAGACCAGCATCCGGGTCGTAACGAAGACCGGAATGCGAGCCTTGGGCCTTCGCGACCCAAATCAGCTGACTGTCTTCGATAACGGCGAGCCGCGCCAACTCCCCGCTGGCTTCGGCGAGATCGTCCAGCAGGGGCTGCGCGACATCGGCAATGCCGGTGGCAGCCAGATAGCCGAGGCCCAGCGACGCGAGCTTGACCGTCAGCATGTATTGAGACTTGCTCTGGTCGTGTTTCACGTAACCCATCTCCTTGAGCTCACCCAGCAGACGGTGCGTCGCCGTCCGCGGGATGCCCAGGCGGTCGGCAATCTCAAACATCGGCAGCCCGTGCACATGGCGGGCGAGTAGTTCGAGGATGGATAGAGCGCGGTCGCGGACTGAGGCCATAAGCGTTTCCTTGGGGGATGGACGAATTGGTGAAATGCTAACCCAACTGGGATCCAACTCCATCCCGCACCATCGCGCACCATCCGAAGAGTAAGGGTAAACACCTTTTTTGGAACAAACATCCATTTGGTATCCTATTCCAAATAAGACCGCTGCGGTACTGCCGTCGAATCTTCCAGGGATACGCCATGAAACTTGCCATCGACTCCTATTGCTTTCACCGATACTTCGGCGAGGTTTACCCTGGCATCGAAGAGGATCCCGGTTCACGCATGACCATGCGGGGCTTTCTTGCGCGGGCAAGCAGCCTCGGCGTGGACGGCGTATCGCTTGAATCCTGCTTCCTGCCAAGCCCGACTCCCGAGGCCGTGAGCCAGTTGCGCGAGGACCTGGACGAGCGCGGACTGGAGCGGGTGTGGGCTTGGGGCCACCCGAGTGGGCTCCAATCGGGCGATGCGCCGGAAGAAGTTGAGGATCTCAAGCGTCACACCGAGATCGCTGCGGCGATCGGTGCCAAGGTGATGCGTATCTGCTGTGGCGGCCGTCGCACGCGACCGGCCGAATGGGGCACGCACAAGGGCAAATTGGTCCCATTGCTGCGCAACGCGATAGCGCATGCCGAGCAGCACGGTGTCGTGCTCGCCATCGAGAACCACATCGACTTTCTGGCCGACGAACTGGTCGAGTTGATCCAAACCATCGACTCCCCCTGGCTGGGCGTTTGCCTGGACACCGCCAACAACCTGCGCATGTTGGAAGACCCGATGGTCGCGATTGAGAAACTGGCCCCCTATGCACGCGCCACGCATGTGAAAGATGTCGCTGCCAGAAGTGGCAATCCCCGAGAGTTCGCCTTTTGGCCGAGCGTTCCCGTCGGCAAGGGCCTCATCGACATTCCGAGAACTTTCGACGTGCTGCGCAAGCACGGATACACCGGCCTGCTCGCGCTGGAAATCGACTATCTGCATCCCGCCTTTGGCGGCGACGAACAGGCCATCGCCGACAGCCTCGACTACATGCGCGGCTTGCTCTAGACGTCGCCCCGCCGGGCGCATTGGAAACGTTGCCCTCTACAAAATAACGGAGATATTCATGAAAGCGCCCAGTCAGATCAACGTCCAGGAGTTTTTGGACTCCAGGCCATTCGGCTCTTTTCACTGGAAGATCCTTCTGCTGTGCTTAACCATCCTGATCCTCGACGGATTCGACATCGTGGCAATGGGCTTTATTGCGCCCGCCCTCGTCGCGGACTGGAAGATTCCGCGCGAGGCGCTTGGACCGGTACTGAGCATGGGGCTGTTCGGGCTGGCGATTGGCGCGCTGACGGGGGGCCCGCTAGCGGACCGCTTCGGCCGGCGCAAGGTCATTATTGGCGCGGTCTTCTTCTTCGGCCTCATGAGCCTGGCATCTGCGTGGTCCCCAAACATCGCGGTGCTGTCGGTCCTGCGATTCCTGACCGGTCTGGGCCTCGGCGCATCGCAACCAAATGCTGCGACGCTGGTCTCCGAATACGCCCCGAAGAAGTACCGTTCACTGATGGTGACAGTCGTCTACTGCGGCTTCACGCTTGGCGCCGCAGGTGGTGGCTTCCTTGCCAACTATCTGATCACGACACATGGCTGGGCGTCGATCCTCGTCGTAGGTGGTGTGGTGCCGATCGCCTTCGCGCTGTTGCTCTGCTTCCTTCTGCCCGAGTCCGTGAAGTTTTTGGCTGTCAAGCATGGCGGTCATGGCGAACTGCTGCACATTGTCAACGCGATTGCTCCTGAGACGGCCGACCCGGCGACCGAGTTCGTGACGCCTGAACGTGAACATGCGGGCAAGAGTGCAATCAAGCTCATCGTCTCCAAACCGCATGCGGCAGTGACCCTCGCCCTGTGGGCCGGGCTATTCATGAATCTCTTGACCGTCTACTTCCTCAACAGTTGGCTGCCGATCATGGTCAAGGACGACGGCTTCACGCTGGCCGACGCGGCCCTTGTCGGCGCCATGCTCCAAGTCGGCGGCACGCTCGGCAACATTGTCATAGGCTGGGAAATGGATCGATTCAACCCGCACAAGGTCATGATCGGGACGCTGCTCGGCGCAGCATTGTTCACGGTGGCGATTGGCTCTCAGCATCATAGTGTCGATATGCTGATGGGGCTGGTCTTCCTGCTTGGCTTTTGCATCAACTCGGCCAACACGGGCTGGACTGCAATGGCTGCGGGCTACTACCCGACGGAAATGCGTGCGACGGGGACCAGTTGGATGACGGGCATCGGCCGGTTCGGTGCGATCTCCGGCGCGTCCCTCGGCGCAGTACTACTGGCCCTGAGATGGGACTTCGGCCAACTCTTCATGGCCCTGACCTTTCCGATTGGTATCGCGATTGCGGCGGCCTACATCAAGGGGCGGCACAACGCCACGAACAGGATCGCACGCAAAGCGCCTGCAATGTGAGCCGGCACTTGCCTCGCCCGCCAGGGTCTTCGACCGAGGCTTCTCACATGTCAGCCAAATCTTCTACACGGCCCGATCGCCGGAGACTGAGTCATGACGCAATCTCTTTTGATTCCCAGCCCACAAGGCTCAACACGCCTATTCGCGGTGTTGGGCGATCCCGTTGGGCAGGTCCAGGCCCCCGTGCTACTGAACCGCCTCTTCCTGGAACTTGACGCGGACGCGGTCACGATTCCCGTGCACGTCAGAACGGGACAGTTGAAGACCGTGGTCGAAGGGCTCAAGCGCATGGAGAACCTCGACGGGATTGTGGTCACTATCCCGCACAAGTTCGCCATCTGCTCGCACGCCGATCGGGTCAGTACGACGGTCGGGTTGGCAGGCTCCGCCAACGTCCTGCGGCGCGATCCCGACGGCAGTTGGTTCGCTGAGAACTTGGATGGCTTGGGATTCGTGCAGGGCCTGCGCGCGCAGGCGCACGAACCAGCCGGCAAACTCGTCGCACTTTTCGGCGCTGGAGGGGCGGGGGCAGCAATTGCCACAGCGCTCGTTCAAGCGGGCGTCAGACGCGTGATGCTGACCGACACATTGGCGAGCAGGGCCGACGATCTGGCCGACCGCTTGAATGCATACAAGCCAGAGGTAGCGATTTCTTTGGCGAACCCGACTTTGAATGACGTGGACATGGCGATCAATGCGAGTCCGGTCGGACTGAATGCGCACGATCCCATTCCGTTCCCTATCGATGATCTGCCGCAGCATGCGATCGTTACCGACATCATCATGAAACCGGCCGAAACCCGACTGCTCAAGTGTGCGGTCAAACGCGGGCTCAAGACGCACCCCGGCATTCACATGCTAACGCCGCAAATCCAACTGTATGCCGAGTTCTTCGGTGTCACGAGACCCGTTCACGGCAATTGTTGATTCGAATGGCGGCCCGTCGCGGTACTTCGCGGCCTTCCTGAAGCGGGTGCGGCGCATCGGTACCGATGCCAGCGGAAACGCGTTGCCCTCCACGCGGATGAGACACAGATAAGCATTCCCAGGTCTGAAGACACCGTCATCAGGGTTGCCATACAGCCTGAAGTGAAGGTCTGTTAGCTGTCCGGAGTCTCCCTTGACTATCTCTATCACCTCGTACTTAAGGTGCACGACGCCGATCGGATACGCCAACGCTTCACGATACCCAGGCCACGCGTCCCCGAAAGACAACAACGCAACCCGGCCCTGCTCCGCGCACGCATGACGACACGCGCAAACGCGCGATGCGCAGCCTGGGCGCCGCCGCTGCGCGCCAGGTACGCACTGATCGACCGGACGTATCACATCGGTGCTCAGGTAGCCGGAAAACCTGGAACATGCCGCCGCCCGGTCCGCGCCACACATGGCCTTCCCGCGCGGTAAGCCATGCACCGTGACCACAATCACCCTGGCTCGCGGTGGCGGATCGAACGCGGCGCGCAATGGCGGGGCGTTGTCTGCCTTCTCTGCAATTCGCAGGCGGACTGTGGCTTGCCGCCGCCGCGCTTGCCAGCTTGGTTAGTCAGAGTTTCGGAAACGCCTTGACCACGTGCCGCAACAGGCTGGTGGCGACTGGCGAGAGCGGCCGTCCGGCTCGCGAGACGACGTGGATCCGGCTGTTGTTCAGGATTGGATTGGCAAGCGGCAGCGATACCAGGTCGGCGAACTGCGCGCCCTTCAGCGGAATCGAGCGCGGCGTCATGATGTAGCCCAGCCCCATCGCTGCAAATTCCCACAGCACCTTGAACGAGTTGGTGACGAGCATCGGCTTCAGGGTGATGTGCTCGTCCAGTTCCGCTGCCTGCACATGCTTGCGCACGCCGAACGACTCGACCAGCGCCGCGCCCTGGTGCGGCGCCAGTTCCGCCAAGGTCAGCGCGCGGCGGTGGTGCGCCAGGGGGTGGTCCTTGCTCACGTGAACGCGGATCGGGGCCAGCCGCGAATAGTGCGAGCGCAGGCGCGCGTCGTTGGGTGGCTGGAACACCAGGCCAATGTGCGCCATGTCTTCCACGATGCAGCGGACCGTTTCCTCGGTCCCGGCCACCCGGACGTTGTAGGTCACGTCGGGATGCCCGACCAGGAAGTCGCGCAGCACCGGCTCGAGCACCATGTCGATGAAGCCCTCGCCTAATATCAGCTCGATGTGCCCGCGCTGGGCGTTCTTCAGGCTGTTGACCTCGGCGAGGAATGTGTCGTGCAGGTCCTGCTGGCGACGGGCGAACAGGGCGAGCATGTGCCCGGCGTCGGTGACGACGACGCCCCGCCCGCGCCGCTCCAGCAGTGTCAGGCCCGTGTCCTGCTCCAGTTTGGCCACGGCGCGACTCACCATCGACGGGTCCACCGAGAGCACATCCGCCGCGCCACGCACCGACCCCGTCTCGATGATCTGGAGCAGGCACAGCGCCCGCTTCCGATCCAGCACGTCTTCCATCCGTTCTTCCATTGCGCCGACATCTCAAAGTGGTGGTTCGAATGTTGTCATTTATACAACAATTCATCCCTTCAGCTGTCATGGATGCGATGGACACATCTGCCGATAATGGCGTGAATCACCTTGATCGACGACAACCATGACCGAATCCGCCCGCGCCCACCTGAGACGATCCATCGAGGCCATCGAGGCCATCGCGCCAGAGTTCGTCGCGATCCGCCGCCAGATCCACGCGCATCCCGAGCTGGCGTTCGAAGAGCGACGCACCAGTGACCTCGTCGCGGAACTGTTGACAGCCTGGGGCTACGAGGTCCATCGCGGCCTGGGTACGACCGGCGTGGTAGGCAGGCTAAGCAAGGGCCAGGGAACGCGGACGTTGGGCATCCGCGCCGATATGGATGCGCTGCCTATCCAGGAGAAGACGGGGCTGGACTATGCCAGCACCCAGCCCGGAAAAATGCACGCCTGCGGGCACGACGGCCACACGGCCATCCTGCTGTGCGCCGCGCGGTATCTGGCCGAGTCCGTCGACTTCAACGGGACGCTGAACCTGATCTTCCAGCCTGCCGAGGAAAACGAAGGCGGCGCGCTGCGCATGCTGGAGGACGGTCTGTTCGAGCGCTTCCCCTGCGATGAGATCTACGCCCTGCACAATGCCCCCGGCCTGCCGGTCGGTCAGATCGGCCTCATCGCCGGTCCGGCCATGGCCTCGTTCGACCGTGCCACGGTGACGTTGACCGGCCGCTCGGCCCATGGTGCCATGCCACACCATGGCATCGACGTGATGCAGGGCGTGGCCAGCATGGTGCTCGGGCTGCAGTCCATCGTCAGCCGCGAGATCGACGCGCTGAAGTCGGCGGTCATCACCGTGGGTTCCATCCAGGCGGGCGCAACCTACAACGTGGTGCCTGAGAGCGCGACGATCAAGATCGGGGTGAGAGCGCTCGACCCCAAGGTGCGCACCCACCTCGAAACGCGCCTGCGGGACTTCGTGGCGGCTCAGGCCCAAAGCTTCCAGCTTCAGGCCGAGGTCGTCTATGAACGCAAGTATCCGGTGCTGGTCAATCACGACCGCCAGACGGAGCGCGCGCGGGAAGTGGCGGTCCGGCTGCTGGGCGAGGACAACGTCGTGTCCCGCGGACCCGTGATGGGCAGCGAGGATTTTGCCTACATGCTGGAGCAGCGCCCCGGCGCCTACATCCGGCTCGGCAACGGCCTCGGCCAGGATGGCGGCTGCATGGTCCACAACCCCTTGTACGACTTCAACGACAGGGCCCTGCCGGTCGGCGCAGCGTTCTGGACCAGCCTGACGCAAAGCTACCTCGCCTGACAAATTCAATAACGGGAGACAACCATGACCACACAGACGCGCCGCTGCTTCCTCCAATACGCTGGCCTGACCGCAGGCTCGACGGTACTCGCCGGCCTGCCCGCCTTAGCGGAGCAAACCTACCCCAGCCGGCCGCTGTCGCTGGTGGTTCCCTACCCCGCTGGTGGTGCCAGCGATACGTCCGCGCGCATCTTCGGGGAATCCATCAGCAAGAGCGTGAGGCAGCAGGTGGTTGTCGAGAACTACGGAGGCGGCACCGGGCTGATCGGTGCCAATAAGGTGCTGGCCGCGCCGGCTGACGGGTACACCTTCTTCCACGGCTCGATCAACGAAGTGTTCCTTTCCCCGCTGCTGAATCCGGCGGCCCGCTACAAGCCTCAGGACTTCATGCTTGCCGCCCCGATTAGCGACGCCAGCATCGTGCTCCTCATCCGCAGCGGCATCCCGGCCGACTCGCTGGACAAATTCCTGGACGTGGCAAGACAGAACAAAAGCAAGCCGCTGACCTACGCGACCGTCGGCATCGACTCGATCTATCACCTGATGGGCGACGCACTTGGCGCCCGCATCGGCGCGCCCTTCCTGCACGTGCCCTACAAGGGCGCGGCCCCAGCACTGCAGGGCCTTGCCGGCGGTGAGGTGGACTTTGCCATCCTGCCCTACCAATCGAGCTTTGACAGCATGCAGGAACAGGGCCGGCTCAAGGTGCTGACAAGCTTCTCCAGGTCGCTGCCCGCGCCGCTCAAGCATATTCCGCTGATCTCGCAAAGCCGGCAGGTCCCCGACTTCGAATACGCGATCAGCGGGGGCTACTTCGTCAAGCAGGGCACACCGGCCGACCGGGTCGCCGTACTGCGCAAAGCGATCGGCGACGCGCTGGCCAAGCCTGAGATCCGGTCCAAGCTGGAAGCCGAGGGCCGCACCGTCGCGCAGCCCATCGACAATCAGGCGCAGGCGAACCAGCTCTTCGACCAGTACATGGGTCGTGTTTCGCAGCTCATCCGCAACGTGGGGCGCAAGACTGCCGCCTGAATTCCGGCTGAGTGGCACCGGCGCTCTTGCCGCACATGGGGCAATCCCTCGAAGGCGGCAACAACCGACTGATCGACGAAATCCCAAACGCGAAACGCATCGTGCCGAAGCGGATGCGTCGTGATCCTCTCGAAGGCAACCGATCCGGCCCGGCCCACTTCCCAAAGACGACAACGGTGCGGAACAACTAACGCGCCAGCACACGCGCGAGAGCAATCATCCCCGACTCAATTGCGTCGCTGCCGACAGATGCAAAACCCAACACCAGCCCCGACGGCGCCGCACGGTCAATCGCGTAGAGCGACAACGGTCGTGTCTCGATGCCCTCGCGCGCCAAGCGGTGCGCCACGTCGGCATCATCGATGCCGGGTGGCAAGAAGGCCGGCGCGTCGAGTCCCGCAACGATTCGAGGCACATGCAGCAGTCCGGAAAGACGCCGGTCGGCAATGCTTTTCAGCGCTTCGGCACGCTCGCCGTACAGCATGCGCATGCGCCGGATGTGGCGCCCGAAATGGCCGTCCGCGATGAATGCATGCAGTACCGACTGCTGATCCAGTGGGACATGCCGCGCTGTCAACGACAACGCGGCCACGAACGGATCGACAAACCGGTCAGGCAAGATCGCATACGCGGTCCGTAACCCAGGAAACAGCAATTTGCTGAATGTGCCGCAGTAGATCACGTGTCCGTGGTGGTCAAGGCTCTTCAATGCGGCCAGCGGATTGCCTTCGAAGCGGTATTCGCTGTCGTAGTCGTCTTCGATGATGACGGCGTCTCGATCCCGAGCCCATTCGAGCAGCGACAATCGCCGCTCAAGCACGAGCGGCGGTCCGAGCGGCGCTTGCCGCCCTGCCGTGACGTAGGCTAGACGCGCGTCGGGCGCGTGCTGTCGTGCCCATTCCACGTCGATGCCCCCCGCATCGACAGGCACACCGACAACCCGGGCGCCCGCGGCCTCGAGCACGAAGCGCGCGCCCGGATAGCCTGGATCTTCGATCCACGCGGCGTCGCCCGGATCGAGCAGCAGACGCGCGCTCAAATCGATAGCCTGCTGGACGCTGCCGAGCACCACGACGTTATCTGCCGTGCAAGTCATACCTCGCGACATGCCCACGTACTCGGCAATCGCTGCGCGCAGCGGCCGATATCCTTGCGCCTCACCGTCGCCAAGCAGATCTCGTTGAGTCCGGCGCGTGCGTTTCGCTGCCAGACGCGCCCACAGGTCGAACGGAAACGCATCGAGATCGGGCTGGCTGGCACGAAAAGCCCGAGCGGGACTCGTGCGGCCGCTCACCTGAAAGGCGGTTCGCGCAAGCAGACGGCCGCGGGCCGAGAGCGCAATGGCGCGTGGTCGCGCGTCGTCAACGTGATCGCCATGGCGGTCATGCGCGCCTGACCGTCCGCCGCGCGTCCTGATCGACGGCCGATCGCTGCTGTCGATACGTCGATCGGGCAATTCGGACGTGACGAAACTGCCTCGTCCGACAGCACCCGTCAGATACCCCTCGGCCGTGAGTTGTGAATACACGCCTAGTACCGTGCCGCGAGATAACGCAAAACGTGCCGCGAGATCGCGCGACGAAGGTAGACGCGCCCCTGACGACAGCCGGCCCATCAGAATGGCAGTGCGCAGTTCGTCATATAGCCAGCGTTGCAATGGCATCCCGTCGGGTCGCGGCGCAAGTGCAAGTTCGATCTGTTCGGCTCGGCGCATCGTTGCCTTTCCATATTGGCTCAGTCAAATTCTCAATAATGGACCTTTTTTTCGACCATTAACAACCCTATCCTGCTCTTCATCAAAAATGCGACATACCGTTGCATCGTTCGCAATCGCAAACAGGAGAAGAGAGATGACGCACAGGGTTTTGGTGGCCGGAGCCAGCGGCGCCATTGGCACCGCACTGGTGCCCCAGCTAATCGCGGCGGGCTATACGGTGTTCGGCAGCACCCGGCGCCCCGACCGGGCGAAAAACCTCGAAGACGCTGGTGTCACGCCGGTCGTCGTGGACGTATTCGATGTGGTCGCGCTACGCGACGCGTTGGGTCGCATCGCGCCACATAGCGTGATTCACCAATTGACTGATTTGCCCTACGGGCTGGACCCCGCCCGCATGGCTCAGGCGGTGACCACCAACGCCCGGATTCGCGACGAAGGAACGCGTAACCTGGTTGCAGCGGCCATTTCAGCCGGTAGCAAGCGGATGATTGCGCAAAGCATCGCCTGGGCGTATCGACCAGGCGGGACGCCCTACGATGAAAGCTGCGCACTCGATATCGATGCGCATGGCCCGCGCGGCACTAGCGTGCGGGGCGTCGCGGCACTGGAGCGCCATGTGTTGGAAACGGCGCCGCTGACTGGGACCGTACTCAGGTATGGACAGATTTACGGGCCCGGCACGGGTTGCGATGTCCCCGCCGGCTCAAGCCCGCTGCACGTCGAAGCCGCTGCGTTTGCGGCTTTGCTAGCGCTCGAACGGGGCACATCGGGGATATACAACATTGCGCAGGACGACGCCGAGGTCACCAGTGCAAAGGCGAAGCGCGAGCTGGGATGGTCGCAGGACCTGCGATCGGGGGCGCATGTATGAACCCGCGTGCTCTGCCGCTTCTCGCGCACTTGCCGCGGCTGCCGGGCAATCCCACGATGCTTGCGGCAATAGCAGTGGCATTGCTGCTGCCGGGTCCGGCGACGCCCCGCTCGGCGATCGACTGGTTCGCCGTCATTTGTGGCAGCGGTGGCGATCCGCTGCTGTCCAGCGCATCGCCGGCTGCCAGCGCGACGGGCCGTCCCGCTTCGACCGTAAAAATTCTGTCGTGCGAAGCCCTGCCTGACGCGCCGGGCAAGTCGGTGACGACAGCCATCGTCGACTTTCCGCCGCTCGGCTTTACGCCCGCGCATCGTCACCCGGGTTCGGTGACGGCAGTCGTGCTCGAAGGGACGATCCGCTCTCAATTGGCGGGAGGACCACCCATCGATTATGTCAGTGGACAAACATGGTTCGAGCCGCCACGCACACTTCACCTGTTCGCCGAGAACCCCGATCCGACGCACCCGGCGAGATTTCTTGCGACCTTCGTCGCCGATACCGGTTGCGGGGCATTGGTGCTACCGCCTGACTAGATTTCACGGCAAGGCCGCAATGCGGCCGTCTGCTTCGAAGAAAAATGAGTGGCTGTTGTGGGTCGTGGATTCAACGGTCGACTACCGAAGTTCGGAGCTGGGTCGGAGCGATCGCGTGCTGCCCCGCAAGCATACGTTGACGCCAATCCATGCAGAAAGGTACGCAATGATCATTTGAACAGCCAGTGTGCAACGAGCCGCGTATAGCGCGGCATCACCACGTAGACCATCAGGAACACCATTGCCGCCGTCACGGCTGCCTTGCCGATCAACGAGTCATGGGCGAAGCCAAGGCGCGCAAGCACCGGCACGACACCCCATGGCACCACGATGCTGAGCGGCAGGATGGCGCTCCACGTGATGAGCCACTGCTTCCACGCGGTTGGGATCTTGACCTTTGCGTTCTTTGGCGTGAACCAGAAATCGAGGCCAGTCCTGATCTCGTATCGGTCACCTTGCCGCAGCGATGACCGCATTCTCTCGATATGCTGGCGGCGCACATCGGATTCCATCCAGGCGTTGAGGCTTTTGAAGTCGGCGAAGCGGACGATGGTCGCATACTCGCGGCTCGTGCCGACCGGACGTATCACATCGGTGCTTAGGTAGCCGGAAAACCTGGAACAGGCGGCGCGGATGTCCGCGAGCCACGTTTCGTACTGCTCAGCGGCATCTGGCTCGACCTCGTGAACAATGATGCTCGTCACGATTTCCTGCGGATTGAAGGTAGTCGGGTTCATCGCGCTCCCGGTGGCGCCCGCATCGAGGACGTTCATGTCGGCTTGATCATGTCACGCGCATAGGCCAGGCCCGTGCCATACCCGCCACCATGCTCGACCACGATCGAGCGAGCCTTCTCATAGGTGTCATGACGGGTCCAATCTCTCTGGAATTCGAGAAGGACCTGGAGCCAGGAAGTCATGACTGCGCCAGCGCAAGCCATCCGTCGCAACGCAAGATCATGGCTTGTTGGTGTCAGCCCGCCGCAAGCATCGGCCGCGACATAGACCTGATATCCCTCGGACAGCGCGGAAAGCACCGGGAAGCTCACGCAAGCCTCCGTCAGCATGCCCGCGATGATCAGCGTACGCTTTCCGGTAGCCGTAATCGCGCCGCGCACGGCATCGTCTTCCCAGAGGTTCATGTTGCGGCGCTCGATCGGCGTGACGTTTGGCAGCACGTCTCTAAACGCCGGCATCAATGGGCCGCTGTACACCTTCGAGGCTGAAGTGGAGACCACAACCGGCAAGTCGAAGGCGACTGCCGTCTTGGCCAGCGCAAGGCCATTGCTGCGCAGAATCTGGGGGTCTTGAGAACCCGCAGCAAACGCAAGGCCTGCCTGTTCATCAACAAGGATCAATGCGCAATCGGCGGGGTCGAGCAACGGTAGTTTTGACATGGGAGTTCTCCTTTTCATTCAAGAGCCCGATTGGCACGCCGTCAGACGAACCGTGGGATGGGTCCTCGCTGCGGCGTCTGGTCCGGCAGCGCGATCTCTTCACGATCGATGTAGCACCACCCCCATCCCTCAGGGGGGTCATATCCTTCAATGATGGGATGCCCGGTCTTCTCGAAATGCGCGCGGGCATGCTTGAGCGGAGAGTTATCACAACAGCCAACGTGACCGCAGGTCCGGCACAGCCGAAGATGCACCCACGGGCTGCCCACCTTGAGGCACTCTTCGCAACCCAGAGCGCTTGGCACGACATCATGGATCGTATCTGTATGGTCACAGGTCTTCATGCCACTTCCTTTGACAGTCTGCTGAGGTAACCGTGGATTTGAGAGATGGCAGCGGCGCCATCGCCGACTGCAGCAGCAACTCGCTTGGTCGAGCCCGCGCGGACATCGCCGATTGCATAGACGCCAGGCATGCTGGTTTCGAGCGATGCGCCCGATGCCCCAGCCCCAGTAAGAATGAAACCCTTGTCGTCCGTCGCCACCGATCCATTGAGCCAGCGGGTATGCGGCGTCGCGCCGATGAACAGGAACAGGTGGCAGATCCCGTAGCATGTCAAGGTGCCGCTGGCGCGATCGCGAACAGTAGCACTGGCGAGCCTGTCGCCACTGGAGGCAAGTTCGGTCAGCTCCGTACCGACATGAATCTCCACGTTGGACAGTGCCGAGATGCGGTCGATGAGGTAGCGGGACATGGTCGCCGACAGGTCTCGCCTGACAAACACGTGAAGTCGCTTCACGTGTGGCGCGAGAAACACGATTGCCTGCCCCGCCGAGTTGCCGCCGCCGACGAGAGCGATTTCCTTGCCGGCACACAAGCGGGCTTCGATCGGGGACGCCCAATAGGAAACGCCAGAGCCCTCGAGTTGCGCGAGACCGGCAATGTCGGGGTGTCGGTAGGCGGCGCCTGAGGCAATCACGACAGTACGCGCTGCCACTGTCGAGTCGTCGGAGAGCTTGAGGGTCAGCCGATCCTCGTCGTGATCGAGCCGCACCACGCTCACTGGGATGGCCACCTCGGCACCGAACTTGAGGGCCTGGGTGAATGCCCGGCCAGCGAGCGCCTGCCCGGAGATGCCGGTAGGAAAGCCAAGATAGTTTTCGATTCGCGCCGACGCGCCGGCCTGCCCGCCCATGGCGCGCTCGTCCAGAACCACCACCGAGAGGCCTTCCGACGCGCCATAGACCGCTGCGGCCAGCCCGGCCGGTCCCGCGCCGACAATGGCGACGTCGTAGGTCTTGTGCTGCCCGAGCTTGGGCATGATGCCGAGACAGGCCGCCAGCTCCCGCTCATCGGGCCGCTTCAGCACGCTGCCGCCAGGGCAGACCACCAGCGGCAGGTCGCTGGGGAGCAGCGCCATCCGCTCAACCAAGCTGCGGCCCCCACCATCGACCTCGGGATCCATGACGTGGTTGGGATAGCCGCTGCGCGTCAGGAAGCCTTGGAGGCGCAGAAGATGCGCATCGTCTGGCGCACCAATCAGGATCGTGCCCGAGCCGCCATGTTCGATCAGCCTGACACGGCGCAAGATCAGCGCGCGCATGACGATCTCACCGACCTCTGCCGATCCGATCATCAGCGCTCGCAGATACGGCGGATCGAACGGAATCAGGGTAGCGCCGTCACGACCGGCTCGCGCCGAGGCGAGCGACGCACGGCCGTCAATCTGGCTGACTTCTCCGGTGAACTGCCCTGCGCGATGGGTGGTGATTGGCGCCTCCTCGTCAAGGCCATCCCGGCGCAGAACGTCGATCGAGCCATCCAGCACGAGCCAGACGGGCACATTCCTGTCCGCCGTGGCGAAGACCATCTCACCCGCCGCAAAATACCGCGGCGGACCGCTTGCGAAGCGGCGTGCCGCCTCAACCTGGCTTGGCGTCAGGACGGGGAACATCTGGTGCCTGCGCTCTCCGACATCGTCTGCGTGCTGCTCGCTCATATGAGCGTTCTCCTCTCGAGAGCGGCGGCGGGTGGATGCATGGCCAACCGCCGTCGGCTTCGTGTAAACCCGGTCGGCGTCACGCCAGGCGAGTTTCGATCGGCAACCCGGGGCTCAACGTTTTCGTGACGGGCGTGCGCTCGGCAATTTCCGCCAGACGCGCTTTCTGGCTATCCTCCAGGCCCTTGATCACCAGCGTCCGCTCGATGCGCCACTCGTCCGTCCCGACTAGCCGCAGCGAGACATCGAGCGACTCAAGGGCCCAGCCTTTGCGTTCGGCATACATTTTGAGCGTGATGGCGGTGCACGCTCCCAGGCTAGCAAGCAATAAATCGTAAGGGGCCGGTCCGTCCCCTTGCCCGCCGCGAGCGCGGGGTTCATCGGCCGTGATTGCGTGGCCGGATACGACGATATTCGTGCGATAGGGCGTCGATCCAATCCGGGCGGTGCCGTGTGTCATGGTTCCTGCCTCCGCTGCACGATGTGGGATGTTGGATGAGCTGGCTTTGCTGGAGTATCTTCGCAAAGCGTCTGATATACCAATCATCCTTTGGTATGGTCGATCGGCTCGGCGGCACGCCGTCCACATGGCCGAAAACGGATGCCGACGTGATCTGGCTCGATAGGCGAGGTTCGTTCGGCATGACCCGAGCGACTTTTGCGCACGATCGAATTCTCTTCTGCAGCCGATCCACTTTTTACCCGGGAAGGCGCGCCGTACAGTGACTCCGCTGTCTCATCACCACAGATCGGAGTGCAAATGAAAGCGGTACAAATCCAGAAGCATGGCCCGGCAGAATCTCTTGCCATCGTCGATGTCGACACGCCGGCCCCGGGGCCGGACGACCTCATCATTCGGGTCCATGCGGTCGGCGTCAATCGCCTCGATCTTCTCCTGCGCGAAGGAAGCGTATTCCAAGTACCCTTGCCGCGCATTCCCGGCACGGATTTCGCCGGAGACATCGTGGACGTCGGCGTCAACGTCGATAGCAATCGCATCGGCGAGCGCGTGTTCGCGGCCCCTATCCTGTCATGCGGCCAGTGCGAACACTGTCTGCGTGGCGAAGACAACCTCTGCAGCAAGTTTGGCACGGTCGGCTCGACCATTGACGGCGGATACGCGCAGTTTGTCCGCGTCCCTGCCCGCAATGCCATGGCATTGCCGGAGCAGATAGACTACGTCCGCGGCGCGAGCTTTGCCCTCACCTACGCTACGGCCGCATCGATGCTGCGGCGTGGCCGGCTGGCACCAGGCGAATGGGTGATGATCCTGGGCGCCAACGGTGGACTTGGCTACGCCGCTGTAGAGCTGGCCAGTGCCATGGGCGCTCGCGTGATTGCGATCGGCCGCACAGCCGATACAGACGAAGCGTTGCGCAACGCTGGTGCTACCGCGGTGGTGCTGGCAGGACCGCACATGGCAGAGCAGGTGCGCGCGCTGACGGGCGGCCGTGGCGTGGATCTCGTTTTTGAACACGTGGGTGCGGTCACTTTCGCGCAATCGGTCGCTTCACTTGCCATGGACGGCCGGCTGGTACTAGGCGGCGTGACGACTGGCACGGAGGCGCCGATGGATCTGAAGGCACTGTTTACTCGCCGCCTGGAGATCCTGGGTTGCCGGGGCAGCGGTCGCAGGGACCTTGAGCATGTCCGGGATCTCCTGATGCGGGACCTTGTCAGGCCCCAGGTCCAACAGGTGATGCGCCTCGAGCAGGCGGCACAGGCGCATCGGCATCTCGAATCCGGCATGAGTCTCGGCAAGATCATCCTGACTGTTTGAGGAGGGCATCATGTTCATCGTACTTCTGCACTACATCCAGCCCCTGCCGGCAATCGACCCGCACATGCAGCAACATCGCGACTTTCTCGACCGGCACTATCGCGCCGGTCATTTTGTGGTGTCGGGCCCCCAAATGCCGCGCATCGGCGGTGTTATTCTGGCGCGAAACCTGGATCGCCTGCAGCTGGATGCGGTGCTGGCAGAAGACCCCTTCTACCGCGAACGGCTGGCGCGATACGAGATCATCGAGTTCAATCCCAGCAAATTTGCTGACGGTGCCGAACACCTGTTCGCGCCGGCCAACTAACAGCCAACGGAAACACAAGCATGGACATGCTGGCAGCAATGCGCGTCTTCCAGAAGGTGGCCTCGACCCTGAGCTTCACCGACGCCAGCGAGCTATTGGGTATCGCTGCTTCCAGCGTGTCCCGGCAGGTCGATTCGCTCGAGGCCCATCTGGGCGTCAAGCTCTTGACCCGCACGACCCGCCGGTTGACGTTGACGGAGCCCGGCCATACCTACAAGGAACAGTTGGACACCTTGTTGGCTGAACTGGATGCCGTCAACGAGAGCATGGCATCGTTCGCCGATACACCTCGCGGGCGGCTTAAGGTCAGTTCGCCCCGCGTCTTCGGCAAACGCCTGCTGACGCCACTTATTCCGTCGTTTCTCGAGGCATTCCCGAAGGTCACGCTGGAACTGTCACTTACCGATGACTACGTCGACCTGGTCGAGACCGACACTGACCTGGCCATACGAATAGGAGCGCTTGGCGACTCCAGTCTTGTCAGCAGACCGCTTGGGCGTTATCGGCGGCTGCTTGTGTGTCACCCTGACTTTTTGCGGGGGCGGACGGTACCACAATTGCCTGCGGACCTGCTTGATCACAATTGCTTGCGCTACCGTCGCTCCGGAGAGCGGGTTGCCTGGACCTTTGCGAAGCCCGACGGCGAAGGATGTATCGAAGTGGTGCCACAAGGCGATCTGGTAGCCAACGACGTGGAGGTATTGCTGGAGAGCGCCCTGGCCGGATTGGGCATCGCGCTTCTACCCTACTGGCTGGTTCGCGATGCGCTGGCCGCCGGGCGGCTGGTTCAGTTGCTACCGGACTTCCCATTGATGAGCACACTGCAGGACGCGGGGATTCACTTCGTCTACGCAATCAATCGACGGCAGTCCCGCAAGGTGCATGCATTCATCGAATGCGTGATGCGTCATACGGCGACATTGCTTATCTGACAAGTGAAGAGCCAGTTCCCGTCGGGCTCCTATGGCGCCAACTTCCATGTGCACTGCTATGTGAAATATCCGGGCTAGTGTCTCGCCAGACCGAGCGTTCTCGACGGATACTCCCCGAACCGCTGACGATACCTCGCCGCACACCCATCGGCGGCGGCTCCGGCAGCACGAGAGTACCCGTAGCGCATCCAGCTCGGGCATATAGATTCCCGCGTTGTCGGACAGATTGAACCTCCCTTCTTCCACCAGCTGCATGACGCAGGTGCCAGCGAGCGCCTTCGTGGTGGAGAAGATGGCGAACACGGAGTCCGTGGCCATCGGGTCGTCACCACCAAGCCGGCGCACGCCGGCAGCCCCCCCCTCGTAGAAGTTCGCATTGCGGTCGGTGGCCATGGCCACCACGCCGGGAACGCCGCCAGGGCGGCTCACCGTTTGCTGAAGCACGCCATTCAGGGCAGTTTTGAGCGTTGGATCGGTCATCGATGTCTCCTCTGGATTATGGTTGTCGCTTGCATGGTCTACCGCATGAACGGAAGCGATCCCAGCGTCGTCAATTTAGGGGAGACGGGCCACATGGCGTGTGCGATTCCGGCATCAGCCTGTTCGGATCTGGCAGATATCTGCGGGCTGCAATATGCCGCTGCCCGGTCCGCGCCACACGCGGCCTTCCTGCGCGGCAAGCCATGCACCGTGACCACAATCACTTTGGCTTGCGGTGACGGATCGAACGCGGCGTGGATTGGCGGGGGCGTTGGCATGGCCAAAGTGGGCCGGATGGCAATTCCGTCCTGATGGCTTATGTGCCGGCCCATTGTGCGGGAGCCGATAGACGGCAGGTTTTTCTCGTACAGAGCAAACGGCCGGTTTTCGACCTTGGCCGGCGTCCGGCACCGCCGAGTCGGACGGCCGAGTAGGGGCTGAAGGGACCTTGGTTCTTGGTTGCCCGGTTGTCGCTTCCCGGCCACAAGCGGCCCCTTGCCGCACTTCCGTGAATGGCTGCTTAACGCACGGTACCTGACTGATCGCTGGAAGAAGCTCGCCAGCTTTCTCGAATAGTCTCTCGCAGTGCCGCAGCGGCCGGGCTGGCGTTGGTCGCGCCCTGTATCCAGGACAGCCAGCTCTTTCCGATCCAATGTGGCCAGATTGCCAATTCTCCAGCTAGAGTGCCGGCCGTCGCCTCGGTGCGACGAAGAATGCCAGCACCAACCCCGCTGCTGATCATGCTGCGCAAAACGCCGTCGCTGTCAGCCACGTATCGCGCGTCGGGCACGTGCCCCGCATCCCGAAACAGATCGAGTGCGGCGGAGTGGAGCGCGCACTCGGGGACGCTCACGATCCATGGCAGGCGCGCAATATCCGCCAAGCCCAAGTCATAGGCTTGCGATGTGAACCTTGGTGGCAGCGCGACGACCAGATCGATTTCGCTCAATCGGTCAACCGACAGAGCGGTAGCGGAAACGTCGGCCAGCGTGAAACCGCCGTCCAGCTTCCCGCTACGGACGCGTTCCACCACGTCGCCCGACACCGCCTGGTGAAGCGTCACCCGGATGTTCGGATGACGCAATCCGAGCGCGAGTAGTGCATCACCGACTCGCAACGGTACCGAGTCGCTCAAAGTCCCGACCTTGAGTTCGGCCGACAATTGCCCTCGCTCTTCAGCAGCGACGCGTTTCACCCGGCTGGCCGCTTGGAGAGTTTGCTCGGCTTCGGCCAGCAGCTTGCGGCCGGCTGCGGTGACGAACATCCCCTTGGTTGTTCGCTCGAACAATTGGATTCCAAGCTCCTCCTCAAGGGCTTTGATCTGCGCGCTCGCGGCGGGAATGCTGAGATAGAGTCGCTCGGCCGCCCTAGTCAGGCTACCTTCTTGCGAGACGGCGACAAACGCCTTGAGTTGATATAGCTCCATGACGTGATTCTGCATCAAGCGGTTGCAGTTGCGTTACTGAAAATCCGAAAACGGGCCTCCGAACAAGTGAATGGACGGTGAATAAGCGCTGCCATCAGAATCCGTCTTAATCAACTACGAGATAAATGGATTTGAAGATGAGCGCAGAGACCACGGTACAGGCGACGGCGGAAGCTGGTTTCGGGAAAGGGGTGATCTTGTGCCTTCTCGCCACGGTGTCATGGGGTAGCCTCTTCCCCGTCATGACAGAAGCCCTACACATTCTCGACCCTTTCACCTTCACGACCCTGCGATTCGGCATTGCAGCTGTGTTTTTTGCCGCCCTTCTCTGGCGACGCGAGGGTAGGCAAGTCTTTTCGGTGGAAGGGCGCGGCCTGCTCACGTGGCTCATGGGAACGCTCGGATTCGCCGGATTCGGTTTGCTGGTGTTCATCGGCCAACAAATGGCTGGCGTTGAAGGAGCGCTGATTGCCTCCGTGATGATGGCGACTCAGCCGATGCTGAGCTTGCTCGCGAACTGGGCAATCAGACGCATTCCACCCCGTCCACTCTCGTTTTGTTTCATTCTCCTGTCGTTTACGGGCGTTTCGCTGGTCGTGACAAAGGGAGCCATCAGCGACGCGGCAAAGTCTGCGGAGCACCTTGCAGCAGCGTTGATTATCGTTGGAGGCGCGTTGTGCTGGGTGATATACACGATTGGCAGCACGTTCTTCAACGGCTGGTCCCCCTATCGCTATACGGCGCTCACGACGCTTTTTGGCATGATCAGCCTGCTAGCCATTAACGGAATCCTCTTCGCCACCCGGAGCGTTGCGCCACCCGATGTGTCACAGCTAGAACGGGTGTTGCCGTATCTTCTGTACACCGCGTGTATTCCGGGGTTTATCGGCGTCTTGTGCTGGAATCTGGGTGTGAGAATCGTGACGCCCGTCCATGGCGTTCTGTTTATGGACGTCATACCGGTAACGGCCTTCGCCATTTCCGCGTGTCAGGGCGTCGTGCCCGTGCAAGCACAAATCGTTGGCGTCGCTTGTACGGCGTCGGCCATTGTGCTAAACAATCTTTACCTGCGCTCACATACGCGCCGTGAGCGGCGGCTACTCACAGCGCACTCGAAGGCAAAGCGAATGCTCGAAGATTGACCAAAAGCGGACGGTCGTGCCGCAACGGCCAATGCCCGGGAAGGGTCGAGCGGAGACCCTCGAATGCCCTCCGGACAGCCACCGACGACTTGCGGTCCAGGCGGTACTTCGTCACCGACTGAATACCAACATGCTGCGGGCGCTTGTGTCGCGCCAGCGCCGGGTTGATGTCCTATCCAGATTCGGCGGGCGAGAAGGCCTATGGGTTTTGCTTACCCTCCGCAGGATCGTAGGCCCAACGCCGAGGATTGAACGTCAGCCCGCGCACGCCCCGTCGCGTAGTTCTTCAGTGCCGACCGCCCCGTCAGCCTTGCCTGGTGCATGCCATATTCCACAGCGTCTCCGAACGGGTTCCCGTACGGCAGTACGCAAGTATGGGCTTCGGCAGCTCCGCCATGAGTAAACCGAAGGCTGCAGCAGCTTCGACGGTGACACCCCCCGGTTTTACGGGAAGGTAGTGCGCGGCCATGCCAAGCGAACTGGCCACCTCCGCGATTTTCGCGAACTGGACCTGGCCGGCAGCCTCTCCATCGTGCCGGTTGCAGACGATGGAAAGGAACCCGGCCGCATGCGCCGCCCGTACGTCGGCTCCGCTTAACTGTGGCGCCACGCTCAAGTCGTTCGAGAGCTGCTTGATCAGCATGTCCTGTCGGCCCGTGCCCACTTCCATACAGCGCTCTATGGCTTTGCGGAAGCAGTCGACTGCAAAATCCACATCTGCCAACGTTGTAAAGCGTCCAAGGCTCAGACGGACTGTGCGCTTGGCGGAAGCTTCATCCAGGCCGACGCAAGTCAGCACGTGAGACGGTTTGCCGGCCGCCGAATTGCAGGCAGACGTTGAGGAGATGGCCAGATCGTCGGTCAACATGGACGGGAGGAAATTGGGCAGTTCCACGGTCAGACTAAGTGTGTGCGGAATGCGGGCCGCGGAACTGGCGTTCTGCGTGACGGTGCCTGACGCGCGCACACCACTCAGCAAGCGCTCGCTCAGTTGCGCGATACGCTCGTTGTCCGACGCCATTTCAGTACGCGCCAGTTCGCAAGCCGTTCCCATGCCGACAATCTGGTGCGTGGCAAGGGTGCCAGATCGCAGCCCCTGCTCATGTCCGCCGCCGTGCATCTGGCAGGCAATACGCGGCGCCACTTCGCGACTCACATAGAGCGCGCCGATGCCTTTCGGGCCATAGAACTTGTGTGCCGACATCGACAGCAGGTCTATACCCATCGCCTTTACGTCAATCGCGGCCTTGCCAGCAGCCTGCGCCGCGTCCACGTGAAGCAGAGCGCCAGCGGCGTGAACAATCTGCGAGATCTCAGCAATATTGGTGAGGGTGCCGATCTCGTTGTTCACCATCATCAACGAAACGAGGCCCGTCTGATTGCTGCAGGCCGCTTTAACAGCGGCCGGCGAAATCTCGCCAGCCGGATTCGGCAAGAGGTAGGAAACGGAAACGTCAAGTCGCTCAAGGTGCGACGCGGTGTCCAGAATTGCCTTGTGCTCAAGCTTGCTGGTAACCAAATGGCGGCGCGTCGGCTCGTGGTCGAAAAAACCCTTGAGCGCTAGGTTGTTCGACTCTGTCGCACCGGACGTCCAGACAATCTCGGATGGCTCTGCACCAATGAGAGCGGCTACCTGGGCGCGAGCCTCCTCGACCACATCCCTTGCCTTCAGCCCTGCAGCGTGGGAGTTCGACGCAGGGTTTCCGAAGACGCCGGCAGCCCCCAAGCAGCCGAACATCGCCTCCATGACACGAGGGTCCGCCGGTGTGGTTGCCGCGTAATCGAAGTACCGCAGAGTGTCCGTGCTCATCATTCATCCTTCAGAAGGGTAGAAATGCTACGACGAACGCACTGAAAGTTGCTTCCAAAATCCATAACCGAGAGGGGAATGTGTAGCATTCAATGCTACTGAATGAGCGCTATGTAGAATATTTTCTCGCATGCGGCCTGGCCGCACGGGCTGACTTAATAACCGTAGCGGGCAAGACCGGCCATTCGCAGTGAGGCCGCCGACTGACTCGGAAGGATCGCAAGTCGCCTCTGGCGTCGGCAAGGCTCCGCCTAGATTGCTAAGGACCGAGCCCGGCCGATTCTGTTGAAAAACTCGGCATCACGGAACGTCGGCACCTACCCTTGAGATCATCGTTCGACGAGGGTTTCGCCATGATGGGTCAACAAGTTGGATCGCAGGATATGCTCTTCTACTCGTTCAACCTTGATGACCATGTGCCCCGTAGCCACCTCTTGCGTGGCATTGATCGGTTCTTCGATCTTGGCGATCTTCGCCAACACCTCGCGCCTTACTACAGCCACACCGGGCGCCCCTCGATTGATCCCGAGCTGATGGTTCGCATGCTCATCGTGGGCTACTGTTTTGGCATTCGGTCAGAGCGCCGCCTCTGCGAATAGATTCATCTGAACCTGGCTTATCGCTGGTTCTGTCGGCTTAGTCTCGAAGATCCAATTCCCGATCACTCAACGTTCTCCAAGAATCGCCATGGCCGCTTCCGCGAAAGCGGCGCGCTGCGTCACGTGTTCGAGATGGTCCTTCGCCGTTGTATGGCGGAAGGGCTGGTTCAAGGCGAAGGCTTTGCTGTCGACGCGAGCATCATCAAGGCAGACGCAAATCGCTCCCGAGGCGTGGCGGGAACGGAGGTCATCGATTGGAATCAAGGCGAAGGCCCTAGCCGCGCCGTTCGCGAATACCTTGCTGCGCTGGATGAGGTCAATAAAATCAAGGACGACGCAGCGTCCGAGGCAGAGCCTACGATCCCGCCGAAGAGCATCTCGTTGACTGATCCGGCATCGCGCCGGACCGTGGCACCCGGTGGCCCTGCCTTCTTTGCTTACTCGACCAACTACCTGATCGACCTGCACGCGGGAATCATCCTGGACGTCGAGGCCACCCCCGCGCATCGAACCGCGGAGGAGGAGTCAACGAAGACGATGATCAACAGAGTCGAAGAACGCTTTGCTCTTAAACCTCAGCGTCTTGCCGGCGATACCGCCTATGGGACCACGCCAATGCTCGGGTGGATGGTCGAAGAGAAAGCGATCGCGCCTCATGTTCCAGTCTGGGACAAGACCCGTCGCGACGATGGCACGTTTCCGAGAGAGGACTTCCGTTGGGACGAGCAAGCCAATGAGTACCGCTGCCCTGGTGACAAGGCTCTGCGCAGCGATTGGCGTGCATATACGAACTAACGCACTCACATCACGAAGGCCGACACCGTCATCTATCGATCCAGCCAGCATGACTGTGGTGGGTGCGCGATGAAGAAACAATGCTGCCCAAACATGCCATTCCGCAAGATCGCACGCAGCGTCCACGAGAACGCGCGTGACGTGGCACGGAAGCTCTCGGCAACACCGGAGTTCAAGCGGTCGCGCAGGGAGCGAAAGAAGGTCGAAATGCTATTTGCTCATCTAAAACGAATCCTGAAACTGGATCGCTTGCGGCTACGAGGGCTAACTGGGGCGCAGGACGAGTTCCTACTAGCAGCAACAGCGCAAAATCTGCGACGAATGGCAAAGCGGTTGATGCCGTTCGGTGAAGATATGAATGCGATAGCGGCTTAGCCGCGATGCACTAGGTCGGAAGACCCTCGAAGCTCGGGCGCCGCAGATCAACGCGAGCCCCACCGGGAGCGAACGCCTATCCCGATCGATATCCAAACCGAGTTTTTCAACAGAATCGGCCGTAAGGAGACACCCGGAAGCCTCCCGCGAATGGCTGTTAGCGAGAAACGAACCGTCACCCATCGACACACGGCAAACGCATGGTTGAAATGCTGCGACATCATCCAGCGCGTGTTACGTCGACGCTTTCGCTAAACTCGTCCAGCAGGAAATTGATGAAGGCGCGGGCCGCCGTCCGGGTCGCGCGACCGAGGGGGAAATACGCATGTACCTTGGTGCCGACCATCGACCAGTCGGAGAGGATCGGCACGAGCGATCCTTCCTCAAGCTCCCTGCGGCACGCCCAGTATCCTATCGAGGTGATACCCAAGCCGGCCTTCGCGGCCGCAACCGCGCCTTCGTTGTCGCTGAACGATATATTGGGCTCTATCGGCACATCGCTGGTTATTCCGTTGTGCGTGAACGTCCAGGCGGTGCTGACAGTGGCCGCGGGTCCATAGACGATCCGGTGACCGACGAGCGCGTCCGGTGACAGGGGCGTGCCGCATCGGGCGAGATATGCCGGGGAGGCGACGATCAGTCGTGCGTAGCTGGTGAGCAGACGCGCCGTCGCATTGGAGTCTGGCAGGGTGCCTATCCGGATGGCGACATCGACCGCGTCCCGGACAAGGTCCTGGCGACGGTCGTCGAGCACCACGTCGATCCGCAGCCGCGGATGACGTTCAGCAAAACGGGGAAGTCGGGGGATGATCTCCCGCACCCCGGCACTCGTCGGCATCCCGACGCGCAGCGTTCCGCGAAGTTCGTCCTGCCGGACGCTCTGTCCGGCATCGTCAAGCTGGTCGAGCACGGCTTCGACGCGGATGAGGTAGTCGGCGCCTGCCTCCGTCGGAATCACGGCGCGCGTCGTCCGCGCCAATAGAAGCGTGCCCAACTCGGCCTCGATGTCCGACACGGCGCGCGATGCCTGCGATTGCGAGATGGACAGCTCCCGCGCAGCGGCCGAAAAACTTTGCAGTCGGGCGACCCGGCAGAAAATCCGCAACGCGTTGATGTCCATCGTTTTCCTCCATGCGTCCTACGTTCGATCTATGCACATTCAGGATAGGTCATAACCGCGTTTCATGGCTAGTGCATGGCGAGTCCGCCTTCTATATTGACACCATAGCAGCACGAAACCGTCAATTCCGACAGGCCGCCACCTTCCTGGTTAGCGTGTTGGAGCATAGAGGATTAAACCATGAACAGCATCAATCACGATACGGCACCGACCCAATTCGTCGAGGCCAACGGCATCCGTTTCGCCTACCGCCGGTTCGGCAAGCAGGGCGGCGTGCCGCTTGTCTTCAATCAGCACTACACCGGCACCCTCGACCACTGGGATCCGGCGGTAACCGATGGTTTTGCAAAGGATCGCGAGGTGATCCTGTTCAACAATGCCGGCGTCGCCAGCTCCTCGGGCGAGACCCCGACGAGTTTCCAGGAGATGGGGGCCAATGCGATCGCCTTCATTCGCGCGCTGGGCCTGACCCAGGTCGACGTGCTCGGCATTTCGATCGGGGGCTTCGTGGCCCAGGAGATCGCGCTGCAGGGCGGCGACCTGGTCCGCAAGATCATCCTCGTCGGCACCGGGCATCGTTCACAGGACATGTCGGAAAGCCGCTCCGCGGAAATCTTCGCCGGCAGCTACGACCCGCCCGAACATCTGTGGCTTGCTGTCCATTTCGGACCTTCCGAAGCCAGCCAGAAGGCCGGCCTCGCCTTTCTCGAGCGCAAGCTGCGTCGTCAGGATCGCGATCCGCAAGTGAGCGAGCAAACCATTGCCGCTCAGGGCGAGGCGATCGGCAAATGGCACGTGCCGAACGATAGCGCGTTGGCGTATCTGAAAGAGATCCGGCAGCCCGTGCTGATCGTCCAGGGCAGCAACGACGTCATCATTCCGACGAGGCATTCGTTCACGCTCCAGCAGCATCTGCCGAACGCGCAACTGATCGTCTATCCGGACTCCAATCACGGGTCGATTTATCAGTATCCGGAGACGTTCGTCGCCCATGCGACGACCTTCCTCGACGCCTGAAGCCCGCCGCTGACTCGTCAATCGAGCCGGCGGCACCTGACGCGACGGAGCACCAGATGACCAGACATCGCCAACTCCACCTCGGCGCATTCATGCGGCCGGCGGCCATCCACACGGGTGCATGGCGCTATCCGGGCGCCGATCCGCATGCGAATTTCAGCCTCGACCAGATGCGTCGCTCGATCCGGCGACTGGAAGAGGCGAAGTTCGATGCCTTCTTCATGGCCGACCATCTGGCGTTATTGAACATGCCGACGGCGGCGCTGATGAGGAGCCACACGGTGACGTCATTCGAACCTTTCACGCTGCTCTCGGCGCTGTCGGCGGTGACCGAGCGGATCGGGCTGATCGCAACAGCCTCGACAACCTTCGATGCGCCGTACCACATTGCCAGGCGGTTTGCGTCGCTGGACCACATCAGCGGCGGTCGGGCCGGCTGGAACGTGGTGACAACGGCGAACCCCGACGCGGCCCTCAACTTCGGCTACGAGTCCCAGATGGGGCATGACGATCGCTACGAGCTTGCACGGGAGTTTGTCGATGTCGTCACCGGTCTATGGGACAGCTTCGCCGATGACGCCTTCGTCAGGAACACCGAAAGCGGGGTCTTCGTCGATCCCGCACGAATTCATGCGATCAGTCACACGGGCCCCTCGCTGAAAGTGCGCGGCCCGCTCAACATCGCACGGCCTCCGCAGGGCTGGCCTGTGATCGTGCAGGCCGGTGCGTCGCCGGCAGGGCGGCAGTTCGCGGCGGAAACCGCCGAGGTCATTTTCGGCGCCCCGCCGACGATAGAGGCCGCACGCAGCTTCAACGCCGATGTGCGTACCCGCATGGCAGCGATCGGGCGCGCCCCCGACGCGCTGCGTTACCTGCCAGGCGCGTTCGTGGTCGTGGCCGACAGCAAGGATGAGGCGCTCGAGCGCCGCGCGACGCTCGACAGCCTCATCCACTACGACAGTGGCATCGGCTCTCTGAACGCGATGCTCGGATTCGACGTCTCTGGCCATGATCCCGATGGACCACTACCGGAGATCCCGGAGACTGAAGCTGGCCGCTCGCAGCGCGAGCGCATGGTCAATCTCGCGCGGGAGAAGGGTCTGACGATCCGGGAACTGGCGCGAGCCGCCGGCAGCTATTCGGGCTTCGCCTTCGTCGGCACCGCAACATCGATCGCCGACGAGATGCAGGAGTGGTTGGAGACTGAAGCCGCCGATGGCTTCAACGTCATGTTTCCCTGGATTCCAGGCGGCCTCGACGAGGTGGTCGACAAGCTCGTCCCGGAGCTCCAGCAGCGCGGTTTGTTCAGACGCGAATATGAAGGGCGCACATTGCGCGAGCATCTCGGCCTTCCACGGCCATCCAACCGTTTCTTTCCGCGCGAGCCCAGCGCGGCCGCCTGATTGCATTTTCCGATAAAGGATTTCACCATGGCACGTATCGTCACATTTGCTGAATATGGCGCACCCGATGTCCTGAAGATCGAGGACGTCGCATTGCCGGAACCGGGACCGGATGAGATTCGCATCGCCGTCAAGGCGATCGGCTTGAACCGCGCGGAATCGATGTGGCGCACCGGCGTCTATGTTGAACCGGTCAATCTTCCCGGCCGGCTGGGCTATGAGTCCGCAGGCGTTGTCGAGGCCGTCGGAGAAAACGTCACGCACCTCGCGGTGGGCGATGAAGTTTCCACCATGCCGGCCTTCTCCATGAACGATTACGGCCTGTATGGCGACCATGTGTTGGCGCCAGCAAGTGCCGCGGTGAAGAAGCCATCGTCAATCTCGTTCGAAGAAGCGGTTTCAATCTGGAATCCCTTCATCACGCCGTGGGGAGCGTTCATCGAAAGCGGCATCGTGACGCATAGCGATACGGTGATCATCACTGCCGGTTCGAGCAGCGTGGGCATCGGTGCGATCCAGGTTGCGAAGCTTGCAGGGGCGAAGGTCATCGCAACGACGCGCACCAGGGAAAAGGTCGCGCCAATCAGAGCGGCCGGTGCGGACCATGTCGTCGTCACCGACGACGAGGATCTGGTGGTCGAGGTCGAACGGATAACCCAAGGCGCGGGTGCAACCGTCGCGTTCGACCCGGTCGATGGTCCCGCTTTCCCCAAGCTTGTCGACGCCCTGGCGCCGGGCGGCACGGTCATGATCTATGGCGCATTGAGCGACGAAGTGACACCGCTCCCGATGCTCCGGACGCTCGCAAAGGAGGTCGTGATCCGGGGCTATAACCTGTTCTCGATTACGACCACCCCGGCCCGTCGGGCCAAGGTAGCCAGATTCGTTTATGAAAATCTCGAAGCGGGCAAGCTGAAGGCAACCATCTCGAAGTACTTCCCCTTCGAACAAATCGTCGAAGCGCATCGCGAGCTGGAGAAGAACCAGCATCTCGGCAGAATCGTAATCACGCTGTAATTTGCGGCAGTCGTCCGCAGCGAACTTCCGCGCAACGCTTTTTCAACTCGTCTTTGCAGCGTTTGCAAAGCATCGGGCGCTTGATATGCGCGTGACTCACCCTCTACTCAATGGACAGCATCATGGCAAATACGCTTCAAGGAAAGATCGCTCTTGTGACGGGCGGCTCACGCGGTATCGGCGCCGCAACCGCCATCCAGCTCGCTGCGGAAGGCGCGACCGTAGCGCTAAGTTATTCCAGCAGCGAGACCGCGGCCAGAGAGGTCATTGCAACGATCGAAGCGTCCGGTGGCAAGGCTATTGCCCTGAAGGCCGACCAGGCGGACGCAACGGCGGTTAAAGCATTGCTTGCGGACGTTGTCGAGCGGTTGGGACGGATCGACATTCTGGTCAACAACGCCGCCGTTTTCGTGACGGGCACGGTGGCCGAGACCACCGACACATCGGGCTTTGAGCGACAACAGAAGATCAATTACGAAGCCGTGGTAACCGCAATTCGGGAAGCATCGCGGGTAATGGATAGCGGCGGCAGGATTATCTCGATTTCGTCGGCCCTCGCGTGGCGATCGACCTGGCCGGGCCTTGCTGATTACAGCGCAACAAAGCGCGCGATTGAGGGCTACAGCAAAGGTGCTGCGCGGGATCTGGGCCCGAAGGGCATTACCGTGAACGTTATCGGAACCGGTTCGACGAATACCGAGATGAATCCTGACAACAGTCCCTTTGCCGAGGCGCAGGCAGCCGCCACTGCGCTTGGACGCTTTGGCCGGCCGGAAGAGATCGCTTCCGTGGTCGCCTTCGTCGCCAGCCCGGCGGCGAGCTTCATTACCGGCGCAATCATTCCCGTTGACGGGGGCTACAGCGCGTAACGCAATACGAGCCATGTGACGCGATGGTCGCGTTTCGTGGCTCGGATAACTTTGATTTTTTTCGTAACGGGTTACCGAAGGAGTCTGAACATGAGTCATTCGCCAGTAGTACTTGTGACGGGAGCGCTTTCTGGAATTGGTCGCGCGACAGCAATTGCCTTCGCTAAAGAGAAAGCGCGGCTCGTGATTTCGGGCCGTCGGCTCGAAGAAGGCAGGAAGTTCGCAGAGCAACTGCGTTCGTCTGGTGCCGATGTGGAATTTGTGCAGGCAGACGTGCGTTTCGAGGACCAGGTCCAAGGCTTGGTCGACCGCGTCATTTCCCGTTTTGGTCGTCTGGATATTGCGGTGAACAGCGCCGGTTACGAGGGCGACCCGGCACCGATCGTCGAGCAGAACGTCGATCAATATGCGTTCGTTTTCGATACGAATGTTCTCGGCACGTGGCTGGCGCTCAAGCACGAAATCCGCGTGATGACGGCCCAGGGCAGTGGAAGCATTGTCAATATATCGTCAACGATGGGTATTCGCGGCGCCCCCCGTAACGCACTTTATGTCGCCAGCAAGCATGCGGTCGAGGGCCTGACGAAATCCGCCGCACTCGAGACGGCGGCGCACAATATTCGAGTCAACGCGGTGGCTCCGGGGCCCATACAGACCGAAATGCTTGACCGCATAACGGGTTCCGAATCGGGCAAGGCCGCGATGCTCGCCACCGTGCCACTTAAACGTGCGGGAACGCCCGAGGAGATTGCAGATGCCATCGTTTTTGTGGCGTCGGATAAAGCGAGTTTTATGACCGGAGAAGTGCTTCGGGTCAACGGGGGACGCACTGCTGCGTGAGACTTGTGCACAGCCCACTCGTGATTTCATGACCTCGCTGCCCGCGCTGCAGGCTCGAGATTTTAGATCGATTCGGGGGCAGAAAGCCCGCCCCCGATCCGCCACGACTGACAACGCGCTCCTGACGGCCTGATCTCCACGGGCGCCCTCCTGCAAGGGCGGTTTTTGAGTAACACTCTGGCATTTCGATACATCAGCTGGCAGGCCGCTTCGGGTCGAGGGTGTGTGGAAACGTCTCTCGAATCAGGCATGAGGCGCCACTGACCTCCGATCACTCGATCGTTCGAATGTCGGCGTCAGCCACCCTGACGAACCGTCGTCTCCGGCGGCAACAAACGCATCTTCGGCACTTTTGATGGGTAAGCTCAGCCGCGCCGCCTGCGCATGTACTCAAGACGGAGGGGTCGAGACTCTCCGATAGCCTTGGGCGGTACTGGCTGCGGCGATCGCGGCCGGTACCTGCTGCCTCAGCCAAGCGTGCGCCGGGTCGGCCGAGTGACGCGGATGCCAAGCCATGACCACGGTCTCGCCACGCGGCAGGAACGGCAGAGGCACCACCACAAGGCCTAGGCCGGGCGCCATCGCCCGCCCCTGTCGCTCGCTGAGAGTAGCGACGAAGTCGCCGCGCGCGGCGATCACAGGAGCCGCGCTGGCGTGTGCCACGGTGAGCACGACGCGCCGCGCCAACCCGTGCGTGGCTAGCGCCTCGTCGACTGCCGACGGCGCACCAGGACGTCGCTGCACGTCAATGTGCAACTGTGCTGCGTAGCGACGCGCGGTCGCGGGGCGGGCGGCGAAGGGATGACCGGCGCGCACGACTGCGATCAAAGCCTGGGGGAACAACTCGGCGACCTCGATCTCTGGTTCGTGCGGCCTGAACGTCCCGATGTCGAGATCGACGCGACCGTCGCGCAGCGCGCCGTCGTCGTCTTGTGTCTCGGTCACAAAGCGAAGCTGGGCGCGCGGCATGTCTACTGCCAGCGCGGCGCCGAGGGCACCGCCGAACGCAATTGCGAAGCCGTCCGGCGCACGTACGACGAAGCTCCTTTCAGTGCCTGCCAAGTCGTCCACGCGTGGAGGCTTGACCAGCGCTGCAGCCTGCGCAATCCACTGCGCCACTGGTTCGCGCAGCGCCAGCGCGCGCGGCGTAGGCACCAGGCGCCGGCCAGCGCGCACAAGGAGCGGATCGCCGGTGAGTTCGCGCAGGCGCGCGAGCGCGTGGCTGGTGGCCGGCACGCTCAGGTGGAGCCGCTCGGCGGCACCGGTGACGCTGCCGGCGGCCAGCAATGCGTCAAGGGTGCGCAGGAGGTTCAGGTCGTATGTTTTCATACCGTGCAATATTGACTTCAGAACATTGCACTGGTCAAGTGGGTCCGGCAGCTCCAGACTAGCCGCCATCCCACTCGCAACCCCACCCCATCCCCTTCATCACAATCTGATTCCCAAGAAAAAGTCATGACCACCCATTCAGGACACGATTCCCCCATCCTCGTGACCGGCGCCGCGGGCACGGTCGGCGCAATCGGGCGCAGCGTCACCGAGATGCTGCTGGCCCGGGGCCATAAGGTGCGCGCCATGGTGCGACGAGAGGATGCGCGAGTTCGTGAAGGCGCACGCAGCGGAATTCACACGGCCCGCGATGACGGTCTGAAAGAGGCCCTCCATCCAAAGTCTCTTGCAAGTTCCCCACCCAAACAGGGCATTCCAGAATGATCCGTACACGCATGCTAGTACTGGCGGTCACAACGGCCGCTTTCGCCTCCGCCGTCACCCGTCCCTTGGCTACGGTCAATATCCACGCCGGCCGGCCGCCCGTCTGCGCAGTTCAGCCGAACGGCATTACCCCCAGCGAACTAGCGGGCGACCCGCTGGATAATGCGCGCGAAGCCGACGGCACGATCTACGGGTATCGCGTCTAAGACAAGCGTGTCCGGACCGCCGTTGAGGCGGCGAAAACGCAAATGGCGCAAATGTGTCGGGTTCCGCCCGTCACCTCGGATTTCCCAGCCGGCCTGGGCAATCGGCCTCGGTCGGGAAGAGCCGCTGACGACCTGGCTCACGCAGTGCGCCTGCCAGCCACTAGCGGTCATCCAACTGCAACGTGGTTATGCCCGTGGCCCAGCTTGTATGCGCTGTCTCGAAACCCTAGAGGTGCCTCGATGGAAGACCCGGTGAGATTCGTTATCTGGGCAAAGCCGACCGAGCAAGAACGCCGTAAGGCGCTAGATGTTCTGTTGGAACAGGGTCCATACGCGTCCGAACTAGCGCTTCGAACGCAGCTTGCGGCGGCTATCCGGGAGCACGCATGGCTGAAGCTCTCAGCCTCTGTCGCCTTTAGCCACGCCCAGAGATTGAGCGCAGACATCCAACAATTTACGGCGGACGTGGCCGTCTGTCAGGAGGGATGGGAGCCGGGCGAAAAAAGCCATCATTGCGACGAGCACGATCTCTACTACGGCGGGAGTCGTGGCTGTCACATATGTAGCGGTTTTTACATTAGCCAGGTTGGCTCATCGCTGCTCGAACGGCGGGAATGGGTTGCGGCATATCAAGCAGCGATGACGTTCAGCCGCTTCTTGACTCATTGGCTCACGCGGCTTGGCGCAATGAACTACCGACCTATCTGAGAGCAGTTACCGACCACACCTACACAAAGCCCCACTCGACCATCTCCCGCTATACTCTCTCTCGTCGCTGCAACCACGGCGACCGGGATTGGAAGCCCGAACAAAGGCGGACCGCGCCGCCGCCTGGCGTTTTCATTGACTGGAGACCGCACCATGCGCCTCTTTGCATTCGACCATTCCGGCTTCCCACCCGCATGCTCAGCGTTACCCCTTTCCATCACCGTCCTCCGTAAAGCGCAAGCGAAGCACAAGGAGGCGCCCAATGGATAACCCCCGCCAACACACCCGTCACGGCCTCACCGCCGAATACCGCAACGCGGACATCCACCTGAGTTCACGGGTGCTCTGCGAAACCCCGTTGAGCCTGGCCGTCGAGAAATCGGCCCAGCTCTGTGCCCTGCTCTTCCTGGCCTGTGACAACGCCGAATCCGGCGTCTTCGGCGACCTGAACCCGGAGATCCAGAGCCGGGTGCTGTCGCTGGCCGCCGGGCTGGCGCATGAGACGCTGGTGTTGAGCGAACTGGCCGCGCAGTGCGAGGCTAACGGGCAAGTAGCGTAGTGCGATGTAGTGCGATGAGGGCTGGCCTGCGGGCCGGCCCCAGACCTCGACGAGCACGATAGAACACATCCGCCCGCACGGATTGCGCCGTGCAGCGGCTAGCGCCATCGGGCGGCGGCTGCGCCGCATGCGCGCGGGCATATACAATAGCGGTCTTCGCCGCCGCTGCGGCTCGCATCCCGCATTTACCGCCATCGGCCGCCCGGCCCGGCCCTGCATTCGCGCCATGTCCCTGATTCTGCAAAGTCCCGCCCCGCTGTCCACCAACGATATCGACGCCATCCGCGCCATCGCCCAGGCTCCCACGCTCGCGCTGCGCGCCGAGACCGTGGCTGCCGCCGATGCCAGCGCCGCGCTGACGCCCGCCCTGCGCGAGGCGCTGGACGCCTACTGCGGCCCGCGCAGCATCGACTGGGCCATCGTGCCCGCCGGCCGCAAGCTGTCGGACTTCAAGCTGGTGGCGATGGATATGGACTCCACGCTGATCACCATCGAGTGCATCGACGAGATCGCAGACTTCTGCGGCCTCAAGGCGGAGGTTTCGGCGATTACCGAGGCCGCCATGCGCGGCGAGATCACTGATTTCAACGAAAGCCTGCGCCGCCGCGTGGCCCTGCTCAAGGGGCTGGACGCCAGTGTGCTGGACCGCGTGTATGAAGAGCGCCTGCGCCTGTCGCCCGGCGCGGAGAACATGCTGCAGACCGTGCAGGCCCTGGGCATGCGCACCCTGCTGGTTTCAGGCGGTTTCGTGCATTTCACCGATAAACTCAAGCCCCGCCTGAAGCTCGACGTAACCCGCGCCAATACGCTGGAGATCGTCGATGGCAAGCTCACCGGCCAGGTGCTGGGCGAGATCGTCAATGCCGACGTCAAGGCCCGCACGGTACAGGAAGTGTGTGCGCAGATCGGCGCGGACCCGTCCCAGGCCATCGTCATGGGCGATGGCTCCAACGACCTGAAGATGATGGCCGTGGCCGGTCTGTCGGTGGCCTTCCGGGCCAAGCCGGTGGTGCGTGCGCAGGCCAGCGTGGCGTTCAACCACGTTGGGCTGGATGGCTTGCTGCAACTGTTTGCGCACTGACGCCCAGCCGAAAAAGGGCCGCCCCGGACGGTGTCCGGGGCGGCCTTTTTTTTTATGCCACCAGCTGCGATTCCATCGCACCGCGCAGGTCGGCGATCAGGTCTCGGGTGTCTTCCAGCCCGATATAGAGGCGTACCAGCTCGCCGGCGTTCTCCCAGCCAACGGGCGGCCAGCTGCCTTGAGGCCGCATGGTCTGGACGTGGTACGGCAACGCCAGGCTATGCGCGCCACCCCAGGACCAGCCGATCGCGAACAGGCGCAGCGCCTCGACAAAGGCATCGACCTGGGCGCGCGTGTAGCGTGCATGCAGCACGATCGAGAACAGGCCGGTGGCGCCGCTGAAATCGCGCCGCCAGAAGTCGTGGCCGGGGCAGTCCGGCAGCGCCGGGTGCAAGACCTTGACCACTTCCGGGCGCTGGGTCAGCCATTCGGCCACCTCGCGCGCAGCGCGGTCGTGCGCCGCCAGCCTGACCGGCATGCTGGGCAGCGAGCGCAGCACCAGGTAGCAATCGTCGGCCGACACGCCCCAGCCCATCAGCATGCGGGCGCGCTTGATGCGGTCATGGAGTTTGTCGTCGGTGGTCAGCACAGCGCCCATCAGCACATCGCTGCCGCCCGACTGGTACTTGGTGAGCGCCTGCACCGAGATGTCGATGCCCTTGTCGAACGGCCGGAAATACACGCCGGCGGACCAGGTGTTATCGATGGCGGTGAGCACCCCGCGCGCCTTTGCCGCGGCTACGATGGCCATGGTGTCGGGCACTTCCATGGTCACCGAGCCCGGCGACTCCATCCAGATCAGGCGGGTGTTGGGGCGGATCAGCCCGGCAATGCCCGCGCCGATCATGGGGTCGTAATAACGGACGGAGACGCCGAAATCCCTTGCCAGCCATTCGCCGTGCTCGCGGTTGGGGCCGTAGACGTTATCCGGGACGAGCACGTCGTCGCCCGACTTGACCAAGGCGAAGTAGACCTGCGAGATCGCGGCCAGCCCTGACGGCAGCAGCAGCGTATGGCGCGCGCCTTCGATCAGCGCGAGGTGCTGGCACAGCGCCTCGCTGGTGGGCGTGGCATGCAGGCCATAGCGCCAGTAGGTGGTGGCGCCGTCGCCATGCGCGCGCAGCTCCGCCAGGTTGCGGAACACCACGGTGGAGCCACGATGGGTGGCTTGGGAAAACGAGGCGAAGCCCGGCGCGATATCCAGCTCTGGCTGGACGGCCACGGTCGCCAGGTAGGCGGGTTGGGAAGCGGGCTGCTCGGGTGGCTGGCGGTCGGACACGGCGATTCCTTGTCTGGCGATAACTCGATGAACGTTCGAGCTTACCAGCATTCGGGTGCGCGTTGGCCTACCTGGCGGGCCTGCCCCTGTCCACCCCGGCTTGACCCTAGCGGCCGGAAATCGAGGACTTCGGCGCGGGCGGGGCGTAGGTAATGCCGCTGTTGGGAGCCATGTCGAAGGGCGGGATCACCAGCACGCCCAGTGGCCGGATCATGAAGGGGAGCACGATGGCCGGGTTGGCCGGGTCGGTCCAGTTGCCATGCACGATGCCGGCACCGTCGATGGTGCCTTCCCAGTTGCCCGTGACGTGCGTGCCGTCATTGGACTCCTCCATCAGGAAGGCGCCGTTCTCGAATTCGCCGGCCAGCAACCGCACGCCGCCAGCACGGCCAACACTGTACTCGCCGTGCACGCTGTCGCGCTCGTCGGGCTTGGGCCCCAGGCGCAGGCGCACCGGCTGGTCGCCGAGCGTGCCCACGTAGACCGGCAGCGAAGCATACTCCGGCCGCGGCGCGAGCGCCTTGGGCGCGGGCCCGGTTGAAAGCTGCGCACCGCGCCGCGCCTCGCCCTCGCGAATGGCCTGGTTGATCCCGAAACCCTGTACCTGGCTGGCATCGCTGGCGGCATTGGCGGTGCCGGGCGTGTCCGTGGACAGCTCGGTGGCGCCGGCGGCCAGCGCGGCGCCGGCCAGCGTTGCCGCGGCCAGCCCGGCTGCCAGAGACAGGGAGACGGGAAGTGACAAGGACATGGACAAAGGCAAAGACAGAGTCGCTACGCGCCGCAAGGCAGCCTCAGGTTCAGAGTCGTTCGAAAATCGCCGCGATGCCCTGGCCACCGCCAATGCACATGGTCACCAGTGCATAGCGGCCTTGCACGCGTTGCAGCTCGTACAGGGCCTTGACGGTGATCAGCGCGCCGGTGGCGCCGATCGGGTGGCCCAGGGAGATGCCCGAGCCGTTCGGGTTGACCTTGGCCGGATCAAGACCAAGCGCCTTGGTGACCGCGCAGGCTTGCGCGGCAAAGGCTTCATTGGCTTCGATCACGTCGAGGTCGGCCACGGTCAGGCCAGCGCGTTCCAGCGCCTTCTTGGTGGCCGGCACGGGGCCGATGCCCATGGTCTTGGGATCCACGCCGGCGTGCGCATAGGAGACCAGGCGCGCCATCGGCTTGAGGCCGCGCTTCTCAGCCTCGGCACGCTCCATCAGCACCACTGCGGCGGCGGCATCGTTCAAGCCCGAGGCGTTGCCCGCGGTTACCGTGCCGTTTTCCTTGACGAAAACCGGCTTGAGCTTGGTCATGTCTTCCATGACCGCGTCGTGGCGCACGTGCTCGTCGGTGTCGAAGGTCACGTCGCCCTTGCGGCCCTTCAGCGTGACCGGCAGGATCTGGTCCTTGAAGTGGCCGTTGCGGATCGCCGCCGATGCGCGACGGTGCGACTCCAGCGCGGCTTCGTCCTGCTGGACGCGGGAGATGTCGTATTCCTTGGCCACATTCTCGGCGGTGACGCCCATGTGGATGCCGTGGAACGGGTCGTGCAGCGCACCCAGCATCATGTCGATCATCTTGGCGTCGCCCATGCGTGCGCCCCAGCGGGCCGACTGCGCCAGGTACGGTGCGCGGCTCATGCTCTCCGCGCCGCCGCCGATGGCCACGTCGGCATCGCCCAGCAGGATGCTCTGCGCGGCGCTGACGATGGCCTGCAGGCCCGAGCCGCACAGGCGGTTGACGGTCAGGGCCGGCGCGTCGATGGTGACACCGCCCTCCACTGCCGCCACCCGGCCAAGGTACATGTCCCGGGGCTCGGTCTGGATGACGTTGCCGAACACCACATGGCCGACGTCATCGCCGCTGACCTGCGCACGGGCCAGCGCTTCGCGCACGACCATGGCGCCCATCTGGGTCGGGGAAAGATCCTTCAGGCTGCCGCCAAAGGTACCGATCGCGGTCCGAACGCCGCTCACCACCACCACTTCACGTGTCATTTTGTGTCTCCTGAGCTGATGTTGCAGCGCACAGTATAGCGGCGCGCACGCCAAAACGAACGATCGTACTTTTACCTATCCGGACCTATGGCGGCGACCAGCCTCAGACTTCGCCCCACAGGTCGTGGCCATCCGCGCCGGTGATCTTCACCGAGACGAATTCGCCGACCTTGTAGCGCGGCGCGCCCTGCGCCGGCGGGTCGATATAGACCAGGCCGTCGATCTCCGGCGCATCGGCCGACGAGCGGCCAATGCCGCCGTCCTGGTTGATCTCGTCGACCAGCACGCGCAGGGTCTGGCCGACCTTGCGCTGCAGGCGCCGGGCGGACACTTCCTCGGCCACTTCCATGAAGCGGGCGCGGCGCTCTTCGCGGACTTCGTCGGGCAACGCGCCCGGCAGGTCGTTGGCCGTGGCGCCGTCCACCGGCGAATAGGCGAAGCAGCCCACGTGGTCCAGTTCCGCTTCGGCGATGAAGTCCAGCAGCGTCTGGAACTCTTCCTCGGTCTCGCCGGGGAAGCCCGCGATAAAGGTGCTGCGGATGGTCAGCTCGGGGCAGATCTTGCGCCAGGCCCGGATGCGGTCCATGGTCTTCTCGGCGTTGGCCGGGCGCTTCATGCGCTTGAGCACGTCCGGGTGGGCGTGCTGCAGCGGCACGTCCAGGTAAGGCAGCACGTGCCCTTGCGACATCAGCGGAATGATCTCGTCGACGTGCGGGTACGGGTACACGTAGTGCAGGCGCACCCAGGCGCCGTACTTGGCGGCCAGTTCACCCAGCGCGCCGACCAGCTCGGTCATGCGCGTCTTGAGCGGGCGGCCGTCCCAGAAACCGGTGCGGTACTTCACGTCCACGCCGTAGGCGCTGGTGTCCTGTGAGATCACCAGCAGTTCCTTGACGCCCGACTTGAACAGGTTCTCGGCCTCCAGCATGACTTCCGCCACAGGGCGCGAGACCAGGTCGCCGCGCATCGAGGGGATGATGCAGAACGAGCAGCGATGGTTGCAGCCCTCGGAGATCTTCAGGTAGGCGTAGTGCTTGGGCGTGAGCTTGATGCCGGCGGCCGGCACCAGGTCCATGAACGGGTCATGCGGCTTGGGCAGGTGCGTGTGCACGGCCTGCATCACCTCGCCCAGCGCGTGCGGGCCGGTCACGGCCAGCACCTTCGGGTGCACCGACGTGATGATGTCCTCACCCGCGGCGTTTTTCTTGGCGCCCAGGCAGCCGGTGACGATCACCTTGCCGTTCTCGGCCAGTGCCTCGCCGATCGCATCCAGGCTTTCCTGCACGGCTTCGTCGATAAAACCGCAGGTATTGACGACCACCAGGTCGGCGCCGTCATAGGTGCCGCTGATGGCATAGCCCTCGGCGCGCAGCTGGGTAATGATCTGCTCGGAATCCACAAGTGCCTTTGGACACCCAAGGCTTACGAATCCCACATTTGGAATATGGTCTTTCTTGATCGTTGATTCTGAAGGGTTTTTCACGGTTACTTCCAAATGTGGGGCGAGCGGGGCGGGACATGGCCGCCCGGCGGTTCAAAGCCAATCGCGCATTTTAACCGCTCGCCCAAGTTTCTCGGCGCCTGATCCCCGACATGCCGCCATAAAGCTATCGCCTTATCGCAACGAGGATGACGTCCCTGGCATGCCCGCCAGGGCGGTCTCAATCACCGCCTGGATCGCCGGCGCATCATGCAGGCGCCGGATGGCCGCATGCAGTTCGGCGGCCTGGGGCCAGGTCCGCTTCAGATAGCTGAGCCACAGCTTGACGCGCCCGTGCTCATGAAGGCATCCGGCATTGGCCTGCAGTTTCTTCAGGTAATCGGCGATATGACGGAGCACGGCCGGCCATTCCTCGCCGGATGCCGACCTGTCCATCAGCCCGCGTATGCGCAAGGCCAGGAACGGATCGGACACGGCGCCCCGCCCGATCATCACGTCGGCACAGCCGCTGACAGCCCGGCATCGCTCCCAGTCGGCAACCGTCCAGACTTCGCCGTTGGCAACCACGGGCACGTCCACTGCGGCATCGATCCGCGCGATCCACTCCCAGTGCGCGGGAGGCCGGTAGCCATGATCGCGCGTCCTGGCATGCACGACGAGCGAGGCCGCGCCGCCTTCCGCCAGCGCCGTGGCGCAGTCGATCGCCAGTGCGGTATCGGACACGCCCAGCCGCATTTTGGCTGTCACGGCAATGTTCGCGGGCACAGCGGCCCGGACGGACAACACGATCCGGTTCAGCAGTTCCGGGTCCGCCAGCAGCATGGCCCCGCCACCGTGCCGGTTGACGACTTTGGCGGGACAGCCGAAATTCAGGTCGATGCCATGCGGCGACACGGTGGCTGCCTGGGCCGCATTGACCGCCAGCCATTCAGGATCGCTCCCGAGCAGCTGGATCACCATCGGTGTGCCGCCTGGAGTATGGCCGCCGTGGAGGATTTCGGGTGTGTCCCTCTCGTAGACGCGCTCGGGCAGCAAAGAGCCCGTCACCCTGACGAACTCGGACACGCACCCGTCGTACGCGCCCGCGGCGGTCAGCACGTCGCGCAACACGTAGTCGGCAAGCCCCTCCATGGGGGCAAGAAACAGGCGGCTCATACGAAGGCTGGCATCGATGCCGGAAAACGAGGAAACGCCAAACCCACCGTCGGCGCGGGCGTGGCCTCGGCGGCAAGCGCCTGGCGAATGTCTTGGATTGCGGAGGGCATTGGGATTCGCGCTATGCAGGCGAGTCCGCAGTATGAATCGCCACATTTGACAGGGGTAGCAATCGCGGTGATTCCGCGCGTTACCCGAATCTGCGTGATTTTAACCGATTGCCCCGATCAGCGAAGGAAGGTCATGCATGCGCTGGGGACTCGCCCCACGCCAGCCCGGCCAGATCGCCGGCGCCGCGAGGGTTCCATGCGTTCCCGGGGGGATTGGGAACGCGCAACAGGCTGGCGCGGCGTGCGCCGGCTTACTTCTTGTCCGGCTGATTGAACGGGAACGTGCCAAACATGTTCTTGGCCTGGCTTTGCATCTGCTCCTGCATCTGCACGAACAGGTTCTTGCTCTGCTCGATGTAGTTGCTCATCATCCCTTGCATCATCGGGCCCTGCATGTTCATGAACTGGGACCACATGTCGGGGCTGAACGGCTCGCCCGAGTACAGGCCCTTGGAGTTCTCGGCCAGCTTGCTCTGGATGTCAATGAAGGCCTGGATGTTCTTTTCCAGGTAGGTGCCCATCATGCCCTGCATCGCATGGCCGTAGTAGCGGATGATCTGCGACAGCATGGAGCTTGAGAACATCGGCACGCCGCCCGTCTCTTCTTCGAGAATGATCTGCAGGAGGATGCTGCGCGTGAGCTCGTCGCCGGACTTGGCGTCGATCACCTTGAAGTCTTCGGTATCCATCACGAGCTGCTTGACGTCGGCTAGCGTGATGTAGGTGCTGGTCTGCGTGTCGTAGAGCCGGCGGTTTGGATACTTCTTGATCAGTCGCTCTGCGCCTTTCTTGGTGGTAGCCATCGTGCTCTATCCTTTTATCGTCGCTGTTGCATGCTGCTGCTGCACCGCATGCTGTGCGGTGCGCAAATTGGGACCGCCAGCGGGGGATACAACGTGTTGACCTGCAACGCATGATCTATTTTGGTGCGGGCTAGCCGCTGCCCTGATTCTATGCCCAACAAGGCACTATTGAAAGCCGGACCCGTTAAGGAAAACCCGCACGGGGCAAAGGATTGCGGGTGTTTTGGGGCCTGCTATCCCGTGCCGCGCCGGCACTCTGGTGCGGTGCGGTGTGTGCGATGCAATATTGTTGCGGGGAAAGAGGCTTGCCGAAAGCCCTCAGAATGAAAAAAGGTCCTCCGCGGAGGACCTTCCCAAGACAAAGAGCCATCCACAAGAACCGGGATGGCTCGCTGTCCGTTACCCCATGTGCAAGCCGCCGTTCAGCGAGAAATCCGCGCCCGTCGCGAAACCCGACTCCTCGGACGCCAGCCACGCGCAGATCGAGGCAATTTCTTCCGGCGCGCCCAGGCGCTTGACCGGAATCGTGCCGACGATCTTGTCCAGGACGTCCTGGCGGATCGACTTGACCATATCGGTAGCGATATAGCCCGGCGACACCGTGTTCACGGTCACGCCCTTGGTCGCCACTTCCTGCGCCAACGCCATGGTGAAGCCGTGCAGGCCAGCCTTGGCGGTGGAGTAGTTGGTCTGGCCGAACTGGCCCTTCTGGCCGTTGACCGACGAGATGTTGACGATGCGGCCAAAGCCACGATCCGCCATGCCGTCGATGACCTGCTTGGTCACGTTGAACAGCGAGGTCAGGTTGGTGTCGATCACGGCATCCCAGTCGGCGCGCGTCATCTTGCGGAACACCACGTCGCGCGTGATGCCGGCGTTGTTGATCAGGATATCGACCTCGCCCACTTCGGCCTTGACCTTGTCGAACGCGGCCTTGGTCGAATCCCAGTCGGCAACATTGCCTTCCGAGGCGACAAAATCGAAGCCCAGGGCCTTCTGCTGCTCGAGCCATTTTTCGCGGCGCGGCGAGTTGGGGCCGCAACCGGCCACGACCTTGTAGCCTTCCTTGGCCAGACGCTGGCAGATGGCCGTTCCGATGCCACCCATGCCACCGGTTACGTATGCAATGCGCTGAGTCATATCTACTCCTTGATGGCTAGTTTTTATTGACGCCGGCTGCGGGAAGCCCCCCGCGCCGGCACACCCCTCAGACCGGCCTGCGCTTGTTCGCTGCGGCAAGCCCGGCAAATCGTCACTTGCGTTCCACAGCCAGCGCCACACCCATGCCGCCGCCGATGCACAGCGAGGCCAGGCCCTTGTGGGCGTCGCGGCGCTTCATTTCATGCAGCAGCGTGACCAGGATGCGGCAGCCCGACGCGCCGATCGGGTGGCCGATCGCGATGGCGCCGCCGTTGACGTTGACCTTGGACGTATCCCAGCCCATCTGCTTGTGCACGGCCAGGGCCTGGGCAGCGAAGGCTTCGTTGATTTCCATCAGGTCGAGCTCTTCCACGCTCCAGCCAGCGCGCGACAGGCAGCGCTTGGACGCGGGCACCGGGCCCATGCCCATCACCTTGGGATCGACACCGGCGGTGCCGTAGGCGCGGATCGTGGCCAGCGGGGTGAGGCCGAGTTCCTTGGCCTTGGCTGCCGACATGACCACCACCGCGGCGGCGCCGTCGTTCAGGCCCGAGGCATTGGCGGCGGTCACGGAGCCGGCCTTGTCGAAGGCTGGCTTGAGGCCAGCCAGCGCTTCCTGCGTGACGCCGTGGCGCACGAACTCATCGGTGGCGAACAGCACCGGGTCGCCCTTGCGCTGGGGAATCGGCACCGGCACGATTTCCTCGTCGAACTTGCCGGCCTTCTGCGCGGCTTCTGCCTTGTTCTGCGAACCGGTCGCGAACGCGTCCTGGGCTTCGCGCGTGATGCCGTATTCCTTGGCCACGTTCTCGGCGGTGACGCCCATGTGGTACTGGTTGTAGACGTCCCACAGGCCGTCCACGATCATGCTGTCGATCAGCTTGGCGTCGCCCATGCGGAAGCCATCGCGCGAGCCCGGCAGCACGTGCGGCGCGGCGCTCATGTTTTCCTGGCCACCGGCCACCACGATCTCGGCATCGCCCGCGGCAATCGCGTTGGCGGCCAGCATCACGGCTTTCAGGCCGGAGCCGCAGACCTTGTTGATGGTCATGGCCGGCACCATCACGGGCAGGCCAGCCTTCAGCGCCGCCTGGCGCGCCGGGTTCTGGCCGGAGCCGGCCGTCAGCACCTGGCCCATGATCACTTCGCTGACCTGCTCGGGCTTGATGCCGGCACGCTCAAGCGCAGCCTTGATGACGATGGCGCCCAGCTCGGGCGCGGGAATCTTGGCGAGCGAGCCGCCGAACTTGCCCACCGCGGTACGGGCAGCGGATACGATGACAATGTCAGTCATTGGGAGGTCCTCTCGAGTTGGATGCAAATAAGGGGGGAAAGAGGCCGGCCCCGCAGGGCGCCGGCCCGGACAAATCCTATGCCTTCGCCTTGACGTAGCGGCCCGGTGCCGGCTCGATCGCGCGGTAGTCCTTATTGCCGTAGTCGGTGGGGGCCGCCTTGCGCGCGCCGGCGTGCTTGGCCAGCCAGGCCGCCCAGTCCGGCCACCAGCTGCCGGCATGCTCGGTGGCGCCATCGAACCACTCCTGCGCCGAAGCCGGGAGCTTGTCGTTGGTCCAGTGGCTGCGCTTCTTCTTGGCCGGCGGGTTGATCACGCCGGCGATATGGCCCGACGCGCCCAGCACGAAACGCAGCTTGTTCTTGAGCAACGCGGTAGAGGCGTAGGCCGACATCCAGGGCACGATGTGGTCTTCACGCGAGCCGTAGATGTAAGTTGGCACGTCGATGCTGCCCAGGTCCACCGGCGCGTTGCACACGGTCAGCTTGCCCGGCACCTTGAGCTCATTCTGCAGGTAGGTATGGCGCAGATACCAGCAATACCAGGGGCCCGGCAGGTTGGTGGCGTCGCCGTTCCAGAACAGCAGGTCGAACGGGACCGGCGTATTGCCCTTCAGGTAGTTGTCGACGACATAGTTCCAGACCAGGTCATTGGGACGCAGGAAGGAGAACGTGTTGGCCAGTTCCACGCCACGCAGCAGCGCGCAGGGCGTGCCCGCCGCACCACCCAGGGTGGTTTCGCGCAGCTTGACGTGGGCTTCGTCGACGAACACATCGAGCACGCCGGTATCGGCAAAATCGAGCAGCGTGGTCAGCAGCGTCAAACTGGCGGCGGGACGCTCGCCGCGCTTGGCCAGCACCGCCAGCGCGGTGGAGACGATGGTGCCGCCCACGCAGAAGCCCAGCACGTTGATCTGGTCCTGGCCACTGATCTCGCGCGTGACTTCGATGGCGCGGATGGCGGCATGCTCGATGTAGTCATCCCAGCTGAGCTCGGCCATCGAGGCATCCGGATTGCGCCAGGAAACCATGTAGACGGTGTGGCCCTGCTCCACCATGTAGTTCACCAGCGAGGTCTGCGGCTGCAGGTCGAGGATGTAGTACTTGTTGATGCAAGGCGGCACCAGCAGCAACGGGCGCGCAAACACCTTGTCGGTGACGGGCTTGTACTGCAGCAACTGGAAGTAGGCGTTCTCGTAGACCACCGCGCCTTCGGTCACGGCCACGTTGCGGCCGACTTCGAAGGCGGATTCGTCGGTCTGCGAGATCTTGCCGCGGCCAAGGTCGTCGAGCATGTTGCGCACACCGGCCCGCAGCGATTCGCCGCCGGAGTCGATCAGCTTTTTCTGCGCTTCCGGGTTGGTGGCGAGGAAATTGGCCGGCGACATGGCGTCGACCCATTGCGAGATCGCAAAACGGATGCGCTGGCGGGTCTTGGCATCGGCTTCGACCGCGCCCGCCAGCTCATTCATGGCGCGCGCATTGATCAGGTAGAAAGCGGCGGCGTAGTGAAACGCCGCGCTGCTGCGCCAGGCATCGCCGGAAAAGCGGCGATCGGCCAGGGCCGTGGCGGGATTGGCGCCGCCCTCGGCCATGCTTTGCCAGAGCGCGGTGAAGTCCTTCATGTAGCGTTGCTGGATGTCGGCCAGTTGATCGGGCGCGATTTTCACGCCCGCCATGGCGGAACCCTTCAATGCCTCGAAACCGGGGATAAATGGCATGCCAGGCATGCCCTGCTGGGTCGTCGCACCGTTAGCCTGTGCCTGACGGGACCATTCCAGCCATGTCGCTGGATCAAATGGCCCCGAAGCAAATGAAAACGGTTGGGACTTGTCTTCCTTGGTGGAAGCTGCCGCACCTTTGCCGGTTGCCATGATGTTTCGTCTCTCTGCCGTCACTTATTTGAAAGCTGGCTGGGCGGCGTACCACCACCGCGGGGCTCTCCCCCGCCGCCAGCCTCGGAACCGGCCCGCGCTGACGCCCTCGGCTGGTGACGTCATGCGGTATGCTTGCCGGACACGCCGCGCCGCGGATCTGAACGTCCCGGCGGAGCCTGCGAATGCCTGCCAGCACACAGCCTTGCAGTGCATTCGAGGCCATTGTTGCCTTGCAATGTTATGCCTGTCAATGCGGAAAAATGCGCGGACCGGCGCTAACGGCAAAATGCGCTCAGCGCGAACCTGCGAGCCTCCCTTTGGCGCCACTGCGGCCACGGGGCTAGCTTGCCCGAGAAGGATGACTTTCTGATGTACATCGTTGCAATCGGTTGGCTGTATGTGGTCCTGATGATGGCCATTACCGAGCATACCGTGGTCGCGGGACTGGCCACGTTCGTCTTTTACGGCCTGTTCCCGGTGGCGATCCTGGTGTACATCATGGGCACCCCGGGGCGCCTGCGCCGGCGCAAGGCAGAGGAAGCCAGGCAGGCGAAGAGCGCGCAAGCGCCCTCCGCCTCCGTGGCACCTGCAGAATCCGCGGGGCCGGAACAGCCGCCTGCCCGGGATTGACGCCGGGAAAGTTTCAGGCGGCCAGCCAGACCAGGCTGGCCATGCGCCCAGTGACGCCGTCGCGCCGGTAGGAGTAGAAGCGCTGTGCATCGCCAACGGTGCAGGCATCGCCGCCGTACACCGCGGTGCAGCCGGCGCGGGCCAGGCGGATGCGGGCCAGCGCGTAGATATCGGCGAAGTACTTGCCGCCCGCGCCGGCGCGAAAGGCAAGCTCCACCTGCGCCGTCTCGTCAGGCCGCGCCTGGGCCAGGAACGCCTGCCGGACTTCGGCGCCAACCTCGAAGGCATCCGGGCCGATGGCCGGCCCGAGCCAGGCCAGCCATTGCGCCGGCTCGCCAACCTGCTTGCGCATGCGAGCCAGGGTTGCCTCGATCACGCCGCCGCACAGCCCGCGCCAGCCGGCGTGCGCGGCGCCAACCACCGTGCCGGCACGGTCGCACAGCAGCACGGGCAGGCAGTCAGCGGTCATCACGGCGCAGACCCGGCCAGCGGTGGTGGCAATGCTGGCGTCCGCCTGCGGAACCACGCCATCGGCGGCAAACTGGTCCTCGGTGGCAATCGCGCAGCCATGCACCTGATCCAGCCAGCCCGGTGCGGCCGGCAGCCGCGCCGCCAGCCGTGCGCGGTTGGCCGCGACCGCGGCGGCATCGTCGCCCACGTGGGTGCCAAGGTTCAGCCCGCCCGGGCTGCCGTCAGCCAGGCCGTAGGGGGCCTCGCTGACGCCACCCTGGCGGGTGGTGGACAACGCGCGCACCCGCGCCGGCGCCGGCCAGTCGGGGACCAGCCAGGGCGCCTCAGTCGTCATCGCCGTATTCCCATGCACCGTCCTCGCCTTCCGTCCAGCCGTCGTCCTCGTCTTCGTCGCCGGCACGGTCAAAGTCGAGCGCTTCAATCAGCGCCTGCAAGTCATCGGGCGGCTGCGCTTCCCAGGATACGAGCTTGCCGGTGGCCGGGTGCACCAGCCCAAGCCGGAAGGCGTGGAGCGCCTGGCGCGCCAGCGGCACCGGCAGCGGTGCCTTGATGGCCGGACGTTGGCCGCGCTGGGTGGCGGCGCGGTGATAGACCGGATCGCCCACCATCGGATGGCCGATCGACTCGAAGTGGACGCGAATCTGGTGGGTGCGACCGGTTTCGAGCTGGCACATCACCATGGACACGTGGCCGCGCCCGAGCGGCACCGTGCCAAGGGTGCGGAAATGGGTGCGCGAGGGCTTGCCGCTGTTGGTGAGCACGATCGCCATGCGGATGCGCTCGCGCGGATCACGGCCGATCGGCGCATCGATGGTGCCGGACTCGGGCGTCACGCCCCACACCAGCGCCAGGTAGCTGCGCTTGACGGTACGCGCCTGCAGCTGGCGCACCAGGTCAGTCTGGGCGGTCAGCGTGCGGGCCACCACCATCAGCCCCGATGTTTCCTTGTCGAGCCGGTGGACGATGCCCGCGCGCGGCAGGCTTGCAGCCTCCGGGTAGCGGTGCAGCAGGCCGTTTAGCACCGTGCCGCCCCAGTTGCCGGCGGCAGGATGCACCACCAGGCCGGCGGGCTTGTCGATGACCAGCAGCGTGGCGTCCTCGTACACGACGTTGAGCGGCACGTCTTCGGCCACGAAGGCGCGCGATTCTGCCGCCGCCTGCGGACGAACCACGACGCGCTCGCCCATCTGCACGGAGGACTTGGAGCGGCGCACCTCGCCGTCGACCAGCACCGCCCCGTTCTCGATCCATTGCTGCAGGCGGCTGCGCGAGAAGCCGCTGAGGTGGCGTGCCAGCAACTTGTCGAGGCGTTCGCCGTGTGACGCCCCATCGACTTCGATCTCTACCGGCTGCATCTCCAATTCGATTGGAGATGCCTCCGCTCCTGCCTCCAGGCCGCCTAGCGCGGCCACATCGGTCAGGTCTTCCAGGTCCTCCACCTCGTTCAAGATGTCGGTTGAATCGGCAGCTTGCTGCTCGATGCCCTTGGCGGCGGTTTCCGACAAGGGGCTTGGGCTATAATGCTTGACGCTATTTTTCATCCGGGATACGTTGCCCATGCAATTGATGAGCATGAAGCGCGCCAGCTGGCGCGCAAGAATTGGAGCGATTCTGCTCGCAGGCGGCTGCGTCATGCTATCGGCGTGCGGCCTGCTGTCGGATCAACCAGACGAAACTGCCGGCTGGTCGGCTAACAAATTATATTCGGAAGCCAAGGACGCACTAGATTCCGGCGACTTTACCCGAGCTGTGAAGCTGTACGAGAAGCTTGAGGGACGTTATCCCTTCGGCCGTTTCGCCCAGCAGGCACAGATCGATACCGCCTACGCCAACTACAAGGACGGCGAAACCGCCGCCGCGCTTGCCTCGGTCGACCGCTTCATCCAGTTGCATCCGAATCACCCGAACGTGGATTATGCCTATTACCTGAAGGGCCTGATCAACTTCAATGACAATTTGGGCTGGCTTGGCCGTTTTTCCGGCCAGGACCTGAGCGAGCGTGACCCCAAGGCCGCGCGCGCAGCTTATGACGCCTTCAACACGCTGGTCACGCGCTTCCCGGACAGCAAGTACACGACGGATGCTGCCGCGCGCATGCAATACATCGTGAACTCGCTGGCCCAGCACGAGGTCCATGCGGCACGTTACTACTACCGCCGTGGCGCCTACCTGGCCGCCGCAAACCGCGCCCAGCAGGCGCTCAAGGACTATGACGGCGCGCCGGCCAACGAGGAAGCGCTGTACATCATGATCCGCTCGTACGATTCGCTGGGCATGAAGGACTTGCGCGACGATACCGCCCGCGTGATGGAAAAGAACTTCCCCAACAGCGATTACATCAAGTACGGGGAACGCCGCAAGGACAAGAAGTCCTGGTGGGAAGTGTTCTGAACGTCAGGCACGGCGCTTGAGTGCGCTGGCAACAAAAAACCCGATCGGAAGATCGGGTTTTTTGTTTGTCGGCCACCGCCCGCGCCAGGCGGTCAATCGGGCGCGGCTTGCCCCGCGGCGTCGTCAGCCGCCGGCGCGCTTTCCCCATTGCGCAGCGACTCCAGGAAGTGGACCACCGTCTCGGCCTCGCGCGTGCGCTTGAAGGGCGGCAGGCTCTGCCAGATCTGGCGGCCATAGGGTTTCTCCACCAGCCTGGTATCGCAGATCACCAACACGCCACGATCGGATTCCGAGCGGATCAGCCGCCCCGCGCCCTGCTTGAGCGTGATCACGGCATGCGGCAACTGATGCACGGCGAACGGGCTCAGGCCCTTCTTTTGCAGCACTTCCATGCGCGCCGCCAGCACGGGGTCGTCGGGCGGGGCGAACGGCAGCTTGTCGATGATGACCAGCGAGAGCGCCTCGCCGCGCACGTCGACGCCTTCCCAGAAGCTCTGGCTGCCCACCAGCACCGCATTGCCAAGCTCGCGGAAGCGATCCAGCAATTCGGTTCGGCTGGCCTGGCCCTGCACCAGCAAGGGCAGCTCCAGGCCGCGTTCGGCAAAGGCCTCGTAAAGCAGGTCGGAGGCACGCTGCACGGCCCGCAGCGTGGTGCACAGCAGGAAAGCGCGGCCACCGGCGGCCTCGATCAGCGGCAGCGCGGTCTGCACCACGGCGTCGGTGAACTGCGGCGACTGCGGTGCCGGCAGGTCACGCGGCACATAAAGCAGGCCCTGGGTGGCGTAGTCGAACGGGCTGGGCAACGTCAGCGACTTGTCCTTGTCCAGGCCAAGCTGGGCCGCGTAGTGCGTGAAATTGCCCTTCACGGATAGCGTAGCCGAGGTGAAGATCCAGGCGCGCGGGTGCCCTTCGCGCTGGCGCGTGAAGATCGGCGCGATCGACAAGGGCGTGCGGTGCAACTGCACGGTCTGGGAGAACACCTCGACCCAGCGCACGGTTTCCGGACCAAAGGCCGCGCTGGCCGGGGCTTTTTCATCGCCTTCTGCAGCGGCGGGCGGTGACACCGCCTTGGCATCGTTGCGCCAGGCGGCCAGGCGCTGGTCGAGCTCCACCGCGCGGCGATGGCACTGCTCCAAGGACTCGGCACGTTCGGCCTGGCTTTCCAGCAGGGTCACGAATTCCGACAGCGCGGTTTCGAGCGCGTCCAGCGTCTCGAAGAATGGCTTGCCGATGCGGGGGTCCGCCTCGATCTGGCTCACCGCCAGGCGGGAATTGTCCCGAGTGAAGGCCAGACGCAGGTCCCGCGCGGCACGCTCCAGGGGGGCCGCGATCCGCACCCAGTCGGCGGCGTCCCGCGCGTGCGAGAGACCCTCGGCCACGGTGTCCCGCGCCAGCTCCAGCAGCTGGCTGGTAGACAGGCTTTCACCGAAGAACAGGGTCGCCGTATCGGGCAACTGGTGCGCTTCGTCGAAGATCACCGTATTGGCAGCCGGCAGCAGCTCGGCCATGCCCGTGTCACGCAGCACCACGTCGGCAAAGAACAGGTGGTGGTTGACCACCACGATGTCCGCCTGCTGCGCTTCCTTGCGAGCCCGCATCACAAAGCACTCTTTGTAGCTCGGGCACTCCGTGCCCATGCAGTTGTCGCGGGTCGAGGTGACCAGCTGCCAGACCGGCGCGTTTTCCGGCACCGAGGCCAGCTCGCCCTTGTCGCCCGACGACGTGACTTTGGCAAAGCGGGCGATCTCGCGAAGCCAGGCGGCATCCTGGCGCGAAGCCAGGCGGCCCTGGATCTCGGCCCGCTCCAGGTGGTAATGGCAGAGGTAGTTGGCCCGCCCCTTGAGCAGCGCCACCGACACCGGCACATTGAGCGCTTTGCGCACCGTGGGAATATCGCGAAGGAAAAGCTGGTCCTGCAGGTTCTTGGTGCCGGTGGAGAGGATCACCTTGCCGCCCCAAAGCATGGCCGGAACCAGGTAGGCAAAGGTCTTGCCCGTGCCCGTGCCAGCCTCGACGATGACCGTGTCTGCGCGCTCGATCGCCCCTGCCACGGCGGCGGCCATCTGCTCTTGCGCCGCGCGCGGGCGATAGCCTTCGATGCCGGTGGCCAGGGTCCCGGTCTCGGCAAAGATGGTGGCCAGTTGGGCGGCGTGCGAAACCGCCGTACCGGCCGGCCCGGCAGCGCCGGCCGCCGGTGCTTCGAGCGAGTCAGGCGTGTCGGGCGTGTCGGGCGTAGCGGTGCGATCAGACGGATCTGACGTTACGGTGGCGGCGGGCAGGTCTTCGGAATCGGGCAAGGCGAGGCTTTTTGGCGAGCCGCTTCAAGAGCGGCCCGGGGCAAGGGGAATCGGGGAATCAGGCGGGCACGTCCGGCTCGAGCTGAAGCTGCAGCAAGGTAATCGCATCCTTGAGCTTGAGGCGGCGCTTTTTCAGGCGGCGCAGTTGCAGCTCATCGTGCGCGGCATCAGCCGCCATGCGGTCGATCAGGTAATCGAGATCGCGATGCTCGATCTGCAATTCCATGATCTGTCGCGATAATGTATTCAGGTTGCGGTCCATGGGCTCCCCCGCTCAAAACCGGCGCTGGGCGCCGGCGGGCCGGTACGGCAAATGACGTGGGCGCGGCCAGATGCGTCGCGCCGACGTCCGGCACCGGCTATTGTCGCCGGTATTGCCCCCGGCTGTGGGCGCGGCGCTTAGCCGCTCAGAAACCGAAGGGACGTGGCGCGGACGCCTGACCCTGCTGCTCCTTGGCCTTGGCACGGCGCTCGTCGACGTCTTTCTGCCGTTGCTCGGCGTCACGCTGCTTTTGCTCGTAAGCCTTTACATTTTCCTGCCGCTGCTTGGCTTGCTGCGCGCCCTGCTCCTGAGCGGCCTTGACGCGGGCATCGAAGTCGGCCTGCTTCTTGTCGTAGGCCTGGGCATTGGCGGCGCGCTGCGGCGCATCGGCCTCGTGCTGCGCATCGCGCAGTTTCTGCTCCTGCTGCTTGCGCTCGTAGCTTTCGCGGCTGGCGCGCTCGTTGGCGTCGCGGCTGGGCTGCTCCGCTTCGTACTGGGCGCGTTGGATCGCCTGTTGCCGGTCACGCTCGGCTGCCTTGAATGCGCGCTCGGCGTCACCGACCTCGAGCTCGCGCTTGCGCAACACCTGCAACTCGGCGCGCTGCGCGTCCTTGGCCTTGTCGATGCAATGCGTGACAAAGAACTTGTTGTAGCAATCGTGCTCGGCCTGGCCATAGCGATAGGTGGTCCAGGCGCGCGAGTCGCTGATGGCCTTGCGCTCCGCGGCGAAATCCCGGGGCGGCGTTTGCGGCGCGCCAGCAGCGGCAGGAGGCTGCGAGGCACCGGATGCCGCCTGCGCTAGGCCAAGCGTTGGCAGGAACAACGCCGCCAGGCCAGTAGCAAGCACGGCGAGCCGCAACTGCGCGGGCAGCAAGCGGGCCGCGCGGAGCACAGCCGGCGTGGCGAGGCGGTCGGGGAACGCGGCCGCAAGGGCGGTCGGATGTGGCTTGACGATCATGCTTGGATTCTAACATCCGCCTGTCGGTTGCCGCGCTTGTTGCCACGCTTGTTGACATACGGGCAGGCGGCCATCCCGGCGCGGCGCCACCGCCCCTGCGGGCACCCCGGGTCACGCGGGCCGCCCCGTCCCCGAGCGCCTCGCCGCGTGGCGGCAAGCTTGTGGCAAAATGCCCCGCTTTCGACCGACTGTTTTCCTGATGTCCACTCTGCCAGCTTCCGTCATGCAAAAGATCGTGTCGCTCATCGCGGCCGAACTGTCCGTCCAACCCCGCCAGGTGGCGGCGGCCGTAGAACTGCTCGACGAAGGCGCGACCGTGCCGTTCATTGCGCGCTACCGTAAGGAAGTGACCGGCAACCTGGACGACACGCATCTGCGTAATCTGGAAGAACGCCTGCTCTATCTGCGCGAGATGGAAGAGCGCCGCGCCACCATCCTCGCCTCGATCGAGGAACAGGGCAAGCTGACGCCCGAGCTGCGCGCAGCCGTCGAAGGTGCGGAAACCAAGCAGGTCCTGGAAGACCTTTACCTGCCCTACAAGCCCAAACGCCGCACCCGCGCCCAGATCGCGCGCGAATGCGGGCTGGAACCGCTGGCGCTGGCGCTGCTGGCCGATCCCACGCTGGACCCGCAGGCGGAGGCCGCCAAGTACGTCAACGGCAACCCCACCGCCGACGGCGGCGTGCCGGACGTCAAGGCCGCGCTGGATGGCGCGCGCGACATCCTGTCGGAACAGTTTGGCGAAACCGCCGAGCTGCTTGGCAAAGTACGCGAGCACCTGTGGAGCAACGGCGTGGTCACCTCCTCGGTGATGGAAGGCAAGGAAGGCGCGGAAGAAGAGAAATTCCGCGATTACTACGAATACAGCGAAACCATCCGCACCATTCCGTCCCACCGCGCGCTGGCGCTGTTCCGCGGCCGCAATGCGGGCGTGCTGATGGTCAAGCTCGGCCTGGGCGAGGAACAGGACGCGATGGTGCCGCACCCGTGCGAAGGCATGATCGCGCGCCATGTCGGCATCCAGAACCAGAACCGCCCGGCCGACAAGTGGCTGGCCGATGTCTGCCGCTGGTGCTGGCGCGTCAAGGTGCAGCCGCACCTGGAAACCGAGCTGCTGACGCAGCTGCGCGAAACCGCGGAAAGTGAAGCCATCAAGGTGTTCGGCCGCAACCTGCACGAACTGCTGTTGGCCGCGCCGGCGGGTCCGAAGTCCGTGATGGGCATCGACCCGGGCATCCGCACCGGCTGCAAGGTGGCCGTGGTCGACGCCACCGGCAAGCTGATCGACACCGCCACCATCTACCCGCACGAGCCGCGCCGCGACTGGAACGGCTCGCTCGCCACGCTGGCGCGCATGGCCAAGCAGCACAATGTCATGCTGGTCTCGATCGGCAACGGCACCGCCAGCCGCGAAACCGACAAGCTGGTGCTGGACCTGATGAAGGCATTGCCTGAGGCCAAGCTGACCAAGATCGTGGTCAGCGAAGCCGGCGCATCGGTGTACTCGGCATCGGAGCTGGCCGCCAAGGAATTCCCGGACCTCGACGTGTCGATCCGCGGCGCGGTCTCGATTGCGCGGCGCCTGCAAGACCCGCTGGCGGAACTCGTCAAGATCGATCCCAAGTCGATCGGCGTGGGCCAGTACCAGCATGACGTGAACCAGCGCGAACTGGCCCGCGCGCTGGACGCCGTGGTGGAGGATTGCGTGAACGCCGTGGGCGTGGACGTGAATACCGCCTCTGCCCCGCTGCTGGCCCGTGTGTCCGGCCTGAACACGGTGCTGGCGCGCAATATCGTCGAGTACCGCGATGCCAACGGGGCCTTCCCCAATCGCGCCGCGCTGAAGAAGGTGCCGCGACTGGGTGACAAGACGTTCGAGCAGGCCGCTGGCTTCCTGCGTGTCAACGATGGCGACAATCCGCTGGATCGCTCCTCGGTCCACCCGGAAGCCTACCCGGTGGTCAAGCGGATCCTCGACCAGATCAAGAAGAGCCTGCCGGAAGTGATGGGCAATCGCGAAGCGCTGCGCGGCCTGTCGCCGACATCCTTCACGGATGAAACCTTCGGCCTGCCGACCGTGCGCGACATCCTGTCCGAGCTGGAAAAGCCCGGCCGCGACCCGCGCCCCGAGTTCAAGACCGCCACCTTCCAGGACGGCGTGGAAGACATCAAGCACCTGCAGCCGGGCATGGTGCTCGAAGGCGTGGTCACCAACGTTGCCGCCTTTGGCGCGTTCGTCGATATCGGCGTGCATCAGGACGGACTGGTCCACATTTCCGCCCTGTCCACCAAGTTCATCAAGGATGCGCACGAGGCGGTCAAGGCTGGCCAGATCGTCAAGGTCAAGGTGATGGAGGTGGACGTCAAGCGCAACCGCATTGGCCTGACCATGCGCCTTGACGACGAGCCTGGCCAGGGCCCGGTCCGCGCGGGCCAGACCGACCGCGGCAACGCGCCGCGCCAGGGTCAGGGCCAGCGGCCCGGCCAGGGCAAGGGGTTCGGCGGCAATCAGCGCCGCGATGAACCGTCGGGCGCCATGGCGGCAGCCTTCGCCAAGCTCAAGCGCTGAGCCTGGCGGTACTGAAGTAAAAAAAGCCCCTGTGCCATGTGCACAGGGGCTTTTTTCTTTCTGCGGGCCAGTGAGGCTGGCCCGGCCGCTACTGCGGCATGCGAACCGCGGGGGCTGCCGTCAGATCTCCACCTTGGTGCCCAACTCAACCACACGGTTGGCCGGAATCTGGAAGAAGTCCGAGGGCTTGGCACCGTTCTGATGCATCCACGCGAACAGGCTTTCGCGCCACATCGACATGCCCGGCAGCTTCGAGGGAATCACCGATTCACGGGCGATGAAGAACGAAGTTTCCATCAGCTCGAAGTGCATGTTGAGCTTGCGCTGGGCCAGATCCAGCACCCGCTGCACATCCGGCGTTTCCTTGAAGCCGTACTCGGACTTGAGGATAAATACGCCGCCGCCCAGATCCTTGCAGGTCAGGCGATGGTCATCGTCCACATAGGGCACGTCGCGCGTGACAAAGCTCAGGAACACCACGCGCTCATGCAGCACGCGGTTGTGCTTGAGGTTGTGAAGCAGCGAAACCGGTACCGACTCGGTGTTGCCGGTCAGGAACACAGCCGTCCCTTCGACCCGATGCGGCGGGTGCGCCAGCAGGCCACCGATAAACGGCTCGAGCGGAATGCCATCTTCCAGGCTGCGCGCGCGCAGCAGCTTGCGCCCGCTGTGCCAGGTCATCAGCAGGAAGAAGGCGGTGCCGCCCATCAGCAGCGGGAACCAGCCGCCCTCGGCGATCTTGAGCAGGTTGGCCGAGAAGAACGCCAGGTCGACCAGCAGGAAGGTCGAACCGATCAGGGTCACCAGGACCGGGTTCCACTTCCACACGTTGCGCATGACCACGGCGGCCAGGAACGTGGTGATCACCATGGTGGTGGTGACCGCGATGCCGTAGGCGGCCGCCAGGTTGTCGGATTTCTTGAAGGCCACCACCACGATCACCACCAGCACCAGCAGGAGCCAGTTGATGACCGGCAGGTAGATCTGGCCGATTTCAGCGTCCGACGTATAGCGGATGCGCATGCGCGGCACGAAGCCCAGCTGGATGGCCTGGCTGGTCAGCGAGAATGCGCCCGAGATGACGGCCTGCGAGGCGATCACCGTGGCGCACGTGGCCAGCAGCACCATGGGGATCAGCAGGGGCTGCGGCACCATCAGGTAGAACGGATTGCTGATGGCTTCGGGGTTCTGCAGCAGCATCGCGCCCTGGCCGAAGTAGTTCAGCATCAGGCAAGGCATCACCACCGCGAACCAGCCCATGCGGATCGGCCGGATGCCAAAGTGGCCCATATCGGCGTACAGCGCTTCCGCGCCGGTCAGCACCAGGAACACCGAGCCAAGCACCACGAAGGCCTGCAGCGAGTGCTCCATCAGGAAGATAACCGCGTAGTACGGGTTGACCGCCATCAGGATCGAGGGCACATGCATCATGTGGTATGCGCCCAGGGCACCTAGCGCGGCGAACCACACCATCATGATGGGCCCGAACAGCTTGCCCACCGCGGCGGTGCCGCTGCGCTGAATCATGAACAAGGCCGCCAGGATCACCAGCGTGATCGGTATGACAAAGTGCGACAGCCCGGGCGCGGCGATTTCCAGGCCCTCCACCGCGGACAGGACCGAGATCGCCGGTGTGATCACCGCGTCGCCATAGAACATGCAGGCGCCAAAGATGCCGAACATCATCAGCAGCTTTGCCATGCGCGAGCGCGGCGCCGCTGTGCGCAGCGCCAGCGCCATCAGGGCCAGGATGCCGCCCTCGCCGTCGTTGTCGGCGCGCATGACGAACATCACGTACTTGAGCGAAACCACGATGATCATCGCCCAGAACAACATGGAGATGATCCCCATGACGGCGGCGTCGCTAAAGGGAATGCCGTGCTCGGTGCTAAAGCATTCCTTCAGGGCGTACAACGGGCTGGTACCGATATCGCCGAAGACGACGCCGATCGCCCCGATCACCAGCGCACGCTTGCTGGGACTTTCGACGAAATAATGACTGGTTGCGGGCTGGGTCATGGATAAGGGTAAGGTTGAAAGGCTCGCGCAACGGCATCGGCGCACGGATATGTGCGCCCGAGATGGCGCAACGGCACCGTGCCGCTATTGCATTGCACAAACGCGCGCCATTCTAGATGAAGTGCCGGGTAACGACCACTAGGGAGCATCCCGCCTTGAGGAACCTGCTTCGTGCTGGTGACGTGGCAAGCATGCGAGGGAAGTCCCGCCCGGTCAAGCGCTTGCGCGGGGTGGACCACCAAATCGCCCACGAATAGGGGGATACGCACGTTGCTGCACCGCCACAAATTGCGCACAATTAGTCACAATTAAGTATGGGGCGTGTGCGGATCAAACGCCAAGATAGCGATCCAGCAAGCCGGGTTGCACCGCCAGTTCGGCCGCAGGCCCGTTCATGACGACCATGCCCTTCTCCAGCACCACCACGCGATCGGCATTGGCCAGCACCGTGCGGTAGTTGCGATCCACCACCACGGACGCAATGCCGGTGGCGCGCACGGTGGCAATGACCTGCCAGATCTCGGCGACAATGCGTGGCGCCAGGCCTTCGGTCGCCTCATCGAGGATCAGGCAGTCCGGGTTGGTCATCAGGGCTCGTCCGATCGACAGCATCTGCTGCTCGCCGCCGGACAGTTGCTGGCCGCCGTGGCCAAGGCGCTCCTTGAGGCGCGGGAACAGGTCCAGCACCCTTGCCTCGTCCCAGTCCATCCGGCCAGACGGCCCTTTGCGCGCCGCCATCAAGAGGTTCTCGCGCACGGAGAGATTGGGGAAGATGCCCCGCCCTTCGGGCACATAGGCCACGCCCAGGCGTGCCACTTCATACGGTTGCGCACGGGAGACATCGCGCCCGCCGGCGAGGATGGTGCCCTCACGCTGGCGCACATGGCCCAGGAGAGTACGCAGCAGCGTGCTCTTGCCCATGCCGTTGCGCCCCAGCAAGCCCACGGTCTCGCCCGTGCCGACGCTGAAATCGACCCCGCGCAGGACGTGGCTGCTGCCATACCAGGCATGCACGCCGCGTGCCGCAATCATCTCGCTTGGCGCGCTCATGCTGCCTGCTCCCTATGCCGGGCCGCCTGTTGGGAGGCCGCCCCCTCCTCGTCCTCCTCAACCTCCTCGCCAAGGTAAGCCTGCTGGACTTCGCGATTGACGCGGATCGCTTCGGGATCGCCAGAGGCGATCACTGTGCCGTTGACCATCACCGTGATCCGGTCCGCCACGGAGAACACCGCCTCCATGTCATGCTCGACCAGCAGCACCGCGTGGCCATCGCGCAGCGAACGCAGCAGCGCAAGCATGCGTGCCGACTCCTCCGCGCCCATGCCGGCCAAAGGCTCATCCAGCAACAGGACGGTGGGCTGGGTGGCCAGGCACATCGCCACCTCAAGCTGGCGCTTCTGGCCATGCGACAGCGCCGTGGCAACGGTATCCGCGCAGCCGGCCAGGCCGGCGCACTCCAGGGCTTCGTCGCCCAGCGCGCGACTGGTGCGGCAACGCTGCGCGCCCTCCCACAACCGCCAGGCCCGCTGCGCGCGCGACTGCGCCGCCAGGCGGCAGTTCTCGCGCACCGTCAGCGGCAGGAAGATATTGTTGCGCTGGTAGCTGCGGCCCACGCCTTCGCGCGCCAGGCGCGGCTGCGACCAGCCGGTCACGTCGCGCCCCTGCAATTGCAACGCGCCAGACGATGCCGGCAACTCGCCCGACAACATATTGATCAGCGTGGACTTGCCCGCGCCATTGGTGCCGATCACCGCGTGGATCTCATGCAAGGCGAGATCCAGGTCCACGTCGCCCACCGCCGTGAGGCCGCCAAAGCGGCGAGTCAGCTTGCGGGCCGACAAGACCGGCGCGGGTACTACAGGTGCAGGTGCGTTCATCGTGATCCTCCTTGGCGCCGGCGCGCGGCACCACGGGCCAGGCTGATCAGCCCATGCGGCAGCAAAGCCACCGCCAGGATGACAAAGCCGCCCATCAGCAACTGCCAGTGCTTGGTCAGCGTGCTGAACCACTCCGCGAGCAAGACGAAGGAGAAGGCCCCCAGCACCGCGCCCGCCAGGCTGCCGGCCCCGCCCAGGATCACCATCAGCATGGCGTTGCCGGACTGGTGCCAGGATGCGATCTCCGGATTGACGAAGCCGTACTGGATGGCATACAGGTAGCCGGCCAGGCCGGCAAAGGTGCCAGCCACCACGAAGGCGCCAAGCTGGTAGCGATAGGTGGCATAGCCGGCAGCGCGCATGCGCTGCTCGTTATGCTTGATGCCCACCAGCGCATGCCCGAAGCGCGAGCGCAGCACCACCGCCAGCCCGGCCACCGTGAGCACCAGCGCGCCAAGCACCAGCCAGTAGAAATGCGTGACGTCGTTGACGTCGAACGGGTGCGCCCCCAACAAGCCGAACTCCGGCCGGAAATAGATATAGGTACCGTCGCTGCCGCCCGCGATCTTGGTGTCGTGGAAGACGAAATACACCATCTGCGCGAAGGCCAGCGTGACCATGATGAAATAGATGCCACGCGTGCGCAGCACCAGCGCGCCCACTACCAGCGCCAGCAGCGCGGCCGCGCCAAGCGCGCCCAACAGCAAAAGCCAGCCATTGCCCGGACCGGCCTGCGGCGCCATCATCGCGGTGGCGTAGGCGGCCATGGCAAAGTAAGCCGCATGGCCCAGGCTGACCAGCCCGGTGTAGCCGATCAGCAACTGCAGCGACAGCGCGAAGATGGCCATGATCATGACCTTGCTGACCAGCTCGATGTAAAAACGCTGCCCATCCGCATTCAGCAGTAACGGCAGCACCGCCAGCACAGCAAACGCGGCCAGCCAGCCCAGGCCGCCCAGCCAGGGCATGGGCTGGCTGCGCGCGCGCACCGGCCCCTCCAATGCATTGGTATCGCTTGGCATATCCCTACCCCGCCTTGAACAAGCCCTGGGGTTTCCAGAGCAGGATGAGTGCCATCAGCAGGTAGACCAGCACGCCGGAGGCCTCCTGCCAGAACACCTTGCCGAACGTATCGACGAAACCCAGCAGCAGCGAGGCCACCATGGCCCCCTTGACCGAGCCGATGCCGCCGATCACCACCACCACGAAGCACACGATCAGCACCTGGCTACCCATGCCCGGATAGACCGAGGACACCGGCGCGGCGATCATGCCGGCCAGCACCGCCAAGGCCACGCCCAGCGCAAACACGAAGCGGTACAGCACCGTGACGTTGATGCCCAGCGACTGCACCATCTCGCGATTGGTGGCGCCGGCACGAATCATCATGCCAAGGCGCGTGCGGCGGATAACCAGGTACATGGCCGCGGCCACCAGCAGGCAGATCGCGGAGATAAACAGGCGATAGACCGGATAGGTCATGTCATTGCCGATCGGCAGAGCCCAGTCGAGCATGGCCGGCACGGTCACGCCATGTACGTCGTCGTCCACCAGGATGCTGCGCAGCTCCTCGAACACAAGGATCAGCCCGTAGGTCATCAGCACCTGCTGCAGATGCTCGCGCTCGTAGAGATAGCTGAAGAACACCCACTCCAGCACGTAGCCGAACGCCACCGCGAGCACGATGCCCAGCGGAATGGCGATTAGCAGGCTGCCGGTCAGCCCGGCTAGCGTGAAAGCCAGGTAGGCGCCCAGCATGTAGAAGCTGCCGTGGGCGAGGTTGATCACGCCCATGATGCCGAAGATCAGCGTCAGGCCGCTCGCGACAAGAAAGAGCAGCAGGCCGTACTGGATGCTATTGAGGCACTGAATGAAGAAGGAAACGATATCCATGGATATCCATGCGGCAAAGCGGCAACTCGATTGCGGTATGCGGCCCGGCTGGCGCCGGGCCGGACTTCGGCACGGCGCCTTGGCGGCGGCGGGCCACGGTGATTACCCGCTCAGAGCCGGCAGCCGCGCGCCGGATCGGCCAACGCCTTCACCGCGACGGCGCCCAGTTTGTTCTCCCGGCCATCGACTTTGCGCAGGTAGAAATCCTGCACCGGATTGTGGGCCTTCGAGAGCGTGAACGTCCCCCGCGGGCTATCGACCTTGGTCTGCTCCATCGCCTTGATGACCTCGGCCTTCCTGCTCATGTCGCCCTTGACCGCGCCGGCGCCTGCGGCCAGCAACTGCGCGGCGTCGTAGCCCTGCACGGCGTACACGTCGGGCTGCAGCTTGTAGGCCTTGGCGTATTCCAGGCGGAAGCTCTTGTCGCGCGGGTTGGGCAGGCCATCGGCATAGTGCAGCGTGGTTTCGATGCCTTGCGCAGCGGCACCCTGTGCTTCCAGCGTGCCGTCGGTGAGGAAGCCCGACGCGTAGAGCGGAATCTTGTCCTTGAGGCCCGCCGCGGCCCAGTCCTTGACGAATTTCACGGCGCCGCCGCCCGCGAAGAACACGAAGACCGCATCGGGCTTGATCGATGCGACCTCGGTGATCAGCGCCTGGAATTCCACGTTGGGGAACGGCAGGCTCAACTCCTTCACCACCTTGCCGCCCTTGGCCTCGAAGGCTTCCTTGAAGCCCTTGACCGACTGCTCGCCGGCTGCGTATTTCCACGTCAGCGTGACCACCTTCTTCATGCCGCGCTCGGCCAGCACATGGCCCATGGCGTAGCCCGGCTGCCAGTTCGAAAACGAGGAGCGGAAGATATTGGGGCCGCACAGCGGACCGGTGGCTTCATCCACGCCCGCATTGGGAATGATCAGCAGCGTATTGTTTTCCTTGGCCACCTTGACGATGCCCATCTGCACGCCCGAGTGCACCGTGCCCACCACCACGTCGACCTGGTCGCGCTTGATCAGCTTGGTGGCGTTCTCCGGCGACTTGGCCGGATCGGACTCGTCGTCCACCTTGAAGTACTCGATCTCACGCCCGCCCAGCTTGCCGCCCTGCTCCTGCACGTACATCTTGAAGCCATTCTCGATGGCGTTGCCCAGCGACGCATAGGTGCCCGTGTAAGGCAGCATGAAGCCAACCTTGATCTTGCCGGTGCCCTGGGCATTGGCGCCCGCGGCAAAGGCAAGGGATGCAGCGATGGCTAGGCATGCGGGGGCCAGCCCGCGCGATGTGAAGCGATGCATGGATGTCTCCTGGTGGTCAAGCCGACTTCCGTCGCCTGGCCCTGCATCGCCAGCCTGCGGGACTCCCATCCGTGCGCGGCATTCGCGGACCTCGCGAGCTGCCGGACGGCGGGAACTGCAGGCCAACGCGCAGGGGGCGCGGAATTATTTTAGGTATGAAGTATGTGTCGTTATAAACCTGACTGCCGCGTCCGTCAACGGCCTGGGCTGGTCGCGGTGAGGCGAGTGGCCGCATCGCGGGAGTTTAAGCAGGACGGTTTGTGGCGCATATCGATGGATACCCTCAATCTGCGCCATGGTGCCGTATTCGTCGTCCTCGCCTTGCACCGCCAGCACGGGACATTGGATCTGCGACAGCAGCGGATGCAGGTCGAAGGCGCGGAACGCGGGATCGAGCCAGATATCGTTCCACCCCCAAAAGGCGGAATCCACATCGTCGTGATGGCGCGCCAGCTTGCTGCGCAGGTCCGCCTGCAGATAGGCCTCGCGGGCGGCCCGGATGCTGCTCACCGAGATATCCTCCGCCAGGATGTGCGGCGCCAGCACGGTGATGCCATCGACCGCCCGCGGGAAACTCGCGGCATGTATCAACGCGATCGAGCCGCCGTCGCTGTGACCGAACAACCAGGGCTTGCCACGTTTGCGTCCCGGCCCGATCTCGAGCGTCTCGAACAGTGCCGGCAGTGCCTCGCGCGCCTGGCGATGCATGTAGTCGACGCCCCACTTTTCCGGGGCGGGACGCGGGGTGGAGCGCCCATAGCCATAACGCGACAGCACCAGCCCGCGAAAGTCCCCAGCCTCGCACAGCGCGGCGGGATAGTCGCGCCACATGCTGATCGAACCCAGCCCCTCGTGCAGGAAGACCACCAGCGGGCGCTCCTGGCGCTGCGGCCGCAGCCACTGGATCTCGATCTGGATACGGCGGCCGTCGAACGGAATTTCCACCAATTCGCTTTGCATGCCCTTGCCCTTCATCATCGGTCTGTCGTCGCTGGCACGATTGCCGGCGCCGGAGCCGCGCCATCGGCAGCCGCATGCGCAGCCTGCTCACGCTGACGCAGCCGGAAGCGCTGGATCTTGCCGGTGGCCGTCTTCGGCAGTTCGGCCACGCACTCGATCTGGCGCGGGTACTTATACGGGGCCAGCCGCGACTTGACGAACGCCTGCAGCTCGGCCGCCATGCCATCATGCCAGGACTGCCCGGGGCGCAGCACCACGAAGGCTTTCGGCTTGACCAGTTCGTCGGCATCGGCCACGCCGATCACCGCTGCCTCCAGCACGGCCGGATGCAAGGCCAGCACGGCCTCGACCTCGAATGGCGATACATAGATGCCGCCCACCTTGAGCATATCGTCGCTGCGCCCGGCGTAGATGAAATAGCCATCCGCATCCTGCTGGTACTTGTCGCCGCTGCGGGTCCATTCGCCCACGAAGGTGTCGCGGGTCTTGTCGCGGTTGCCCCAGTACATCAGCGCGGCGCTCGGGCCCTTGATAAAGAGGTCGCCAATCTCGCCCGGCGCGCAGGGCTGGCCCGCTTCATCCAGCAGCCGCAGCGCGTAGCCGGGCACCGGCTTGCCGGTGGTGCCGTAGCGCACGTCGCCTGGACGGTTCGACAGGAAGATGTGCAACATCTCGGTGGAGCCAATGCCGTCGAGGATGTCGCAGCCAAAATGCGCGCGGAAACGATCGCCGATATCCTTGGGCAGCGCCTCGCCCGCCGAGGTGCAAACGCGCAGCGCAACGTCCGGCCGAGCCGGCAGGTCGCTCGCGGCCAGCATGCCGGCATATAACGTGGGCACGCCGCAGAAAACCGTCGGGCGCTGCTCGCGCAGCCGGCGGAACACCGCTTGCGGCGTGGGACGTTCGGCCATCAACACGGTGGTGGCGCCAACGGCAAGCGGAAACGTCAGCGCATTGCCCAGGCCGTAGGCGAAGAACAGCTTCGCCGCGGAAAAAACCACGTCGTCCTCACGCAGGCCAAGCACTTGGCGCGCATAGAGATCGGCGGTATGGAACAGGTTGCCATGCGTGTGCACGGTGCCCTTTGGACGCCCCGTTGAGCCGGACGAATACAGCCAGAAGGCGATATCGTCCGGCCGCGTGGCGGCAGCGCCTTCCAGCGGCATGCCCTGCCCGGCCATCTCGGCCACGCTCGGCCCCTGGCCGGCACTACCGGCATCCGGTGCGGCAAGGATCAGCGCGGGCGCGGTGCCGGCTTTGCCGATGGCGTCGCGCATGACGCTTGCCAGCGGCGCCGAGACCACGGCCGCGCGCGCGCCGCTGTGGTCCAGCATGTAGGCGTAGTCGTCGACCGTCAGCAGCGTGTTGACGGCCACGGGCACCACGCCGGCCAGCAGGCAGCCGAGGAACACCGTGGGGAAATCGACGGTGTCCAGCGCGCACAGCAGCAGGCGCTCCTCGGGGCGGATCCCTGCATGCAGCAGGGCGGCGGCGAAGCGCCGGCAGCGCTGGTCCAGCGCGGCGAAGCTGAGCAGGCCGGCATCGTCCACATAGGCGATCTTGTCGGCGCGGCCTGCCGCCAGGTTGCGCGACAGCAAGTCGGCGGCGGCGTTGTAGCGGGCTGGCAGTACGGAAATGGCCGCCGCTGTAGCGGCTTGAGTCGCATCGGCCGCCGGGGACGGGGATGCAATGGGGGGGGTCATGTCTCCACTCCTCGATGCCGTCCCCGGGGTCGCACTTCGCCACGGGAACGGATTCAGGTTTGTCGTGATTTTTTGTTTTTCTTCTTGACCTGCATTTGTTGATGCATTTTATTGCATATCACCTATTATGCAAGCAGAGAAATGCACTATATGACACGAGGGTCGCGTCCCTTATAATCGCACCCCCGATCCTGGCCCCAACCGCTCCCCTTCCCTATCCAAACCCGCCCGCCATGCGCCGCGACCCAGACCCACTGCTGGCCCCCGACTCCGCCGACGCCCGCCCTGCCGGCGAGCGCGATCCCTACCTGACGCAACTCGGCGAGCGCATCCGCTCGCTGCGCGCGGCGCGCGGCATGTCGCGCAAGGACCTCGCACGCGGGGCGGAGGTGTCCGAGCGCTACCTCGCCAACCTGGAGACCGGCACCGGCAATGCGTCCGTGTTGCTGCTGCGCCAGGTGGCGCGCGCGCTGGATGTGCCGCTGCCGGTGGTGCTGGCGGAGATGGAGACCCAGCACGCTGCTGGTGGCCAGCCTGCCTCGGAGTTCTCGCAGCTGGTGCAGTGGCTGGCGCAACTGCCCGCGGCCGACCTGTCACGCGTGCGCGAGGCTTGCCACCATGCCCTGGCGCCTTCCGCCTCCCATGACGCGCGCCATCGCCGCATTGCGCTGATCGGGCTGCGCGGCGCCGGCAAATCCACGCTCGGGCGGGCGCTGGCCGCAGCCATGGAAGTGCCCTTCGTCGAGCTCAACGGCGTCATCGAGCAGGAGGCCGGCGCCAGCCTGGCCGAAATCCACTCGCTCTATGGGCAGGCCGCCTACCGCCGCTACGAGATGCGTGCACTTGAACGCGTGCTGCGCGAGAACGACCGCATGGTGCTGGCCACGCCCGGGAGCCTGGTCTCGGAGCCCTCCACCTTCAACCTCCTGCTGGCACGCTGCTACACGGTCTGGGTACAGACCTCGCCCGAGGAACACATGGCACGGGTGGTGGCGCAGGGCGACATGCGCCCGATGGAAGGCAACCGTGAAGCCATGGACGATTTGCGCCGGATCCTGCTGGCGCGCAGCCCGCTCTACTCCCGCGCGGACGTGACGATCGACACCAGCGGCCAGGACCCCACCACCTCCCTGCAGGCCTTGCGCGCCCATCTTCGAATCATCGGCGCGTGACTGGTACCGGGTTGGCGCCCTAGCATCGCGCAAGGATTGCGCCGGCGGGATTTGTGCACTATATTTCATCGCAAGGGATGATCGACAATATAATGCATAAAGGAGACCACGATGTCCGCCCCGGCCACTCCCACCACCACAGCCACCACCACTGAGCAAGCCCCTGTCACCTTTGAGCGCGACCCCGCGCAGTACCGCCACTGGAAACTGACGTTCGCGGGCCCGGTGGCCACGCTGTCCATGGATGTCGACGAAGACGGCGGACTGCGCCCCGGCTACGCCCTCAAGCTGAACTCCTACGACCTCGGCGTGGACATCGAGCTGCATGATGCCGTGCAGCGCATCCGCTTCGAGCACCCGGAAGTGCGCACCGTGGTCCTCACCAGCGCCAAGGACCGCATTTTCTGCTCAGGCGCCAACATTTTCATGCTCGGCAAGTCATCGCACGCCTGGAAGGTGAACTTCTGCAAGTTCACCAACGAGACCCGCAACGGCATCGAGGACGCTAGCCGCCACTCTGGCCTGAAGTTCATCGCGGCCTGCAACGGCACCACCGCCGGCGGCGGCTATGAGCTGGCCCTGGCCTGTGACGAGATCGTGCTGGTCGACGATCGCTCCTCGGCCGTCAGCCTGCCCGAAGTGCCGCTGCTGGGCGTGCTGCCCGGCACCGGCGGGCTCACGCGCATCACCGACAAGCGCCGGGTGCGGCGCGACCACGCCGACATCTTCTGCACCACCACCGAGGGCGTGCGCGGGCAGCGGGCGCACGACTGGAAGCTGGTCGATGCCGTGGTCAAGCCGGCGCGCTTCGCAGAGCATGTGCAACAGCGCGCGCTCGCGCTGGCCGCGCAGAGCGACCGCCCCGCCGGCCACGATGGCGTGAAGCTCACACCGCTGTCGCGCCGCCAGGAGGCGCACGGCTACCGCTATGACACGGTCCAGCTGCATATCGACCCACATGCCCGCAAGGCCACGCTGACGGTCTTCGGTCCGGCCAAGCACCAGCCGCAGGCGCTGGCCGCGATCCTTGCCGCCGGCGCCGACTGGTGGCCGCTGAAGATGGCGCGCGAGCTCGACGACGCCATCCTCACGCTGCGCGCCAACCATCTCGATATCGGCATGTGGATCCTCAAGACCGAGGGAGACCCCCATCAGGTGCTGGCCACCGATGCGCTGCTGGATGCGCATGCCGGCCACTGGTTCGTGCGCGAAACCATCGGCATGCTGCGCCGCACGCTGGCGCGCCTGGAGGTGTCGTCGCGCACGCTGTTTGCGCTGATCGAGCCGGACTCCTGCTTTGCCGGCACGTTGCTGGAGCTGGCCCTGGCCGCCGACCGCAGCTACATGCTGCATCTGCCCGACGCGCCGGACGATGCACCGCGCGTGTTCGCCAGCACCGCCAACTTCGGCCGCTATCCGGCCGTCAACGGACTGACCCGGCTGGCCGCGCGCTTCTACCAGGACGAGGTGGCAATCCAGGCCGTGCAGGACCATATCTGCGCGCCGCTCGACGCCATCAACGCCGCCTCGCTCGGCCTCGTCACCGCCACGCCCGACGACATCGACTGGGAAGACGAGATCCGCATTGCCATCGAGGAGCGCGCCAGCCTGTCGCCGGACGCCTTGACGGGACTCGAGGCCAACCTGCGCTTCGGGCCGGTGGAAACCATGGAGACCCGCATCTTCGGCCGCCTCACCGCCTGGCAGAACTGGATCTTCAACCGGCCCAACGCGGTGGGCGAGCAAGGCGCGCTCAAGGTGTTCGGCTCGGGCAACAAGGCCCGCTTCGACTGGGACCGCGTCTGAGCCCGTTTGCCCATCTGGGCCAGCCGTCCACGCAACAAAAAACAAGACAAGGAGACAACCCCGTGAGCATCGACTACAGCCAGAAGATCCCGAACAACGTCAACCTGTCCGACGACCGCGCGCTGCAGCGCGCGCTCGAGCACTGGCAGCCCGCCTTTCTCGACTGGTGGCGCGACATGGGGCCCGAAGGCTCGCACCAGCACGATGTCTACCTGCGCACGGCGGTCTCGGTCGATCCTTCCGGCTGGGCGCACTTCGACCACGTCAAGATGCCCGACTATCGCTGGGGCATCTTCCTCCAGCCCGCCGACCCGGCGCGCCGCATTCATTTCGGCGAGCACAAGGGCGAAGCGGCCTGGCAGGAAGTACCGGGCGAGCATCGCGCCAACCTGCGGCGCATCATCGTCACCCAGGGCGACACCGAGCCGGCCTCGGTGGAGCAGCAACGTCACCTGGGCATGACCTGCCCCTCGCTCTACGACCTGCGCAACCTGTTCCAGGTCAATGTGGAAGAAGGCCGCCACTTGTGGGCCATGGTGTACCTGCTGCATCGCCATTTTGGGCGCGACGGGCGGGAAGAGGCCGAGGCGCTGCTGGGGCGGCGCTCCGGCGACGAGGACAACCCGCGCATCCTGGGCGCCTTCAACGAGCGCACGCCCGACTGGCTGGCCTTCTTCATGTTCACCCACTTCACCGACCGCGACGGCAAGTTCCAGCTCTGCGCGCTGGCCGAATCCAGCTTCGACCCGCTGGCGCGCACCACGCGCTTCATGCTGACCGAAGAAGCGCACCATATGTTCGTTGGCGAGTCCGGCATCTCCCGCGTGATCCAGCGCACCTGCGAAGTCATGCGCGAGCGCGACATACAGGATCCCGCGGACGTGCGCGCCGCAGGCGTGATCGATCTCGATACCATCCAGCGCTACCTCAACTTCCACTACAGCGTGACCATCGACCTGTTCGGCGCCGACCAGTCGTCCAACGCCGCCACCTTCTACAGCGCCGGGCTCAAGGGCCGCTTCGAGGAAGGCAAGCGTGGCGACGACCACGTGCTCAAGAGCGACGTGTACCGCATCCTCGACGTCACCGACGGCCGCCTGGGCGAGCGCGAGGTGCCCATGCTCAACGCGCTCAACGAAGTGCTGCGCGACGACTACGTGAAGGACACGCTCGGCGGCGTGGCGCGCTGGAACAAGGTAATCGAAAAGCACGGCATCGCGTTCCGCATGACGGTGCCGCACAAGGCGTTCAACCGCAAGATCGGCAGCCTGGCCAATGTTCATGTCTCGCCGGCCGGCGAGCTGCTCACCGAAGCGCAATGGCAGGCCGGCGAGCGCGAGTGGCTGGCAACCGACGAGGACCGCGCCTTCGTGGCCTCGCTGATGGGCCGGGTCACCGAGCCCGGCAAGTACGCCAACTGGATCGCTCCGCCGGTGGTGGGCATCAACCGCCAGCCGATGGATTTCGAGTACGTGCGCTTCAACTGACCCTGACCAGCCCGGACTGACCCACGGGCAACATGCGGCGCAGCGCCGGCGACAGACCGGCCGCGCGCCAAGGAGACCAAAGAGATGGGCGCCCCCGACATCATCAAGCAGCACCTGATCGACCCCGAGATCTGCATCCGCTGCAACACCTGCGAAGACACCTGCCCGATCGACGCGATCACCCATGACGACCGCAACTACGTGGTCAGGGCCGACGTGTGCAATGGCTGCGGCGCCTGCCTGGGCCCGTGCCCCACCGGCGCGATCGACAACTGGCGCACGATGCTCAAAAGCGAGGCCTATCCGATCGAGGCGCAGTTGCTATGGGACGAGCTCCCCGCCGCCCTGCCCTTGCCGGCGGACGCGGGGGTCGATAGCGCGCCGGATCCGGCTTCGCCACAGACCGGGCAGGAGCCGCAAACCCAGCAGGTGGAAACCAGCCGGCATACCTCGCCCAAGGCACCGTGGTCGGCGGCGCATCCATATGTCAACCTGCACGGCGTGCGCACCCCCGTCACCGCCACCGTGGCCGGCAACTACCGCCTGACCGCCGACGACGCATCGAGCGATGTGCATCACATCGTGCTGGATTTCGGGCAGCACTTTTTCCCGGTGCTGGAAGGCCAGGCCATCGGCATCGTGCCGCCCGGCACCGATGCCAATGGCAAGCCGCACTACATCCGCATGTACTCGATCGCCAGCCCGCGTGACGGCGAGCGGCCGGGCTACAACAACCTGGCGCTCACCGTGAAGCGCGTCGAGCAGGATCATCAAGGACAGCCGGTGCGCGGCGTGGCATCCAACTTCCTGTGCGATCTCGCGCGCGGCGACGAAGTGCGCGTGGTCGGCCCGTTCGGCACCACCTTCCTGATGCCCAACCACCGCGAAGCCAGCGTGATGATGATCTGCACCGGCACCGGCTCGGCCCCGATGCGCGCCATGACGGAGCACATGCGGCGCAACGTCGAGCAATTCGACGGACAGCGCCTGTTGTTCTTCGGCGCCCGCAACGCGCGGGAACTGCCCTACTTCGGCCCGTTGATGAAGCTGCCGCCGAGCTTCCTCGATATCCATCTCGCCTTCTCGCGCGATCCCGGCCAGCCCCGGCGCTATGTGCAGGACGCCATCCGCGAAGCCGGCGCCCGCGTGGCGGCGCTGCTCAACGATCCCCACGGCCATGTCTACATCTGCGGCCTCAAGGGAATGGAAGACGGGGTGCTGGCTGCGTTCGCAGAGGTCTGCGCCAGCGCCGGGCTGGCCTGGGGTGAACTGGAAGCGGCCATGAAGACAGAGGGACGGCTGCACATCGAGACGTACTGAGGCTTGCGGACGTACTGATCGGGCGGAAGGCCGCGCTACGTTGCGCCCCACGCCCTCGCAACGCAGAGCGCCGCAGAAGGTCGTATACAGGACAAGTGCGAGGACAAGTGCGAGGACAAGTGCGAGGACAAGTGCGCATTCTGCAGTGGGCGAGGCCACCAAGCCATGCGGATAAAGATGGCGTTTTCCTGCTTCCCTTACGAAACGAGCCGCCTATAATGTTTCTGAAGAAACAGGAGCGAGGCGATGCAACCCAAGCAAGTCCCGGAGCATCTTCCTGCCGGCAGTCCGGACCCCGGCACTACCCTCACCAAGGCGGTCATGCGTGCAGCCGGCTTCCTTGGCATCAGCCAGGCAGGCGTGGCCAACGTGCTGGGCATCAGCACTGCCTCGGTGTCCCGAATGGCTTCCGGGGGCTATGTGCTCGATGCGCATCGCAAGGAATGGGAGTTCGGCGTGCTGTTCGTGCGCCTGTTCCGCTCGCTCGACGCCATCCTCGGCCACAGCGACCAGGCCCGCCTCTGGCTGGCCAACGAAAACCTGGCGTTGGGTGGCAAGCCGCTCGACCTGATCCGCACAACAGAGGGCCTGGTACGTGTCGTTCACTATCTGGATGCCACCCGCGGTCGCGTCTGAGCGCAAGCCGTTTGCGCTCACGCTCTGGCGCGCGGTTGAGGCTCAGCATGTGGTGTCGACGATGCCGCTGGTCGACAGCCTGGAGGAGCAGGCCGTGCTGGAAGCCGTGCTGGACGCCGGCAAGCCCGCGGTGCCCGCCGACGCACGCCACCTGCACTATCTTCTGTTCACGCCCTTTCGCTACCCGCCCTCGCCCTGGGGCTCGCGCTTTCGCGCCGAGCAGGATCCTGGCGTGTTCTACGGCGCGGACGATATTCGCACCGCCTGCGCGGAACTGGGCTACTGGCGCTGGCGCTTCCTGCTCGACAGCCCGGCGCTGCCCCGCATCGACGCCCGGCCCCACACCTTGTTCCAGGTCAGCGTGCGCACCGACGGCATCGCGCTCGACGCGCCGCCCTTTGCCGAAGACGCCGCGAAGTGGACCGATCCCGACCACTATGACGCTTGCCAGGCCCTGGCCCGTACGGCCCGCGAAGCTGGCCTCGGCATGATCCGCTACACCTCGGTGCGCGACCCTGAGCACGGCGCCTGCGCCGCACTGCTGACTCCGCGCGCCTTCGCTGAACCGCAGCCACGCGTCACCACCACCTGGATGCTGACCGTGCGGCCTGACCGCGTCATCTGGCAACGCGACGACCTGCTGCAGCGGGACAGCTTCCAGTTTGCCGCCAGCGTCTGGCAGCGCAGCGAGGCCAGCCACGGCCCCGCCTGAGCGCCGGCGCGCCATTGCGGCAGTGGCCCTTATCGGGGCAAGTTCTTGCGCCCTTCACCAATCCGGCGCAATTGGTTGTTGCACTGCGCCAGGATTTGTCTTACAATCTTTTTCTTCGACGGACGCGGGGTGGAGCAGTTGGCAGCTCGTCGGGCTCATAACCCGAAGGTCGCAGGTTCAAGTCCTGCCCCCGCAACCAAACGCCTGCATGCCAATGCAGTCACGGTCGAAACAAAGCAAACCAACGCCTCAACGCCCAATTCAGGGCGTTTTTTGTTTTGTGCGCCGCACGCTCGACTTCGGTGCGGTCCCGCGCGCTAGCCCACCCCCAAACTAGCATCCCACCCCCGGCAGCCCCCATCGGCGGTGATACACTTTCGCCATTCCTCCCGGACGCCCCTCATGAAATTCTGCTCGAACTGCGGCCATGCGGTCGTGCTGCGCATCCCTGAAGGCGACTCGCGCCTGCGTTCAGTGTGCGACAACTGCAGCACTATCCACTACGTCAACCCGCGCAATGTGGTCGGCACCATTCCCGTGTGGGAGGACAAGGTCCTGCTGTGCAAGCGCGCCATCGAGCCGCGCTACGGCTTCTGGACGCTGCCGGCCGGCTTCATGGAGATCGGCGAGACCACCGCGCAGGGCGCCGCGCGCGAGACGCTGGAGGAAGCCGGCGCACGGGTGCAGATCGGTGAGCTCTTCTCGATCCTGAATGTGCCGCATGTGCATCAGGTGCATATGTTCTACCTGGCAACGCTGGAAGACCTGGACATCTCGGCGGGCGAGGAAAGCCTGGAGGTAAAGCTGGTCGAGGAAGCTGACGTACCCTGGGACGAACTGGCCTTCCCCACCGTGATCCATTCGTTGCGCTGCTTCTTCGCGGATCGCGCGGCGGGACGGCTAGCCGACGGCACGTTCCGCCTGCACAGCCTGGATATCGACAAGCCGATGCGCCCGCTGACCACCCGGGCCACGGTCGAACCCTGAACCCGGGCACGTTGCCCGCACTGCACGCATGATCACCTGGCTGGATCCGCATGATCCGTTCCCGCCGGTCGAGCGTGCGCTCGGCCCGGGCTCCGACGCGCCCGGCCTGCTTGCGGCCAGCCGCGAGCTGTCGGCCCAGCGCCTGCTGCTGGCTTACCGGCAAGGCATCTTTCCCTGGTATGCCGAAGGCCAGCCGGTGCTGTGGTGGAGCACCGATCCCCGCATGGTGCTGCCGCCGCAGGCGCTGCGCGTTTCCAGCACCTTTCGCAAGACCCTCAAGCGCGTGCTGCGCGACCCCGACTGGGAAGTCCGCGTCGACGTTGACTTTATCGCCGTGATGCAGGCCTGCGCCGAAACCCCGCGCGATGGCCAGCATGGCACCTGGATCACCGAGGACATCATCGCCGCCTATGGCGCACTCCACCGCAATGGCCTGGCCCATTGCGTGGAGACCTGGTACCAGGGCGAGCGCGCGGGCGGCCTGTACGGCGTGGCGCTCGGGCGGATGTTCTATGGCGAATCGATGTTCGCGCGGCGCACCGATGCCTCCAAGATCGCCCTGGCCGCGCTGTGCGCGTTCCTCGGCAACCACGGCGTGGCGATGATAGACTGCCAGCAGGAAACCGATCACCTGGCTTCGCTCGGGGCGAGTCCCATCCCGCGTGCGGAGTTCGCGGCCCATATCCGCATTGCCACCCGCCAGCCGGACATCGTGCCGTGGGGTTTTGACAAGACGGTGCTGCAGAGATGGACTCAGGTACAGCCGTAGGACGCACCGCATTGGCCACTTGCCGCAAGGCCCGGTCGCCGCGCCATCGGCTTTCCCGCGTTGCTGTTTCATCCCTGGCCGTTGCAGACACATGAGCAAGCTAAAGGAACTCCCCCTTTCCGCGTTGCAGTTCTACGCTACGGCACCCTACGCTTGCAGCTACCTCGATGGCCGCATGGCGCGCTCTCAGGTCGCCACGCCCGCGCACCTGATCAATGCCGATGTCTATTCGCGGCTGGTGCGTGCCGGCTTCCGGCGCAGCGGCATCTTTACCTACCGCCCCTATTGCGATGAATGCCACGCCTGCACGCCGTGCCGCGTGGTGGTCGACCAGTTCCGCCCTGACCGCAGCCAGCGCCGGGCCTGGCGCCAGCACGGCAGCCTGCAGGCACTGGTGGCGCCTCTGACCTACGTGGAAGAGCATTATTCGCTCTACCTGCTGTACCAGTCGATGCGCCACGCCGGCGGCGGCATGGACCAGGACAGCCGCGACCAGTACGAGCAGTTCCTGCTGCAAAGCCGGGTCAACTCGCGGCTGGTGGAATTCCGCGAGCCGCCGGGCTCGCCCGAGGCCGGGCGGCTGCGCATGGTCAGCATGATCGATGTGCTCGACGATGGCCTGTCCTCGGTCTACACCTTCTACGACCCGCTGGAGGTGCACGCCAGCTACGGCACCTACAACATCCTGTGGCAGATCCAGCAGGCCCGCGAACTCGCCCTGCCCCACCTGTACCTGGGCTACTGGATCGCCGATAGCCGAAAAATGGCCTACAAGGCGCGCTACCAGCCGCTGCAGGTGCTGACCGCAAACCAGTGGCGCGCGTTCGATGCGGCGCCGGCGTCGCTGCGGGATGCGGCGCCCGCCGTGGCATCGCCCACTGCCGTGCCGGTCGTGCCGCCGCAGCCCGGCGACGAAGCCCCGGAAAACAGCCTGTAGCGGACAGCCTGCGCAAGTCATGCCTGCGCCAGCGGCGCAGCACCCGCTCTGGCCCAACCGTTACAATGCCGCCTTGGTCCCGACTTCCAAGCTGATTCCCTGTGCTGAACGCGCTCTACCCCTTGTTTCGCCCCGCCCTGTTCTCGATGGATGCGGAGGACGCTCATCATTTCACCCTCAACAACCTGCTCCGCGCCAAGCGCATGGGGCTGGCGGGCTGCATCGGCAATACCATCGCCGATGACCCGCGCACGGTGATGGGTGTGCGCTTCCCCAACCCGGTTGGCCTGGCCGCCGGGCTCGACAAGGATGGCGCCTACATCGACGGGCTGGCCGCCTTCGGCTTCGGCTTTATCGAGGTGGGCACGGTCACGCCGCGCCCGCAGGCGGGCAACCCGCGGCCGCGCATGTTCCGCCTGCCGCAGGCGGATGCGCTGATCAACCGCATGGGCTTCAACAACGGCGGCGTGGATGCCTTTATCGCCAATGTGAACGCGTCGCGCTGGAAGGCTGAAGGCGGCGTGCTGGGCCTGAACATCGGAAAGAACGCCGATACGCCGATCGAGCGCGCGGTGGACGATTACCTGCACTGCCTGGAACGGGTCTACCCGCACGCCAGCTACGTCACCGTCAATATCTCCTCGCCGAACACCAAGAACCTGCGCCAGCTCCAGGGTGCCAGCGAGCTCGACCACCTGCTCTCCACGCTCAAGGGCGCGCAGCAGCGCCTGGCCGACAAGTACAAGCGCTACGTGCCGCTCGCGCTGAAGATCGCGCCGGACCTCGATGCCGACCAGATCGGCAATATCGGCGATGCGCTGGTCCGCCACCGGATCGACGGCGTGATCGCCACCAACACCACGATCGCCCGCGACGCCGTCAAGGGCCTGCCGCACGGCGAGGAAGCCGGCGGCCTGTCGGGCCGGCCGGTGTTCGAATCCTCCACCCGCGTGGTCAAGAGCCTGCGCGCGGTGGTTGGGGACGCGGTGCCCATCGTCGGCGTGGGCGGCATCTTCAGCGGTGCGGATGCGCAAGCCAAGATCGCGGCCGGCGCGCAACTGGTGCAGGTGTACAGCGGGCTGATCTACCGCGGCCCGGTGCTGGTCAAGGAATGCGCCGCCGCGCTGCGCGCCTGACGGCCGCGACCCAAACCCGCTTTTTGCGCCTTATCACCCCAGCCTCACAAGGATAGCCATGGAAACCACCCGTCTTGGCCGCAGCGACCTGCAGGTTTCGCGCATCTGCCTGGGCACCATGACCTTCGGCGAGCAGAACACCGAAGCCGAAGGCCACAGCCAGCTCGACTACGCGGTGTCGCGCGGCATCAACTTCATTGACACCGCAGAGATGTACCCGGTCAAGCCGCGTGCCGAAACCTATGGCAGCACCGAGCGCATCGTTGGCACCTGGCTCAAGCGCCAGCAGCGTGAGCGCATCGTGCTGGCCACCAAGGTGGCGGGCCCGGCGCGCATGCCGTGGATCCGCAATGGCGGCGACCTGACCCCGGACAGCATCCGCGCGGCGGTGGACGCCTCGCTCGCACGCCTGCAGACCGATTACATCGACCTGTACCAGATCCACTGGCCCGCGCGCAACGCGCCCATCTTCGGGCAAAAGCAGTTCGATCCGGCCAATGAGCGCGAGTGCGCCTCGATCCAGGCGCAGCTCGAAGCCATGGGCGAGCTGGTGCGCGCGGGCAAGATCCGCTATGTCGGCGTGTCCAACGAAACGCCGTGGGGCGTGGCCGAGTTCGTCAAGCAGGCGGAGCTGCACGGCTTGCCGCGCATCGCCACCATCCAGAACCCGTACAACCTGCTCAACCGCAGCTTCGAACAGGGCCTGGACGAGGCGTGCTTTCGCACCGACGTGAGCCTGCTGGTATACAGCCCGCTGGCCTTTGGCCAGCTCACCGGCAAGTACCTCGGCGGCGACCTCGCCCACCCCGTGTTTGACACGCAGGCCAAGGGCCGCCTGACCCGCTTCCCGCCCGACTGGAGCCCGCGCTACCTGCGCCCGGAAAGCCTGGCCGCGGCCGCCCGCTACGTGACGCTGGCACGCGAGCACGGCCTCTCGCCGGCAACGCTGGCGCTGGCCTGGAGCTACTCGCGCTGGTTCGCGGCAAGCACCATCATCGGCGCCACGTCGCTGGAACAACTGCGCGAAAACATCGATGCCTGGCAAACGCCGCTGCCCGAGGCGGTGACCGCAGCCATTGCCCGCATCCACGCCGAAATCCACAACCCGGCGCAGTAACGTTACCGCCTTCCAGGCACCGGCGACGGTGCGCCGCCCGGAGCCGCCCATCGCGTGCTCCGGGCCTGCCGTTTTCCCCTACTGACGCGCTGGAACAAGGCAAAACAGGGCAAATTCCGCCTCGAAAATGGTATCCTCGCAGGCTTATCGCCGTCGTATCCGCTGTACAAGAGCGTCCCCCAGCCTGCCGCCTGGTGTATCGCCCACACAATGGACCGGCCGGTTGGCGCAGCGCGCCCCCGGGCAAGACGGCGGACCAGTTCTTATCGAGAACGAAACGCGGCTCATCACCCAGAACCCATATCCGGGGGAGATTAAAAATTATGAAGTGTCTCAAGACATCGACCAAGACCATCCTGGGCAGCGCCGTCGCCCTCGCGCTGCTGTACGGCGGCGCCGTGCAGGCCCAGACCGTCAAGGTGCTCTCGATCGTCGACCATCCCGCGCTGGACGCCATCCGTGACGGCGTGCGCGACGAGCTGAAGACCGCCGGCTTTGACGCCGACAAGAACCTGAAGTGGGAATACCAGAGCGCACAGGGCAATACCGGCACTGCCGCGCAGATCGCCCGCAAGTTCGTCGGCGACCAGCCCAACGTGATCGTGGCCATCGCCACGCCGTCGGCCCAGGCCGTGGTGGCCGCCACCAAGTCGGTGCCGGTGGTGTACTCCGGCGTGACCGATCCGGTCGCCGCCCAGCTGGTCAAGAGCTGGAGCGCATCGGGCACCAATGTGACCGGCGTGTCGGACAAGCTGCCGCTGGACCGCCAGGTTGCCCTGATCAAGCGCGTGGTGCCCAAGGCCAAGACGGTCGGCATGGTCTACAACCCCGGTGAAGCCAACTCGGTGGTGGTGGTCAAGGAGCTGAAGGCGATGCTGGCCAAGGAAGGCATGACGCTGAAGGAAGCCGCCGCACCGCGCACGGTCGACATCGGCGCCGCCGCCAAGAGCCTGATCGGCAAGGTCGATGTGATCTACACCAACACCGACAACAACGTGGTGTCGGCGTACGAAGCCCTGGTCAAGGTCGCCAACGAGTCCAAGATCCCGCTGGTGGCTGCCGATACCGACAGCGTCAAGCGTGGCGCCATTGCCGCGCTGGGCATCAACTACGGCGACCTCGGCCATCAGACCGGCAAGGTGGTGGTGCGTATCCTGAAGGGCGAGAAGCCCGGCGCGATCGCTTCGGAAACCAGCGACAAGCTGGAGCTGTTCGTGAACACCGGCGCGGCCGAGAAGCAAGGCGTGACGCTGTCGCCCGAACTGATCAAGGAAGCAAAGACCGTCATCAAGTAATCACGGCACGCTGACCCTGCGCGTTCGCGCGCAGGTGGCTCTATCCGGGCCCGCCCCCGGAAACGCCTGCGCCGCGCCGCCTGACCCGGGCAGCGCGCCAGGCGTTTTCAGATTCGGCCTCCCGTGCCGGACACAAGCAACTGGATTTCCCCCATGTCCCTCTTTTCCCTGCTGGGCGCCCTGGAGATCGGCCTGATCTTCAGCCTCGTCGCCCTGGGGGTGCTGATCTCCTTCCGCATCCTCAACTTTCCCGATCTGACCGTCGATGGCAGCTTCCCGCTGGGTGGCGCCGTGGCGGCCACGCTGATCGCCTCGGGCCAGGATCCGTTCATCGCCACCGCGCTGGCGATTGTTGCGGGCGCCTTTGCCGGCTTCGTCACCGGCTGGCTCAACGTGCGCCTCAAGATCATGGACCTGCTGGCCAGTATCCTGATGATGATCGCGCTGTACTCGATCAACCTGCGCATCATGGGCAAGCCCAATGTGCCGCTGATCACCGAGTCGACCATCTTCACCATCCTGCAGCCGGACTGGCTGCCCGACTACATGCTGCGCCCCGCGCTGCTGCTGATCGTGGTGGTCGTGGCCAAGCTTGGCCTGGACTGGTTTTTCTCCTCGCAGCTCGGCCTGGCCATGCGAGCCACCGGCGCCAATCCTCGCATGGCGCGCTCCCAGGGCATCGCCACCGGCCGCGCCACGCTGGCGGGCATGGCGCTGTCCAACGGACTTGTAGCCCTCGCGGGCGCGCTGTTCGCGCAGACCCAGGGCGGCTCCGATATCTCCATGGGCATCGGCACCATCGTGATCGGCCTGGCCGCGGTGATCATCGGCGAGAGCATCCTGCCGGCGCGCCGGCTGGTGTACACCACGCTGGCCGTGGTGCTGGGCGCCATCCTCTACCGCTTCTTCATTGCGCTGGCCCTGAACAGCGAGTTCATCGGCCTCAAGGCACAAGACCTGAACCTGGTAACCGCCGTGCTGGTGACCGGTGCCCTGGTGTTGCCCGGGACCCGCAAGAAGCTGTTCGGCCGCAAGAACGGAGGTGCCTGAAATGCTGCGCGCACAAGACCTGAAACTCACCTTCAATCCCGGCACCCCGATCGAGACGCGCGCGCTGCGCGGCCTCAGCCTGGATATCCCGACGGGCCAGTTCGTTGCCGTGATCGGCTCCAACGGCGCCGGTAAATCCACCTTCCTCAATGCCATCAGCGGCGATCAGATGGTGGACACCGGCCGCATCACGATCGACGACGTCGACGTCACGCGCAAGCCCGCCTGGGACCGCGCCCCGCTGGTGGCGCGTGTCTTCCAGGACCCGATGGCGGGCACCTGCGAGGCACTGACGATTGAAGAAAACATGGCGCTGGCCATGGCGCGCGGCAGCCGCCGGGGCTTTCGCGCGGCGCTGAACAAGCCCTCGCGCGAGCTATTCCGCGACAAGCTGCGCCTGCTCAACCTCGGCCTGGAAAACCGCCTGACCGACCGCATCGGCCTGCTGTCGGGCGGCCAGCGCCAGGCCGTGAGCTTGCTGATGGCCTCGCTGCAGCCCTCGCGCATCCTGCTGCTGGACGAGCACACCGCTGCGCTGGACCCGAAGACCGCCGCCTTCGTGCTGGAGCTGACCGCCAAGATCGTGGAGGAAGCCAAGCTCACCACGATGATGGTCACGCACAGCATGCGCCAGGCGCTGGACTACGGGCAACGCACCGTGATGCTGCACCAGGGTCAGGTGGTGCTGGACGTGTCGGGCGACCAGCGCGCCGGACTGGACGTGCCGGACCTGCTGCGCATGTTCGAGCAGACGCGGCATGAGCAGCTGGATGACGATGCCCTGCTGCTGGGCTGAGCCTCGCGCTGCGCTCGCTTAGCCACGCACCCATGCAAAAGGCCCCCGCGCAAGCGGGGGCCTTTTGCATTCGGGCACAGTGTGTGGCTGCTCAGGCTGTGGCCGCCTTGTCCAGCCAGCGCTTTAGCTGGTCGGTGACGGCGGTGCTCGAGAACGAGCAGCTATCCTGCGCAAATACCGCCGCCATCTCCAGCCGGCGCAGCAGTTCTTCCATCGCCTGGCCGAACATCGGCGGCAGCACCAGGCCGGGAGCTGCCTCGCGCCAGCTGCGCACCAGGCCATCGGCCGCGAGCTGGCCGCCGATGTGTTGTTCAAGTGCGGCGCGCATGGTTGCCAGCGCCGGTGCATTGTTCGTGGTCGTGGCCATCAACGCGCCCTCCTTTCTTTGTAAAGTTCGCGGAACGTGCGTCCGCTCGGTGCCGGCAGGTCGCGGGTCTCGGTCCAGCCGCGGCCAGCCATCGGCAAGCTGGCAATCAGCTTGCTGCTGCCGCCCATGCGTGAGAGCAAGCGCGCGCCGATGCGGGTGGCGAAGGCGTATAGTCCCGGTCGGCGTGCCACGTAGCCCCACACTTGCAGCCCGAGCCGCTCCTGCCAGGGACGCAGGCCACGCTCCATCTGCTTCTCGCGCAGCTTGCGCAGCAGGTCCGACAGCGGGATCGAAGCCGGGCACACGCGGTTGCATTCCCCGCACAGCGTGGCCGCCTGCGGCAGGTCCAGCGCGTTGGCGATGCCGACATAGCTCGGCGTCAGCACGCTGCCCATCGGGCCCGGATAGACCCAGCCATAGGCATGGCCACCGATCTTCTGGTACACCGGGCAATGGTTCATGCAAGCGCCGCAGCGGATGCAGCGCAGCATGTCCTGGAAGTCGCCGCCGATCAGGCCGCTGCGCCCGCCGTCGACCAGCACGAAATACATATGCTCCGGGCCGTCGCGCTCACCCTCGGCGCGCGGGCCGGTCAGCAGCGAGAAATAATTCGAGATGGCCTGCCCGGTGGCCGAGCGCGGCAGCAGCCGCATCACGGTAGCCAGGTCTTCCAGCGTTGGCAGCACCTTCTCGATGCCGGTCACGGCCACATGCACACGCGGCATCACCGTGCACATGCCTTCGTTGCCTTCATTGGTCACCACCGCCACCGAGCCTGTTTCGGCAATGATGAAATTGCCGCCGGTCACACCCATGTCGGCCGACAGGAATTCCGGCCGCAGCACTTCACGCGCCTCGCGCGTCATCTCCGGGATATCGGTCAGGCGTGGTTTGTGGTGGACCTTGGCGAAGAGATCGGCGATCTCTTCCTTGTCCTTGTGCACTACCGGGGCGATGATGTGCGACGGCGGCTCGGCATCGTTGATCTGCAGGATGTACTCGCCCAGGTCTGTCTCGATGCTCTGCACGCCCATCTCGCCCAGCACCTGGTTCAGGCGCATTTCCTCGGTCACCATCGATTTGCTCTTGATGACCTTCTTCACACCGTGCTTGTGCGCAATCTCGGCTACCAGCCGCGCGGCGTCGGCCGTGGTCTCGGCAAACAGCACGGTGGCGCCGCGGCGCGTGGCGTTTTCCTCGAAGGTGGCGAGCCAGACGTCGAGGTTCTGCAGCGCGCGGTCGCGGCGCTCCTTGAGTGCCTCGCGGGTGGCATCGAAGTCGAGGTCGCGCATGGCGTCGGCGCGCGCCGTGACGAATTTGGTGGAGAGCTTCTTGAGGTTCTGCTGCAGGCGCTGGTCGGCCAGCTTCTGGCCCGCGCGCGCCTTGAACTCCATGCTGCGAACTTGCATAGCGGGGATCTCGCTAAGGTTTGTTTTTCAGCTGGCCGGGATCAGGCATCACCGGCGAGCACTTGCGCGATATGCAGCACCTGGGTACGCGTGTCGCCAGTCCTGCGCAGGCGCCCCTCGATATTGAGCATGCAGCCGAGGTCGCCCAGCACCACGGCATCGGCACCGCTGGCCTTGATGTTGGCGCACTTCTCATCGACGATGGCCGTGGAAATATTGCCGTACTTGACCGAGAAGGTACCGCCGAATCCGCAGCAAGCCTCGCAGTCCTTCATCTCGCTGAGCTGCACACCGGGCAATTGCGCCAGCAGAGCGCGGGGCTGGCTCTTGACGCCCAGTTCGCGCAAGCCGGAGCAAGAGTCATGGTAGGTAATGCGGCCCGTGAACTTTGAGTCGAACTCGCCCAGCTTGGCCACGTTGACCAGGAAATCGGTCAGTTCGAACACGCGCGAGCGCAGGCCTTCGTAACGGCCATTCAACTCGGGATCGTCGCCGAGCAGGTCCGCATAGTGGTGCAGCACCATGCCGCCGCAGGATCCGGACGGAATCACCACGTAGTCGAACATTTCGAACTCGCGCAGGAATTTTTCCGCCAGGTCGCGCGATGCCGTGCGCTCGCCCGAGTTGTAGGCAGGTTGCCCGCAACAGGTCTGGGCTTCGGGCACCATCACCTCGAAGCCAGCTTTCTCCAGCAACTTGAGCACCGAGAAGCCGATTTCCGGACGCATGAGGTCCACCAGGCAGGTGGCGAACAGACCAACTCGCATTGTTTCCCTTTTCCAGACCCCGAAACCCCGCAATTATGCGCCCTTGCGCACCGGCCGGCATACAAAAGCGTGCACGGCAGGGGTGAATTCGCCGCATTTTCGCATGCCTTTCTCTACACATTCGCCATCAGCAAAATCAGAAGATTCTTTCGGCGATGCCATTTCACCTATTGAAATTTTCACAATGCGAGATAGAATCAGGCAACCGCTTAATTTGCCGCACGGCAACATTTCCCCATGGCAGAAGCAGACAAAGCCCCCGGCAAGACATCCATCCAGGTCATCGAACGCATGATGACCCTGCTGGATGCACTCGCCCAGCACGCTGATCCGGTCAGCCTCAAGGAGCTGTCGCTGACCACCGGGCTGCACCCTTCCACAGCGCACCGTATCCTCAATGACATGGTGGCCTGCCGCTTTGTGGACCGCTCCGATCCGGGCAGCTACCGGCTTGGCATGCGGCTGCTGGAGCTCGGCAACCTGGTCAAGGCCCGGCTGTCGGTACGCGACGCCGCGCTGGCACCGATGCGGGCCCTGCACCGCGTGACGGGCCAGACGGTGAACCTGTCGGTGCGGCAAGGCGACGAGATCGTCTACATCGAGCGCGCCTATAGCGAGCGCTCCGGCATGCAGGTGGTGCGCGCCATTGGCGGCCGCGCCCCGCTGCACCTGACTTCGGTCGGCAAGCTGTTCCTGGCCGCCGATGAAGTGGCGCGCGTTCGCAACTACGCCACCCGCACCGGGCTGGCCGGCCACACCCGCACCTCGATCACCGACCTGATCAAGCTCGAGCGCGAACTCAACTGGGTACGCACCAACGGCTATGCGCGCGACAACGAAGAGCTGGAACTCGGCGTGCGTTGCATCGCCGCCGGCATCTACGATGACTCGCGCCGTCTGGTGGCCGGATTGTCGCTCTCGGCCCCGGCCGACCGCCTGCAGGACAGCTGGCTGCAAAACCTGAAGGACACCGCGTTGCAGATCTCGCGCGGCATGGGCTACGCGACTGACGTCGCAGCCTGAGTACGGCGGGGTCGACGGCGCAGGGAGCCACGCTCCCTTCGCGCCGAACCCTTGCCTCGCCCGCTTCCCCTTTCCTTTCCCCCTCTCGCCCTCCCACTCCGCATAGCCTCAACCAAATACTAGGTATATACCCTTAGTTTTCAGATAACCTGAATAGCTATATCCTGCTGGGCATGCGGACCAAAGCCATCACCCTCACCGAACAGGTAACCCAGCAGTTGCGCGCCGAGATCGCCAGCGGCACCTACCCCGTTGGCGCCCGGCTGCCGACCGGCAAGCAGCTTGCCGAGCAATACGGTGTCAGCCCCGCCGTCATCCGCGAGGTGACCGAGCACCTGCGCTCCCAAGGCCTGGTTGAAAGCCGCCAGGGCGTGGGCAGCACGGTGCGCTCGCGCGTGGGCAATGCCGGCTTCCAGCTGCCGCAGGAGATCGGCATCGATCGCGACGAACTGGCCAGCATCTACGAGCTGCGGCTCGACCTGGAGAGCGCCGCCGCCGCGCTGGCGGCGCTGCGGCGCACCGCGCAGGATGTCGCCGGCATGCAGGCGCTGCTGGACCGGCTCGCGGCGCAATTGCACGACCCGCACCACAGCGCTGAGGCGGACACCGCGTTCCATGTGGCGATCGCCACCGCCACCCACAACAAGTACTACCTGCAGCTGCTGCAGTACCTGAACCTGCAACTGCACCAGACCGTGCATGTGGCGCGGCTCAATACCCGCCAGCAGGAGGGCCTGTCCGAACAGGTCCACCAGGAACACCTGGCCATCTTCCACGCGATTCGCGCGGGCGACCCTGAACAAGCACGGGCCGCGGCGGTAGCCCACCTGCGCGGCGCGGCGGCGCGCCTGGGCCTGCAAATGGCAGCGCGCGGCACGCCCCGCACCAGCGGCCAGGACCCCACTCATTCCGCGGCCTGAAGCCGCATTGCCACTCCGGATAGACCCATCATGCAAAACTCAGCTTTCCTGCCCCGCCTGATCGAAGCGCTAGGCCCCGACGTGGTCGCCACCGAGCCAGACCAGGTTGCGCCGTGGCTCGCCGACTGGCGCGGCCTTTACCGAGGCAATGCGCAGGCCGTGGTGCGCCCGCGCTCGGTGGATGAAGTGGCACGTTGCCTGGCCTTGTGCCAGCAAGCCGCGGTCCCGGTGGTGCCGCGTGGTGGCAACACCGGCCTGTGCGGCGGTGCCGCGCCGGACAGCAGCCCCGCCAACGTGGTGCTGAGCATGGACCGGATGAACGCGATCCGCTCGATCGATACCATCGCCAACACACTCGTCGCCGAAGCGGGCTGCATCCTGGGCAACCTGCGGCGCGCCGCGCAGGAGGCGCATCGCCTGCTGCCGCTCAGCCTGGCCGCCGAGGACTCCTGCCAGATCGGCGGCAATCTCGCGACCAACGCGGGCGGGGTCAATGTGGTGCGCTACGGCATGACCCGCGAGCTGGTGCTGGGCGTGGAAGCCGTACTGCCCAACGGCGAGATCTTTCACGGCCTGCGCGCCTTGCGCAAGGACAACACCGGCTACGATCTCAAGCAATTGCTGATCGGCTCCGAAGGCACGCTGGGCGTCATTACCGCGGCAGCGCTGCGCCTGTTTCCGCGCACCGACGCACGCTCGGTGGTGCTTGCGGCAGTGGCCTCCCCGCTGCAGGCGCTGGAGCTCTTCGAGCTGCTCTTCGCGCAGTGCGGCGCTCGCCTGCAAGCCTTCGAATTCTTCACCGGCGATTGCGTCGACCTCGTGCTCAAGCACGCGGAAGGCGTGCAGGAGCCCTTCAGCCAACGCTACCCCGCCTATGTGCTGGTGGAGCTGGCTGACACCACCGACGAAGCCGCCCTCAACGTGCTGCTGGAGCGCGTGATTGGCGAGGCGCTGGAGCGCGAGCTGTGCCTGGACGCCGCCGTCTCTGCGTCGCTGTCACAACTGCAGAGCCTGTGGAAGCTGCGCGAGGAAATCTCCGAAGCCCAGCGCGCCGACGGGCCACACCTGAAGCACGATGTGTCGCTGCCGATCGAGCAGATCCCGGCCTTCATGGTGTCGATGGAGGCGCGCCTCAAGGCCATCAGCCCCAGCATCCGCCCGTTTATCTTCGGGCATTTCGGCGACGGCAACCTGCATTACAACCTGTCGCGCCCCGCGGGCGCGGAGCGCGACTGGACCGCGCAGCATGGCAAGGCGCTGACCGCCGAAGTGCTGGATGAGGTGGCGCGCTACGGCGGCAGCATCAGCGCCGAGCATGGCATCGGCCAGCTCAAACGCGACGATTTCCTGCGCCTCAAGGACCCGCTCGAGCTGCGCATGATGCAGGGCATCAAGCAGTTGCTGGATCCGGCCGGCATCATGAATCCGGGCAAGCTGCTCTAAGCGCGCCGCCCACGCCCCAAAGAAAAACGCGCCGGTGACGGCGCGTTTTTCTTGACTACAAGCAGCAGGCGGCCAGATCACTCCGGCGCCGCCATCAGATGCCGCGAGGCTGCTGGGCGGTCAGGATTGCCTGGGGGCTAGTGGGGCTGCCAGGCCCCTGCGTCAGGTTTGGGGACGTCGGAAAAGGGCGGCCAGGCCCGGTCTGCACGTGTTCCAGCCAGTCCCTGACGCGATTGGCATCGGCAAAGCGGGACAGCTTGCCAACGGAATCCAGGAACACCATCACCACATTGCGGCCATTGACGCGTGCCTGCATCACCAGGCACTGGCCAGCCTCGGAGATAAAGCCTGTTTTCTGCAGGCCGATCTCCCAGTTGCCGCCGCGAACCAGGCGGTTGGTGCTGACGTAGTGCTGGGTACGTCCCAGTACATTGATCTCATGCTCGGTCTGCGTCGAAAACTCGCGGATGGTGGGATTGCGGTACGCCGCGTTGACCATGCGCACGAGGTCCATCGCGCTCGAGACATTGCTGCTCGACAAGCCGTTCGAATCGACAAAGTGGCTGTCGTTCATGCCGAGCTCGCGTGCCTTGCGGTTCATGGCTTGCACAAAGGCCGGCAGGCCGCCCGGGTAGCTGCGGCCCAGCACCGATGCCGCACGATTCTCCGAGGACATCAGCGCCAGCAGCAGCGCCTCCTGACGGGAGAGCTGCGCGCCAAAGCGCAGGCGCGAACTGCTGTGCTTTTCGTTGTCGCGGTCTTCCTCGGTGATGGTGAGCACCTCGTCCATCGGCTGGCGCGCGTCCATCACAACCAGGGCGGTCATCAGCTTGGTGATCGAGGCGATCGGCAGGACCGCGGCGGCGTTCTTCTGGAACAGCACTTCGTTGGAGTTCTGATCCATCACCAGCGCCACGCTGGAGCGTAGCGCGAGCGCGTCTTCGGTGTCACGCAGGCCGAGCGCCTCGCCCAGCGAGGGTTTCGCGGGGATGAACGCCGCGCGAACCGGCACCGCCTGGCGCTGCGCGACGACGGTGCGCTTGCCGTTCTTCAGTACCACGACCTTGCGCGTCGTGGCGCGCTCGGCCTTGCCGCTGGTCGCGACCTGCTTGGATTTTGCGGATTTAGAGGGAGAGCTTGCCGACTTTTTCTCGGACTTGGCGACTTTTGCCGACTTTTTGCTGGTTTTGGCGGTGTCCGACGTTTTCGTCGCGGCATCGGCCACAGGGGCGGCCAGCATGGAAACGGTCAACAGCACAGAGGCCGCAACCGAAGTAAGAGGGGTAGAGCCGAAGAATCGCAAAAATAGGGGGGAATCAGACCGGAACATGATTCATTCAGCGCGCAACTAGGATTGCGCCAGTTTAGGAAAAAAAGAAATTGTTAGCAAGATTAAAGACTTACGAAGCCTCTTTAAAGTTCGATTTGCAAACAATTCCACATTACGGAAAATGCGGTGCAATAATCACATGACACGTGCATTAAGACCGACGTCGACTGTGGTAATTCCACACCGTTTCATCTTTCTCACCCGCCCGTCGGGTTGCCCCGAGCCAACAGGCAGCGACGGATCAAAGCGGGCCTTCGCCGCCGACAACGTCTTAAGATAAGAAACGCGCGAACCCGCTTACCGGTTCACGCTCGGTACTAAGGGTATTCTCTATGGCGGCGGGGTCGGCATGGCCCAGGGCCATACCGCACACCACCATTTCATCCGCCGGCAGGCGCAGGTGATTGCTGATGACCGCGTGGAACTGGGTGAACGCCGCCTGCGGACAGGTATCCAGCCCGCGCGCCCGCGCCGCCACCATGATGCTTTGCAGGAACATGCCATAGTCCAGCCAGCTGCCCAGTTCCAGGATGCGGTCGATCGTGAAGATCATGCCCACCGGGGCGCCGAAGAACGTGAAGTTGCGCGCGTGCTGCGCATGCATGCGCGCCTTGTCCTCGCGGCTGATCTGCAGCAGGCTGTACAGGTCCCAACCTACCTTGCGGCGGCGGTCAATGTACGGCGCCACCCACTCGCGTGGATAGTAGGGATACTCCTCGCGATACTTGCTGTCGCGCTGCGGATCGTCGTAAGCGGCCAGCACGTCGGCCGACAGCTTCACCTTGGCATCGCCAGTCAGGACATAGACCCGCCATGGCTGGGCGTTGGTGCCCGACGGCGCCCGGCTGGCCACGGCCAGGATCTCGTTGACCACATCGCGCGGCACCGGCGTATCGAGAAACGCGCGCACCGAGCGGCGGGTGATGATGGCCTGATCGATCAGGGCGACGCTCCGTTTCTGCAGCGAATCCATGGTTGTTAACTCCTTTGCGCGGGCCGGATCATGCACCGGCATCCGCGGGCTCGCACACCAGGGCCTGCAGCGCATCGCGCAGTGCGGGCGGCAGCGGCACCGGGCGGCGCGTGGCGCGATCCACATAGACGTGAACAAAATGGCCCTGCGCCGCAGCTACGTCTTCGTCGTTGCGGAACAGGCCCACTTCGTAGCGCACGCTCGAATTGCCCAGCCGCGCCACGCGCAGCCCCGCCACCACCGTGTCGGGAAAACTCAGCGCGGCAAAATAATTGCATTGTGTCTCGATCACCAGCCCGATGGTGTCGCCGGACTCGATATCCAGCACGCCCTCCCGGATCAGGTAGGTGTTCACCACGGTATCGAAATAACTGTAGTAGATGACGTTGTTGACGTGGCCATAGACGTCGTTATCCATCCAGCGCGTGGTGATGGGCTGGAAATGACGATAGGCGCTGCGGGTATCTGCGGTCGGTTTCATCGAAAGCGCGAAAAGGGAAAATTAGCGGCGGATCACCAGTGCAACGCCACCGGCGGCCAGGGCCATGCCAAGCGCGGCCAGCGGCGGGAAGCTCTCGCCGAACAACAGCCACGCCATGGCGGCAGTGGTCGGCGGGGTGAGATACATGAGGCTGGATACCTTGGTGGCCGCGCCTTGTCGGATCAACAGGAACAGCAGCGAGATGGCCCCGATGGACAACGCGACCACCGACCAGGCGAGCGCGCCAACCATCTCGGCATTCCACTCAACGTGACGGGTTTCGGTCAGGAACATGAACGGCAGGCAGGCCAGCGCCGCCGCCGCGAACTGGATCACCGAGCCCATGCGCAGGTCGAACATCGGGCAATGGCGTTTCTGGTACAGCGTGCCGAAGGTGATCGAAAACAAGGCGCCCAGCGCCAGCAGCAGGCTTGGTGCGGACAGCCCGCTGGCCGACAGTTTGTTTGCCACCACCAGGCCCACGCCAAGGATGCCGAGCAGCAGCCCCAGCCACTGGCGCCGCCCGATGGTCTCGCCCATGCGCGAGGCCGCGAGTGCAGTCAGGATCGGCTGCATGCCGACGATCAGTGCGGAGACGCCCGCCGGCATGCCGAGCTTGACCGCTGCCCACACGCCACCCAGGTAGCCCGCCTGCAGGAACAGCCCTGCCAGCGCGATGTGCCCGACCATGCGCCAGTCGGTCGCCCCGGCGCGCTGCGGCAGCGGGACGCGCGCCATCAACACGAAGGGCACCATCAGCACCAGCACGCCGACAAAGCGCAGAAACAAGAAGGTCATCGGCTCCGCGTGCGGCATGCCGTACTTGGCGACGATGAATCCCGTGCTCCAGATCACGACGAACAGCCACGGCATGGCAGCCATCCACAAGGTGCCGCGCGCTGCGTGGGCCTGGCTGGTTGCACTCATCGTTGTGCCTTCTCCATATCGCCGGTGGGCAGGATCGCACCTGCACCCGCTGCGTCCGGCTTGCCGCGCCGGGCATAGCGTTCGTGATATTGCGCGGCAAGCGCGATGGTCTGCGCATGCACCGCGACGGTGTTCTCGATCTGGTTGCCGTAGCCGCCGGCCATGGTCACGGCAATGGGCAGGCCGCGTTCCAGGGCCGCGTCGAACACCAGGCAGTCCCGCCGGGCCAGGCCGGCCAGCGTCAGTTTCAGGCGTCCAAGCCGGTCGCCCTCATGCGGATCGGCCCCGGCTAGATAAATGAGCAGGTCGGGAGCGAAACGCGCGAACAGCGTATCGAGTGCGCCCTGCAGCGCTTGGGCGTAAGTCTCGTCGTCGCAGCCGTCGGGCAGGCCTACGTCGAGATCGCTGGCCTCCTTACGGAAGGGATAGTTTTTCTCGCCATGCAGGGACAGCGTGAAGACGAAGGGATCGTCACGCAGGATGGAGGCGGTGCCGTTGCCCTGGTGCACGTCGAGGTCGACCACGGCCACGCGCACCACCCGGCCATCGCCACGCAATTGGCGCGCGGAGATGGCCGCATCGTTGAAGACGCAGAAGCCACCGCCCTTATCGGCATAGGCATGGTGCGTGCCACCCGCCAGGTTGACCGAGATGCCCTCACGCAGCGCTACGCGGCAGGCCTCGATGGTGGCACCAGCGGAGCGTCGCGAGCGCTCGACCATGGCGTCCGACCAGGGAAAGCCGATCTCGCGCTGGCGCGCCGGGTCCAGTTCGCCCCGGGAGACGCTCGCGACATATGCAGGCGTGTGCGCCAGCAGCAAGGCATCGTCCCCGGCCCGCGGCGCCTCGACCAGCACCAGCCCCGGCACATCGCGCTCGACCGTCTCCCTCAACATGCTGTACTTGCGCATCGGGAAGCGGTGGCCCTCAGGCAGGGGCAGGACAAAATGATCGGCGTAAAAAGCGAGCATGAGGGCAAACATAGGCGGGCAGGCTGACCGGCGGCGGCCGGTCGCGGCGACTTGGCCGTGGCGCATCGGCCGGCGGGTCGGGCCCTTGGGAGACGGCGATTCCGGCAGACCGCGATGGTAGCACTGTGCGGGTCCCGGGGTGCGCCACCCCTCCCCTTCCTCCCCCCGCAAGGTGCCGGGCGTGGCACGCCTGCCGAAGCTACGCAGCCAAAATGTGACAGTGCACCGACTTCAACAACAGTTATTTGTGCGATGCACAAGAAGCCCTTGACACCGATTTTCTTTTCCCTACAATTGGAATTGTTGCGGCGCACCATCGATTTTGCAGAGCAAGCGGAGCGCGCCGATAACCCCCTTACGCCTGGGGCTGGCTGACGAGAAATCAGGTTCAACCCTTATTTCGTCATGGCTTTGACATCTGGGCGGCCTAATTTTGCATGACCTTGAACTTCATTATTGGAGACCAGCATGAGCTTCACCCCGGAACAAGTCGCCGCAGCGCAAAAAGCCAACCTCGAAACCCTGTTTGGCCTGACCACCAAAGCTTTTGAAGGCATCGAAAAGCTGGTCGAGCTGAACCTGCAAGTCGTCAAGGCCACGTTCGCTGAAAACGTGGACAACGCCAAGAAGGCCCTCTCGGCCAAGGACGCCCAGGAATTCCTGGCTCTCCAGACCTCGCTGGTCCAGCCGGTTGCCGAAAAGGCCCTGGCGTACAGCCGCCACGTGTACGAAATCGCCTCGGAAACCCAGGCTGAATTCACCAAGGTCGCCGAAGCCCAACTGGCCGAGAACTCGAAGAAGGTGCAAACCCTGGTCGAGAACCTCGCCAAGAACGCCCCGGCCGGCTCCGAGTCGACCGTTGCCATCGTGAAGTCCGCGATCAGCGCCGCCAACAACGCTTACGAGTCGGTCCAGAAGGCCACCAAGCAAGCTGTTGAAATCGCTGAGACCAACTTCCAGGCAGCCGCCAGCGCCGCCACCAAGGCCGCACAGCAAGCCAGCGCCACGGCTCGCACCGCGACCAAGAAGGCCACCACCGCCGCCTGATCCGCGACGGCAGGAAACGGACCGGCTTCGGCCGGTTCGTTGGCAAAGCGCGCCTGGCCTGGCCAGCGCATTTTGCGAACGAAGGCAGCACGGAAGGCTACCCAAGCCGCCCTGCCCTCCTACGGTGTCTCCTCGGTATCTGGTTTCCATGTATTCCAATATCGATTCATTCCCGGCCATGCGCCGGGATTTTTTTTGCCTGCGACACATTGGCAAGCAGGTACTCGGACACAAGGACACACGCCCTCCCCGCTGCGGGCAAGCTTTGGCCGGCGCAGCCGCAAGCGTATGTGGCAAAAAGTATGGCGGTTAATTGCGAATCAAGACGTAAAAAGGCCCGCCATACGGCGGGCCTCACTCTCGTGTCGCTAACGTCCGGTGCTTAGCGCTTGCGCGGCGGCGGGACGTCGGTGCAGACACCTTCGTAGATCTCGGCTGCCATGCCGATGGATTCGCCCAGCGTCGGGTGCGGGTGGATGGTCTTGCCGATATCCACTGCATCGGCACCCATCTCGATTGCCAGGCAGACTTCGCTGATCAGGTCGCCTGCATGCATGCCGACGATGCCGCCACCGATGATCCGGTGGGTTTCCTCGTCGAAGATCAGCTTGGTAAAGCCTTCGTCGCGGCCATTGGCAATGGCACGGCCCGATGCTGCCCACGGGAACACGCTCTTGCCGTACTTGATCCCCTGCGCCTTGCACTGGTCTTCGGTCACGCCCGCCCAGGCCACCTCCGGATCGGTGTAGGCCACTGACGGGATCTGCTTGACGTCAAAGTAAGCCTTCTCGCCGTGCGCGGCTTCCGCTGCCACGTGCGCTTCGTGCACCGCCTTGTGGGCCAGCATGGGCTGGCCGACGATGTCGCCGATAGCGAAGATGTGCGGCACATTGGTGCGCATCTGCTTGTCGACGTCGATAAAGCCGCGATCCGTGACCGCCACCCCCGCCTTCTCCGCGCCGATGCGCTTGCCGTTGGGCACGCGGCCCACCGACACCAGCACCAGGTCGTAGCGTTGCGGCTCGGCCGGCGCCTGCTCGCCTTCGAACTTGACGTAGATGCCGTCCGGCTTCGCTTCCACGCCGACCGTCTTGGTCTTGAGCATGACCTTGTCGAAGCGCTTCTTGTTCATCTTGTCCCAGACCTTGACCAGGTCGCGGTCGGCACCCTGCATCAGGCCATCAAGCATTTCCACCACGTCGATGCTGGCGCCCAGCGTGCTGTACACGGTGGCCATTTCCAGCCCGATGATGCCGCCGCCAATGACCAGCATCTTGTTGGGCACTTCCGGCAGTTCCAGCGCACCGGTGGAGTCGACGATGCGCGGGTCCTCGGGGATGAAAGGCAACTTGACCGCCTGGCTGCCGGCGGCGATGACGGCTTTTTCGAAGCGGATCACCGTCTTCTTGCCTGTCGTCGCCTTGGCGTCACCTTCGGTTTCCTGCACCTCGAGGTGATGCGGATCGAGGAAGGTGCCGATACCGCGCACGACCTGTACCTTGCGCGCCTTGGCCATGCCGGCCAGGCCGCCGGTCAGCTTGCCGACCACGGTTTCCTTGTAGTGGCGCAGCCCGTCGAGGTCGATCTTGGCCTCCCCGAACAGGATGCCGTGGGCCGCCAGGGCCTTGGCTTCGTCGATCACGGCGGCGTTGTGCAGCAGCGCCTTGGAGGGGATGCAGCCCACGTTCAGGCAGACGCCGCCGAGCGTGCTGTAGCGTTCGACCAGCACGGTGTTCATGCCGAGATCGGCGCTGCGGAAGGCGGCCGAGTAGCCACCAGGGCCGGCGCCGAGCACCAGCATGTCGCAGGTAATATCCGCGCTGCCTGCATGCGCGGCGGCCACGGGAGCCGGAGCCGCGGCCGCGACAGGCGCCGATACCTGCGCAGGCGCGGGCGCAGGGACCGGCGCGGCGGCCGGCTTGGCTGCGGCTTCGCTCTCCAGCGTGCAGATGACGGCACCCTTGGCAACCTTGTCGCCCACCTTGATGCGCACCTCCACCACCTTGCCGGCGGCGGACGACGGCACATCCATGCTGGCCTTGTCGGACTCGAGCACGATCAGCGATTGCTCCTGCTCGACCGTATCGCCAGCCTTGACCAGCACCTCGATGACTTCCACCGCGTCGAAATCGCCGATATCCGGCACCTGGACTTCGATCACACTCATGTTTTGCTCCTCAAGAACGCGCTCCGCTTCAGATGCGGGGCGCGCCATCGTTATTGGTTGCTCCGTCGCCAGCCATGTCAGCCAGTTGCACCACCTGCACCTCGACCGGGCCTGCCGAACTTTTGTCGAACTCCACCCCTGCATCCACCCCGATGCGCGCAATCTCGCGGGCGGCCAGGCCCGGCTGGTCGTAGACCGCGTGCATGGCGCCCAACGCGTAGTTGCGCCCCGAGCCAATGCCCCAGAAGCGATCGAACGAGAAGACTTCGCGGTACGAATACACGCCGAAAATGCCGGCCGGATTGGCAATCAGGCAGACGATCTGCGAGGACTCGTAAGGATCGTCCTCGTCCTCCTTGGTGTTGATGAAATACTCGTTCTTGAGTTTTTCATGCACCTTGAGGAAGGTCCGGAAGACGTCATCGCGCGAACCCAGCCGGCAATCCTCGCCCAGCCCCGCCAACAGGCTGCGCATGACCGGGAAGTGCGCGGTGGTGCCGGCAAGCGCCACGAAGCTGTCACCCACCGGGAACACCTTCTGGTTGCGCTCGTAGGCGCGCGTGAGCCGGGTGTCGCCAAACGTCACCAGCGCGTCGGCGGCAATCGCCACTTCGCCGGCCTTCTTGACGACAACGCAGGTAGTCATGGGCTCGCTTCCTGTTTGCAGGTTGCAGGTTGCAGACGTTGCAGGTAAGGGCGCGCATGGCCGCGAGGCCCGGCGCGCCCTGCCCGCCTTACAGCAGGATGCGGCGGAAATCGGCCAGCAACTGACCGAAATAGGTGTTGAAGCGAGCCGCTTCCGCACCGTCGATGACGCGGTGATCCCACGACAGCGACAGCGGCAGCGTCAGCCGTGGCACGAACTGCTTACCATCCCACACCGGCTTCTGGTACGACTTGCACACGCCCATGATGGCCACTTCCGGCGCGTTGATGATCGGCGTGAAATACGTGCCGCCGATGCCGCCCAGCGAGGAGATCGAGAAGCAGCCGCCTTGCATCTGGTCCGGCTTGAGCTTGCCGTCGCGCGCCAGCTTGGCCAGTTCGTTCATTTCCTGGCCGATCTCGATCACGCCCTTCTTGTCGGCGTTCTTGATCACCGGCACAACCAGGCCGTTCGGCGTGTCAGCGGCGAAACCAATGTTGAAATACTGCTTCAGCACCAGGTTCTCGCCATCGAGCGAAGCGTTGAAATTCGGGAATTTCTTCAGCGCGGCGACGGCGGCCTTGATCATGAAGGCCAGCATGGTGACCTTGACGCCTTGCTTCTCGTATTCCTTGTTGAGCTGCACGCGGAAGGCTTCCAGCTCGGTGATGTCGGCCTCGTCGTGATTGGTGACGTGGGGAATCATCACCCAGTTGCGATGCAGGTTCGCGCCCGAGAGCTTCTTGATGCGCGACAGTGGCTTGCTTTCGATCTCGCCGAAACGGGTGAAGTCCACCTTCGGCCACGGCAGCAGGTTCAGTTCGCCACCACCAGCCGGGGCAGCGGCAGCCTTTGCCGGCGCTGCGGCATGACCGCTCATCACGCCCTTGACGTAGGCCTGCACGTCGTCCTGGGTGATCCGTCCCTTGGGGCCGGTGCCCGGCACGCGCGACACATCCACACCCAGTTCGCGCGCGAACTTGCGCACGGAGGGGCTGGCATGGGCAGCGGTGCCGGTCACGCCGGCTACCGGAGCAGCCGCGGCGGGCGCGGCTGCGGGGACCGGAGCCGGGGCGCTGGCTACAGGTGCGGGAGCCGGAGCGGCAGCGGCAGCCGGGGCAGCAGCCGGTGCGGCAGCGGCAGGCGCGCTGGCCGGAGCACCGGCGGCGCCTTCGAGAATCAGGATCAGCGTGCCTTCGGCGACGTTGTCACCGACCTTGATCCGGACTTCCTTGACCACGCCGGCGGCCGGCGACGGCACGTCCATGGTGGCCTTGTCGGACTCCAGCGTCACGAGCGCGTCTTCGGCGTTGATGGTGTCGCCCGGCTTGACGTGGACTTCGATCACCGGGACCGAGTCGTAGTCACCGATGTCCGGCACCTTGACCTCGACCGGGCCGGCTGCAGCGGCCGGCGCGGGAGCGCTGGCTGCCGCCGGGGCCGGAGCCGGCGTCGGGGCGGGGGCCGGCGCGGCAGCCGGTGCGGCTGCGGCCGGGGCGGGCGCGGAGGCAGCCTGGCCGGCGGGCTCCAGCATCACCAGCACGGTGCCTTCGGCGACGTTGTCGCCAATCTTGATCCTGACTTCCTTGACGGTGCCGCCCTGGGGCGAAGGCACGTCCATCGTGGCCTTGTCCGATTCCAGCGTCACCAGCGCGTCTTCCGCGTTGATGGTGTCGCCCGGTTTCACGTGCACTTCGATGACGGGAACGGCGTCGTAATCGCCGATATCCGGCACCTTGATTTCAATCGCTTGACTCATTCAGTGTCTCCTGGGCAGGCCGGCGCGCACGACAAACACGAGCGTGTGAGGTTACCCTCACCGCCGTGATCTGTCACGCCGCCGCGCCGCAAGGCGCCGGGAATCAGCCCGGCGCCCGCGCACGCGGCATTGCCGCTCCTGCGGGGGTTCGTGCAGTCGGCCTGTTTAGACCGACATCGGGTTCGGCTTGTTGGGGTCGAGGTTGTACTTCTTGATGGCTTCGGCCACCTTGTCGCGACCGATGGCACCTTCGTCTGCCAGCGCCTTCAGTGCTGCCAGCGTCACCCAGTGACGATCCACCTCAAAGAAGTGACGCAGCTTCTCGCGGGTGTCCGAGCGGCCAAAACCATCGGTGCCCAGCACCACGAAACGGCGCGGCACGAAGGGACGGATCTGGTCGACAAAGGCGCGCACATAGTCGGTCGAGGCGATCACCGGGCCGCGCACCGACTTGAGGCTCTTGGTCACGTGCGACTCGCGTTGCGGCTCGGTCGGGTGCAGCAGGTTCCAACGCTCCACGTCGTGGCCTTCGCGGGCCAGTTCGGTAAAGCTCGGGCAGCCCCACAGGTCCGACTCCACGCCCCAGTCCTTCTTGAGCAGGTCGGCAGCGGCGATCACCTCGCGGAAGATCGTGCCCGAACCCAGCAGTTGCACGCGCGGCGCATTGCTGTTTTCCACGCCCTTCCTGAACTGGTACATGCCCTTGACGATGTCGCCCTCTACGCCAGCCGGCATTTCCGGATGCTCGTAGTTCTCGTTCATCACCGTCAGGTAGTAGTAGACGTCTTCCTGCTCGGCGTACATGCGGCGCAGGCCGTCCTGCATGATCACCGCCAGCTCGTACTGGAAGGTCGGGTCATACGAGATGCAGTTCGGGATCACGGCATGGAACACATGCGAGTGGCCGTCTTCGTGCTGCAGGCCTTCGCCGTTGAGCGTGGTGCGGCCCGAGGTGCCGCCCAGCAGGAAGCCGCGCGAGCGCATGTCGGCGGCCGCCCAGCACAGGTCGCCGATACGCTGGATGCCGAACATCGAGTAATAGATGTAGAACGGGATCATCTGGATGCCGTGCGTCGAGTACGACGTGGCGGCGGCGATCCAGTCGCACATGGCGCCGGCTTCATTGATGCCTTCCTGCAGCACCTGGCCAGTCTGCGATTCCTTGTAGAACATCAGCTGGTCGTGGTCTTCCGGCACGTACTTCTGGCCTTGCTGGTTCCAGATGCCGATCTGGCGGAACAGGCCTTCCATGCCGAAGGTGCGCGACTCGTCGGGCACGATGGGCACCACGTGCTTGCCGATCTGCTTGTCCTTGAGCAGCGTGTTCAGGATCCGTACGAAGGCCATGGTGGTGGACACTTCACGGCCTTCGCTGGTGGCCTTGAGCAGCGCGTCGAAGGCGGACAGCTCAGGCACCTTCAGGGCTTCTGCCTTCTGGCGGCGGGCCGGCAGGTAGCCGCCCAGCTCCATGCGGCGGGCGCGCATGTATTCCAGTTCCTTCGAGCCTTCCTCGAAGGTGATGTACGGCACTTCCTCGATCTTGTCGTCGGAGACCGGGATGTTGAACTGGTCGCGGAAGCGGCGGATCGCGTCCACCGGCATCTTCTTTTGCTGGTGGCTGATGTTCATGGCCTGGCCGGCGTCGCCCATGCCATAGCCCTTGATGGTCTTGGCCAGGATCAGCGTGGGCTGACCCTTATGCTCGTTGGCGGCGCTGTAGGCGGCATAGATCTTGTGCGGGTCATGGCCGCCGCGGTTCAGGCGCCAGATGTCCTCGTCGGACCAGTCGGCCACCATCGCCTTGAGCTCAGGGGTATTGAAGAAATGCTCGCGCACGTAGGCGCCATCCTTGGCCTTGAAGGTCTGGTACTCGCCGTCCACGCAATCCATCATGCGCTTCATCAGCAGGCCCTTGTGGTCGCGTGCCAGCAGCTGGTCCCAGCGGCTGCCCCACACCACCTTGATCACGTTCCAGCCGGCGCCGCGGAACTCGGATTCGAGTTCCTGGATGATCTTGCCGTTGCCGCGCACCGGGCCATCCAGGCGCTGCAGGTTGCAGTTGATCACGAACACCAGGTTGTCCAGCTTCTCGCGCCCGGCCATGCCGATCGCGCCCAGCGATTCCGGCTCGTCGGTCTCGCCGTCGCCCAGGAAGGCCCAGACCTTGCGGCCTTCGGTCTGCACCAGGCCGCGGCTATGCAGGTACTTCATGAAGCGGGCCTGGTAGATCGCCATGATCGGGCCCAGGCCCATCGACACCGTCGGGAACTGCCAGAAGTCCGGCATCAGCCACGGGTGCGGATAGGACGAGATGCCCTTGCCGTCGACTTCCTGGCGGAAGCTGTCGAGCTGTTCCTTGCTCAGGCGGCCGAGCAGGAAGGCGCGCGAATACACGCCCGGGGCCGAGTGGCCCTGCACGAACACCAGGTCGCCGCCGTGTTTCTCGGACGGGGCGTGCCAGAAGTGGTTGTAGCCGACGTCATACAGCGTGGCCGCCGAGGCAAACGAGGAAATATGGCCGCCAACGTTGGTGTGCTTGTTGGCGCGCAGCACCATCGCCATGGCGTTCCAGCGGGTGTACGAGCGGATGCGGTGCTCGATGTCCTGGTCGCCGGGAATGCGGGCCTGCTGCTCCACCGGGATGGTGTTGATGTACTGCGTTTCAGCGTGGAACGGCTGGGTGACGCCGTTCACGCGTGCGTATTCGATCTGCTTGTCGATCAGGAAGGCGGCCCTGTCGGTGCCTTCGGCGGCGATCACGCCCTGCAGGGCATCAAGCCACTCGTGGGTTTCCTGGGGATCGGCGTCGTTGGCGCTGCTTGCGCCGAGGATCTGCTCTGGTACAGCTGACATGACTGTCTCCTGGTGAATTCCTGCCTCGGTGCCCCCTGATTCTTGTGGTGGGAGCCCCGGCCTGACGGTGTGACTACGGTACGGCGCGCCGGCCGCGAGTGTCTTCGCACGGTCCTTCGCTAGCGCTTCGCCCGGGCTTGCCAGCGAGGCTGGCAGGACCGGACGCAGCACTGCCGTCCGCACTTTTCGGTCGGACCGATTCTATGGAAGCACATTGGGCAAGACAAGCCCAATTTTCAAATTGCGATATGGTTTCTTACAATATGAAATATTGCGGCAGCGCACCACAACACTGCGCCAGCCCTTGCCGCCAAACGCCATTCACCCGCCGCGCCTTCGGCAGGAATGCCGCAGCGCCGCATTGGCGCTTACCCCAAGCGACGGGGCGCCGCAATCCCGCTACACTGCTCGGTCAGTCGTCAATCCCACCATGCCGTCCCTCAAAGATTTCTTTTCCCACCTCCGCGCCGCAGTCGTCCCTCCCTCCGCTTCCGGCTCCGCCAAGGCGAGCGGCAGCGACCCTACGCTGGTCGCCCCGCCCAACCCGCTGACGCCCCTCGATACGCTTGGCCACGTGGACGAGCCCGCCGCCGTCAACGGGCCGCCGCGCGGATTGTGGTGGCTGCGCTGGCGCAACCTGGTGGCAACCAGCTGGTTCATGTTCATCCCGCTGGTGGCAATCGTGCTGTTCACGGTGGCAATGGGCGTGATCCTGTGGTCGCTTCATGAAACCGAGCGCCAGCAGCAACGCGACGCGCTTTATCGCGACGCGGCCTGGGCCCAGCAGCGCGTGCGCCTGTCCCTGCTGAGCAACCAGGACCAGCTGGCCTCGCTGGCGCGCGACATCGCCGCCGCCCAGCTGGACCAGGGCGCCTACCGCACCGCCGCGCAGGAAATCCTGCGCGAGAACCCGGAAATCGTCTTCGTCAACTGGCTGGACGCGACCCGGCGCGGGCGCTGGTCGCTGCCGTCCACCTCCGAATTCGCCAGCCGGCTGCGCGAAACCCAGGACCAGCCGCTGGAGCCCGAGGTGCTCGATACCTTCGACTCCGCCCGCGAAACCCAGCGCGTGGTGTACTCGCGCCCGCTGGTCAACGACCGCGGCGACAGCTTCATGCTGATGGAGGTGCCGATCGTGCGGGACAACGAGTTCCTCGGCACCCTGGGCGCGCTCTACTCCATCAACGGCATCCTGACCCACCTGCTGCCGCCGGAGCTGACCGAGCGCTACCGCTTCTCGCTGATCGACAAGAACAACCAGATCCGCGCCAGCACTTCGTTGCGGCCGGTGCCGGGCAACGCGCTGTCCTACGAGGTGTTGCTGGACCCGCCGGGGCACTCGCTGTCGCTGCGCGCCGACGCCTACCCGCCCGCCTCCAACCTGCCCAACAACATGCTGCTGTGGCTGGTGGTGGGGCTGTCGTGCTTCCTCTTGTGGAGCCTGTGGAGCATGTGGCGCCACACCAGCCGGCGCTCCGAGGCGCAGCGCGCCCTGCTGGCCGAGACGTCATTTCGCCGCGCGATGGAAAACTCGATGCTGATCGGGTTGCGTGCGCTCGACCTGAACGGCCGCATCACCTACGTCAATCCCGCCTTCTGCCGCATGACCGGCTGGCAGGACAGCGACCTGGTCGGCCGCGTTCCGCCCTTCCCCTACTGGCCGCCCAACGACCATCAGGAGATGCAAAAGCAGATCGACCTGACGCTACAGGGCAAGTCCCCGGCCAGCGGCTATGAGATGCGCGCCATGCGGCGCGACGGCAGCAGCTTCTACGCCCGCATGTATGTCTCGCCGCTGGTGGACAGCCGCGGCAGGCACACCGGCTGGATGGCCTCGATGACGGACATCACCGAGCCCAAGCGCGCCCGCGAGGAACTCGCCGCCGCCCACGACCGCTTCACCACGGTGCTGGAAAGCCTGGACGCCGCGGTGTCCGTGCTGGCCACCGACAAGCCCGAATTGCTGTTCGCCAACCGCTACTACCGTCAGTTGTTCGGCTGGGAAGCCGAGGGCCACCTGAAGCTGGCCGGCGGCGAGGTCGACAAGGAGCAGGTCTCCAGCGACGCCACCGACTTCGTCGACGCCTACGCCGGCCTGCCTGCCTCGGAGCTGATGCCCTACTCCTCGGACGCGCGGGAAGTCTTCGTGCCCGACATGCAGAAATGGTTCGAAGTGCGCCGCCGCTACATTCAGTGGGTCGACGGCCACCTGGCGCAGATGCAGATCGCCACCGATATCACGGTGCGCAAGGCCGCCGAGGAAATGGCGCGCCAGCATGAGGAACGGCTGCAGTTCACCAGCCGCCTGACCACCATGGGCGAGATGGCGTCGTCGCTCGCGCATGAGCTGAACCAGCCGCTGGCGGCCATCAACAACTACTGCATGGGCGCGGTGGCCCGGCTGCGCTCCGGGCGCAGCACCGCCGAGGACCTGATCCCGATCCTGGAAAAGACCTCGGCGCAGGCGGTGCGCGCCGGCACCATCATCAGCCGCATCCGGGGCTTCGTGAAACGCAGCCAGCCCCAGCGCCGCGAAGCCGCGCTGCACGACATCGTGGCCGACGCGGTCGGGCTGGCCGACCTGGAGGCCACCCGCCGCCGCGTCACCATCCTGACCCGGCTGCCGCCGCCGCCAGTGGTGCTGTTCGTCGATCCGGTGCTGATCGAGCAGGTGCTGGTCAACCTGCTCAAGAATGCCGTCGAGGCCATGGCCGGGCTGCCCGCGCTGCGCGCCACCGGCGTGGTGCGCCTGCACGCGCGCATCGAGCCGGGCGAGATCGGCCCGAATATGCGCATCGACGTGATCGACCAGGGTCCTGGCGTTGACGAGGCCACGAAGGAACGCCTGTTTGAACCGTTCTTCAGCACCAAGTCCGACGGCATGGGCATGGGGCTGAATATCTGCCGCTCCATCATCGAGTCCCACCAGGGGCGCCTGTGGGTGGAGAACAATGCCGACGGCATCGGCTGCACGTTCAAGATCATGCTGCCGCTGCAGCCGGCGCTGATCGACCAATAATCGGCCAACAAGACGCCGGGCGGGCCGCGCGGCATTGACAAGACAGGATCAGGCGCGCCAGGGCCGCCCCTGTCGCTTGCCGCCCGGCCCGGTTACACTTGGCGGCAAATGACTTTGATGTCCCAGGAGACTTCATGACTGTAACGCCAAACCCCACCTCCCACCGCGGCGAGACCGTCTTCATCGTCGACGACGATGAAGCCATGCGCGACTCGCTGACCTGGCTGCTGGAGGGCAATGGCTACCAGGTTCGCAGCTTTACCAGCGCCGAACAGTTCCTTTCCGCCTACGACTCGGGCCAGGTCTCCTGCCTGATCCTGGACGTGCGGATGCCGGGCATGAGCGGGCCCGAGCTGCAGGAACGCATGATCGCGGAAAACATCAATATCCCGATCGTCTTCATCACCGGCCACGGCGATGTGCCGATGGCAGTCTCCACCATGAAGAAGGGCGCAATCGACTTCATCGAAAAGCCGTTCGATGAGTCCGAACTGCGATCGCTGGTGGAGCGCATGCTGCAAAAGGCCCGCACCGACCATTCCGCCGCCCGCGAGCAGCGCGCCGCCAAGGACCTGCTGGGCAAGCTCACCACGCGCGAGCAGCAGGTGCTGGAGCGCATCGTAGCCGGCCGGCTGAACAAGCAGATTGCCGACGACCTGGGCATTTCCATCAAGACCGTGGAGGCGCACCGCGCCAACATCATGGAAAAGCTCAACGTCAACACCGTGGCCGACCTGCTTCGCCTGGCCCTGTCCAAGAGCAGTTGAGCCCGCGCCAGAAAGAAGAAAGGCAGTCCGCCCCCGCCTGGCCGGCGGACGGGCTGCCCGCTCAACGCCGGAGATATTCCTCGTCGCGAAAGGTCACGACCCATTGCGGTTTGTAGACCACGAACACCGCCACCAGCATGCCGGTAAGAAACGCCTCGCCAAACGCCAGGATCAGCACGGCGGTCAGCGTATCGGGCAGCGAGAGCACGCCGTCGCCCACGCTGTAGCTACGCCAGACCGCGCGCGCCGCCCCCGCGCCCAAGGCGGCCAGCCCGGCGGCAAAGTAGCCATGGCCGAGGATGAACACGAAGGGATGACGCGGCAGCAGCCGGCGCATCGCCCCCTGCAGCGCGGCCGACAACAAGGCCGGCAAGAGCCCCATCCAGACATAGCGCGGCCATGGCGCCGCCCAGTCCAGCCGGGCCCAGGTGTCGCCAGCCAGGTAGCCCAGCCCCAGGAACGACACCAGATCCACCACGAACAACGACAGCAGGGCCAGCGGCAGCCCGAACAGGGTCACCATCAGGGTGGCGCCAAACAGCTGGATCGCCAGCCCGCCCGGCAACGTCGCGCGGACCGTCCATAGCAGCGCCAGCAACACCAGCGCGCCCAGCCAGCCATGCTGCAAATCGTCGCGCCGCAGCAGTTGCCAAGGCCGGCGGCTCAGCGCCCAAGCCATGGCGGCCACGCTGAGCACGATGAGGACGGCATGTTCGGCCGCCGCGGCCGTGGCAAAAGGGTTCAGGGCATCCATGGGGCCATGCTACCAGCGCCCTACTCTCCCGCGCCCCGGGTTGCGTCAACCTTTATAATTCCGCTTTGACCACCTCCAGCTCTCCAGCGCCCATCCCCATGCCAGCCCAACTCATCGACGGCAACGCCCTTGCCAAGCAACTCCGCACCGAAGCCGCCCAGCGCGCCGCCCGCCTGACCGAACGCGGCCACCGGCCCGGCCTGGCCGTGGTCCTGGTGGGCGAAGACCCGGCAAGCCAGGTCTATGTGCGTAACAAGGTCAAGGCCTGCGACGACAATGGCTTTCATTCCTCGCTCGACCGCTACCCCGCCGACCTGTCCGAGGCCGACCTGCTGGCCCGCATCGATGCCCTGAACCGCGACCCGCACATCCACGGCATCCTGGTGCAGTTGCCGCTGCCCAAGCATATCGACAGCCACAAAGTGCTCGAAGCGATCGCCCCGGAAAAAGACGTGGACGGCTTCCACGTGGCCAATGCCGGCGCCCTGATGACCGGCGCCCCGCTGTTCCGTCCGTGCACGCCTTATGGCTGCATGAAAATGCTGGAATCGGTCGATTTCCCGCTGCGCGGCGCCCGCGCGGTGGTGGTCGGCGCCTCCAACATCGTCGGCAAGCCGATGGCGATGCTGCTGCTGCAGGCCGGCGCCACCGTCACCATCTGCAACAGCAAGACGCGCGACCTGAGCGCCCATACCCGCGACGCGGACGTGATCGTGGCCGCCGTGGGCCGGCGCAACATCATCACCGCTGACATGGTCAAGCCCGGTGCAGCCGTGATCGACGTGGGCATGAACCGCGACGACAATGGCAAGCTGTGCGGCGATGTCGACTTCAACGGCGTCAAGGAAGTCGCCGGCTACATCACCCCTGTGCCGGGCGGCGTTGGCCCGATGACCATTACGATGCTGCTGATCAATACGCTGGAAGCCGCCGAGCGCGCAGCCGGCTGAACGTCGTATCGGCCTGCCACGGACAGCGCCGGCGCCTTGCGCGCCGGGGCTGCCTGGCACTGGAAATCCTGCCGCCCCGCCCCAATGTGCGGGGCATTGCCCTTACGGGCCCTGCCAAGAGAGACGTCATGGATCAAGCCGCCAACCAAGCCAACGCTGCAAATCACGCAAACGGCGACAATCCGCTGCTGGATTTCACCGACCTGCCGCGTTTCTCCGAGATCCGCCCCGAGCACATCGGCCCGGCGCTGGACGTGCTGCTGGCGACCGCGCAAGCCGCCGTCGACCGCGCCGAGGACCCGGCCACCGAAGCCACCTGGGCCAATGCCGTGGAAGCGCTGGAAGCCGCCACCGAGCCGCTGGGACGCGCCTGGGGCGTGGTGGGCCACCTGAGCGCGGTGGCGGATACGCCGCCCTTGCGCCAGGCGCATAGCGACAACCTGCCGCGCATGACCGAGTTCTGGTCGTCGCTGGGCCAGAGCCTGGCGCTCTATGACAAGTACAAGGCCATCGCCGCGAGCCCCGAATTCGCCACCATGAGCACGGCTCGGCGCCAACTGATGGAAAACGAGTTGCGCGGTTTCCGCCTGGGCGGCGCCGAACTGCCCGAAGACAAGAAGCCCCGCTTTGCCGCGATCCAGGAGCAGCAGGCCCAGTTGTCCAAGGCCTTCTCCGACCACGTGCTCGATGCCACCAATGCCTACGCGCTGCTGATCGAGGACGAAAGCCGCCTGAGCGGCATCCCGGAAGACGCGCTGGAGGCCGCGCGCCATGCCGCTGAAAAAGACGGCAAGCCGGGCTGGAAATTCACCCTGCACTTCCCCTCCTACTTCCCGGTGCTGCAATACGCGGACGACCGCGCGTTGCGCCAGACCATGTACGAAGCCAGCGTCACCCGCGCCTCGGAACTGGCCGAGCAGTACGGCCAGGGCAAGGCCGAGTGGGACAACACGGCCAATATGCGCGAGCAGCTCGCGCTGCGCCGCGAAGAAGCGCAGTTGCTCGGCTACGCCACTTTCGGCGAGGTCTCGCTGGTGCCCAAGATGGCGGAATCCCCGGCCGAAGTGCTGCGCTTCCTGGACGAACTGGCCGCCAAGGCGCGTCCGTACGCCGAGAAGGACTGGGCAGAGCTAAAGGCATTCGCCGCAAGCGAGCTGGGCCTGAGCGACCTCTCGCCCTGGGACGTAGCCTACGCGTCGGAAAAGCTGCGCGAGCAGCGCTACGCCTTCTCCGAGCAGGAGGTAAAGCAATACTTCCCCGAGCCGCAGGTGCTCAAGGGCTTGTTCGGCGTGGTGGAGAAGCTGTTCTCGGTGCGCATCGAAGCCGACCAGGCCCAGACGTGGCACGAAGACGCGCGCTTCTTCCGCGTCGTTTCACCCGAGGGCGAGCTGCTGGCGCAGTTCTACATCGACCTTTACGCCCGCGAAGGCAAGCGCGGCGGCGCGTGGATGGATGACGCCCGGGGCCGCAAGCTGCTGGACGGCGGCCGCGTGCAAACCCCGGTGGCCTACCTGACCTGCAACTTCACGGCGCCGGTGGGTGGCAAGCCCGCGGTCTTCACCCACGACGAAGTGATTACGCTGTTCCACGAATTCGGCCACGGCCTGCACCATATGCTCACCCAGGTCGGCGAGCTCGGCGTGTCCGGCATCAATGGCGTGGAATGGGATGCCGTTGAGCTGCCCTCGCAGTTCATGGAGAACTTCTGCTGGGAGTATGAGGTGCTGGCCGACATGACCGCGCACGTCGACACCGGCGAGCCGCTTCCGCGCGAGCTGTTCGAGCGCATGCTGGCCGCGAAGAACTTCCAGAACGGCATGATGACGCTGCGCCAGATCGTGTTCTCGTCCTTCGACATGCACCTGCACACCAGCTTCGACCCCGCGGGCGAGAAGTCCGTGCTGGCGCTGTCCAGGGAGATCAACGATCGCACCCATGTGGTGCCGCAGCACCCGCTGTCGCGCTGGCCGAACACCTTCAGCCATATCTTTGCCGGCGGCTATGCGGCGGGCTACTACAGCTACAAGTGGGCCGAAGTGCTGTCCGCCGACGTCTACGCGGCGTTCGAGGAAGCCGCGAAGCTCTCCGGCACCGTGCTCGACGCCGAGACCGGCGCACGCTACCGCAGGGAAATCCTGTCGGTGGGCGGCAGCCGGCCGGCCATGGAATCGTTCACCGCGTTCCGCGGCCGCGCGCCACAGATCGACGCACTGCTGCGGCATGGCGGCATGGCGGTGGCTTAACGCAGCACGTTGTTAATCGAAGAATGGAAGAGGTTAGGCGGCTCGGTCTGAGCCGCTTTTTTCATGGCGGCTCGCGCGTGCAATGCAGGCGGTCGACAGCAACGCGCAGCCCGCGCTCACCGCAATCGCCACCGAATAATTGCCGTAGGCATCGAAGAGCCAGCCAGCCAGGCTGCCGCCCGCCATCGCCGCAATGCCCACCGCGACATACAGCGCACCCAGGATCGCCCCGAGGTTGGCCGTGCCGAACCATGTCGCGGCCAGCGCCGGGTACAAGGAAATGCAACCGCCGTTAGCCGCGCCAAACAGGACGGCAAACAGCGCCAGCGCCGGGAAGCTCGTGGCCCCAAGCCACACGCCGTTGAGCAGCGCGAGCATCAGCGTCAGGCACATAAGCAGCCGCCCTGGACCCAGCCTGTCGCCGAGCCCGCCCAGCAACAGGCGCCCCAGGATATTGCCGGCACCCACCAGCCCGATCAGCAGATTCCCGGCCGTGGACGACAAACCGTGCTGCCGCGCGTACGGATGGATATGGACCAGCGCGGCGAACAGGCCAACCGAGCCCAGCAGGATGGCGCCGAAGTACCACCAGAATCGCCCGCCGCGCACGGCCTGCGCCAGGCTGAGCCCGGATGGCGGGGGCAAATGGGCTGCGCCAGGCGCCGCAGGCGCGCCATCGGGATACAGGCCGGCCTCTTCCGGGCGCCCCTTTAGCAGCATTGCCATTGCCAGCCCGACCACGGCGATGGCCAGCGCGAAGCAGCGCATTGTCGCCTGCCAGCTCATATGCTCCATCAGCAGGCCCGCCGCCACCGGTCCGATGAACGTGCCAAGCCCGGTGCCCGCCAGCGCAAGGCCCGACGCCCGGCTGCGGTGCCTGACGAACCAGCGCTGCACCGCCGTCACCGCCGGCACGTAGACCAGGCCAACGCCCAGGCCCACCAGCGAGCAGAAGGCAACCAGGAACCCCGCCAGCGAATCCGAGACGATGCTGGCGATGGCAAATCCCAGCGCCAGCGACACAATGCCCATCGCGATGACCCGGCGGGTGGAAATCCGGTCGGCCAGGGACCCGGAGAATACGCCCACCACGTAGTAAATCAGCGCGGTAAACGAGAACACGGAAGCCGCCGACGAACTCCCCACCCCGAAGCCTTCCTGGATGCTCGCGAAAAATGCGCCAAACGAGTATGCGGCGCCAAATATCAGCGCCAGCAGCACGTGTGTCGCGCCCACCACATACCAGCCCGGGAATATGTTCATCCCCGCATTTGCCCTTGCGCTCACCTTTGCCATGTTGTCTCCGGTCACCCTCTCGCCTGTCCACACACGCTTCCAGCATCCTGGAATCGTCGATTGCGACACATAGTCTTGTATATACAAGATAAGACAACAAATCAACGAGTCGGGATTACCCTGAGCAGAGCCAAACCCAAAGCCAAAACCCGCCCCTTTCTCCTGGCGCGTGCCGACCTCGAACTGGACAATCGCTGCCAATGGAAATTGGCTAGACAAGCGCGGTCAAGTAAACTGCGTGCCATGACCTACCTGCCACCCGCCGCCGCCTACGCGCACATCAAGAACTACCTGAAGGACGGACTCAGCGCCGGACGCTGGCCACCCGGCACGCTGATGCCATCGGAATCCGAGCTGGTCACCCAGTTCCGCGTCAGCCGCATGACCGCCAACCGGGCGGTGCGGGAACTGCAGGCCGAAGGCCTGGTGGAGCGTGTGCAGGGCGTTGGCACGTTCGCCACCCAGCCCTATCGCGCATCGTCCACGCTGACCATCCGCGACCTGCACGACGAGATCACGGAGCGAGGCCACCGCCACCGCTCCGACGTGCACATGGCGCGCGCCGAAGTCGTCACCGAGGCATTGGCGCCGCGCCTCGGGTTGCCCGTCGGCAGCAAGGTCTTCCACACCTTGATCGTGCATAGCGAGAACGGCGTGCCGCTGCTGTGCGAGGATCGCTACGTCAACCCGGCCCGTGCGCCTGACTATCTCGACGTGGATTTCACCAAGACCACGCCCACCAATTACCTGCTGACCGTGGCACCGCTATGGGAGGCGCAATACTCCATCGAGGCGCAGTTGCCCACCGAGCAAGAGGCCGAGCTGCTGGGCATCAAGCCAAGCGAGCCCTGCCTGATCGTGATCCGCCGCACCGAAAGCCAGGGCTCGCCGATCACGCTGGCGCGGCTGGTGCATCCGGGATCGCGTTATGCCATCGAGGGCTCGTTCAAGCCGTAGGGCCGCCCGGTGCGCTTGGCGAGCGATGCCACGGTCTACCGGATCGTGGCCGCTGGTACACTGCGCCTCGTAAAGATCGGCCCACGCTCGGGCGGCATCACTGCACAAAGCTTCGAGGCGCTCCTGCAGGGGTCGAAAGGCTAGCAGAATGAAGTTGGGTAGCTAGATGGGTAACCAGAGGATTCTTTCCAGAAACAACTACCCGGAAGGCCTTACCCACCATAGATCACGAGAAATAATGAGAATCGCAACCTGGAACGTCAACTCGCTCAAGGTCCGGCTACCGCAGGTACTGGACTGGTTGAGCGAGCAGGAAAAGGCCGATACGCCGATCGATGCCCTGTGCCTGCAGGAGCTGAAGATGCCGGACGACAAGTACCCGCTGGCCGAACTGGAAAGCGCTGGCTTCCACAGCGTGTTCACCGGCCAGAAGACATACAACGGCGTGGCGATCCTGGCGCGCAATGCCACCATGGCGACGCCCACCGACGTGGTGCGCAATATCCCTGGCTTCGACGACCCCCAGCAGCGCGTGGTGGCGGCGACCTATGGCGACGTGCGCCTGGTGTGCGCGTACTTCCCCAACGGGCAGGCGCCGGACTCGGACAAGTTCACCTACAAGCTCGGCTGGCTGCAGGCGATCACCGCGTGGCTGCAGGAGGAAATGGTGAAGTACCCGAAGCTTGCGCTGCTGGGTGACTTCAATATCGCGCCCGAAGACCGGGACGTGCACGACCCGAAGAAGTGGGAGGGGCAGAACCTGGTGTCGCCGCCGGAGCGCGATGCGTTCCGGGCGCTGGAGGCACTTGGGCTGACCGACGCATTCCGCCTGTTCGAGCAGCCGGAGAAGAGCTTCTCCTGGTGGGACTACCGCATGTTTGCGTTCCGCCGCAACGCCGGCCTGCGCATCGACCACATCCTGCTGTCGCCGGCCCTGCGCGAGGCGTGCAGCGCCTGCGTGATCGATCGCGTGCCGCGCACCTGGGAGCAGCCTTCGGACCACACGCCGGTGGTGGCCACGCTCGACCTGGGCTGAGGTATTGCGCCAAGGCGCCCGCCACCAAGCCGGCGGCCGGCATATCCGGGTAGCCACCGGCTCGCGTCCGGGCGTCTGCAAGGCTACACTTGCGGGCATGAAACCGGCTACCTTTCGCCACCGCAACCTCCCCCACTTGCTGCTGCAAGCCCGCGAAACGCTGATGGCCGGCTTCCGGCCCATCCTGCGCCAGCACGGCATGACCGAGCAGCAATGGCGGGTAGTGCGCACCCTCAACGAGCAAGGCGAGATGGAGCCTAACCAGCTCGCCGATGCCTGCCTGATCCTGAGCCCGAGCCTTACCCGCATGCTGTCGAGCATGGAGGAAGCCGGCCTGATCCTGCGCTCGCGCTCCACCACGGACCAGCGCCGCCAGTTGATCTCGCTGACCGACAAATGTCGTGCCTTGATCGCCGAGATGGAGCCGCTGATCGACCGCCGTTATGAGCAACTCGAGCAGATGATCGGCGCCGAGCGGCTGGGCAAGGTCTATGGCGCGATCGACGAATTGCTGGTAAGCCTCAGCGAACGAGACCCGCAAGCATGACCGCCCCGGCTGTGCAGGGCACGACCGGCCGGATGCTCGGGCGCCTGTTGCCGGCATGGCGTCACCGCGTGAGCCGCGCCTCCTTGCGTGCGGACCTGGTTGCGGGCCTGCTTGGCGCGGTGCTGGTGCTGCCGCAGGGCGTGGCCTTTGCCACGCTTGCCGGCTTGCCGCCGCAATACGGTATCTACGCGGCCGTGATTCCCTGCATCGTGGCGGCCTTGTTCGGTTCCAGCTGGCATGTGATGTCCGGCCCGACCAACGCCAACTCGCTGGCGCTGTTCGCCATGCTGAGCCCGGTGGCATTTGCCGGCAGTCCCGAATACATCAATCTGGCGCTCGCCGTCACCATCATGGTTGGCTTGCTGCAGCTTGCCGTGGGCACCTTGCGCCTTGGCACGCTGGCCAACTTCATCTCACCCTCGGTGCTGCTTGGCTTCACCTGCGGCGCGGCGACACTGATCGGCCTCTATGCGCTCAAGGACCTGTTTGGGCTGGCCGTGCCGACGGGCACGAGCGCCTTCGGCGTGGTGCGCTTTCTGCTGGACAATGCCGACGGCATCAACTGGAGCGCGTTCACGGTAGCGGCGATCACGCTGGCGGTGACCGTAGCGGTGAAACGCGTCTCGCGCCGCCTGCCCTTCATGCTGATCGGCCTGCTGGCGGGCTATGGCGTTGCCCTGCCGCTCAATGCGCCGGGCTGGAGCGCGGGCGCGCACCACGTCAACGTGGTCGGGCCGATCCCGTCGGCCATCCCGCCCTTCCACCTGCCGAATGTTTCCTGGCAGGCGATCCCCGACCTGCTTGGCATCGCCGCCGCGCTGACCATCGTGGCACTCGGCCAGTCGATCTCGATCGCCAAGGCGGTGGCGCTGCGCTCGGGCCAGCATATCGACGCCAACCGCGAGTTCATCGGGCAGGGCTTGTCGAACATCGCAGGTGGCTTGTTCTCCGCCTATATCTCCTGCGGCTCGCTGAACCGCTCCATGCCTAACTACGAGGCCGGCGCGCAGACGCCGCTGGCCAGCATTTTCTCGGCCTTGCTGCTGGTGGTGCTGGTCACGGCCAGCGCCTCGCTGCTGGCGCAGATCCCGCTGGCCTCCATCTCCGCGATGTTGCTGCTGGTGGCCTGGGGCCTGTTCGATTTCGGCCGGCTGCGACGCATCGCCAGCCTGAGCCGCACGGAATTCGCCATCGCCATCAGCACCTTTGTCGCCACGCTGGCCATCCGCCTGGAGATGGCGGTCTTGCTCGGCACGATCCTGTCACTGGTGGCCTATCTCTATCGCACCTCGCGGCCAGCGGTGCGCAGCCTGGTGCCAGACGCCGACGACCCCGACCGGCGCTTTACGCCGCTCGACGAACTGCAGCGCCCGCAACCGGAATGCCCCCAGCTCAAGCTGCTGCGCATGGAAGGCGCGATCTACTTCGGCGCGGTCCAGTACGTGACGGACCGCTTGCACGAGGCACGCAACGCCCATCCCGGCCAGATCCATCTACTGGCCATGACCAAGAGCATGAACTTCATTGACCTGGCCGGCGCGGAGATGTGGGAAAGCGAACTGAGCGAGCGGCGCGCCACCGGCGGCGACCTGTATTTCCATCGTCCGCGCACACAGGTGCTGCAGACGTGGGACCAGACCGGCTTCGCGCTGAAGCTGGGCGAGGGGCACATCTTTTCCACCAAGCGGCAGGCGCTGCACACCATCATTGCGCGCCTCGATCCCGCGGGCTGCGCGCAATGCCAGGCACGCATCTTCGAAGAATGCGCTAGCCGCCCTGGCGGGCCGGGCTACCCGGCAAAACCGGCTTGAGCGCGATCAACGTGAGCGGCACGATCGGCGCGATCGGGAAGATCAGTGATGAGCGCGGGGAATGAAAAAGAGAAACGCCGGCGGGAAACCGGCGTCAGGCGGCGAGAAGCCGCAATGACCTGAAGCGGTAGCCCGGGATCGGACCGATGACCGGCCCGGACTGGAATCCGCTTCAGAGCGGCGCCACATGGGCGCGCTTGACTACCACTGGCTGGGCGGCGCCCTGCTCGATCAGCACCACCGCAGCACGCTCGATGGTTTCACGTCCGGCGCGGAATGCTTCTTCCAGCGACAACACCTGGTCGGCACTGAAGCCTTCCCACAGCGCTTCACGGGTCACCACGCAAGTGACTGGTTGGCCGTCGACAACGGCGTGAAATAGCAAGCCTTCATTATTGATATCGTAACGCTCTTGCTCTTGGAACTTGATATCCATCGGTACAGCCCTCCATTGCAAGTGAAGAATCATCCTAACATGGGTCGGCCCGACTCGTCCGCAAAGGCCTACGCCTCGCTCACCCCAAGCAAGACTGCCGAAACCCCGGGCGAGTTCCCGCCATCGTGAGTGCCTGGGCTCGGTGCAAGGAGAAGGAACAAGGCTGCCTGGGCATTGCACGCACGACGGCGAAATCGCACATGGCATTTCCAGAGCACCCTCATGCAGGAAAAATTACGCAGGGTGTTTGACAAACTCAAAAACCATGGTACAATCTTTTTCTTCGTTGGGGCGTTAGCTCAGTTGGTAGAGCAGCGGACTCTTAATCCGTAGGTCGAGTGTTCGAGTCACTCACGCCCCACCAGCGAATTCTAAAAGCCGGAAGCAGCAATGCTTCCGGCTTTTTCCATTGGCGCTCCACGCCTGGCACCGCCCTCGCGATGGCTGCGGCGATTCATCCCTCGAAAAACACGCGCAAAAAAAAGCCCGCGATCAATGGCGGGCTGGGGAAGGGTCAAGGGCGTTCAGGGAACGACCCGGGGCCTAGTGTGAATACATTGCAGACATGACGCGACCCCTCTCCAGAGGGGTCGCACGCGCAGCACATTCCATTGTTGCCTCAGGCCTGCCTGGCGCGCTCGAACAGTTCACGCGCGAGCCCGCGATGCTGCGCAAGAACGCGCGGCAACTCCACCGTCTGCAACTCGCCATCGCGCACCACCACCTTGCCGTTGATCACGCTGGTGGCGACATTGCCCGGCGTGCAGAACACCAGCGCGGCCACCGGGTCGTGGCCTGCGCCGGCGTAGCCCACCTGCGCCATGTCGAAGGACACGAAATCGGCCGACATGCCAGGCGCCAGCGCGCCGATATCGTCGCGGCCCAGCACGCGCGCGCCGCCCAGCGTGGCGATCTCCAGCGCTTCGCGCGCGCTCATGGCGGCGGGCCCGTAGCCTACGCGCTGCAGCAGCATGGCCTGCCGCACCTCCCCCAGCATATGCGCGCCATCGTTCGACGCGCTGCCATCCACACCCAGCCCGACCGGCACGCCGGCATCGCGCATTGTGCGCACCGGCGCAATGCCTGACGCCAGGCGCATGTTCGAACAAGGGCAATGGGCAACGCCGGTGCCCGTGCGCGCGAACAGCGCAATGCCTTCATCATCGAGCTTGACGCAGTGGGCATGCCACACATCGGGGCCGACCCAGCCGAGTTCTTCGGCGTACTGGGCCGGCGTGAGGCCGAACTTCTCGCGCGAGTAGGCGATGTCGTTATCGTTCTCGGCCAGGTGGGTGTGCATCGACACGCCATAGTTGCGCGCCAGCAGCGCCGACTCGCGCATCAGGTCGCGCGAGACGGAGAACGGCGAACACGGCGCCACCACCACCCGCAGCATCGCGTGGCGCGAAGCGTCGTGGTACCGCTCAATCAGCCGCTGGCTGTCCTTCAGGATGGCGTGCTCCTCTTCCACCACCGAATCGGGCGGCAGGCCACCCTTGCTGCGGCCCACGCTCATCGATCCGCGCGCGGCATGAAAGCGCATGCCCATTGCCGCCGCGGCTTCAATGGAATCGTCCAGGCGCGAGCCATTGGGATACAGGTACAAGTGATCGCTGGTGGTAGTGCAGCCGGACAGCATCAACTCGGCCATCGCGGTACGGGTCGACACGTCGATCATTTCCGGCGTCAGGTGCGACCACAACATATAGAGGTTGGTAAGCCAGGTGAACAGCTCGGCGTCCTGCGCCGCCGGCACGGCGCGGGTCAGGCTCTGGTACATGTGGTGGTGCGTGTTGACCAGCCCGGGGATCACCACCTTGCCACGCATATCGATCACCTCGGCGCCCCCTTCGTCGATCAGCCGGCGGTATTGCGGCGGCAGCTCGGCGGTGGCGCCCACCCATTCGATCACCGGGCCCTGCGCCACCAGTGCGCCCCCCGGGATCTCGCGGCGTTGCGCATCCATGGTCACCAGGATGTCGGCATTGATAAGGATGAGGGGCATGGCAGGGTCTTCAGGTTGGTGGCGAAAATACCCGGCACGTCATGCGGCCAGGCCCACACAGTCTAAGACGCCGGCAGGCCTTGGCAAAGCATCGATTTCCACCGACGGTGTGCGCAAAAACAGCACAGCCAGGCGCAGCTCCGTTAGCGCACGCCAGCAAACAACGCCACCAGGCCCTCGCCAATCCGCTCGGCCATCAGTTCCGCCGCGGCGCTCAGCGGATTGCGCGCGCGCGCAACCAGCCGCAGCGTCTGGCACGGCAGCTGGCCGTCGCGCAGCGGCACCCAGGCCAGCGCCCCGCGCTCCCGCTCCTCCAGCACGTCGAGCGGATTCAGGAAGGCGATGCCGGCGCCAAGCATGACCAGGCGGCGCATCAGCGCGGTCGAAGTGGTCTCGGTAACCGGCGATACCGCAACCGCGGCTCGTGCGAAGGCCTCATCGAGGATGGCGCGAATCGACATCGACGGCGCGGGCAGGATCAGCGGACAGGCCAGGCATTCGCTGAGCAGCGTCGACGGCTGCGCGGCCAGCGCATGCCCGGGCGCCACCACCGCGCCGATATGCCAGTCGTTGCTGGCCAGGATGCGGAAGGCGGCGATATCGGGCAGGTCATAGGCAAGGCCGAGATCGGCATCGCCGCGCTCGACAGCGCTGACAATGTCGGCCACGGGCAGATCCAGCAGGCGCACGAGTATGCCCGGGTACTGCTGGCGAAACGCGTGCACCAGTGACGGCATCAGCGAGCCGGCGAGGCCGGCCGTGGTCGCCACGGTGACTTCACCCTGGCGCACGCCCTTCACGGCTTCGATTCGGCTGCGCAGCAATTCGTGCTCGCGCAGCGTCTGGCGCACGTGCGCCAGCACCATCTCGCCTAGCGGGGTCAGGCGCAGGCGTTTGTTGATGCGCTCGAACAAGGGCGCGCCCAGATCCGCCTCCAGGTCCAGGATCTGCCGGTTGATCGCGCTCGGCGCCACGTGCAGTTGCAGCGCGGCCTGGCGGATCGATCCGCGGCTGACTACCTCGTCGAGGTAGCGCAGGACTCTGGCATGCATGACGGGCTCCGGATTCGGGCGTTGGATTCAGCGCGGCAGCGACATTCCGCGCCTGGGAAGACGAGCGCATTGTAGCCGCTGGCCAGGCGCACGAAATCCGTGTTGCGCTGACAGTCTTTTCAGGCGGCATGGAGTACGCTGGCATCAGTTGCCGGCCGATGGCGACCGGCCCACCTCGATATCTTGCCAGCGCCCGGCGCTCCAACCTCCATGGCCACGAAGACAAGCAGCAAGAAGCCCGTCACGAAGCGCGGCGCAAAGCATGGCGCCGAACCCCGCCCGCCCGGCCCGGCAAAGCGCCAGGAAGCGCTGATGCGGTGCCGGAACCTGAAGATGGCGCGCTCCGCCCACGCGTACGTGCGCGGCAACACGCGCAAGTTCTACGAATGGCTGGAGGCCAAGCAACCGCACACCCTGCCCGAGGGCCCGGCGATCTGGATCTGCGGCGACTGTCATGTGGGCAACCTTGGTCCGATCGCCGATATCCAGGGCCGCGTCGACATCCAGATCCGCGACCTTGACCAGACCGTGATCGGCAACCCGGCGCACGACCTGATCCGCCTCGCGCTGTCGCTGGCCACCGCAGCGCGTGGCTCGGACTTGCCCGGCGTGATTACCGCGCGCATGCTGGAAAGCCTGATGGTGGGCTATCAAAGCGCTTTCGACAATCCCGATGCCGCGGCCGGCCTGACTTCGCGCCGGCCTGCCGCGGTACGTACCGTGATGCGCCAGGCCCTGGGGCGCAAATGGAAGCATCTCGCCCATGAGCGGCTGCAGGACACCACGCCCTCCATCCCACTCGGCAAACGGTTCTGGCGCCTCGCCGCGGACGAGCGGCGCGCAATCGGTGCCCTCTTCGAGCGGCGCGAGATCGCCCACCTCGCCACGCTGCTGACCTCCCGCGACGAAGGCGCGCGCGTGGAGGTGATGGACGCCGCCTACTGGGTCAAGGGCTGCAGCTCGCTGGGACGATTGCGTTTCGCCGTATTGCTGTCCGTTGGCAGCAATGACAGCCCCAATCCCGAAATCTGCCTGATCGATATCAAAGAGGCGGTGAACGCTGCGGCACCGAGCTACCCCAAGGTGAACATGCCTCGCGGCAATGCCGAGCGGGTCGTGGAGGGCGCCCGGCATCTCTCGCCGGCACTGGGCGATCGCATTCTTTCCGCGCAACTGCTCGACAAAGCGGTCTTCATCCGCGAGTTGCTGCCGCAGGACCTGAAGCTGGAGATCGATACGCTGCCACAGGAAGAAGCCAGCCGCGTCGCGAGGTACCTGGGTGAGGTGCTCGGCAACGCCCACGCGCGCCAGATAGACCTGGCCACCCAGCGCAGCTGGCTGGCCGAGCTGGCGCGCAATCGCTCAAAGCAGCTGGATGCGCCGTCCTGGCTATGGGCCAGCGTGCTGGACCTGATCGCCAGCCATGAGGTCGGCTACCTCGAGCACTGCCGCAAATTCGCGCTCGGGCCGGAGGCACATATCTAAAAGTAAAGCGCAAAACAGCTATTGCAAAGTCAAAAATCGTCCTCTATAATCTTGGACTTCGTTGGGGCGTTAGCTCAGTTGGTAGAGCAGCGGACTCTTAATCCGTAGGTCGAGTGTTCGAGTCACTCACGCCCCACCAGCGAATTCTAAAAGCCGGAAGCAGCAATGCTTCCGGCTTTTTCCATTGGCCCGCCAACCCTGAGCCAACCCCGCCCACGCCGCGACGCATACGCGGGTTGATACCAATTCCGCCGGCTACGCTTTCACGGTTGAATTGCGCCTGGAGCACAATGCGGAACACGGTTCCGCATCACGGAACCCATCCGACATCTCCAGCGTCCCGCGGCAAGCAGGAACGAGGGCAACGGCGCGACGCAGATCGCCGTGCCCCAACCCCGTGCCCGCCCGGGCCGTCATTAGACCTAGAACCCTCGGGAGCCTCTCTTGAAAGCAGTATTGAATGTCGGCAGCGCAGCTTGCCTGGCCCTTCTTGGCCTGTGCCACAGCGCCTTTGCACAAACCTACCCGACCAAGCCAATCCGCCTGATCGTGCCGTTTGCCGCGGGTGGCACCACGGACATCGTGGGCCGCGCGGTGGCCGACGGCATCGGCCGTGAGCTTGGCCAGGTCGTGGTGGTGGAGAACCGCGGCGGCGGTGGCGGTGCGATCGGCGCCGACGCGCTGGCCAAGTCCGCGCCCGATGGCTACACGCTGGGCATTGCGACGGTCAGCACCATGGCGACCAACCCCGCCACCAACGCCCGCAACCCCTACGACCCGATCAAGGACTTCACGCCCATTACCAATCTGGTCAATGTGCCGAACGTGCTGACGATCAACCCCAAGGTGCCGGCCAAGAACCTGCAGGAGTTCATCGCGCTGGTCAAGGCCAACCCCGGCAAGTACAGCTATGCGTCGGCAGGCAAAGGCAGCATCTCCCACCTCGACGGCGAACTGTTCAAGTTCCTGACCAAGACCGACATGGTCCACATTCCCTACCGTGGATCGGGCCCCGCCCTGAACGACACGCTGGCAGGCCAGGTCAGCGGCCAGTTCGACAACCTGCCCTCGTCCATGCCGCACATCCAGGCCGGCAAGCTGCGCGCCCTCGCAGTGGCGGCGCCCAAGCGCGTGGACGGCTTGCCCGATGTGCCGACCTTTGCCGAAGCCGGCATGAAGGACATGAACAACATGGCCTGGTACGGCCTGGTGGCTCCCGCCGGCACGCCAGCCGCGATCATCGCCAAGGTGCATGACGCTGCCGTGAAGACCTTGCAGGACCCGAACGTGAAACGCCGCCTGGCGGAAAGCGGCGCCTACCCTGACGGCAATACGCCGCAGCAATACGCCGCGCAGATCAAGCGCGAGCTGGAAATGCGCAAGAAGATCGCACGCGACCAGAACATTACCCTCGAGTAACCGGTAACCGGTAACGTCGCAACGGCCTGGCTGCCTGCAGCCGGGCCTTGCCAGGGCTCGCGCCTTCGGCAAACCCGCCTCGCCCCCCTTCCCTTTCCGCCCCCCCCTGAAAACAACGCTTGCCTTGATCTGGCGCATAGCCGGTCAGGCCAATAAGCGGTTCAATACAGTGGGAAGAAAGATTAACTTCGCAGGGTCATCCCAAGTCGGTAGAGTCACCCTGGTCTGACGACCATTTTTGCGGCCATGCCCCCTGCCCGTGGCCATTGCTCTCGAACTACCCTAGCTTTACTCACGAGGATGAAAATGCGCAACAAGACCGTACCCGCCCTGATGATCGCCGCCCTCACCGCCTTTGGCGGCGTGCAGTTGGCGCACGCCCAGAAAAACTACACGGATGGCGGCGACCTTTATGGCGGCGCCCATACCAACAAGACGGACCCGAACAAGAGCGCCGCCAAGGCCGGCAAGTTCGATCCGTACACGGATGGCGCGAAGAAATCGACCAAGTCGAACCTGAACGCTTCCGGCACCAAGAAGAAGGCCGATCCCTATACGGACGGGGCCAAGGCTGGCAAGCCCGATCCGTACACGGACGGCGCCAAGGCCGGCAAGTTCGATCCGTACACGGACGGGGCCAAGGCCGGCAAGTTCGACCCCTATACCGACGGGGCCAAGGCCAAGCAGTAAGCCGCGACGGAAGCAGCAGGCAGTAAGCCGCGACGGAAGCAGCAGGCAGCAAGCAGCCCGTCTCGCCGGATGGTGCGCCAGCGCACCATCCGGGCCGCAGGGAACAGGCAAGATCAGCCAGCGGGATCGCCTCGGCAATGCCCAACGCCCGCTTGAAACGCCATCTGAGCCAGATGGCGCCGCATGTGGAAATGTGAGAAATATCCGAGAATGCATCCGGAAGGCCGCCTACGGCATGAACCGTAGCGCAGCCTTACCCTTTCGCGATCCCGGACCTCTCCTTTTCGGAGACCATCATGCTAGACCTGCTGCTCCTAATGGCTTCTTCCTTGGTGCTGGCCGTGCTCATCTTCAAGGGATAAGGGATACCGACGAAGGAATGAAGGCCGCAAAGCAACAAGGAAGGCCAAAGCGCAAGCCGCTTCAAGCTGCGGCCAGGGCCGCCTTCGTGCCGCCCATCGTGCCTTCCTCGCGCAAGCGCACGTGCCAGGCCAGCGCCTCCTCGATGAGGTGCGGCGTATGCCCGCCACGGCGCGTGGCGCGCGTCACGTAATCACGCAGCAAGTCCCGATACAACGGATCCGCGCAGTTGGCGATGATCTGCTGCGCGCGCTCGCGTGGCGCCAGGCCGCGCAGATCGGCCAGGCCGTGCTCGGTCACAATGATGTCGACATCATGCTCGGTGTGGTCCACGTGGGACACCATCGGCACGATGCTGGAGATGGCGCCAGCCTTTGCCATCGACTTGGTGACGAACACCGACAAATGCGCATTGCGCGCGAAGTCTCCCGACCCGCCGATGCCGTTCATCATATGCGTGCCGCCCACGTGCGTGGAGTTCACGTTGCCGTAGATATCGCACTCCAGCGCCGTGTTGATGGTGATCAGCCCGAGCCGGCGCAGCAGTTCCGGATGGTTGCTGATCTCCTGCGGGCGCAGGATCACGCGCGCTTTGTATCGCTCCAGGTCTGCCAGGAAGCGCGCGTAGACGGCGCTGGTCAACGTCACCGATGACGCAGAGGCAAAGCGCAGCCGCCCGGCGTCCAGCAGCTCGATCGTGCTGTCTTGCAGCACCTCCGAATACATCGTGAGATCGCGGAACGGGGAATCGACCAGGCCATGCAGCACGGCGTTGGCGATCGTGCCGATGCCGGCTTGCAGCGGCTGCAGCGACGGCGCCAGCCGGCCTGAGCGCACTTCATGCGACAGGAAATCGTTCAGGTGCCCGGCGATCTGGCGCGTTTCCTGGTCGGGCGGCAGCGCATTGGACGGGCTATCGTCCTTTTGCGTGATCACGATGGCGGCGATCTTCGCGGGGTCCACAGGAATAGCGGGCGAGCCGATGCGCTGGTCCACCGAGACCAGCGGAATGGGCTGGCGATGTGGCCGCGCCGTCGGCAGGTAGATGTCGTGCAGGCCTTCGAGGCCGGCCGGCATGCTGAGGTTGATCTCGACGATCACCTTCTGCGCCAGCATCGCGAAGCTGGCGGAGTTGCCGACCGAAGTCGACGGCACGATGCCGCCGGATTCGGTGATCGCGACCGCCTCCACCACTGCCACGTCCACCGGCGCGATCTGGTGCCCGCGCAGTTGCTCCACGGTTTCGGACAGGTGCTGGTCGATGAACATCACCTCGCCCGCGTTGATCTTGCGCCGCAAGGTGGCATCCACCTGGAACGGCAGGCGCCGCGCCAGCACATTGGCCTCGGCCAGCATCTTGTCGGTGTCGTTGCCCAGCGAAGCGCCTGTCATCAGCGTGATGCGCAGCGGCTCGTGCGCCGCGCGCCTGGCCAGCGCTTGCGGCACCGCCTTGCAGTCGCCGGCGCGGGTGAAGCCGCTCATGCCTACGGTCATGCCGTCCCGGATCATCGCCGCCGCGGCCTCGGCCGGCATGACCTTGTCGAGCAGGCTGGCCAGCCGGATACGTTCCTTGTACATCTTATGTCTCCATGATGCCCGTCCCGGCCAGTAAGGCCGCGCCGCGCGCCGTGGCAAGGCCAGGTGCCCAGCTCGGCTCGCGCTTCCTACCGGCGGGTAAGGCGCAGACAGGCAGTGTAGCCACGGCAGGCACATTCCTGCGGCGATATAAAATCATGAAAATCAGTCGCAAATCTCATACATCCCAACGCCCGCGCCAGCCCGGAGCGCGCAAAGGCAGCCCGCGCACATTGTGCGCGGTGCCGCCCTTTATGCTCTACAGTAGTTAGCACGGTCATGCTGCCAGGATGCAGGCAACACACGACGCGCGTCGCGCGGTGCCTGTGCCGGCAACGGACTGCCAAAACAGCCGTCTGGGGGAGACACCATGCTGGCGGAAAGCGAAGCGCGACAGGCCCAGTTGCTGGCCGACCTGATGCAGTTCGCCCAGGGCCGCCTGCCCGGCGACGTGTTCGTCCAGGCCGAGCCATTCCTGCGGCACTACTACGACCTGGCCGACGCCGAGGACCTGCTCAAGCGCAACGTGGCCGATCTCTATGGCGCGGTCATGGCGCACTGGCAGACCGCCCAGCGCTTTGTCCCGGGCAATGCGCGGCTGCGCGTCTACAACCCCAACCTCGAGCAGCACGGCTGGCACTCCGACCACTCGGTGGTGGAGATCGTCAACGACGACATGCCGTTCCTGGTCGACTCCGTCACCATGGAGATCAACCGGCTGGGGCTGGCCCTGCATTCCGCGATCCACCCGGTCTTCCGGGTCTGGCGCAACGCGGATGGCACCATCGCCAAGGTGGGCCTGGGTGGCGAGGGCGACACCACTGCGAGCGACCCCGCCGGCGGTCCCCGGCTCGAATCCTTCATCCATTTCGAAGTGGACCGCTGCGGCGACACCGCCACGCAGGAGGCCTTGCGCAACGGCATTGCCCGCGTGCTGGGCGACGTGCGTGCCGCGGTGCAAGACTGGCCGGCGATGACCGCCATCACCCGCGCCACCATCGACAAGCTGGCGCAGGGCCCGGATGGCAACCAGCCCGACACACAGGAAGCCTGCGCCTTCCTGCAGTGGATGCTGGACGAGCATTTCACCTTCCTCGGCCAGCGCGACTATGAACTGGTCGCCCAGGACGACCGCTACTACCTGCGCGGCGTGCCCGGCTCCGGCACCGGCATCCTGAGCGAAATCCTGCACCCGCCCGAGCAGAACACACTGACCGAGCTGCCCGCGGCGGCCACCTCGGTCATCGAAGACAGGTCACCGATCTTCGTGACCAAAGCCAATTCGCGCTCTACCGTACACCGGCCCGGCTACCTGGACTACGTCGGCATCAAACTGACGGACGCCAACGGCAAGCTCTTTGGAGAGCGGCGCTTCGTGGGCCTCTACACGTCCACCACCTACATGATGTCGTGCGAGGACATCCCGCTGGTGCGGCGCAAGTTCGGCAACATCCTGGCGCGCGCGGGCTTCCTGACCAAGGGCCATCTCTACAAATCGCTGGTGACCATCGTCGAGCAATACCCGCGCGACGAACTGTTCCAGGCCGAGGAAGACGAACTGTTCCACATCACGCTGGGCATCCTGCGCCTGCAGGAGCATCAGCGCATCCGCCTGTTCGTGCGGCGCGACCGCTTCGACCGCTTCGTCTCCTGCCTGGTGTTCGTGCCGCGCGACAAGTACAACACGGATCTGCGCCAGCGCATCCAGAAGCTGCTGATGACCGCTTTTTGCGGCAACAGCTGCGAGTTCACGCCGCAACTCTCCGAGTCGCCGCTCGCGCGCATCCAGCTGATCGTGCGCGGCGAGCCCGGCACCATGCCCGAGGTCAACCCGGACGAGCTGGAAGAGCGCATTGTGCAAGCCGCCCGCCGCTGGCAGGACGACCTTGCCGCCGCCCTGCTCGACAGCACCGGCGAGGAGCAAGGCAACCGGCTGCTGCGCCGCTACGGCGACTCCTTCCCCGCCGGCTACCGGGAGGACTACCCGGCCCGCATCGCCGTGCGCGACATCGAACTGATGGAGGCGGCACAGGCCACCGGCGGCATCGCCATGAACCTGTACCGTCCCATCGAAGCCGCGCCCGGCGCATTCCGCTTCAAGGTCTACCGCGCCCGCGAGCCCATTGCGCTGTCGCTCAGCCTGCCGATGCTGGAGCACCTTGGCGTGCGCGTGGACGAAGAGCGCCCCTACCTGATCGAGCCCAACGGCTCGGCACCGGTGTGGGTCCATGATTTCGGACTGGAAATGGCCGATGGGATTGCGGCCGGCATCGATCTTGGCGCCGATATCGCGCGCATCAAGGCACTGTTCGAGGACGCCTTCGCGCGCGCCTGGAGCGGCGAGATCGAGAACGACGACTTCAACCGCCTGGTGCTGCGCGCCGAGCTCGCCGCGCGCGACGTGACCATCCTGCGCGCCTATGCCCGCTACCTTCGCCAGGTCGGGTCGACCTTCAGCGATGCCTATATCGAGCGGGCGCTGACCGGCAACCCGGCTATCGCCTCGCGCTTCGTGGAACTGTTCGTCGCGCGCTTCGACCCCGCCACGGAAAGCGCCCGCGCCGCGCGCTGCGAGCGCCTGCAGCAAGCCATCGGCACGGAGCTGGACCAGGTGCCCAACCTTGACGAAGACCGCATCCTGCGCCTGTTCCTGGGCGTGATCAACGCCACGGTGCGCACCAACTATTTCCGCCACGGCCCCGACGGCGGGCCCCGCCCTTACCTGTCGTTCAAGTTCAACCCCGCGCTGGTGCCCGGCCTGCCCGAGCCGCGCCCGATGTTCGAGATCTGGGTCTACTCCCCGCGCGTGGAAGGCGTACACCTGCGCGGCGGCCCGGTGGCGCGTGGCGGCCTGCGCTGGTCCGACCGGCGCGAGGATTTCCGCACCGAGGTGCTGGGGCTGATGAAGGCCCAGATGGTGAAGAACACGGTGATCGTGCCGGTGGGCAGCAAGGGCGGGTTCGTGGTCAAGCGCCCGCCGCCAGCGAACGACCGCGACGCCTTCCTGCAGGAAGGCATAGCCTGCTACCAGACCTTCCTGCGCGGCCTGCTCGATGTCACCGACAACCGCGTCGCCGGCACCTTGGTGCCGCCGCCGGAAGTGGTGCGCGAAGATGGCGACGACCCCTATCTGGTGGTCGCCGCCGACAAGGGCACGGCCAGCTTCTCCGACTACGCCAACGCGATCTCCGCCGAGTACGGCTTCTGGCTCAGCGACGCGTTTGCCTCGGGCGGCTCGGTCGGCTATGACCACAAGAAAATGGCCATCACGGCGCGCGGTGCCTGGGAATCGGTCAAGCGCCATTTCCGCGAGATGGGCGTCGACATCCAGTCCACGGACTTCACCGTCGCCGGCATCGGCGACATGTCGGGCGACGTGTTCGGCAACGGCATGCTGCTGTCGCCCCATATCAAGCTGGTGGCCGCGTTCGACCATCGCCATATCTTCCTGGACCCCAACCCCGACCCCGCCGCCAGCTTGCGCGAGCGCCAGCGCCTGTTCGCGTTGCCGCGCTCGAGCTGGGCGGACTACGACATGGCCCTGGTCTCCGCCGGTGGCGGGCTGTTTGCGCGCACCGCCAAGACCATTGCGATCACGCCAGAGGTGCAGGCGAGCCTCGGCATCAGCGCGAGCGTGCTCTCACCCGCCGAACTAGTCCACGCGATCCTGTTGGCGCCAGTCGACCTGCTCTATAACGGCGGCATCGGCACCTATGTCAAATCCAGCCGCGAGAGCCATCTGCAAGTGGGCGATCGCGCCAACGACGCGGTGCGCGTCAACGGCGCCGAGCTGCGCTGCAAGGTGGTGGGCGAAGGCGGCAACCTCGGCTTCACGCAGCTTGGCCGCATCGAGTTCGCACTCAATGGCGGGCGGATCAACACCGATGCGATCGACAACTCTGCCGGCGTCGATTGCTCCGACCATGAGGTCAATATCAAGATCCTCCTGGGGCTGGTGGTGGCGGATGGCGAAATGACCGAGAAGCAACGCAACAAGCTGCTCGCGGAGATGACTGACGAAGTCGGCTTGCTGGTGCTCGAGGACAACTACTACCAAAGCCAGGCGCTGTCGGTTGCCGGGCGCAACGCCGCCGCGCTGCTCGATGCGGAGGGGCGGCTGATCCGGTGGCTGGAGCGCGCCGGCCGCCTCAAGCGCGCGTTGGAATTCCTCCCGACCGAGGACGAGTTGGGTGAGCGCAAGGCCGCCGGGCTGGGCCTCACCTCGCCCGAACGCGCGGTGCTGCTGGCCTACAGCAAGATGTGGCTGTATGACGAGTTGCTCACGTCTGCGCTGCCTGAGGACCCGCTGGTGGCCGGCCTTCTGCCCGCCTATTTTCCGCAGCCGCTGCGCGAGCGGCACGCCGACACCATGCTGCGCCATCCGCTGCGCCGGGAGATCCTCGCCACGCACCTCACCAACACGCTGGTCAACCGCATCGGCGCCACCTTTGTCCACCGCATGCAGGAAGAAACCGATGCGCGGCCCGCGGACATCGTACGCGCCTGCCTGATTGCGCGCGACGTGTTCGGCCTGGACCCGCTCTGGCTGCGCATCGACGCGCTGGACAACCAGGTCGACGATGCCGTGCAGGCACGCATGTTTGTCGCCGTGGGACGGCTGCTGGACCATGCCAGCCTGTGGTTCCTGCGGCATCCGCACGCGGGCGGCCCCACCGATGGCGACAGCGCGCGCTACGCCGAAGCCGCGGCCTGGCTCACGCCACAGCTACCCACGCTGCTGGCCGGTCCAGAGGCCACCGCGCTGGCGCAATGGCGGCAGGACCTGAGGCAGTCCGGCGTGGACGATGAACTGGCCCTGCGCGTGGCTGCGGGGGAAAGCTCCGCGGCGGCACTGGACATCGCCGATGTGGCAGCGGCCACGCAGCGCAGCCTGGCGCTGGTGGCGGGCGTCTATTTCGCGCTCGATACGGAGTTCAGTTTTAGCTGGCTGCGCGAACGCGCCCTGGCGTTGCCAGCCGACAGCCATTGGGACCTGCTGGCGCGCACCACGACGCTCGAAGACCTCGACCGCCTCAAGCGCGCGCTCACGGTCAGCGTGCTGGCGCAGCCACAGGAACTGGATACGCCAGCAAAACTGATCGAGGCATGGCGCGGCGGGCGCCAGGCACAGATCGAACGCTTCTCGCGCATGCTGGCGGATCAGCGCGCATCGGGCGCGGCCGGCCTGTCGATGCTGTCGGTGGCGGTACGGGAAATCGGCGCGCTGGAACGCAGCCAGCAAGCCCGGTAGACGCAGGCGCGGCCGATTGGCGACAATGGGGGCCTTAGCCAGCGCGCTTGCACCGGACCCCCGATGAACAAACCCGTCAAAGCCGCGATTGCTGCGGCGATCGTCGTCGCTGCCACCAGCTACGCCAGCCCCTACTGGGCGCTCTACCAGATGCGCACCGCCATCGAGACGCGCGATGCCGACAAGTTCTCCCGCTACGTCGACTATCCGGCCCTGCGGGAAAGCCTGAAGGCGCAGTTGACGTTGTCCCTGCAGAAAAAGCTCGGCACGCCCGCCTTGCAGAACACGCCCTTTGCCGGCATCGGGCAGGCAATCGGCGTGGCAGTCATCAACACCATGATCGACACCATGGTGTCGCCCGCCGGCGTCATGGCGCTCATGGCCGGCGAGAAGCCCGCCGCGGCGCCACAGCCAGCACCCCCCGCACGCCCAGCCCCCGCACCCGCGGAAAACAAGGGCGAACCCGCCGGCCACGCCAAGGACGAAGCTGCCAAGGACGCGCTGAAATACAGTTTGTCCTATCGGGCGCTGAATACCGTGGAAGCTTCGGCCACCAAGGACAATGGCGAGCGCATTCTCATTGGCCTGACGCGCCAAGGCATATGGACATGGAAATGGAGCAGCATCGTGCTGCCGGAGCTTTCCAAGCCTTAGGCCATATTTAGCCTAAGGTCTCTTTTGGACCTTAGGCCCGTGTTGGACCTCAGGCTTTGATACCAGGATTCACCGGCCCCATTTCGCCTCGAGCAGCACCGCCGCCTTGATGGCATCGATGGTCTCCTCCTCGGTCCTGAAATCGCCCAGCAGCCGCTTGGACTTGCCGCTGAGCACTGCGGCCTGGAGCGCCTTGCCGGATGCCTCCGACGTACCCGGACTCCAGCAATAGCGCGCCGTCCATGTGCCATCCTGCAAACGCTCGGCTACCCAGATGACGCGAAAATCCTCGAACACTACCCCGAAAGGCTCGTCTTCGTTCATTGCAACCTCCACAACACGCGATCGCTCCCCTCGAACACCACGGCCGTGCGCGCGCGTGCCGTGTCAGCAACATCGCCCGGCCGGGATCGGCATCTGTCCGGGCGACACGTCGCCGTCAGGGCGGCGATCTGGTTGATCGCGAGATGCTAGCACGCAGCCTCGCCGCCGTGCCCACCATGGCGCACTACTGCTCTGATCGTGGTGGTATCTAGTCGGCAGGGATCTCGTGGCTGCCGTGCGCCAGGAGGCTCCCCGGGATGTCGCCGAGCATGCGCGGCCTGCGCGGCTGCAACTCCAGGCCCAGGCGGATTAGCAGCTCGAACGCATCTGCCAGCAGATGCTGCTGGCGCGGCAACAAGCTGGCATAGGGCATGTCGTAGATGGACTGGTGCGCGCCACGCGCACCTTTGAGGCCGCGATCGCGGGCCATGTCGGACAACAGCGCGGCAAAGCCGCTCAGGTCCTCGGCGGCCAGGGCGGTGTTGAGCACCGCGGCCAGCACATGGGGCGGTGACGAACCCCACCCCATGGCATCGGCATTTGCGGCGGATTCTTCGGAAGCGTCGAATGAGTTCATACCCGGATTAACGACAGCGATCCCCCGCCATGTAGGCCGGCCGGCGAAACTTCTGTTCGAGCCAATGCATGGCCAGGAAGGCCTGAGAGGCCACCAGGATCAATCAGTCAGCCCGCGGCATAGGCAACATGGTCCACCGTCGCATCGATCAGCCGGCAAGCGCGCGCCTGCGCCCGGTCAGCGACTTCCATGAGTTCGCCCTGCTCATGCCCCACCCACGACTGCAGCGGCGACGGATTGCGCACCGCGCCTTTGGCCTCCTGGACGATCGAGGCACTCACCAGGCATCCGCGCTCATGCTGCTGTACCGAGATCAAAATCACGTAGCCTCGGTAATGCTGTGTTCTGGATTCATTCATTGCGTCTCCCTTTGGCGGCCATCGTAGCATGCCGCAGCGCAGCGTCCAGCTAGCCGCGGCAAGGGGTTGCCTGGCCTAGGTCCGGTCCTGCGGGCGATCCTGTGGGCGGCGCCCCATGCGCCAGACATTGGGCGGCTCCCCGTGGGCGGCATTCTGGAACATCCAGGCGCCGCAGACCGTGCAGCGCCAAGGCCGGTCCACCCAGCGCGAGTTGATGTCCATGCCAAGCGCGCCCGCACCCGATGCGGCCAGGTTCTCATGCGGCTCCACCGTGGTCGGCGCACCAACGAGAAGATGGCAGAGATCGCAAGCGTGCATGCCTTACTCCAACGAAACGCTCACTCCGGCGAGGGCGGAGTGCCAAAGGGATCAGCGCTCTGCTGGCCCGGCACCTCGGTCAGGTCGAACTCGTCACGCGCCTTGTCCACCACGGCCCGGATACTCCTCTCATAACCCGCGGCATTGCCGAAGGCCTTCATATCCCAGTTGCGCCCGCGCGCATCGCGCGCATGCGCTTGCGGCGCCGGCACCCGGATCTTCGCGCCGTCCTCCACAACGTCATCAAGACGCTGGATGCGCCGGCTCACCTCGTCCTGCAAGGCCCTGGCTGCGCGCTCGCGTTTGGCCATCCCTTACTCCTATCGTATGCGTTGCACGCGGTAAACGGCATCCGGCCAAACCAGTGCCCCGGGACCCTGCGCACAGCAAACGTCTGCCTGCAAAGACATGCACGTCACACGGTCCATGGATTGATTGTAGAGTCCGCGGCCCCTTCGCGACAAACCTGATTAGCCTGATGGATCGGCAAAGGGCTTCCCTAGCCCGCCACGTCATTGGTCACCGCAACCGCAACGGGCGGGTGCACCTCACCGAACACGGACAAGCGGATAGGCATGCCAGCCAGTATGTTGGCAATGTCCTGCTCCGTGGGTTGCCAGAAAGAATGCATCACGCCACGCGCCGCATCGAGGTGCACCGGCAGCCCCGAGAATTCCCCGTCCCTGGCGGCATCCCAGCCCAGGGGCTCGCCGACCACGAGGTTGGTGTGCTTGGTTTTCACGGGTGGCATCATGGCGCTCTCCACTGTGGAGCAAACTCCGTGATGTAGGGAGCTGCTCAGACCCCGGTGGGATCGCCAACGGCGGCCATCATCCAATAATGAGACATTTCGTCAGCAACGGCATCGGACAGATGCATTAGGCCGTTTAGCGCGGCTTCGCCCAACTCCGGGTGTAGCCAATGCCTTGACTACAGCGTCAGCAATCTGTGCACCGAGAAAAGCTGGAAATTCACCCGTTCTGACTCGCCGGATGGCCTGGACGCCGCCACGTCAGCACAGGCCACGGACGGCCTGGCCGGACGCCAAGAGCCAAGCCAGGCTGTACGTCATCGGGCATCGACACCGCCACACTCAAGGCCCTGCCCCGTCCCATCGACAGCCTGTGAGCGAGCATGATGGACCGTGTCAGCGGTGGCTGCGTCGACGCTAAAAGATTAAGGCGAATTCGATGAGGCTCGTTGCCGCGTGTTTTGGCCGGGCCAAATGCCGGCATTTTGAACAGGCAACAAAAAACCCGCACAACAATCGCTGTGCGGGTTCTTCTTAATACTGGTCGGGGCGAGAGGATTTGAACCTCCGACCACCTGCACCCCATGCAGGTACGCTACCAGGCTGCGCTACGCCCCGAAAGAAAAAGATTATATCAGAAGCTTTTTAAAAATGGCTAGTCATTAGTGCACTTTTTATTCGCGCTTCGCGATCTGTTGAAGTTGCGCGAGCAGGTGCTGCACATCCACCAGTTCGTTGCGCAGGTTGTTGAGGTCGAGCGCGAAAACCGGCGCTTCACCGGCGGCGTCCGCTGCCAGCGCTTGTTCGTCCTCGGCAGCGGCATGGCTGTGCTGCCGCCCTTCGTCGAGGCGATTGCGGGCGCCATTGATCGTGAAGCCCTGTTCGTACAGCAGGTCGCGGATGCGCCGGATCAGCAGGACCTCATGATGCTGGTAGTAACGCCGGTTGCCGCGTCGCTTGACGGGCTTGAGTTGCGTGAACTCCTGCTCCCAGTAGCGCAGCACATGCGGCTTGACGGCGCAAAGCTCGCTGACTTCCCCAATGGTGAAGTAGCGTTTGGCGGGAATCGGCGGCAACAAGATGCGTTCGCTGGATCGTTCCGACATACGGTGAATGGGCGGGCTTCAGGCCGTGCCGGGAGAGGTTGTGGTACTCGCGCGGGCTAGCGCGCAAACAAGCGTGATACAGGGATTCAGCAGGATAACGAGTCGTCGTGCTGCTGGCAAACGATCAGCCGGGCACCGGCACCAGGCCAGCACGCTCTTCCACCAGGCCCTTGAGCTTCTGGCTGGCATGGAACGTCACCACGCGTCGTGCCGTGATAGGAATGATCTCGCCCGTCTTGGGATTGCGGCCGGGACGTTGCGGCTTGTCGCGCAGCTGGAAATTGCCGAAGCCGGAGAGCTTGACGCTGTCACCCTGTTCCAGCGCTTCGCGAATCACGTCGAAGAAAGCTTCGACCATGTCCTTGGACTCGCGCTTGTTGAGACCAACCTGGTCGAACAGCATTTCAGCGAGCTCGGCCTTGGTGAGGGTCGGCACTTCGGCAACGCGAGCGTCGGAAGTATCGTCGTCGAGCGAGGCTGCCTGGCGGTCGCCCGCTTCACCCACTGCAGAGGCCATGAGATACGCGTGTCGATCGTTCATTGTCATTCGGTGTGGCGATCCGCCCGGATGCGGAAGTCCGGGCGCTCCATTGTCATGTCAGCTGGTGGATCAGCCGCGCAACCGCGCCTGGAATGCAGCGCCGGCGGCCTCGACCATGCAACGCACCGCGCTGTCGACGGTTTCGTCCTGGAGGGTCGACCCAGTATCTTGCAAGGTCAAGCGGAACGCAAGGCTTTTCTCGTCCGCACCAATGGCCGCCGAAGCCGCCTTTGGACGGAACTCGTCGAACAGCACCAGGCTCTGGCAATAGCGGGCGGAGCCCTGTTTTTCCAGGGCTTCGCGCATGGCGTCGAGCAGGTCCTGCACGCGCACCGACTGCTTTACCACCAGTGCCAGGTCGCGTACGGCGGCCGGGAACTTGGAGATTTCGGTGTAGCTGGGCAGGCCCACTTCACGCAGTGCCTGCAGGTCCAGTTCGAACACGACCGGCGCTTGCGTCAGTTCGTACTCCTGCAGCCAGCGCGGATGCAGTTCGCCGATCACGCCCGCCACCTTGCCGTCGATCACCACCTGCGCGGCACGGCCTGGATGCAGCGCGGGATGCGATACCGGCTCGAAGCGCGCGACACGCGGGAACAGCAACGCCTCGACATCGCCCTTGACGTCGAAGAAGTCCACCGGGCGGGTGGCGATGCCCCACTGCTCCTCGAAGGCCGGGCCGTAGGCAATGCCGCCTGCAACCATCGGCTGGCGATAGCCGGCTACCGTCAGGCCGCCATCGGCAACCGAGGCGTCGCGATGGAACACGCGGCCCACTTCAAACATCCGCACACGCGATGCCTTGCGGTTGAGGTTGTAGCGCACCTTGTCGAGCAGGCCACCGATCAGCGTGGAACGCATCACCGCCAGTTGGCTGGCGATCGGGTTCAGCAGGCGGATCGGGTTGTCGTTGCCGGCGAAGTCGCGCTCCCACTTCTCTTCGACGAAGGCGAAGTTGATCACCTCCTGGTAGTCGCGCGCGGCAATCGCGTGGCGCACCGCATGGGTCGAGCGGCGGGCTTCGTCGGTCGGGCGCATCTCGCTTTCGGCGATCGGCGGGCGTGCCGGGATACGCTCGAAGCCATAGATGCGGGCCACTTCCTCGATCAGGTCTTCCTCGATCTCGATATCGAAGCGATAGCTCGGCGGCGTGACCACGAACACTTCGCCGTCCGCGCCTTGCTCGCGGGTGAACGGCAACTGCAGGCGCTGAAACACGTCGGCGATGACCGCAGGCGACAGCTCGATGCCAAGCACGCGCTCGGCACGCGCCACGCGCAGCCGCACCGGCTTGCGTTGCGGCAGGTTGACAATCTGGTCGTCGACCGGGCCGGCCTGGCCGCCGCAGATCTCGAGGATCAGCGCGCTGATGCGCTCGATATGCTCAACCGTGGTGGCGTAGTCCACGCCACGTTCGAAGCGATGTCCGGCATCGGTCGAGAAGTTGAAGCGGCGCGAGCGGCCCTGGATGGCTTGCGGCCACCAGAAGGCGGCTTCAAGGTAGATGTTGGTGGTGTCGAGCGTCACGGCGGTGCTGTCTCCGCCCATGATGCCGGCCAGGCTCTCGATCTCCTTGTCGTCGGCGATCACGCCGACCTGCTCGTCGAGCTCCACGGTATTGCCGTTGAGCAGCTTGAGTTGCTCGCCCTTGCGGCCCCAGCGCACATCCAGCCCGCCGTGGATCTTGTCCAGGTCGAAGACGTGCGAGGGGCGGCCGAGCTCGAGCATCACGTAGTTGGAGATGTCGACCAGCGCGGAGATGCTGCGCTGCCCTGCCCGCTCCAGGCGCTGCACCATCCATGCCGGCGTGGCCGCGTGCGCGTTCACGCCGCGGATGACACGGCCCGAGAAACGGCCGCACAGGTCAGGGGCGGAAATCTTCACCGGCAGCTTGTCGGCCAGCGTCACGGCAACCGGCTTCATCTCCGGCAGGCGCAGCGCGGCACCGGTCAGCGCGGCGACTTCGCGCGCCACGCCGTGAATCGACAGGCAGTCGGCCTTGTTGGGGGTGAGCTTGATGACGAAGACCTGGTCATCCAGGTCCAGGTACTCGCGAATGTCCATGCCGATCTTGGCATCCTCGGGCAGGAGCATCAGGCCGCCGTGGTCCTCCGACAGCTTGAGCTCGCGCGCCGAGCAGAGCATGCCGAAGCTGTCCACACCGCGCAGCTTGCCCACCTTGATCTCGAACGGCTTGCCGCCCGCCTCGGACGGCGGCAGCACCGCGCCGACCAGCGCGCAAGGCACCAGGATGCCGGGTGCCACATTGGGCGCGCCGCAAACGATCTGCAGGGTCTCGCCGGTGCCGGCATCGACCTGGCAAACGTTGAGACGGTCCGCGTTGGGATGGCGCTCGGTGGAAAGCACGCGCGCCACCACCACCTTGTTGAAAGGCGGCGCGACCGGGCCGACCTCTTCCACTTCCAGCCCGGCCATGGTCAGGCTGTGCGAGAGCGCATCGGTGGAAATCTTGTCGGGATTGACGAAACTGCGAAGCCAGGATTCCGAGAATTGCATGGCGCTTCTGATCCGGTAAGTATTCTGTTCTGGGGTGTCGGTGACGATGTGCTCTGGCGCGGATACGCGCCTCAGGCGAACTGGCGCAGGAAACGCGCGTCGCCTTCGAAGAACAGGCGCAGATCGTTGATGCCGTAGCGGAGCATGGTCAGGCGTTCAAGGCCGGAACCGAAGGCAAAGCCGATATAGCGCTCGGGGTCCAGGCCCATATTGCGCAGCACATTGGGGTGCACCTGGCCCGAGCCGGAAATCTCCAGCCACTTGCCATTGCCGAAAGCCATGTCGATTTCCGCCGACGGTTCGGTGAACGGGAAGTACGAGGGGCGGAAACGCACCTGGATGTCATCGCGCTCGAAGAACTTGCGCAGGAAGTCCGTGTACACGCCCTTGAGGTCGGCAAAGCTCACGTCATCGCCGATCCACAGGCCTTCAACCTGGTTGAACATCGGCGAGTGCGTGGCGTCGCTGTCGACGCGGTAAGTACGGCCGGGGCAGATCACCTTGATCGGCGGCATCTCGCGGCCCTTGTACTTCTCCACGTGCATGCGCGCATAGCGCACCTGCATCGGGCTGGTGTGGGTACGCAGCAGCAGCAGCTTGCCGTCGCTGTCGCGCCCGTCCACATAGAAGGTGTCCTGCATCGAACGGGCCGGATGATTGTCCGGGTTGTTCAATGCGGTGAAGTTCATCCAGTCCGTTTCGATTTCGGGGCCATCGGCCACATCGAAGCCCACCGAGCCGAAGATCTGCTCGACGCGCTCCCAGGTGCGCATCACCGGGTGCAGGCTGCCACGGGCAACCGCGCGGCCCGGCAGCGTGACGTCGATGGCTTCGGCGGCCAGCCGCGCGTTCATCAGCGCATCGGCCAACGCCTGGCGGCGTGCCTGCAGCGCAGCCTCGACCTGCTGCTTGGCCTGGTTGATGCGCGCGCCTTCGCTCTTGCGCGTTTCCGGGTCGAGCTTGCCGAGGCTCTTGAGCAGCTCGGTGAGCGCACCGGTCTTGCCGAGAAAGCGGGCTTTTTCGTTTTCCAGCGTGGCGTTGTCGTTGGCTGCAGCGAAGGCGGCCTGGGCGTCGGCGACGATTTGATCCGGATCCAGAGACATGGCGGCGGTCGGCGATAAATTTGGCGTCCGGGTCACGCTGGGCCCGGGCGTGGGTTGGCACTAAGTGCGATGTGGGTGCAGAGTCCGCGCGGCACCGGGGGCGGCGCGGGCTTCGTTTCGGATGTCGTCTTGCATCGAACCGGGAACGGCGCGCGAAACGGTATCCGAAATGAAAACGGGGCTCGGTGAGGAGCCCCGTTTCTGCAGGTCCGGCCGAACCGCCATCACGGCGACAAGCGCTGCTCAGGCAAATTCGGCGGAAATGCTGTCGACCTTGCGGTCGGTGCTTGCCCGGGCTGCCACACTAGACACTAGCGTGGCAGCCCGGAGCCGGCATCAGGCAACGGTGGCTTTCACCTGGTTGACGATGGCGGCAAAGGCAGGCTTGTCATGAATAGCCATGTCCGACAGCACCTTGCGGTCCAGCTCAATCGAAGCCCGCTTCAGGCCGTTCATGAACACGCTGTAGGTCATGCCATGCTCACGCGAAGCAGCATTGATACGCGCAATCCAGAGAGCGCGGAACACGCGCTTCTTGTTGCGGCGATCGCGGTATGCGTACTGGCCAGCACGCATGACCGCCTGCTTGGCGATACGGTAGACGTTATTACGGCGGCCGCGGAAACCCTTGGCGGCGACGATGACTTTCTTATGGCGGGCCCGTGCAGTGACCCCACGTTTTACTCGAGGCATGTAATGCTCCTTTCGTTTTCGTTAGGGTTATGCGTAAGGCATCATTGCGCGAACGGACTTCAGGTTCGTCTCATGGACGTCCTGGGTGCCGCGCAACTGGCGCTTATTCTTGGTGGTCTTCTTGGTCAAGATGTGACGCTTGAAGGCCTGGCCACGCTTGAACGAACCATTCGGACGCGCAGTAAAGCGCTTGGAGGCGCTTTTCTTGGTCTTCATCTTCGGCATGAAATACTCCAGCTTCTATGACATGCATGCAGGTGGCCAGCTAACGCCGACACTTGCAAAACCCGCATCCACTTATTGTTGCGCTAAAGCCGCGTGCGGCCTCTGCGCTGCTTTCGCACGACGCCGCGCCCGGAGGGATTCCCCTCCGGGCCGCAGCGACGCGCAAAATCTTACTTCTTCTTCTTGGGAGACAGCACCATCACCATCTGGCGGCCTTCCATCTTCGGCATCTGCTCGACCTGGCCAACTTCTTCCAGATCCGCCTTCAGGCGTTCGAGCACACGCGCGCCGATTTCCTGGTGCGCCATCTCACGGCCGCGGAAACGCAGCGTGATCTTGGTCTTGTCGCCGTCCTCGAGGAAGCGCTTCAGGTTGCGCAGCTTGACGTTGTAGTCGCCATCATCCGTACCCGGCCGGAACTTGACTTCCTTGACCTGGATGATCTTCTGCTTCAGCTTGGCGTCGTGCGCGCGCTTGGCTTCCTCGTACTTGAACTTGCCGTAATCCATGATACGGGCAACCGGCGGCACCGCTGTAGGAGCGATTTCCACCAAGTCCAAGTCCTTATCCTCAGCCAGGCGGAGCGCGTCCATGAACTTGACGATGCCGAGCTGCTCGTTATCAACCCCGACCAGGCGCAATTCGGGTGCGCTGATTTCGCGATTGATGCGATGACCTTTGTCTGTAGCGATGTTGCGTTACCTCAAGAAGACAAAAAACAAGCCGTGCTCATCCCATCAGGCTTTGCTGGCAACGTCCTGTTGCAGACGCTCCACAAACGCGGAAACGGACATCACGCCCAGATCCACGTTGCCACGGGCACGCACGGCCACTTGACTGGCATCCCGCTCTTTGTCGCCCACTACCAGGAGGTAGGGGATCTTCTGAAGGGAATGCTCGCGGATTTTATACGTAATTTTCTCGTTACGCAAATCCGCCTTAGCCCTAAATCCTTGTTTTTGCAGCAGTTGCACGACGTTTTCGGCATATTCCGCCTGCGAGTCGGCAATATTCAGGACCAGGACCTGCTCCGGCGCCAGCCAGGCAGGCAGCGCGCCGGCGTGGTTTTCCAGCAAGATGCCCAGGAAGCGCTCGAAAGACCCCAGGATGGCCCGGTGCAGCATGACCGGGCGCTTGCGCGAGTTGTCTTCGGAGACGTATTCGGCATCCAGGCGCTCCGGCAGCACCAGGTCCAGCTGCAGCGTGCCACATTGCCAGGACCGGCCGATGGCGTCCTTGATATGGTATTCCACCTTCGGGCCGTAGAAGGCGCCCTCGCCCGGCAGCTCTTCCCACTCCACGCCGCAGGCACGCAGCGCCAGGCGCAGGCCTTCCTCGGCGTGATCCCAGACTTCGTCCGAACCGGCGCGCTGATCCGGGCGCAGCGACAACTTGACCGCGATGTCCTTGAAGCCGAAATCGTCGTACACGGAGAACGCCAGCTCGTTGAACGCCTTGGCCTCCGCGACGATCTGCTCTTCCGTGCAGAAGATGTGCGCATCATCCTGCACAAAGCCACGCACGCGCATCAGCCCGTGCAGCGCGCCGGAGGGCTCGTTGCGATGGCAAGCACCGAACTCGGCCAGGCGCAGCGGCAAGTCGCGGTAGGAGCGCAGGCCGTGATTGAAAATCTGCACATGGCCGGGGCAGTTCATCGGCTTGATCGCGTAGTCGCGCTTCTCCGACTCCGTGACGAACATGTTCTCCTTGTAGTTCTGCCAGTGACCTGACTTCTCCCACAGCGAACGATCCATCACTTGCGGCGTGCGCACCTCTTCATAGCCGGCCTGCGTCAGGCGGCCGCGCATGTACTGCTCCACCGCTTGCCACACCTGCCAGCCCTTCGGGTGCCAGAACACCATGCCCGGCGCCTCTTCCTGCAGGTGGAACAGGTCGAGCAGCTTGCCCAGCTTGCGGTGGTCGCGCTTCTCGGCCTCTTCCAGCATATGCAGGTAAGCTTCCTGGTCTTCCTTCTTGGCCCAGGCCGTGCCGTAGATGCGCTGAAGCATCTCGTTCTTGGCGTCGCCGCGCCAGTAGGCACCCGCCACCTTCATCAGCTTGAAGACCTTGAGCTTGCCCGTGGACGGCACGTGCGGGCCACGGCAGAGGTCGACGAACTCGCCCTCGCGATACAGGCCGATCTCCTGGTCCTGCGGGATCGAGGCGATGATCTCGGCCTTGTACTTCTCGCCCATCGACTCGAACAGCTTCACGGCTTCGTCGCGGCTCCAGACTTCGCGCGTTACCTTCTCGTCCTTCTTGGCGAGCTCGGCCATCTTCTTCTCGATGGCAACCAGGTCCTCGGGCGTGAAAGGGCGCTTGTACGCGAAGTCGTAGTAGAAGCCGTTCTCGATCACCGGGCCGATCGTCACCTGCGCCTCGGGATACAGCGCCTTGACAGCATAGGCCAGCAAGTGCGCCGTCGAGTGACGGATCACATCAACGCCATCGGCATCCTTGTCCGTGACGATGGCGAGAGCCGCATCGCGCTCGATGAGGAAGCTGGTGTCGACCATCTGCCCGTCCACCTTGCCCGCCAGGGCAGCCTTGGCCAGGCCCGAGCCAATGCTCTGCGCCACTTCGGCCACCGTTACCGGGCCGGGGAATTCGCGTCGGGAACCATCCGGCAGCGTGATTGCGATCATCTTGCACCTCATCAGAAATCCACCCGCCGGCGCCGTGCGGCCGGCAAGCGAATAAAAAGCATCTTGTAGCGCCAGGCTCATGCCACTTCATGTAACCAGCATGAGCCAGGCAGCGGGGACTTCGCTCGGATCCACCCACGGGCGACCGAGCAGGATAGCAGGGAGCCAACAAGCGACAGACGAAAAAAAACGCAGCCAAGGCTGCGTTGTTTTTCGATTTAACCCCAATCCACCGGGTCCGAAGGCGCACCTCGACTACTGTCGCTAATTAGCGGTAGTAGTTCGCTGTGTCTTGAACATGGCGCCTTTTCCGTTCCAGGTTATCGGGATCAACCGGACTGCTTCGGTACTTCTTACTGCTATGCGTTGGTAGGCTCGATTGGACTCGAACCAACGACCCCCACCATGTCAAGGTGGTGCTCTAACCAGCTGAGCTACGAGCCTATGGTACTGCTTGAAACTAACCGCTGTATGCGCTTGCTGCACTGCGCCTACGTCTTACTGCTTGTTCGTTGGTAGGCTCGATTGGACTCGAACCAACGACCCCCACCATGTCAAGGTGGTGCTCTAACCAGCTGAGCTACGAGCCTACGGAGAACGAAAGTATAGCATCACTTTCTTTTCGCTTGCAAGACCCCCACCACATCTTCGATCAAACCGAGTGCGCGCTGCAGCTGCGTGGCCTCGGAAACCTCGGCGGTGAACTGCATCCGCGCGACGCCTTTGCTCGACAGCGTCTTCACGCCGGTGACGTTAATCTTCTCACGCGACAGCACTTCGGAGATGTCGCGCAGCAGCCCTTGCCGGTCGATCGCCTCCACGTGGATATCCACGGGATAGACGGCATCGCTGCGTTTGCCCCACTCGGTTTGGATCACGCGCTCCGGCGCACGCGCCGAGAGTTGCCCGAAGGTGTGGCAAGTGCGGCGATGGATCGAGACGCCGCGCCCGCGCGTAACGAAGCCCACGATCTCGTCCGGCGGCGCCGGCTTGCAGCATTTGGACATCTGCGTGAGCAGCGAATCCACGCCCACCACCAGCACACCGCTCTTGGCGCCGCGCGCCACGCTGGTAGCGCGGCTCTTCTTGGTGACGGCCTCTTCCTCGCTCTGCACCACCGCGGCTTCGCCCTCGGGGTGCCGCAGCGCCTGCTCCACATGGCGCAGGCTGAACTCATCCTTGGCGACCGCGGCGAACAGGTCGTCCGGCGTCTTGAAGCCCAGCCGCGCGGCAAGGTCATCCAGGTTGACGGCAGTCTTGCCCTCGCGCTGCAAGGTCTTGTCGATCAGCGCGCGGCCTTGCGACATGGTCTCTTGCGAATCCAGCGCGTTGAACCAGGCGCGCACCTTGGCGCGCGCGCGCGGGCTGGCCAGGTAGCCAAGTTCTGCGTTGAGCCAGTCGCGTGACGGGCCGCCCTGCTTGACGGCGATAATATCCACCGTCTGCCCGTTCTTGAGCGGCGTGTTCAGCGGCACCATGGTGCCATCCACGCGCGCGCCGCGGCAGCGATGGCCCAGGTCCGTATGCAGGTAGTATGCGAAATCCACCGGCGTAGCGCCTTGCGGCAACGCGACCACGCGCGCCTGCGGCGTCAGCACATAGATGTGGTCGTCGATGGCCGCGTGCTTGAGCTGCTCCCACGGCGACTCGTCGTGCGCAACCGAATGATCGGCGTCGTCCTTCCACGCCAGCAACTGGCGCAGCCACGCGATCTTCTCGTCGTAGCGCTCGCTGGCGGAGAACTGGCCGCTATAGCCCTTGCTGCCCGCTTCCTTGTAGCGCCAGTGCGCGGCCACGCCGTACTCGGCGAAGTGATGCATCTCCTGGGTGCGGATCTGCACCTCGAAGGCGCGCCCGTCGTCGCCGATCACCACCGTGTGCAGCGACTTGTAGCCATTCGACTTCGGCCGGGAAATATAGTCGTCGAACTCGCGCGGGATCGGCTGCCAGATATGGTGCACGATGCCCAGCACGGTGTAGCAATCCTTGATGTCGTCGACAATCACGCGGAAGGCGCGCACATCGTAGAGATCGGCAAAGTCGAGCTCCTTGCCGCGCATCTTCTTCCAGATGCTGTAGATATGCTTGGGCCGCCCGCTCACCTCGGCGCGGATGCCGGCCGATGCCAGCTCGGACTGCAGCCGCGCGATGGCGCTGGCGATATAGCCTTCGCGCTCGATGCGTTTTTCGTCGAGCAATCGTGCGATGCGCTTGTAGGTATCGGGCTGCTCGAAGCGGAACGCCAGGTCCTCCAGCTCCCACTTCATCTGCCAGATGCCCAGCCGGTTGGCCAGCGGCGCGTAGATGTCCAGCGTTTCGCGCGCAACGCCTGGCAACGGCTGCGCCTTGACCTGCGCCAGCCAGCGCAGCGTCTGCAGGCGCGAGGCGAGGCGCACCAGCACCACGCGGATGTCCTGCGCGAAGGCCAGCAGCATCTTGCGCAGCGCCTCCACCTGCTCCTGGCGCGCGGCGATTTCGTCCTTGGTGGTTTCGGGCGCGCCACTGTGGCCCACCGCGATCGCGCCGATGCGCAACAATTGCCGCACACCCTTGACCAGCCCCGCTACTTCTTCGCCGAAGAGCGGCTCGATTTCCACCTCGCTGCCAGGCACGAACGCAGCCAGCGCGAACAGGCAGGCCGCCGCGCGCGCGGCATCGTCGACGCGCAGTCCATCGAGAATGCGCAGCATGCCTTCGGCATGCGAGAGCACGGTTTCGCCGGTGGGCAGCAAGGCGGTGCTGCCGCGCTCGCGCACGAACGCCAGGGCGCGCTCCACCAGCCCGGCATCGGGCGTGCCGGCAATCTGCCCGGTCAGGTCAGTCGACGTCACCATCTCGCTGCCCCAGCCTCACTTGAGCGCGGCGGTGACCACCACTTCGATCAGGTACTGCGGATTGGCCAGGCGAGCCTCCACGGTGGCGCGCGGGGGCGTATGGCCCTGCACCACCCACGCGTCCCAGACTTCGTTCATGATGCCGATCTGGTCGACGTCGGTGAGGAAGATCTGGCACGAGAGAATCCGGCTCTTGTCGCTGCCTGCTTCATTCAAGAGGCGCTCGATATGGCCCAGCACCTCGGCGGTCTGACCGCGCAGGTCCGCGCCGGGATTGACTTCCGGCACCTGGCCGGCAAGGTAGACCACGCCGTTGTAGATCGCGTATTCGGACAGGCGCTTGCCCACATGGGCGCGCTTCAGTTCATTGGTACTCATGGCAATACTTTAGTCATCGGGTAAAACATCAAAATCATCGGGACCGGGCAGCGCGTCTCGCTTCAGGCCGCGCCCAGGAAAAACTGCTTGGCGATGGCCACTTGCGCGGGATCGATGAACGTCGGGGCATGCCCCACATCCGGCACTTCCACGGAAGTCACGTTGCGCCCGCGCGCCACCATCTCCGCCACCGTCTCGCGTGTGAGCAAGTCGGACTGCGCGCCACGCACCACCAGCGTGGGTGCCTGGATGGCCTCGAACATCTGCCACAGCGCAACTTCGCCCGCGCTCACCTGCTCGGGCGTGGTCTCGCGGAACGGTAGCGCCATCGCCGGATCGTAATGCAAGCCCCATTCCAGCCCTTCCGCACCCTGCACAGGCTTGAGGATGGCGCCGTTGAGCTCGCGCCATTGCTCGGGCGTGTGCCGTCCAAAAGACGCGCTGATGGTCTGCAGGTAGGCCAGGCCTTCCTCGAAGGTCTTGAAGCGCACCGGCAGGCCCAGGTAGGCACCGATCCGCTCCACCGCCGAGGCGGCGATGCGCGGGCCCACGTCGTTGAGCAGCAGCTTGCGCACCGGCGACTTGGGCAGGCCAGCCAGCCCTATGCCGATCAGGCCGCCCATCGAGGTGCCGAACCAGTCGACCTGCTCGACATTAAGCCGGGCGATCAGGGTGACCATATCGGACACGTACTGCGGCACCACGTAGCGGCGCGGGTCCGCGAGCCAGTCCGAGCGGCCACGCCCGGCCACGTCGGGGCACACCACGCGATACTCGCCGCACAAGGCGGCGGCTACCGTGTCAAAGTCACGGCCGGTGCGCGTCAGGCCATGCACGCACATCAGCACCCGGGGATTGGTGGGATCGCCCCATTCGTGATAGGCCATGCGGTGAAGGCCCGCCGGGCTGATGCACTGGACGAAGCCGAGGCGCGGACTGACTGACGACATCTGAACTCCCTGGCAATACGGTAGCAAGAACGGCGCCGCCGGCATGGTGGCGCCCGGGTTGGGCAAAGCTGGATTGTACGCTGCAGCAGTTACAATGCCACAGCATCGGGGTTCTCGCCGCCATGCCTTTGCCGCTGGCGCGCGACGGGTCCCTCGCGCAGTCCAACTCCAACGTGCAAAGCACTCCGACGAAAGGGCAAACATGCTTAAAGGCAAGACGGCACTGGTCACGGGTTCCACCAGCGGTATCGGGCTCGGCATCGCACAGGCACTGGCCGCCCAGGGCGCCAACATCATCGTCAACGGCTTCGGCGATGCAGAGGCCGCCGAGCGCGAGATCGCGCAGGCCGGCGCGGGCATTCGCGTGGGCTACCACGGCGCGGACATGAGCAAGTCCGCCGAGATCGAAGACATGATGCGCTACGCCGACGCGGAATTCGGCGGCGCCGATATCCTCGTCAACAATGCCGGCATCCAGTACGTGGCGAATATCGAGGACTTCCCGCCCGAGCGCTGGGACGCGATCATCGCCATCAACCTGACCTCCGCCTTCCACACCACCCGCCTCGCCCTGCCCGGCATGAAGCGCAAGGACTGGGGCCGCATCATCAATATCGCCTCCGCCCACGGGCTGGTGGCCTCCGCGCAGAAATCCGCCTACGTAGCCGCCAAGCACGGTATCGTCGGCCTGACCAAGGTCACCGCGCTGGAAACCGCCCAGACCGGCGTGACCGCCAATGCGATCTGCCCGGGCTGGGTGCTGACGCCGCTGGTGCAAAAGCAGGTGGAAGCGCGCGCGCAGAAGGACGGCATTCCCGTGGAGCAAGCCAAGCACGAGCTGGTGATCGAGAAGCAGCCTTCCGGCCAGTTCGTCACGCCCGACGAGCTTGGCGCGCTGGCCGTGTTCCTGGCCAGCGACGCGGCCCGCCAGGTGCGCGGCGTGGCCTGGAACATGGATGGCGGTTGGGTGGCGCAATGAGCGCAATGAGCGCAATGAACACAAAGGCACAGAGCATGCAGCGACGCCACGTTCTGCGCGCCCTGGCCCTGGGCGCCGTCGCCTCGCTGGGGCTGCGCGCCGGTGCCAGCGCCGCTGCTGCCCCGCTCGCCATTGAGGTGTACAAGAGCCCGCAATGCGGCTGCTGCAAGGGCTGGGTCGAGCACCTGCGCGCGAACGGCGTTGCCGTGACCGTGCGCGACGTGGAAGACACCGGCGTCTATCGCGCCCGCTTCGGCATGCCAGAGCGCTTCGGCTCCTGCCATACCGGCCGCATCGCAGGCTATGCGATCGAGGGCCATGTGCCGGCCGCCGACATCAAGCGCCTGGTAGCCAGCAAGCCCAAGGCGGTGGGCCTGGCGGTGCCTGCCATGCCGGTTGGCTCGCCAGGCATGGAACAGGGCACGCGCAAGGACCCGTTCGATGTCCTGCTGGTCCGCGCGGATGGCGGCGCATCGGTCTTCGCCAGCTACAACAAGCGCAGCACCTGAAGCACCTGGCGCCGAGAATAAAAAACCCCGCGAACGCAAGCTCGCGGGGTTTTTTTCATTCCGACAGCGCGTATCAGAGCAGCGGAGCGCCCGTCTTGCTCTGGATCTCTTCGCGGCTCACGCCCGGCGCGGTCTCCACCAGCTTCAGGCCGGCTTCGGTCACGTCGATCACGCCAAGGTCCGTGATGATGCGATTGACCACGCCCACGCCGGTCAGCGGCAGCGCGCACGACGCCAGGATCTTGATGTCCTCGCTGCCGTCCTTCTTCTTGGCGGTGTGTTCCATCAGGACCACCACGCGGCCGACACCTGCCACCAGGTCCATCGCACCGCCCATGCCCTTGACCATCTTGCCCGGGATCATCCAGTTGGCCAGGTCGCCCTTCTCGCTGACCTGCATGGCGCCGAGGATAGCCAGGTTGATATGGCCGCCGCGAATCATCGCGAAGGAATCCGCCGAGGAGAAGATCGACGAGCCCGGCAGGGTCGTCACGGTCTGCTTGCCGGCGTTGATCATGTCAGCGTCGACCTCGGCCTCGGTCGGGAACGGGCCGATGCCCAGCAGGCCATTCTCGGATTGCAGCCAGACTTCCATGCCTTGCGGCACGTGGTTGGCCACCAGCGTCGGCAGGCCGATGCCCAGGTTCACATAGAAGCCGTCCTGCAGTTCGCTCGCGGCGCGCGCCGCCATTTCGTCACGTGTCCATGCCATGATGATTCTCCTTAGCCCGCGGCACGCACGGTGCGCTGCTCGATGCGTTTCTCGGGGTTGGCGTTCAGCACGATGCGCTGCACGAAGATGCCCGGGGTGTGGACCTCATCCGGATCCAGCGTGCCGGTATCGACCAGGTGCTCGACCTCGACGATGGTGACCTTGCCGGCCATCGCGCACATCGGGTTGAAGTTGCGCGCGGTGCGGCGGAACACCAGGTTGCCGGCGCGGTCCGCCTTGTACGCCTTGACCAGGGCCACGTCAGCGGTCAGCGCGCGTTCCATCACGTACTGCTGGCCATCGAACTCGCGGATTTCCTTGCCGTCAGCCACGATGGTGCCCACGCCGGTCTTGGTGAAGAAGGCCGGGATGCCCGAGCCGCCGGCGCGCAGCTTCTCGGCCAGCGTGCCCTGCGGGGTGAATTCCAGCTCGAGTTCGCCGGCCAGGTACTGGCGCTCGAACTCCTTGTTTTCACCGACGTACGACGAGATCATCTTCTTGATCTGGCGCGTGGCGAGCAGCAGGCCCAGGCCGAAACCGTCAACGCCAGCGTTATTCGAGATGCAGGTGAGTTGCTTGGCGCCGCTGTCGCGCAGCGCGGCAATCAGCGCCTCCGGGATGCCGCACAGACCGAAACCGCCAACCGCGATCGTCTGGCCGTCGCGAACGACGCCCGCGAGCGCCTCCGCGGCGCTGGCGTAGACCTTGTTCATGTTTGCTCCTTCCTCGGTGATTTCCTGTCATTGCGCCCGCCTCCAGGTGATGCTGGCGAGTCACGCAGGGAAATTGTAACGGTACAATCGGACGGAGATCGTCCAGTTGCCAACCGTCCGACAGCATACGCAAGCGTCGCATCCCGCGCCAATACGTACAATTACATAAGCAAATGCCCGCCATCGACTACCAGACCGCCTTCCAGCTCGCCCCAGTCGGCCTCGTGCTGTCGCGCGAGCGCATGATCGAGGACTGCAATGACGAGCTCTGCCGCATCTTTGGCACCACCCGGGCCGCCATGATCGGCGAATCGTTCCAGGTACTCTACCCCACCGCTGACGAGTTCGAGCGTACCGGCGCGCGCATCGTGCCGATCATGAACGCCAAAGGCACCTACTCCGACGAGCGCATCATGAAGCGCGCAGGGGGCGACCTGTTCTGGTGCCACGTCACCGGGCGCTCGCTGGACCGCCAGCAGCCCTTGGGCGCCGGTATCTGGACCTTCGAAGACCTCTCGCAGAAGCGCCCGGTCACCGCCGAGCTGACGGCGCGCGAACGCGATATCGCCGCGCAGCTGGTTGATGGCAAGACCAGCAAGCAGATCGGCAAGCTGCTCTCCATCAGCCCCCGCACGGTGGACATCTACCGGGCCAGGCTGATGAAGAAGTACAGCGCACATACCTCGGTCGACCTGGTGCAACGCCTGCTCAACCACTAAGGGCGGCGCCCTATTCCATCAGCGCCCGGATTGCCGGCGGCACGGGCACGGATTTTTCGGCCTCGTAGTCGCACCAGACCACCTTGGCGCCGCCTTGCGCGTACACCACGTCCGGCTGGTCGATGCGGCGGATCTCCATGCGGGTCTCGAAGCTGGTGCGCCCCAGGTCGCCCGCAAACATCCGGCACTCGATATCCCCGGGATAACGCAGCTGCTTCAGGAAACTCATGTGGGCGTTGATGATGACTGGCCCGCAACCGCTGGCGTCCTTGCCGCCATGTCCCAGCGACTCGAACCAGGCGATGCGGGCCTGCTCCAGGTAGCGGAAGTAGACCGTGTTGTTGACATGGCCCATGGCGTCCATGTCGCCCCAGCGGATGGGCATGAGCAGAGTGAATACGGGTTTCATCCGCGTGAGCGTAACACCGGGAGCCTGTCGCTTCCATCGGCGGAAACGACGGTTTACGCATCGGCACGCCTGGAGGGCGGCAGCCCTGGCCTTTGATCAGCCGGGCCAGCTCAACTCGGGCCAATCCGATTCTGCAATCAGAATTTCCGGCGAGCGCCAGCCGGCGACGGACGCCGCCGGCCCGGCAGGCAAATACAGAAAAACGATGGCTTAGCGGCGCGCCGGGCGGTCGCTGCCCGGCGCACCGGGCATGGCAAGGCCGGAATCCGTCAGGGACGATTCCATGCGGCGGATCTGCTCCTGCAGCTGCTCCAGGCGGATACGGGAGGCACGGCTCTCGATTTCCGCGCTCTGCACCTCGATGCGCGCCGCCTTCTGCTCTTCGGCGATGCGCTGGCGCTGCGCCTGCATCACGCGCACGTCTTCATTCAGCGCATTGGCACGCGCCTCGGTTTCCTGCAGTGCCTTGTCAAACGCGCGTTTTTGCGATGCCAGCACCTGGCGGCGGATATCGTCATCCGCCCAGATCGCGCTCTGCTGCGTTACCTGGCGGTAAGCCTGTTCCGCCGCCCCGATCGATTCGAAGCGGAAAACCCGCCAGAGATTCTTCTGGTAGAACAGCGCCACGTAGCAAATCACCTGATCGTCCGCAAGCATCAGCGTGGTGCCGTAGTCGCCGTTGTAGCTGGTGCGCAGCTCGCGCACCGACCTGTCGCGCAGGCGCTTCTGCAGCTCCGACACCAACCCCAGGGAAGCCGGCGAGGCCTGCGGCATGCTGCCCGAAGCGGTCAGCGGCGCCGGGGCCACCGACATCGGCACGGGCTCGGCTGCCGCCACGACACCGGAGGCGGACAGCGACAACGCCAGGCCGATCAGGCTGGCTAGCAAAGGGGCGCGGCAGGAATTATTCAACATGGCGTTCCGGCTGGGACGGGGACGAAATACGGTTCAGGAAATCGGGGTGCATCATGCGGCACTGCCCGGCGGCAATGATGCGCAACGCGCACCCCACCGACCGCGGATTGTAACAAGCTTCCCAGCAAGGACCGCGTTTTGTCACCATGACGGGATTGGCGGTGCCATTCCCGCAACAGCCCCACCGGCGTGGGGGAGCGTTAGCGCCACCCCACGCATTGGCGATTGCCGGCCGCTTAGCGCTTGGCGATCGAGGATTCCGCCTTGCTCACCAGTTCCACGCCAATCTGCTTCTTCCACTTGTCATAGACCTTGGCCGTGGCCTTGCGGAAGGCATCGTGCTCGGCCGGCGTCAGTTGCGCCACCTTCACACCGTGGGCCTCCATATCCTTCCAGGCCGGTGCGCCCGCTTCGACCAGGCCCTTGCGGGCCAGCGCCGTTTCCTGCTTGCCGGCGTCGATGGCGGCTTGCTTGACGATCTCGCGGTCGGCCGGCGTCCAGCTTTCCCAGATCTGCTTGTTGACCACGAAGATCAGCGGGTCAGCCACGTAGCCCCAGGTGGTCACGTACTTCTGGCCGACCGTGTAGAGCTTGGCGGCGGCGAACACCGATTGCGGGTTTTCCTGGCCATCCACCGCGCCCGAGGCCATGGCCGGCTGCGCGTCGGCCCAGCTCATCTGGGTCGGGTTGGCACCGAGCGCATTGAAGGTCTCGATGTACAGCGGCGAGCCCACCACACGCAGCTTCATGCCCTTCAGGTCTTCCGGCTTGCGGATTTCGCGCTTGGAGTTGGAGACTTCACGAAAGCCGTTCTCGCCCCAGGCCAGCGGCACCACACCGGACTTGTCCAGGGTCGCGAAGATCGACTTGCCGACTTCGCCTTGCGTGAGGGCGTCCAGTGCCTTGTAGTCAGGCATCAGGAACGGCAGCGAGAACAGGTTCAGTTCCTTGACCTGCGGCGACCAGTTGATGGTCGAGCCAACCGCCATGTCGATCACGCCCTGGCGGATCGCCGAGAACTCGCGGGTCTGGTCGCCGGCCACCAGCGAGGTGCCCGGGTACAGCTTGATGTTGATGCGGCCGCTGGTGCGCTGGCGCACCAGGTCGGCCCAGATCTCGCCGCCCTTGCCCCACGGGAAGGCCGGGCCGAGCACCAGCGACATCTTGTACTCGGCTTTGTAGCTCTGCGCCATGGCGCCAGCGGGCGCGAGGGCGGCAGCGGCGATGGTGGCTGCCAGCGACAGCATCAGGGCACGACGTTTCATGCGTTCTCTCCTCTCAGGATCTGTTGTGTGTTTCTTATGGGCAATCAGAATTTCAATACCTCAAGTACCTCAAGTACCTCAAGTAGCTCAAGTACCTCGAGCACCTCAAATACCTCAATAACCCAGGTAGTCGGGCAGCCAGGTCGCCAGCGGCGGGAAGGCCAGCACCAGCAGCATGGCGACGAACATCGCCAGCAGCATCCACACCACCCAGGGCACGGTCTCTTCCATGCGCACGCGCGCGATCCGGCACGAGACCATCAAGTTCACCGCCAGCGGCGGCGTGAACTGGCCAAGCGCGACCTTGAGCGTAAGCACCACGCCGAACCACACCGGGTTCCAGTGGAAAGCATTGGCGATCGGCAGCAGCAGCGGCACGAAGATCAGGAAAATCGAGATGCCGTCGAGGAACATCCCCACCGTCATCAACAAGGCCACGATCAGCGCCAGCACGCCGTATTCGCCCAGCCCGGAATGCGCAATGGCATTGGCCAGCGGATCGATCACGCCCAGCGTGGACAGCGCGTAGGCAAAGATGCCGGCCAGCGCCACCACCAGCAGGATCACCGCGGAAGTCTCCGCCGCCTCCTGGAAGATCACGAACAGGTCGCGCATGCCAATGCTGCGGTAGATCACCATGCCGACGAACAGGCCGTACACCACCGCCACCACGGCGGCTTCGGTCGGCGTGAACCAGCCCGCGCGCATGCCGCCCAGGATCAGGAACGGCGCGACCAGGCCCCAGGCCGCTTCGCGCAGGCTCTTCCAGAACGGCGGACGCGGCAGGCCGGCCTCGATGGCGCCCATATTGTGCTTGCGCGCCAGCCAGACGGCCGGCACGATCAGCGCCACGCCGGCCAGGATGCCGGGGATCATGCCGGCGGCGAACAGCGCCGGCACCGAGGCGCCAGGCACCAGCACGCTGTAGATGATGAAAGCAACGGACGGCGGGATCAGGATGTCGGTCGCGGCGGCAGCGCCGACCACGGCCGCGCTGTACGCGCCGGGATAGCCGGCCCGCGACATCGCAGCGATCATCACCCCGCCCACCGCGGCCGCATTGGCCGGGCCGGAGCCGGAGATGCCACCCAGGAACATGGCGACCAGGATGGCCACCAGCGGCAACATGCCCGGACCGCGCCCGACGATGGCGATGGCGAAGGTCACCAGGCGCTGCGCCACGCCGGAACGGTCGAAAATCGAGCCGACCAGCACGAACATCGGGATCGCAAGCAGCGGGTACTTGCCCAGGCCGGCGTAGAAATTCTGCGGCACGGCCAGCAGGCCGAACATCTGCGTGTCCAGGTTGGACAGGCCGATCGCCACCAGGCCGCCAAGTCCCAGCGACACGCCGATCGGCACGCCCAGCATCATCAAGCCCAAGAACACTACGAACAGGATAATGGCAATGAGGGTCATGGCGTGGACTCCGAAGCGGCTGCGCCATCGACGCGCTCGGCATGCAGGGCCTTGAGCGCGCGCAGGTTGCGCACCGCTACGCCGAGCGCCCGCAGCGCGATGGCGGCGGACAGCACCGGCAGCCAGATGGAGTACCACCAGCTCGGCACGCCAATGCCCGGCGAGGTTTCTCCAAACGTGTATTCGTCCCACGCCACGCGAGCGCCCAGCACCGCCAGCGCGATGAACATGACCGCAACGGCTACCGCCGACAGCACCGCCAGGCGCCGCTGCCGCGCCGCACTGCCACGATCGAAGAAGAATTCAATGCGGATATTGCGGTCGCGCGCCACGGCTGCGCTGCCTGCCACCAGGGCCAGCACGATCATCAGGAAGACCGAGAATTCCTCGGTCCAGGCAAACGATTCATCGGTGAAATAACGGACCACCACGTTGGCGAAGGTGATGCACACCAGCAGCACCATGACGATCACGCCAACCCAGTCTTCAATTCGCGGCGATACCTTGAAGCCGCTGTCCCCTTGCTGGCTGGCGCCAGTCTCGTCCGGCATGGCCGTGACGTGTTTTGGGTCGGCATCGCGCCGCCCCTCCCGATCTGCTTGCATCTCCCCGGCCTCCGGTCCGGTCCGCGCGGCGCCGCTGGCTACGCACGGATTTTCTCTTTGAATTATGTAAAGACTTAATCTCAAGACTTGGCGGATTATGCCAAGACTTGCTGCGCGCGCGGGAACTTTTGCTCCGTGCCACGCATGGCTCCTGCTGGACAGGGGCACCCGTGCGCCCCACGCTGGCTCGCGCCAGCAGGCAGCCTTCTGGCCGTGGGAATCCGGCAGGCCATCGATTCCGCAGGGTGCCCAAGGGGACCGGATAAGCCCAGGGACCGTGAATCGCACGCCCGGCCGCTGCTTTTGGCGCGGGCCAGGGCCAACCTGCCGGCAAGCGCACGCGAGCGCGCGCCGCCCTTCTGACGGCTACACCATGCCGTCGTCGGCGGTAATGATCGCGCCGTTGATGAATGCCGACTGGTCGGACGCCAGCAGCAACAACAGGCCGTCCAGGTCCTCGGGCTTGCCCACGCGCTTGCGGGGCAGCATTTGGACCAGTTTCTGGCCGGCGTCGGTGTCCCAATGGTGGTGGTTGATATCGGTGTCGATATAACCGGGGCAGATGGCGTTGACGTTGATGCCATGGCGCGCCCACTCCAGCGCCATGGACTTGGTCATGTGCACCACCGCGGCCTTGCTCATGCAGTACACGCCGATCTGCGAGAGCACCTTGAGCCCGGCGACCGACGCGATATTGACGATGCGCGACTGCGGCAGCGGATTGCCGTTCTTCTCGGCGCCCTTGGCGCGCGCAATCATGCGCTTGGCCACTTCCTGCGCCACGAAGAAAGCGCCCCGGGTATTGGTGTCGAAGACGAAATCGAAGTCGTCGGGGGTCACGTCGGTCAGGCGCTGGGTGGTGGAGACGCCCGAGTTATTGACCAGGATGTCGATCGCCCCGGCCTCGGTCTCGGCATGGGCCACCGCGGAGCGCACGCTGTCGTGGTCGGTCACGTCGAGCTGCACCACGTGCGCGCTGCCGCCCTCGGCCTCGATCGCGGCACGCAGCTCCTTGAGCCGCTCGGTACGCCGCGACGCCAGGATGACCTTGGCGCCGGCACTCGCCAGGACATGGGCAAACCGCGTGCCCAGACCGCTTGAAGCGCCTGTCACCAGCGCGACCTTGCCTTCCAGATTGATCGACAAACCCATAATGGCCTCTATGTTCGGGAGCCCCCGGCGCCGCCTGCCATGGCCACGGCCAACGGGGGCTCCTCGCGAAATCTGCCTGCTGAAACCGAAGGCAGCATATCAAAAAAAAGAACGGTCGTTCCAAAAAAAATCTTGCCTGACCATGGCGAGTCCCGGACAATGCCGGAGATTCTAAGAACTCGGGCCACAAAGGGAAAGAGGAAAAACGCGCATGGCCGCTACGATCTGGCGAGTGCGCTGCCCCGCCCCTGCCCCAAGTTCCCCCCGATCATCGCATCCCCGGTACCACCGAACACGGCATTTCCCACAATTGCGCGCAAGTTGCCAAGAATAGAGGGTTAGAGACAATGAATCAGCAACAGCTCCTGGAGCAGTACGGCCCCCGCGAGGCCATGGAATACGACGTCGTCATCGTTGGCGGCGGCCCCGCCGGCCTGGCGACCGCCATCCGCCTGAAGCAGCTCGCCCAGGAGAAAGGCACCGAGGTCAATGTCTGCGTGCTGGAAAAAGGCTCCGAGCCGGGCGCCCACATCCTGTCCGGCGCCATCATGGACCCGGTTGCGCTCAATGAGCTGATCCCCAACTGGAAGGAGCTCGGCGCCCCGCTGAACCAGCCGGTCGCCGAAGACAAGTTCCTCTTCCTCAACGAAACCGGCTCCAAGGCCACGCCGTCCGCGCTGCTGCCGGAGTGCTTCCACAACCACGGCAACTACATCGTCAGCCTGTCCAACTTCACGCGCTGGCTGGGGCAACAGGCCGAGGGCCTGGGCGTCGAGATCTTCCCGGGCTTCCCGGCCGCCGAGGTGCTCTACAACGACGACGGCTCGGTCAAGGGCGTCGCCACCGGCAACATGGGCATCAACAAGGAAGGCGAGCCGACCGAGAACTTCCAGCTCGGCATGGAGCTGCACGCCAAGTACACCATCTTCGCCGAAGGCTCGCGCGGCCACCTGGGCAAGCAGCTGATCGCCAAGTACAAGCTCGACGCCGGCAAGGATCCGCAGAGCTACGGCATCGGCCTGAAGGAGCTATGGGAGATCGATCCCGCCAAGCACCAGCCAGGCCTGGTCGTGCACACCGCCGGCTGGCCGCTGGACCCGGCCACCTACGGCGGCTCCTTCCTGTACCACATGGAAGACAACAAGGTCGCCGTGGGCTTTGTGGTGGGCCTGGACTACACCAACCCCTGGCTCTCGCCGTTCGAGGAGTTCCAGCGCTTCAAGACACACCCGGAAATCCGCACGTATTTCGAAGGCGGCAAGCGCATCAGCTACGGCGCGCGCGCCATTACCGCCGGCGGCCTGCTGTCGCTGCCCAAGACCGTATTCCCGGGTGGCGCCCTGGTCGGCTGCGACGCCGGTTACCTGAACGCCTCGCGCATCAAGGGCAGCCACGCTGCCATCAAGACCGGCATGATGGCCGCCGAAGCCGCCTACGATGCGCTGCAGGCCAACCGCCAGCACGACGAACTGACGGCCTACCCGACCGCCTTCGAGAACAGCTGGCTGCACAAGGAACTGCTGCAGGCAAAGAACTTCAAGCAGTGGTTCAAGAAGGGCCGCACCACCGCCACGCTGATGACCGGCATCGAGCAATGGCTGCTGCCCAAGCTGGGCATCCGCAACCCGCCCTGGACCATCCACCGCGAGAAGCCGGACCACGTCTACCTCAAGCCAGCCGCCGAGTGCCAGCAGATCGTCTATCCGAAGCCGGACGGCAAGCTCACCTTCGACCGCCTCAGCTCGGTGTTCATCAGCAACACCAACCATGAGGAAAACCAGCCGGCCCACTTGACGCTCAAGGACGCAAGCGTTCCCGTCAATGTCAACTGGGACAAGTTTGCCGGCCCCGAAAGCCGCTACTGCCCGGCCGGCGTGTACGAGTTCGTGCAGAACGACGACGGCAAGGAACGCCTGCAGATCAATGCGCAGAACTGCGTGCACTGCAAGACCTGCGACATCAAGGATCCCACCCAGAATATCGTATGGGTGACGCCGGAAGGCGGCGGCGGCCCGAACTACGTGGGCATGTAAGTTCGCCGCAGGGCAAGCAAAACGGCACCGGATTCGGTGCCGTTTTCTTTGGGGCTCAGCCTTGGGGGCTCGACGTCGCGGGCGACGTCAGTGAGTCCTGGTAGAGCGGCTTGTCGTCGGCCACGCTCTGATACCAGCCAATCACATCGGCCACGCCAGCAATCAGCGTGATGAGTGCCGGGCCGGCGAGCGGCACCTGCCCGATCCCATCGATCAGGGCCAGCACCGCGTCCGTCATGCCACCAGCCTCGCGCGGCTTGCCGAGGGCTGTGGCCGAGGCCACGTCCAGGGGCGACATCCCGACCAGCAGGCGCGCACCGTCAGCACCGGCGCCGGCTGGCCTGGTTCCGCTCGAAAGAGCTTCCAGTCCCAGCGCGCGCTCGTCCATCGACAAAGCACGCGCCTGGCTGCCGCCCTGCGCAATATTGGCCATGGCTGGCATGGCAACGGCTAGCAGCGCCGCCAGGATGGGCGCGCGCAAGGGCGCGCCAAAGCGGGATATGTGCTTCATGATGTCTCCTTGCGGCAGGGATCGGGATATCGGCCCGCCGCAATGCCAGCATGCGATGCCCGATTTTCTTGTAGGGGACAGTAGAAACGAGAAGCGTGATTCGGGCAAGAATCCGTGTTAGCAGGATGACTCCAAACGCCGCCCCCTGTCACGCGGCGGTGACCTGCATGCTGGCATTTGCCAGCAACTGCTCATAGATAAAGCACTGGAGCAGCGTCAGCTCGCGCTCGCCGAGGGCTTCGAACACAACGCCGAACGTGGGAAACTCCGCATCGCCCTCGGCAGGCAACGCGTTGCGCACCACTCCGTCGACCATGATCTCGCTGTCCAGCGCGGCGGTGCGCAGATGGAAGCACAATCGCACCGCCGCACCGGATGCCGGCACTGCACCGGCGATCTGGATCTGCGCGCCGCCAGTGCTCAGGTCGGTCAGCAACACCAGACGGGCAGGCCGGTGCTGTGACGCGGCCTCATCGTCCGCGCTGCCGGGATCCACCAGGTAAGCCGCCAGCCGCGTCGGCACGCGGGTCGCCGCGCGCACCGGCATCTGTTGCGGCTCGACCGGCGCCGACAAGACCAGGTAACGGAAGGGACTGCGGCAGATGGCCGTCACCGTCGACTCGAAACTGAGGATGGCGTGACCGGAAAAGCCGCGCAGCAACACCGACTCGCCGGGCTTGAGCTGTAGTTCCTTCCCGCCGAGCTGCGGCCAGGTCACGAACAGGCCCTGCTCGACAAATCCGATCAGCCGGCTGGCCGCGGCGCGCCCGGTCTGCCCCGCCGACTTGACCTGCAGCAGCGTGCCTACCTGCAAGCCAAGCGGGCCCGCACTGGCCTGCCGCCCGCCGTCCAACGGCTCGCCCGCTTCACCCAGTTCGTCCTCTGGCCGGCACACCGTGCCATGGCGGAACACCAGGGCGACGTCGCGGTCCTCGGGAATCACGCTGCCGCTGCCGAGCACGAGATTGCCTGCCTCGTCCAGCAAGGACCAAGGCAAGGGCTGGCCGACGGGAAGATCGTCAGGGGTGAGTGCAATCATGGTTAGCACCGGTGAACGCCCGGGCAGGGGGCGTGGCAGATCCAACAGTGGCCACGGGAACGCAGGAACGGTCGTCCCGGCCACCACCTAGCGAGGCGCCGCGATGTACCAAGTGAATAGCGCAACTCATCCAGTTTGCTATCGGCGCTTTCCTGGAAAACCTTGAGAAAAATCCGACCACCAAGACGGCAGGCACGCCTTGACGCCGCCCCGCTTTCCTTGCAGAATCGCACCACAATCTGTCTGACAGCCTTACATATTAATCGATGACCGTCCTGAGCCGCCCCGCCTCGCTTGCCGCGCGTATCGCCGACGCCCTGCGCGCCGACATCGCGGCCGGCCGCTTTGCCGCCGGTGCCCGGCTCCCGGCTGAAGCCGCCCTTGGCGAGACCTTTGGCGTGAGCCGCCCCATCGTCCGTGAGGCCATCGCACAACTGAAGGCAGACGGGCTGCTGGTAACGCGCAAAGGCTCTGGCGCCTATGTATCGGACACGCCCGGCGGCCAGGTGTGGCGCATGCCCCCCGAACTGCAAGGCGGCCCGACCCCGGCCCAGCTATTCGAGTTGCGCATGGTGGTGGAATGCGCCTGCGCCGAAATGGCCGCGCAGCGCCGCACCGACGAAGACCTGCAAGCCATCCGCGCCGCGCTGGCCGCGATGCGCGAGCACGCCAAGGACTTCACCAGCGCCGCAGCCGCCGACGTAGCGTTCCACCACGCCATCGCGCAGGCCGCGCACAACCCCTGCTTTACCGGCCTGACGGATTTTGTCGGCCAGCACATGCTGGCGGCGCGGCAAACCGCCTGGGAAAACGCCGCCCGCTTTCGCGGCGGCTCGCAGGGCGCCGACAGCGAGCACACCGCGCTGGTGGAGGCCATTGCCGCCGGCAACGCCAGCGCGGCGCGGCAGGCCGCACGCAGGCACCTCGGCGCGGCAGCCAAGCGCATGGGGCTGACTTTGCGTTAAGCCCTGGCGCGCAGAGCGCAGGGCCTATCTATCCACGGCACAACACGATCCAGGGACCCGCGGCACGCACCGCCTGACAGGCGCCGGCCGCATCAGCAGAGAACGACAATGGAACAAGTAGATTGCGTGGTAATCGGCGCGGGCGTAGTGGGCCTGGCCGTGGCGAGACAACTGGCCATGCAGGGCCGCGAAGTCATCATCCTGGAAGCCGAGAACGCCTTCGGCACCATCACCAGCGCGCGCAACAGCGAAGTGATCCACGCCGGCATCTACTATCCGGCCGGCTCGCTCAAGGCCACGATGTGCGTGCGCGGCAAGGCCATGCTGTACGAGTACTGCGCCTCGCACCACATCCAGCACCAGCGCTGCGGCAAGCTGATCGTAGCCACCACCGAGGCTCAGGTCGCCACGCTGGAAGGCATCCGGGCCAAGGCCGCGGCCAATGGCGTGCATGACCTGCAGTTGCTCAGCCAGGCCGAGGCGCAGGCGCTGGAGCCGAACCTGCAATGCCGCGCCGCCCTGCTCTCCGCGTCCACCGGCATCGTCGACAGCCATGGCCTGATGCTGGCCTTGCTGGGTGACGCTGAGAACGCCGGCGCCATGCTGGCGGTGCAGTCGCCCGTGGCCGGCGGCGCCGTAATGCCGGATGGCATCCGCCTCGACGTGGGCGGCCAGGACGACGCGGCGGGTACCACGCTACTGGCCCGCACCGTGATCAATTCGGCCGGCCTGACCGCGCCAGCGCTGGCGCGCAGCATCAAAGGCATGCCTGCCGCACATGTTCCACCGCAGTACTACGCCAAAGGCTGCTACTTCACGCTGGCCGGGCGCGCCCCCTTCTCGCGCCTGATCTACCCGGTGCCGGAGGCCGCCGGCCTGGGCGTGCACCTGACGATCGACCTGGGCGGCCAGGCGCGCTTCGGCCCCAATGTGCGCTGGATCGACGAGATCGAGTACGGCGTGGACCCGGCCGATGCCGACAGCTTTTACGGTGAAGTGCGGAATTACTGGCCGGGACTGGCCGATGGCGCGCTGCAGCCGGGCTATGCCGGCATCCGCCCCAAGATCAGCGGTCCGGGCGAGCCCGCGGCGGATTTCCGCATCGATGGCCCGGCCACCCATGGCGTGCCCGGGCTGGTCAACCTGTTCGGCATCGAGTCGCCCGGGCTGACCTCGTCGCTGGCGCTGGCCGAGCACGTGGCAAGCCTGCTGTGAAACCCTGAACGATCCGAACGCCGGCGCCCGTCAGCGCCCGGCCGCGGCGGCTTGCGCCCTGGCGTCGGAAGCCGCTTCCGTACGGAAGGTCATGAACGCGCACAGGGCGCCGCCTGCCGCCGCCAGTGCCGCCAGCCCGAACGTGTGAGCGGGCCCGAGTGCCTTCCACGTCCACCCCATCGCCAGCCCGCCGCAGGTGCCGCCAAGGCCGTAGGAAAGGCCGGTGTAAAGGGCCTGGCCACGCCCCTGCAAGGGACCCGCGAACCAGCGCTGCAGGCGCTTCAGGCTAGCGCTATGGTGCGCGCCGAAGGTGGCCGCGTGCAGCACCTGCACCAGCGCCATCAGCCATGACAACTGGGCAAAATAGCCGGTCAGGCCAAAGCGGATCGCGGCCAGCACGAAGGTGCCGGCCAGGATGGTACGCAACGGTACGCTTGCGAACAACCGCCCCTGGTAAAAGAAGAAAACGATCTCGGCCACCACGCCGATGGTCCACATCACGCCGATAGCAAACTTGCTGTAGCCAAGCTGCTCCAGGTACAGGGAATAGAACACGTACAGCGCGGCGTGCGCGAACATCATCAGGAATGCCGAGCCGAAGAACCAGCTCACATCCGGACGGCGCAGCAGCGGCAGCGCCGGCGGCGGCTTGACGCGCGGCCCGTCGTCGGGCGCGTCGCGCATGCCGAACACCACCACCAGGAACAGCGCCAGCATGGTGCTCGCCAGCCACGGGAACACCTCCATGCCGTAGCGCTCGAACAGCGCCCCGCCCAGCAGCACGGCCGCGATAAAGCCGGCCGAGCCGAACATGCGGATGCGCCCGTAGCGGTAATCGAAGGCGCCGTAGCGGCGCAGCGTGGAGATGGTGAGCGCGTCGCCCAGTGGAGACATGGCGCTGGTGATCAGGTTCAGCCCGATCATCATCGCCATCATGCCGCCATAGCTGGTGACGCCGGGCACCATCAGGAACGCCAGCAAGGATGTCACAGCGGCCAGGCGCAGCAGGCGCACGCGGGTGTGCATCACGTCGGACAGCCAGCCCCAGAAATACGGGCCGACGATGCGGCTGACCTGGAAGCAGGCCATCAGCACGCCGATCTGCACCGGGGAAAAACCGCGCCCGGCGAAGAACAGGCTCACATAGGGGGAGATGACGCCGACGTAGCCATAATAGCCAAGATAAAACAGGCCAAAGCGCGTCTCGGAGACGCGCCCGGCACCCGCGGCGCGGTCGTGTTGTTCCGCCTGCGCCAACTCAGCGCGACTGGCCGGACTGCGGCGACTGGGCGGGAATGCGCGGGGTATCGACCTTGACGTCGCCGCACTGGGCGCGGTGGCGCAGTGCATGGTCCATCAGCACCAGCGCCAGCATGGCTTCGGCGATGGGGGTGGCGCGGATCCCCACGCAGGGATCGTGGCGGCCGAAGGTTTCCACCGTGGCGGGCTGGCCTGCCTTGTCGATGGATTCGCGCGGGGTGCGGATGCTAGAGGTGGGCTTGATTGCCAGCGAGACGGTAATGTCCTGGCCGGTCGAGATGCCGCCAAGCACGCCGCCGGCGTTATTGCCACGGAAGCCTTCTGCGCTGAGCGAGTCGCCATGCACGCTGCCGCGCTGGCTCACGCTCTCGAACCCCGCGCCGATCTCCACGCCCTTGACGGCGTTGATGCCCATCATGGCATGCGCGATGTCGGCATCGAGCTTGTCGAACAGCGGCTCACCCAGGCCCACCGGCACATGGCTCGCCACCACCTCGATGCGCGCGCCGACGGAGTCGCCGTCGCGGCGCAGCGCGTCCATATAGGTTTCCAGCTCCGGCACGATCTCCGCATTGGGGGCAAAGAAGGGATTCTGCGGCACTTCCGCCCAGTCCACGAACGGCACGCGGACTTCGCCCAGCTGCGACATATAGCCCCGGATCTCGGTGCCGTACTGCTCGCGCAGCCACTTCCTGGCCACGGCCGCCGCCGCCACCACCGGCGCCGTCAGGCGGGCCGACGAGCGGCCGCCGCCGCGATAGTCGCGGATGCCGTACTTCTGCCAATACGTGTAGTCGGCGTGGCCCGGGCGGAAGGTCTCGACGATATTGCCGTAGTCCTTGCTGCGCTGGTCGGTGTTGCGAATCAGCAGGCAGATTGGCGTGCCGGTGGTCTTGCCCTCGAACACGCCGGAGAGGATCTCGACCTGGTCGGGCTCCTGGCGCTGCGTGACATGGCGCGAGGTGCCGGGCTTGCGGCGATCCAGGTCGATCTGGATATCGGCTTCGGTCAGTTCCATGCCCGGGGGGCAGCCATCCACCACCGCGCCGATGGCCGGCCCGTGCGATTCGCCGAAAGTGGTGACAGTGAAGAGCAGGCCGAGAGTATTGCCGGACATGATGGAAGGCCGCGCAGGGCGTGAGAATTGGGGAACGGGCTACATTGTAAGGCTTTTGCCGCCCTTCCGGCCCGCCCCGGCTATCGCTCAGGGCGCGGGCACCGCCTGCAAGTCCGGATAGAAGCGCTCCCGCATCCGCGCCACGTAGGCCACCAGGCTGGGGTGGGATTCGGCGGCGGTGCGGATCGGCGTGTCGAACAGCGGGCACAGCGCGCCGGCCATGAAGGCGAAGACAGTGGCATCGGCACCGCAAGGCTTGTCGCCCATCAGGTAGGGCTGGCTGCCCAGCACGTCGGCCACGGCCGCCACATCGCGGCCGGCGATCGCAGCCAGATCGGCCGGGCTATGGCGCCCAAGCCCCTGCGCCCACAGGATGCGGCGGATCTTCGAGCGCACAAAACGCATCGCCAGCCCGCGCACCGGCCACGGCACGGCGCGAAAGAACGTCGCCGGGCCCCGGGCAAAATTGGCATCGTGGTTCCAGCGCGCGTCGGCCACCGCCCAGTAGAAGTTATCTTCCAGCATCTTCTCGACCGCCCAGGCCGTGCCACGCTGGGACTGCGTCAGCCCTTCATCGAAGTCGATGTGGTAGGTCTTCTCCAGGTGCCAGCGGATCAGCGTGGAGTCCGCCACCACGCGGCCCTCGTCGTCAAGATAGGGCAGCTTGCCCTTGGGTGCGCGCCGCAGGCCGCCCTGCGCAGCGCGGTACGGCAGCCCCGCGAGCTTGAGCAACATGTCGGCCTTGGTGACAAAAGGGCTGGGGTCTGGCAGGCCGAAGGCCGGCCCGAAGGTGTAAAGCGTGATCATGGTTGCCGCCTCCCGCTTGCCGTTAGCGCCACTCGCCGCGCAAGCCCTGCACCACCTGCTGCAGGCACTCCGGCGTGGCCAGTTCCGGCGCGATCGGGTCGCCCACGACCAGTTCCAGCCGGTTCAGGATGCCGCGCCGGAATGGCCGGGACATGGCGTTGCCACCCTTGCGGGAGAAAAAGCTGCCCCACAGCCCGCGCAGCGCCATCGGCACGACCGGCACGGGGGTGCGCCGGATGATCTGCTGCACGCCCTGCTTGAAGGGATTGAGCTCGCCGGTGGCCGTGATCTTGCCCTCCGGGAAGATGCAGACCAAGTCGCCGCCGGCCAGCGCCCGCGCGACTTCGTCGTAGGCGCGCTCGAGCATGACCGGGTCCTCGTGCGCCGGCGCGATCGGGATCGCCTTGGCCTGGCGGAAGAACCACGACATCAGCGGCACCTTGAAGATGCGGTGATCCATCAGGAAGCGCACCGGCCGCGGGCTGGCGGCCATCAGCACCACCGCATCGGCAAAGCTGACGTGGTTGCACACCAGCACCGCCGCGCCCTCGGCCGGGATGTGCTCGGCATTGACGCGCTTCAGGCGATACACCGTATGCACCAGGATCCAGGCAATGAAGCGCAGCAGGAATTCCGGCACCAGCGAGTAGATGTAGATGGCAACCACCGCGTTGAGCAGCCCCACCACCAGGAACAGCTGCGGAATGCTGAATCCGGCCTGGGTCAGCACCACCGCCAGCAGCGAGGAGCCGATCATGAAGAAGCTGTTGAGGATGTTGTTGGCGGCGATGATGCGGGCCCGGTGCGTCGGCGCGCAGCGGCTCTGGATCAGCGCATACAGCGGCACACTGTAGAAGCCACCGAACATCGCCAGCAGGAACAGGTCGATCAGCACGCGCCAGTGGCGCGGGTCGGCGGCAAAGCCGGCCAGCCCGGACAGCTCGCTGTGCCGCTCGCCGTTGCTGGCGAAGAACAGGTCGACAGCGAACACCGTCATGCCAATCGAGCCGAACGGCACCAGGCCGATCTCGACATGCCGCCCGGAGAGCCGCTCGCACAGCAGCGAGCCGGTGCCGATGCCCAGCGAGAACACCGCCAGCAGCAGCGTCACCACATTCTGGTCGCCGCCCAGCACGTCCTTGGCAAAGCTGAAAAACGAGGTGAGGAAGGTCGCGCCCAAAAACCAGAGCCAGGAAATCCCCAGCAAGCTCAGGAACACCGTGCGGTCGGTGCGCGCCAGCTTGAGGTTGCGCCAAGTCTCGGTAAACGGGTTCCAGTTGATGCGCAGATCAGGTTGCGGCGCCGGCGAGTCCGGCACGCGCGCGGACACCATGCGGCCGGCCAGCGCCAGCAACACGCAGGCTGCGCCGACATAGAACGGGCCCACGATCTTTTCGCCATGGGTCAGCCCGGCCAGTTCGCCGCCAAGCAGGGTGCCGAGCAGGATGGCCACGAAGGTGCCCATCTCCACCAGGCCGTTGCCGCCCACCAGCTCAGTCTCGTCCAGGTGCTGCGGCAGGTAAGCAAACTTGACCGGGCCAAACAGCGTCGAGTGCAACCCCATCAGGAAGGTGCCCGTGTAGAGCAAGGGCGCGCTATGCATGGCAAAACCCGCCAGCCCCAGCAGCATGATGGCGATTTCCAGCGTCTTCACCAGCCGGATCAGCCGGGACTTCTCGATCTTGTCGGCGATCTGGCCGCTGGTGGCCGAGAACAGCACGAACGGTGCGATAAAGATGGCCGAGATCAGGAATGCCGCGCTCTTGGCGTCAACACCGTCGAACAGGGCCGTATGGTAGGTGACCAGCGAGGTGAAGGCGACCTTGAACAGGTTGTCGTTCATCGCGCCCAGGAACTGGGTCCAGAAGAACGGCGCGAAACGGCGCGTGCGGAGCAGACGGAATTGGTTTTGTTGGCTCATGTAGCGCTCATGTAGCGGTCGGCTCAAAAAGATGCCGCGTCGATGCGCGGCATTTACCACTTAGTTGGACTACGGGCGCGCCCCAGGGGGGCGCAGCCCGTAGCGCCTCGATCGGCACAACCCGGCCGCCGCTACGTTGCGCCTCTCGCGCCAAGGGCGGCTCAATCGGTCTTTTCTTCCGGCCAGTCGCGGATGTAGGCCTTGAGCATGCGGTTCTCGAAGCTCTGCTCTTCCACCACGGCCTTGGCCACATCGTAAAACGAAATCACGCCCATCAGCGTCCGGTTGTCCAGCACCGGCAGGTAACGGGTGTGGCGCTCCAGCATCATGCGGCGGACTTCATTGACGTCCGTCTCCATGGTGCAGGTCAGCGGCGCGTCGTCCATGACCTTGCGCAGGCTGGTGGTGCCGACGTTGCCGCCGTTGGCGGAGAGCGTCTTGATGATCTCGCGGAAGGTCAGCATGCCGACCAGGTCGCCGTATTCCATCACCACCAGCGAGCCGATATCGTGCTCTGCCATGATGTTGACCGCCAGCAGCAATGACGTTTCCGGCTTCACGGTATAGAGCGTGTTGCCCTTGATCTGCAGGATGTCGCTGACTTTCATGATGGTCTCCGCTTCTCTGAATCTGCTGTTTTGCTGTTTATTACCTGCCGCTGCCGGCATGGCCTGATGCGCCGATCCTAGCCGAAACCAGCGGCCCAAGTAAAGCACGGGCCGCCACCGGGGCCGCCGAGGCTATTTGCCGTGCCCCCGGCGGCAGCGGATGCTACGATGCGATCCGGAGACAACTCTAGCCCTTGAAGCCATGTCCGGTACCCGTTTCGACACCCTGGCGCTGCATGCTGGCGCCGCCCCCGACCCCGCCACGGGGGCGCGGGCCACGCCCATCCACCTGACGACATCCTTCGTCTTCAAGGACAGCGAGCACGCCGCCTCGCTGTTCAATATGGAACGCGCTGGCCACGTCTACTCCCGCATCTCCAATCCAACGGTCGCCGTCTTCGAGGAGCGCATCGCCGCCCTGGAGAACGGCGCCGGCGCGATCGGCGTGGCTTCGGGCCAGGCCGCGCTGCATCTGGCGGTGGCGACGCTGATGGGCGCGGGCTCGCACATCGTGGCGTCCAGCGCCCTGTATGGCGGCTCGCACAACCTGCTGCACTACACGCTGCGCCGCTTCGGCATCGAGACCACCTTCGTGCAGGCGCGCGACATCGACGCCTGGCGCGCGGCCATCCGGCCCGAGACCAAGCTGCTGTTCGGCGAGACCCTGGGCAACCCCGGGCTGGACGTGCTCGACATCCCGACCCTGGCGCAGCTCGGCCAGGACAACGGTATCCCGCTGCTGGTCGACTCCACCTTCACCACGCCCTATCTGCTCAAACCCTTCGACCTTGGCGCCGGCCTGCTCTATCACTCGGCCACCAAGTTCCTGGGCGGCCATGGCACCACCATCGGCGGCGTGCTGGCGGAAGGCGGCACCTTCGACTTCGAAGCCTCCGGGCGCTTCCCGGAGCTGTCGGAGCCCTACGCTGGCTTCCACAACATGGTCTTCACCGAGGAGAGCACGGTGGCGCCGTTCCTGCTGCGCGCGCGCCGCGAAGGCCTTCGCGACTTCGGCGCCTGCCTGAGTCCGATGGCCGCCTGGCAACTGCTCCAGGGCATCGAGACGCTGCCGCTGCGCATGGCCCGCCATGTGGACAATGCGCGCCGCGTGGTGCAGTTCCTGGTGTCGCACCCGATGGTCGAGTCGGTCGCCTATCCGGAGCTGGAATCCCACCCGGACTACGAACTCGCCAAGCGCCTGCTGCCGCGCGGCGCGGGCGCCGTGTTCAGCTTCAACCTCAAGGGCAACCGGGCCGCGGGCCAGCGCTTCATCGAAAACCTGGCGCTGTTCTCGCACCTGGCCAATGTGGGCGATGCCCGCTCGCTGGTGATCCACCCGGCCTCCACTACCCACTTCCGCATGGACGCCGCGGCACTGCAGGCGGCTGGCATCAGCGAAGGCACCATCCGTCTGTCGGTCGGACTGGAAGACCCGGACGACCTCATCGACGACCTCAAGCGCGGCCTCAAGGCAGCCGAGAAAGCCATGAGCGCCAAGGGAGGGCAAGCCTGATGGAACTGACGATCGCAGGCCACAAGGCCTACGCCTACACCGGCGGCAAACCCTTCGACCCCACGCTGCCCTGTGCCGTGTTCGTGCACGGCGCGCAGAACGACCACAGCGTCTGGGCCCTGCAGACGCGCTGGTTCGCCAACCACGGCTTCAGCGTGCTGGCGGTGGACCTGCCTGGCCACAACCGCAGCGAAGGCATGCCCCTCAAGACGGTCGAGGCGATGGCCGACTGGGTGATCGAGCTGGTGCGCGCAGCCGGCGTCAGCGCCCCCGCGCTGGTCTTCGGGCACAGCATGGGCTCGCTGATCGCTCTGGAAACGGCCGCCCGCCACCCTGACGCGGTGCGCGGCATCGCCCTGCTTGCCACGGCCTACCCGATGAAAGTCGCCGACGCCCTGCTCGACGCCTCGCTCAACCGCGTGGACCAGGCCATCGCCATGGTCAACGCGTGGTCGCACTCCAGCCTCGCCAACAAACCCTCCTCCCCGGGACCGGGCTCGTGGATGCAAGGCGGCAGCCAGCGCCTGATGGAACGCGTGGCACAACGCAACCCCGAAGGCCACGTCTTCCACAACGACTTCTCGGCCTGCAACGCCTACGCCAACGGCGACGCCGCGGTGGCCGCCGTGCGCTGCCCCGCCCTGTTCATCAGCGGCAGCAAGGACATGATGACCTCGCCCAAGGCCGCCCAGGCGCTCGCCGCCAGGATGGCATCGGCCAGCACGGTCACGGTGCCCTGCGGGCACGCGCTGATGGGGGAAAGGCCGGATGAGGTACTGGACGCGCTGGCAGCGTTCGCGCGCAAGGTGGTAGCGGCAGGGTGAAGGCCGAAGCATAGCGAGCGCCCGCCCTCTCCCCCGGCCCCTCCCACAAGTGGGAGAGGGGAGCCAACCAGCGGCAAGATCAACCAACTGTGGTAACCGTGTTTCCCGCCCGAAAGGGCGGAAAACACACACGCGCGATGCGAAGCGAGCCGTCAAGGTTCACCTAGGCCGTATGGGGCGCCTTCTTTGCCTACTTTCTTGGCAAGACAAGAAAGTAGGTCGCCGCCCCGCAGGGGTGGTGAAACTGCAGTTGAAGTTGCCCTTGACATTAAACAATTGCAGTTACAGTCACCCCCCACCTAAACTAAAAATCCCCGAACACCCCACAGGCCCCCGCCATGCCCCAGGCCCACCCCCGTGAGTTCGAGAATTTCGCCGCCTTCTACCCCTTCTACCTGAACGAGCACCGCAATCCCACCTGCCGCCGCCTGCATTTCGCCGGCTCCAGCGTGGCATTGCTGTGCCTGCTTGCACTGCTGCTCAGCGGCAACTGGTGGTGGCTGGCAGCGGCCGCCGTGTCCGGCTATGCCTTCGCCTGGGTCGGCCATTTCGGCTTCGAGAAAAACCGGCCCGCCACCTTCCGCCATCCCATCTACAGCCTGATGGGCGACTGGGTGATGTACGGCGATATCTGGCGCGGCAGGATTCCCTTCTAGGCCTGCGCGGCCATCAGACCTGGCCGTGCCAGCCGGGCGGCACCACCTCCAGGGTGCGCCGCGCGGAATCGGCGGGGCGTTCCTGGGCGGCCGTCCCGGTCTGCGCTTGCGCCTGCTGGTCCTGTTGCTGGCGCCGGAACACGGCCTCCAGCGGCTGGTCCAGACGCGGGTTGTCCAGCACCTGCTTGAGCGCATCGGCGCCCTGCAACTGCTGCGCCAGCGCCGTGCGCGGCAGGCGCGGCAGGTTCAGCACCAGCCGGTCGTGCAGCGTGCGCAGCGTCACCTGGCCCGGATCGCACAGCAGCGCCCAGTGCGCCTGGCCGCGATCCTGCGCCAGCCTGCCGATCAGATGCATGCCCTTGAGCTTGCCGAGCAGGCCAGCCAGGTAGTCCGCCTCCACCCGCAGCTTGCGCCCCAGGTCGAGCTCGCCGACGCTGCGCGGCACTTCGTCCCGCGCCCGATAGAGCAGGTAGAGCACGCCCAGCGCGTCGAAGAACTCGCTGCCGGCAAAGGTGCGGCGGCGCCAGTAGCCCTGCCGGATCACCGGCAGGTTGGCAGCGATGGTGGCGCCCAGCAGCGTCACCAGCCAGCTCAGGTAGATCCACAACAGGAAGATCGGCAGCGCGGCAAAGGTGCCGTAGACCGCGGTGTAGGTCGGGATATGGGTGACGAAGTAGCCGAAGCCGCGTTTGGCCAGCTCGAAGGCCAGCGCTGCCACCAGCCCGGCGGCGATCGCGTCGCGCCACTCCACGTTGGCGTTGGGCACGGCCGTGTAGAGGAAGGCAAAAGCGAGCGCCGACAGCAGTACCGGCGTCAGGCCGACCACCAGCCCCAGCCCGAATGGCATGGTGCCGACATAACCAGCCGAGACCGAAATCAGGTAGGAGCTGATCGACAGGCTGGCGCCGATCAGCACGGGGCCCAGTGTCAGCACGGCCCAGAACACCAGCACGCGCTGCGCCAGCGGGCGGCGTTGCTTGACGCGCCAGATCGCGTTGAGCGCGTCCTCCACCGTCAGCATGGTGAGCACCGAAGTCACCATCAGGCCACCCAGGCCCACCGCCGTCAGGCCCTTGGCATTCTTGGCGAACTGGCCAAGGTAGCTGGTGATGGAATTGCTGACGTTGCCAGGAATCAGGTTCTGGAACAGAAAGGATTCGGTCGCGCTGCGAAACTCCCGGAACACCGGGAAGGCCGCCAGCAAGGCGAAGGCCACCGTCAGCACAGGCACCACCGCCAGTACCGTGGTGAATGTCAGGCTGGCCGCGACCTGCGGCAAGCGGCCTTCGCCGGCGCGGCGCAGTGCGTAGCGCGTGAGCGCGCGTAGTCTTTGCAGATTCCATTCCCTGCGCAGGCGAACGATGCGGGCGGCAAACATGCGGGGGCAAACTCCTTACCGGATTCCGTGGCGAGGCCGCAACTATAATACGCGCATTGCCCTCGCGCGCCGCGCAAGGCACAAACCTGGCCTGCCTCCCGGGACCGCTCCATCCTGGCGCCACCCCGGTTACACCGTCAGGCGCCATAGCCCCGTCCATGACCGAACTCCTAGTCCTCTACTACAGCCGCCACGGCAGCACCCGCAAGCTGGCCGAACTCATCGCCACCGGCATCGACAGCGTGCCCGGCGCCCAGGCGCGCCTGCGCACGGTGCCGCCGGTCTCGACGGTGAGCGAAGCCACCGCTCCGGATATCCCCCCGCAAGGCCCGCCGTACGCCGAACTGCGCGACCTCGAGGAATGCGCGGGCCTGGCCCTGGGCAGCCCCACGCGTTTCGGCAACATGGCCGCGCCGATGAAGTACTTCCTCGACGGCACGGTGGCCCAGTGGCTGTCCGGCGCCCTCACCGGCAAGCCCGCCTGCGTGTTCACCGCCACCGGCAGCCTGCACGGGGGCCAGGAAACCACCTTGCTGTCCATGATGCTGCCCCTGCTACATCACGGCATGCTGGTCATGGGCCTGCCTTATTCGGAAAGCGCGCTGATGACCACCACCAGTGGCGGCACGCCCTACGGCCCGAGCCACCACGCACGCGTGGACAACAGCGCGCCAGTATCCGAGGAGGAAGCCGCGCTCGCGCGCGCCATGGGCAGGCGCCTGGCCGAGACCGCGCTGCGCCTGGCCGGCGGGAGCCGCGCATGAGCGCGGCCCCGAATGTCCCGTCCGCCGCCAACGCCAGCGACGGCGCGCTGCACAATGCCGCCCTGTGGCGCCTGAGCGCCGGCAGCCTGATTGCGCTGATCGTGCTATGCATCGCCTGGGAATGGTTCCTCGCGCCGCTGCGTCCGGGCGGCTCCTGGCTGATCCTCAAGTTCCTGCCTCTGCTGCTGCCGCTGCGCGGCGTGCTGACCCGCAACCGCTACACCATGCAGTGGTCGTCGATGCTGATCCTGCTGTTCTTCACCGAAGGCATCGTGCGCGCCACCAGCGACCGTGCGCCATCTTCCACGCTGGCGTGGACCGAGGTGGCGCTGACGCTGCTGTTCTTCTTCGGCACCATCCTCTACCTGCGCCCTTACAAGCGCCGCGCCAAGGCCTTGCAGCCGGCCAAGCCCGGCAAATGACCACGCCGGCGAGCTCGCCGTCAGCTCGCACCGATCCACCTCAGCGCGGCCGCCCTCACAGCGGCCGCCCTCCCGGACCCACCGCCATGAACGCCTCGCACCTCGATTCCTTCCTTGCCCTGTGCCGCGCCGCGCTCGGCGAGCAGCACGTGCTGACCGACGCCGCCGATCAGGCCCCCTACCTGACCGACTGGCGCAAGCGCTACACGGGCGAGGCAGTGGCGGTGCTGCGGCCGGGCTCGGCGGAGGAGGTCGCCGCCGCCGTGCACGCCTGCCACGCGCACAAGCTCGCCGTGGTGCCGCAAGGCGGCAATACGGGGCTATGCGGCGGCGCCACGCCGCAGGCGGACCAGGCTTCGGTGGTGATTTCGCTGCAACGCCTGAACCGCGTGCGGCAGGTGGACCCGCTCAACAACACCATCACCGTGGAAGCCGGCGTGATCCTGCAGCAGTTGCAGGACACCGCGCGCGAGCACGGGCGGCTGTTCCCGCTGAGCCTGGCCGCGGAAGGCAGTTGCACCATCGGCGGCAACCTTTCCACCAACGCCGGCGGCACGGCAGTGCTGCGCTATGGCAATACGCGCGAGCTTTGCCTGGGGCTGGAGGTGGTCACGCCTGCCGGCGAGATCTGGGACGGCCTGCGCGGCCTGCGCAAGGACAACACCGGCTATGACCTGCGCGACCTGTTCATCGGGGCGGAAGGCACGCTCGGCATCATCACCGCCGCCGTGATGAAGCTCTACCCGCTGCCGCGCGCTCGCGTCACCGCGCTGGCAGCCGTGGCCAACCCACGCGCTGCGCTGGCCCTGCTGGCCATCGCCCAGCAGCGCGCGGGCGCCATGCTGACCGGCTTCGAGCTGATGTCCGAGCGCTGCCTGTCGCTGGTCACCACGCATTACCCGCAACTGCGCTATCCGTTCGACCGCCCGCACCCCCAAGTCGTGCTGCTGGAACTGTCCGACAATGAAAGCGAAGACCATGCGCGCGCCATCTTCGAAGCGCTGATGGAAACTGCCTTCGAAGCCGGCGTGGTGCAAGACGCGGTCGTCGCCGAATCCGTGCAGCAGTCACGCGACTTCTGGAACCTGCGCGAACATATCCCGCTCGCCCAGGTCGACGATGGCAAGAACATCAAGCACGACATCGCGGTTCCGATCTCGCGCATCGCCGACTTCATCGACACCACCGACGCCCTGATCCAGCAAGCCTTCCCTGGCGCGCGCATGGTCACCTTCGGCCATCTCGGCGACGGTAACCTGCACTACAACGTGTCGCCGCCCGTGGGCGTAAGCCACGATGCCTTCCTCGGCAACTCGCAAGCCATCAACCTGATCGTGCATGACAGCGTGCACGCCCACCGCGGCTCGATCTCCGCCGAGCACGGGCTGGGCCAGCTCAAGCGCGAGGAAAACCGCCGCTACAAGAGCGGCGTGGAGCTGGCGATGATGCGGGCGATCAAGCAGGCGCTGGATCCGCAGGGGTTGATGAACCCGGGCAAGGTGATCTGACAGGAAACGCCCGCCGGTGGCTTAGCGCGCTGCCGGAATTTCCACGACCTGCCAGCCCTCGTTGCGGTCCGCCAGGAATCGCATCACGGAATCGACGGTGACGGTCCGGATGCGGTCGGAGAAGCGCAGCTCAGTGGGATGATCGTCAAAGGCCACGTTGGCCTTGAACACGCGGCCACCCAGGCGCTTGAACGTACCGATCTTCATCTCGGACGGCTGGTAGCCGGCCAGCTTGAGCCAGGCCTGCGCCTGTTCGCGGTTGACGATCTTGGCGTCCCTGGCTTCCACGGCTGCCAGCGTTTCCAGCACCCAGGTGTTGGAGTTCTGGTACTGCGTGGAGAATGGGTACGATACCAGGCTGTAGTTGACGTCGTGAACCGAGCGCAGGGCTGCGCCATCCTGCAGGCGCGGCAGCAGGCGATCGGCGATCTGCCTGGGAGGGACGATCAGGACGGCATCGTACGAGAACATGTCGTCCAGGAAGAAATTGCCGACGCCCTCGTACCACAGATCCGACTGCGCGGTGCCACAGCTATTGAGCAAATGGGCAATGCGCCAGCGCGCGTCCCCCGGGTTGCGGTAGATGATGCCGACGTGACTGTATTTCAGGCCGTAGCTGGACAGGTCCTGCCCCACCCGTCCCACCAGCGCCACGTTGTCCTGGCGCCGTTCCATCTCCGCCGTCACCTTTTGCGCCGTGGCCATGGCCTGGCGCAGCGTCTGCGTGCTGAGCGGCGTGTCTTCGCAACTCTGCCCCGCCGACGCCAGCAGCGGAACCAGCAGCAGGGCGAGCAAGGCGCCGGTGCGGCCCGTGCGGCCCATCCGGTTCAAGTTCATGGCGCGCCCCGTCACGGCTTCGCGGCCGTGGGAACCCGCTCGCGATAAAGCAACGCCTCACCGATCGTATTGGGAATAAAGGCGAGCACCTTGCCTGACACCACCAGCACGGTGCCGGTCGAATCAGCCACGGCATTCACGGTGGCGCCCACCGAGACGCCCAGCTTCTCGAACCCGCTCTTGGCGACCTTGACCGAAGCCTTGCCCGCGGTGCTGACCGAGTCGAGGATCACCTCGACGGTATCCTTCCCGCCCTGCGCAATGCCGGAAACGACAAAGGCGCTGCCCATGCCCGCCAGCAAGGAACCCTCCACCGGGCCCGCGCCACCGGTGCTGCCGGCCACGCTGACGACAGGCGCGGCGAGGATCGACAGCGTGCCAACGGAGACCTGCTCCGACCCGCCCATATTCCTGGACTGCGCACTGGCCGGCGCTACACAGAGCGACGCGCCAAGCATGACCAGCCATGCAGAAATCGTTCGCACCGAAACCTTGCCTTGATAGAAGCTCATTGTTCTTTTTTCTCGAAAATGTGATCTTCTATTGTAAAGGCAAAGCCTTCGCGGGCAGCCTGTCAACCGCCCTTCAACTCCGCCACGTGCTGGTCCTTCAGCTTGACGTAATTGGCCGCCGTATAACGGAAGAAGCCAAGCTCCTTCTCCGTGAGCGCCCTCGCCTCTTTCGCCGGGCTGCCGACATAGAGATGCCCGCTCTTGAGCACCTTGCCGGGAGGCACCAGGCTGCCGGCGCCGAGGATCACTTCATCCTCGATCACCGCGCCGTCCATCACGATGGTGCCCATGCCGATCAGGATGCGGCTGCCTACCGTGCAGCCATGCAGCAGCGCCTTGTGGCCGATCGTCACGTCGTCGCCGATGGTGAGCGCAAAGCCATCGGGATTGAACGGCCCGGCGTGCGTGATGTGCAGCACGCTGCCGTCCTGCACGCTGGTACGCGCGCCGATGCGAATGCGGTGCATGTCGCCACGGATGGTCACCAGCGGCCAGACGGAGCTGTCCGCGCCGATCACGACGTCGCCGATCACGACGGCACTGGGGTCGACGAACGCGCGGTCGCCGAGTTGGGGGGCCTTGCCCTGGAAGCTGCGAATGGTCACGATGAAAGCCTGGATACGGAAAGTCGCCAATCAAGCGCGCGCTGCGGCGCCCGGATGGCGCCGGGTCAGCGTGGAGCGCGCCGGTGCGAGCATTCTAAACCGCCGGCTGGCTGCCATGCAGCGCAGCGCTTGTGTTCACCAGATTCTCTGCGGCAGCCGCCCGGTGCACGTGCGGCGCGCTCACTATCAAATGGCCTCGGCCACTCCCGCCTGCAACGCCTTCTCCATGATCGAAGGTGGCTGCGCGCCAGCGATGACGGCATTGCCGATCCGGATCGTGGGCACGGACCGGACCCCCTCGCGCAACGCCTTAGCCTGCGCCGCCACGATCTGCGCTTCGCCGTCGGTGCCAGACAAGTGATCGCGCACGGCTTGCGCATCGAAGCCGGCCGATACGGCCAGCGGCACGAGTACATCGATCAGGCCGATATGCTCGCCGCGGGAGAAGTACGCCGCGAAGATGGCATCGAACAACGCCTCCGCCATGGCTGCGTCGCCGGTCTGTTGGGCGAATGCCATCAGCCGGTGCGCAAGCCGGGTATTGGGCGTGACCGTGATCAGGTCATAGTTGAAATCCAGCCCGGCGCGTCGGCCCATCATCGCCACCTCTGCGTCCATGGCCTGCGAACGAGCCCAACTGCCGAATTTCGCCGTGCGGTAGGCCTTGCGGTCGGCGCCTTCCACCGGCATGTCCGGGTTGAGTTCGTAGGGCACATAGGAAATCGCGGGGGCGGCCTCGGTCGACATGCGCCCGATGGCGGCCTTCAGGTTGCGATGGCCGATCCAGCACCACGGGCAAATGAAGTCATAGGTAATCTGGGTGTCGATGGGTTTCATGACGGCTCCTTGCGTGAGTGATGCAGCCAGCGTAGACGGCGGCCCGCATCAGCGGAATGGCATGCCAGCGCAAACCTGCGTTGCCGGCGTCGCAACGCAGGTTTGTGTGGGCGACTGCGCTTTCCCCGTTGCCGCCCAAGCAACGCTGCTTTGCCCCGGCCATGCATTCCCTGCGGACCCGGACGCTTCTACGATGCAACGCATCCACTCGCACTCTGGAGCCACACATGAACACCAACGACGCATCCTCCGTCGGCCCGCGCAGGGCCCTGGTCATAGGCGGCTCGCTGGGCGGCCTGTTTACGGCCACCGCGCTGCGTGCCGTGGGCTGGCAGGTCGACGTGTTCGAGCGTTCGGCATCGGACCTCGACAGCCGTGGCGGCGGCATTGTCCTGCAGCCAGAGGTGCTGCGGGCGTTCTCGTTCGCCGGCATCGCCGCGCACGGCGCGCTGGGTGTGCGCTCGCACGACCGGCTGTTCCTGGACCAAGGCGGCCACGTGCTCTACCGCCAGCGCATGCCGCAGACACAGACCTCGTGGAACACGCTGTATTCCACCCTGCTCGATCATTTCCCGGCGGCGCACTATCATCGCGGTGCCGCGCTCACCGCTATCGCGCAGCACGAGCACGGCGTTTGCGCCACGTTTGCCGATGGACGCCAGGCGTGCGGCGAGCTGCTGGTCGGTGCCGACGGCGCCGGCTCTACCGTGCGCGGGATCGTGCTGCCCGGCGTCGCCCCCACCTATGCCGGCTATGTCGTCTGGCGTGGCCTCGTCGACGAGGGCCTTCTGCCCGAATCGGCCAGGCCGCTGCTGCATGAGAACTTCGTGTTCCAGCAAGACCGCGACTCGATGATGCTGCAGTACATGGTGCCCGGTGCCGACGGCGCCACGGCGCCCGGACGGCGCCGCTTCAACTGGCTCTGGTACCTGAAGGCCGAGCCCGGCGCTGCGCTCGATGCCGTGCTCACCGATCGCGACGGAAAACGCCGCGGCCATTCGATCCCTCCAGGCATGCTGTCGGCCGAGCAAGAGCGTTGGTTTCGCCAGACCGCGGCCGCGCGCGCCAACCCCGCGTTCCGCGCGCTGATCGACAACACCGATCAGATCTTTGTCCAGGCCATCCAGGACTTGCAGGTGCCACGCATGGTGTTCGGCCGCGTGCTGCTGACCGGCGATGCCGCCTTCATTCCCCGCCCCCATACCGCCGGCAGCACCGCCAAGGCCGCGGCCAATGCCGTGGCGCTGGCCAAGGCGCTTGACGGCGCGGCCGACCCGGACCGGGCGCTGCAGCGCTGGCAACAGGGCGAACACGCACAAGGCGAGCAGATGACCCAGTGGGGCATCCGCATGGGCAACCGCATCATGGGGATCGCACTGCACTAAGGCACAGGGCTGCGCCGCGAAGAAGTGGCGCAGCCGGCATACACTCCGCCGATCAGGGTAAGTACTCCCCTTTTTTGCTCTTGGCCGTTCCACGCAGCCGACCTACAATTTATCACACGATCACTAATCGACCGATCAATAGCAGAGGCAACCATGACCATCCGCAAGCTCGCGCACTTCTCGATCCGCACCACGGACCTCGAGCAATCCTGCGCCTTCTACGAACGCATCCTCGGATTCAGGCGAGGCTATCGCCCGCCCTTCGATTTCCCCGGCGCCTGGCTGTACATGGGCGGGGACGAAGGTGACTTCGGCACAGTCCACATCATCGGCGCCGACCCCGGCAACCCCGGCGGGCTGTCCGCCTACCTCGGCGAGCGCGCCCCCTCGGCGGCGGGCACTGGCACCCTCGACCACATTGCGTTCCTGGCCACCGGCGTGGCGCAGATGTGGGCGAAGCTGGAAGCCGAAGGCATCCCGTGGCGCGACCGCACCGTCCCCAGCCTGGGCCTGCACCAGGTGTTCATCGAGGACCCTTCCGGCGTCACCATCGAACTGAACTACCCCGCTGCCGAGGTGGCGGGCCTTGAAATCCCGGGCAACGGCGCGCGCGCGCCTCACCCCGAAGTGGCAGGAGACTGATCATGACAACCCTATCGACTCGGCCGAAGGCCATCATCGTGGGCGGCTCGCTGGGCGGGTTGTTCGCGGCCAACCTGCTCGCCCGCGCCGGGTGGGAAGTGGAGGTATGCGAGCGCGTTCCCGAAGCCCTCGCCGGGCGCGGCGCGGGCATCGTCACGCATCCGGAATTGTTCGAGGCTCTGGCCGCCGCCGGGGTCGAGGTGGACGACTCCATCGGCGTGCAGGTGAAGTCCCGGCTGACGCTGGGCCAGGACGGCAGCGTGCTGTCGCAACGTGAGCTGCCGCAAACGCTGACGGCATGGGGCAAGATGTACCACGTGCTGCGCTCCGCCTTTACCGGGGGCACGTACCGCACGGGCGCCAATGTGGTATCGGTGCGCAGCGAGCCCGGCCGCGCCGTGGTGATGCTGGACGACGGCTCGATCCATCACGCCGATCTCGTCATCGCCGCGGACGGCTTCCGTTCCGCGTTGCGCGAGTGCCTGTTGCCCGAGGCCCGGCTCCAGTACGCTGGGTACATCGCCTGGCGCGGCCTGGTGGACGAAACGAGCCTGAGCGAAGCCACGCGCGACATGCTGTTCGAGAAGTTCGCCTTCTGCCTGCCCCCGCGCGAACAGATCCTCGGCTACCCGGTGGCGGGCCAGGGCAACAGCACCCGGGTTGGCGAGCGCCGCTACAACTTCGTGTGGTATCGCGCCACCAGCGAAGACGTGGACCTGCCCGACCTGCTGACCGATGCCAGCGGCAAGCGCTGGTCCGGCGGCATCCCGCCGGGACTGATCCGCCCGGACGTGCTTGCCAGCATGGAGGAAGCCGCGCTGGCCAACCTGGCGCCCCAGTTCGGCGAGGTCGTGACCAAGGCCGCGCAGCCACTGTTCCAGCCCATCTTCGACCTTGAGGTGCCGCGCATGGCCTTCGACCGCGTGGCGCTGCTCGGCGACGCCGCCTTCGTGGCGCGCCCGCACTGCGGCATGGGTGTGACCAAGGCCGCGGGCGACGCCATCTCGCTGGTCAAGGCTCTGCAAGCGCATGACAGTGTCAGTGCCGCACTGGAGACCTACAGCGCCGAGCGCGTGCAGGTGGGCGCGGCCATCGTCCAGCACGCGCGCCACCTCGGCGCCTATATGCAGGCGCAGCTCAAGAACGAGACCGACCGCCAGATGGCCGAGCGCTATCGCACGCCGGAAGCCGTGATGCGCGAGACGGCGGTATCGACGCGCTTCTGAGCGCGCCGCCGCACTCCCGCCAGACCAACCGCCCCCCCCAACGGAGACAACCTTGGAACACACCGCCCCCACCTTTGCCGCAGCCGCCCGCGAAAGCGCCGCGCTCGCTGCGCCCCCACCGAATCCCCTGCTCGCCGATCCTGCATTCCAGTCCCTGGTGCGCGCGCGCCGCAGGTTCGCGTGGGCGCTGACCGCCATCATGCTGGCGGTGTACTTCGGCTACATCCTCACGCTCGCCTTCCGGCCCGCGCTGCTGGGCCGCCAGCTGACCCTGGGCCAGCCCATGAGCGTGGGCATTCCCGTGGGCTTCGGCATGTTCGCGCTGACCTTCCTGCTGGTGGCGGTGTACGTGCATCGCACCAACACCGTGTACGACCAGCGGATCAGCGAAATCAAGCAAGGGGCAACAAAATGAAGCAAGCCAACCTCCGCGCCATCGGCGCGGCCCTGTTGCTCACCGCCTTGCCAGCCTTTGCGGCGTCGAGCTCGGTGGGCCAGGGCATGAACGTCATCGCCATCGCCATGTTCCTGATGTTCGTGGCCGCCACGCTCGTGGTCACGCGCTGGGCGGCCAGGAGCAACCACAGCGTGGCCGACCACTATGCAGCCGGCGGCAAGATCACTGCCCTGCAGAACGGCTGGGCCATTGCCGGCGACTACATGTCGGCGGCCTCGCTGCTGGGCATCTCCGCGCTGGTCTTCACCAGCGGCTACGATGGCCTGATCTACTCCATCGGCTTTCTCGCCAGCTGGCCGATCATCCTGTTCCTGATCGCCGAGCCACTGCGCAACCTGGGCCGCTTCACGCTGGCGGACGTGGTCTCATACCGCCTGCAGCAGCGCCCCATCCGCGCGTTCTCCGCGTCCAGCTCCATCGTCATCGTGCTGCTGTACCTGGTGTCGCAGATGGTGGGGGCCGGCAAGCTGGTGGAGCTGCTGTTCGGCTTCAGCTACACGGCGGCGGTGGTGCTGGTCGGCGTGCTGATGGTGGTCTATGTGTTCTTCGGCGGCATGCTGGCCACCACCTGGATCCAGATCATCAAGGCAGTGCTGCTGCTGGCGGGCGCCGCCTTCATGGCGTTCATGGTGATGAGCCGCTTCGGCTTCAGCATGAATGCGCTGTTCGCGCAGGCCATCGAGGCCCACGGCAAGCATGCGGCCATCATGCGCCCGGGCGGCCTGGTCTCCGATCCCGTCTCCGCGGTATCGCTCGGCCTGGCGCTGATCTTCGGCACCGCGGGCCTGCCGCATATCCTGATGCGCTTCTTCACCGTCGGCGACGTCAAGGCGGCACGCAAGAGCATCCTGTATGCCACCGGCATCGTCGGCATCGGCTACGCGCTGATCATCATCATCGGCTTCGGCACCATCGCGCTGGTCGCCAGCGATCCGGCCTACCACACGCCTGCCGGCGCGGTGATCGGCGGCGTCAACATGGTGGCCGTGCACCTGGCCCATGCCGTCGGCGGCAACCTCTTCCTCGGCTTCATCTGCGCGGTGGCGTTCTCGACCATCCTGGCCGTGGTGGCGGGGCTGACGCTGGCAGGTTCCTCCGCCATCTCGCACGACCTCTATGCCAAGGTCCTGCGCCAGGGCAACGCCACCGACAAGGAGGAGATGCGCGTCTCCCGGATGACCACGCTGGTGCTGGGCGTACTGTCCATCCTGCTGGGCATCCTGTTCGAGAAGCAGACCATTGCCTTTATCGTCAGCCTGACCTTTTCGATCGCCGCCAGCTCGAATTTCCCGGTGCTGCTGCTGTCGATCTACTGGCGCGGACTGACCACGCGGGGTGCTGTGGTGGGCGGCTCTCTTGGCTTGCTGAGCGCGGTGGTGCTGACGGTGCTGAGCCCGACCGTGTGGGTGCAGGTGCTTGGCCATGCGAGCGCCATCTACCCCTACGAGTACCCGGCGCTGTTCTCCATGCTGGTGGCCTTTGCCGGCATTTACGTGTTCTCGGTCACCGACCGGTCCGCGCGCGGTGCGCGCGAACGCGGCGCCTTCAACAATCAGCTGGTCGATTGCGAGCTGGGGCTGGTCAAGCCGCAGTAGGTCCCGTGTCCTGTGCTGCCGGCCCCACGCCGGCAGCCCGGCCGTGCGTCACAATTTATCACCCGATTGGTACAATGCCGCAAACGCTCCGCACGGGACGTGCCTGTCACAGGTGAACGAATGAAACGAGACGCAACGCCGCTGGAAACCCCTGCCCCGGCCAAGACCGCAAAACGGCTGCTCCCCGAAGAGCGGGAGCAGCAGATCGTGCAGAAGGCCATCGAGCACTTCACGCGCAACGGATTCTCCGGCAGCACGCGCGATCTCGCCAAGCAGATTGGCGTCACCCAGCCCTTGCTGTACCGCTACTTCTCCAGCAAGGAGGCGCTGATCGACCGGGTCTACAGCGAAGTGTTTCAATGGCGGCCCGACTGGGAACGCCAGATCGCCGATCGCGCCACGCCGCTGACCGAACGGCTGTATGCGTTCTACCTCGACTATGCGTCCGTGATCCTGCGCGAGGAATGGATCCGGGTCTTCATCTTTGCCGGCCTCACGCGCGAAGGCATCAACAACAAGTACCTCAACAAGCTGCGCAGCAAGGTCTTCCTGCCCGTGCTGGCCGAGGTGCGCGCCGCGTACGGCATCCCGGAGCCGCGCAATGCGGCCGAGCTGGAAGCCGAGGTCGAGATGATCTGGGGCCTGCACGCGGCCATCTTCTATCTCGGCGTGCGCAAATGGGTCTATGGCCTCAAGGTGCCCTCGGACATCGATGCCGTGATCCGCCGCAAGGTAGACATGTTTCTCCACGGCGCGCCTGCCGTCATGCGTTCCCTGCGTGCCCCCGACAAGCCCGGCAACTGAGCCCCTGCAGGGATAGACGACACTCTTACCGCTGGAGTCTTACCTATGGACAAGCTGCTGGCTTTGAAGCTGTTCGTCGAGACCGTCGACGCCAAGGGGTTCTCCTCCGCCGCGCGGCGGGTCAACCTGGCCACGTCATCGGTGACCCGCATGATGGACGGCCTGGAGGAGGAGCTGGGCACCGTGCTGCTGAACCGGTCGACACGGCAGGTAACGGTGTCCGAGGCCGGCGCGGCCTATTACCAGCGGGCACGCAAGATCCTCGACGCGGTGGCGGAAGCCGATGCGCTGATCGCCGACCGTGGCGATACGCCGGTGGGCCAGCTTCGCGTGTCGCTGCCGGTGGCGTTCGGGCGCCGCTGCATCGCGCCCTTCCTCGGCAGCCTGATCGCGCAGTATCCGAAGCTGGAACTGGAGGTCACGCTGACCGACGAGATTGTCGACCTGCTCGGCGAACGCATCGATCTATCGATCCGCCTGGGCAGCGCCGCGTCGCTCGATGAAGTGGTGGCGCGTCAGATCGGCACGTTCCGGCGCAGGGTGGTGGCAAGTCCTGGCTATCTGCAGCAGCGCGGCATCCCCACCGCGCCGGCGGAACTGGCCGGGCATGCGTGCCTGCGCTTCACGTACGGCGCGGGCACGCAGATGTGGACCTTGCTGCGCGGCACAGAGGAAGTCCAGGTGCCCGTTCCGGGCACCTTCAAGAGCAACAACGCCGAAGTGCTGCGCGAGCTGGCGCTGGCCGACGCCGGCATCGCCCTGCTGCCCGACTGGCTGGTCGACGACGATATCCAGAGCGGGCGCCTGACCGCGCTCCTGGACGACTGGACCGTCAACCCCAACCGCGCCAGCTCGGCCATCACCGCGCTCTACCTGCCCAACCAGCGCGGCTCGCGGCGCATCGCCGCCTTCCTCGGCTTTCTCTCGCGGATTCCCGGGCCGACCGGCCGGAACGAAGCGGGCGCCTGACGCCCCTACCGCTTTCCCGCTCTCCCTCCCCCTCCCCCTTGCCGCCAGCGCAACGCAACGTTGCGCGGTGGCCCGATTCTCCGGCGACGGGTTAGCACCTAACCTTGAGGTCATCTCTTTCCGAGACAACCAGCGCGGCGCGAAGGCAAGCCTGCTGCCGCCGACCGACCCATCGCACCTGACGGAGAACCACCGTGACCCACCATCTCTTCACCCCCGTTCGCCTCGGCAGCCATACCTTGCCGCATCGCGTTGCCATGGCGCCGCTGACGCGCTCGCGCGCCGGCCAGCCCGGCAACGTGCCCACCGACCTGAATGTCGAGTACTACCGGCAGCGTGCCGGCGCGGCGCTGATCGTCACCGAAGCCACGCAGATCTCGCAACAGGGGCAGGGCTACGCCTGGACACCGGGCATCCATAGCGAGGCACAGATCCAGGGATGGCAGGCGGTCAGCGACGCCGTGCATGGGCAAGGCGGCATCATCTTCATGCAACTGTGGCACGTCGGCCGCGTCTCGCACCCGGTGTTCCAGCCCGGCGGCGCGCTGCCGGTGGCGCCCAGCGCCCTGCCCGTCCCCGGCAAGACCTTCATTATCGACGCGCAGGGCAACGGCGCCTGGGGCGACGTGCCTGTGCCACAGGCGCTGACCGTGGCCGGCATCCACGACATCGTGTCCGACTACCGGCACGCCGCCCGCAACGCCATGGCCGCGGGCATGGATGGCGTGGAGATCCACGCCGGCAACGGCTACCTGCTTGACCAGTTCATCAACTCCAACAGCAACCAACGCGACGACGCCTATGGCGGCAGCATCGAGAACCGGGCACGGCTGCTGCTGGAGGTGGTGGACGCGATCGCGGCGGAGGTTGGGCCCGCGCGCGTTGCCGTGCGGCTGACGCCCATGGGGCGCTTCATGGGCATGGGAGACGCATCGCCTGAAGAGACCTTCGGCTACATCGTGCGCCAGCTCGACACCCGGGGCCTGGCCTACCTGCACCTGGTTGAGCCGGCCATGGTCGGCACCGTCAAGGAAGAGCACGCCGATCCCCGCTGGGACGCGATCATCCAGCAACTGCGCGCGGCCTTCCGCGGCGTGCTGATGCTGGCGGGCGGCTACGGCCGCGACAGCGCCGAACACGCCCTCGCCAGCGGCCGCGCCGACATCATCGCCTTCGGCCGCCCATTCATCGCCAATCCCGATCTGCCCGCCCGGCTGCGTGGCGGCCTGCCCTTGAACGCGCCAGATGCCACGTCATTCTTCGGCGGCGGTGCCGGAGGCTACACCGATTATCCGGTCGCGGCGTGAATGCGGGTAGCCGGCAGGCGATCGGCGTGCTCGGCCGGGTCGAGCACCGCCCGCCCTCTCATACTTTGGTTTGGGCGCCACAGACCACTCGTCTGATTGTTGCCGGTCGACACGGCTCCTACCATGCAAGTTGAGCCGCGCCTTCCCGCCGCTGCCAAAGGTCCCGATGCAAGCAATGCGCGCCGCGGGCCTCTATCGATACAAGGATTCCCGCAATGAACCGGCATCGACTCTCGGCAGGCCAGGCATGAAACGCCGGCCCATCCTTCTCGCGGCGGCAGGGGCGGCGGCGGTTGCCCTGCTAGCTGCCGCCGGCATCATGTGGGAGCCAGCCATCGCGCCGGTCGCCACGCCCGCGCCTGCCTCCGTCGACCGCGCACTGACACTGGAGGGCGCCCGCGTGGTGGCGCTCGGCGACTGCGCGGTATGCCATACGGCCAAGGGCGGCCAGCCCTTCGCTGGCGGCCTGCCGCTGGTCACGCCGTTCGGCACGATCTACTCGACCAACATCACGCCCGATGTGCAAACCGGCATCGGCAACTGGTCGCTGGACGCCTTCACGCGTGCCATGCGGCGCGGCATCGCGCGCGACGGCCACCAGCTCTATCCGGCCTTTCCGTACATCCACTTCACCAGGATGTCGGACCGCGAGATCGAGGCGGCCTATGCCTACCTGATGCGGCGCGAGCCCGTAACGGCCAGGCCGCCTACCAATGCGCTGATCTTCCCGCTCAACTTCCGGCCCCTGGTCGCCTTCTGGAACGTGCTGTTCCTGCGACCCGGCGAAGCGCAACACGATCCCGCGCAGGATGAGGCCTGGCACCGCGGCCGCCTGCTGGTGGACGGACTTGGCCACTGCGCCGCCTGCCACTCGCCGCTCAATGCCATCGGCGGGGAAAAGCCGGGCCGCGCCTTCGACGGCGGCGTGGTGGACAACTGGGAAGCGCCGCCGCTGAACCGCCTGGCGAGCGGGCCCGTGCCCTGGACCAGGGCGCAGCTAAGCACATACCTGCGCACCGGCATCTCCGCGGCGCATGGCGCGGCAGCCGGGCCGATGCTGCCGGTCACGCTCGAACTGGCCACCGTGCCAGAGGCGGACGTCGATGCCATTGCGAGCTATCTGATGTCGCTGCAAAAGCCGGCACCCGCGCCCGCCGTGGTGCCGGTCTCGGCGGCCGTGACCGACCAGTCCGCCATCGCGCGCGGCGCGACGCTCTTCACCGGCGCTTGCGCCGCCTGCCATGGCACCGGTTCGCCAATGCAGAGCGTGGGTGGCCGCCCCAGCCTCGCCACCAGTTCCGCGGTCAACGCGAGCACGCCGCGCAACACCATCCAGATGATGCTGCAAGGCGTGGCGTGGAACGGCGAGAACGCGATGCACTACATGCCAGCGTTCGCACAAGCCTTCGACGACCAGCAGCTTGCCGACCTGGCGGCCTACCTGCGCGCCACCTACACCCGGCAGCCGCCGTGGACCGGCGTGCAGGACACCATCGCTAAACTCAGGAAAGAGGACGAATCGAGATGATCAAGCTCACCGTCAACGGCGCCAGCCACGCGCTGGACATCGATCCGTCCACGCCGCTGCTCTATGCCCTGCGCGGCGAGCTGCACCTGCACGGCGCCAAGTTCGGCTGCGGCCTGGGCCAGTGCGGCGCCTGCACCGTCATCGTCGGCGACCGCGCGGTGTTTTCGTGCCTGATGCCGGTGGCATCGGTCGGTGCCCGGCCGGTGCGCACCATCGAGAGCCTGGGCACCGCCGACAGGCCGGGGCCCTTGCAGAAGGCCTTCATCGACCACCAGGCGGCGCAATGCGGCTACTGCATCGCAGGCATGATCATGCGCGCGCAGGCCCTGCTGGAGGTCAACGCGCATCCCACCGAGGCCGAGCTACGCGCGCACATGGAACCCAACCTGTGCCGGTGCGGCACCCATATGCGCATCCTGGCGGCCATCCGCGCCGTGGCCGGCATGCCCGGCGCCGTGCGCCCGGGCATGGTCAAGGCCGAGGGCGGCAAGGAGGGGGCGCGATGAGCGGCCATGACGACCACATCGACCTGGGCCGCCGCGCCATCCTGGTCTCGGGCTCGCTGGTGGTGGGCTTCACGCTGCTGCCGGGCCGCAAGGCCATGGCGCAGCTGGTGCTGGCCGACGAGGGTGCCGCCGTGCAGGTCGCGCGGCAGTACGGCGCATTGGCGGGCAGCCTGAAGACCAATCCCTATCTCGACGCCTGGATCAGGATCGCCCCCGACAACCAGGTCACGGTGTACACCGGCAAGGTCGAGCTAGGCACTGGTGTGCGCACCGCGCTGCTGCAGGTGGCAGCGGAAGAACTGCAGATGGCGCCCGCGCTGATTACCTTCCTGAGCGCCGATACCGGCCGTTCGCCGGACGAAGGGCTGACCGCCGGCAGCCACACCATGGCCGACAGCGGCAGCGCCCTGCTCAACGCGGCGGCCCAGGTGCGCGGGCTGCTGACCGACGCCGCCGCGCGGCAGCTGCGTGTCGATGCCGCGTCGCTGTCGGTCGGCAATGCGCGCATCACGGCCCCCGACGGGCGCTCGCTGTCGTTCGGCGAACTGCTGCCCGCTGTGAACCTGCACCGCGCGGCAACACCCGCCTCGCCGCTGCGCGACCCCAAATCGTTCTACGTGATCGGCACGCCGATGGCTCGGCTGGACATTCCCGGCAAGGTCACCGGCAAGCCGAGCTATGTCCAGGACCTGGCCATGCCGGGCATGGTGCATGCGCGCGTGGTGTTGCCGCCTGCCTATGACGCTGCCCTGCTGTCGGTCGACGAGACCGCGGTCAAGTCCATGCCCGGCGTGATCGCCGTCGTGCGCGACGGCAACCTGCTCGCCGTGGTGGCCACGGGGGAATGGCAGGCAGTACTGGCTCAGCGCGCGCTCGGCGCCGCCTGCCGCTGGAGCAAGGGGCGTGCGTTGCCCCGCCCCGCCGACGTGATAGCGCAGCTCAAGCCGCTTTGCACGCAGCACATCGAGATCGCCAACACGCGGGGCGCTGTGCCGGCAGGCACCAGGACGCTGGCCGCCAGCTATACCAAGCACTACCTGATGCACGGATCGATCGGCCCCTCGTGCGCCGTCGCGCAGATGCAGGACGGCGTGCTGACCGTCTGGACCCACTCCCAGGGCGTCTACCCGCTGCGCGACGGCCTTGCCGAGATGCTGTCGATGCCCAAGGACAAGCTGCGCTGCATCCACGTGGAAGGCTCGGGCTGCTACGGGCACAACGGCGCTGACGACGCCGCCGCGCACGCCGCCTATCTGGCCCGCGCGCTGCCGGGAAAGCCGGTGCGCGTGCAATGGATGCGTGACCAGGAGAACCTGTGGGACCACTTCACGCCGGCCATGGTCACCGAGGTCAAGGCCTCGCTCGACGCCGGTGGCCATATCGTCGACTGGGACTACGCGCTGTGGAGCAGCTCGCATAACGAGCGCGTGGTCAACGCGGGCCGGCTACTGCCCGCCACCCAGCTGGCCAGGCCCTTCGTCCCCGCGCCCTCGGTCCCGATGCTGCAGCCCGAGGGCGGCGGCGACCGCAATGCGATTCCGCTCTACAAGCTCCCGGCCTCGCACATCGTCAACCACTTCTCGCCGACCATGCCGCTGCGCACCTCGGCGATGCGCTCGCTGGGCGCGCACATGAACGTCTTCTCGATCGAGAGCTTCATGGACGAACTGGCCGCCGCGGCCAACACCGATCCCGTGGCGTTCCGGCTGCGGCATCTGGAAGACCCGCGCGCGCGCGACGTGATCCAGCTTGCCGCCGCCAGGTTCGGCTGGCCCCGGCGCGGCCGCAAGCCCGGCCACGGCGTCGGCTTCGCGTTCGCCAGGTACAAGAACCTGATGGGCTATATGGCGATCGCACTGGAGATCTCCGTGGTACGCGACACGGGACTGGTGCGCCTGGAGCATGCGGAGGTGGCCGTCGATTGCGGGCAGATCGTCAATCCGGATGGCGTGCGCAACCAGATCGAGGGCGGTGTCCTGCAGGCTGCGAGCTGGACGCTGTACGAGCAGCTGCGCTTTGACACCGGCGGCATCGGCAGTTTCGACTGGAGCGCCTATCCGATCATGCGCTTCTCCGCCGTGCCGACCACCGTCAACGTGCACCTGATCGACCGCCCCGGCACGCCGTTCCTCGGCGTGGCCGAAGCCGCCATGGGGCCCACCGCGGGCGCCATCGGCAACGCCCTGTTCGATGCCACCGGCAAGCGCCTGCGCGACATGCCGCTGGGCGGCGAGCAGCTGCGCAGGGAAATCGCGCCGTAGCGCGCAGCATGCCATGCCCCCTGGCGCTGACCGGCGCCCGCCCCCTGAACCTCTCAACCCCATGACCATCATGCCCACCATGCCCACGTCCAGACCTTACCGCGCCATCGTGATCGGCGGCTCGCTCGGCGGGCTCTTTACCGCAATCTGCCTGCGCGCCATCGGCTGGGATGTCGATGTCTTCGAGCGCTCGCCGCAGCAGCTCGACAGCCGCGGCGGCGGGCTCGTGCTGCAGCCCGGCGTGCTCGACGCGCTGGCCTTCGCCGGGGTCGCGCACCCGCCAGAGTTCGGCGTGCCGTCAAAGGACCGCATCTTCCTGGACCGCGAGGGTGTGGTGCGCCGCATCGACATGCCGCAGACGCAAATCGCCTGGAACGGACTCTATGCGCTGATGAAAGGCGCACTTGATCCGCGCATGATCCATGCGGGCGAGGAACTGGTCACGCTGGACCGCGAGGCCGATCATGTGACGGCCCGCTTCGCGTCGGGCCGCACCGAGCACGCGGATCTGCTGGTCGGCGCCGACGGACCACTGTCCACCGTGCGGCAGCAACTACTGCCCGGCGATGCACCCGCCTATGCCGGCTATGTCGCCTGGCGCGGCGTGCTGCCCGAGGCAGCGCTGGGCGAGCAGGCCAGGTCGCTGCTGGTCGATGCTTTCGCCTTCCAGGACGAGCCGGGACATCAGATGCTGACCTACCTGATTCCCGGCGAGGACGGATCGGCCCGGCGCAACGAACGGCGCCTGAACTGGGTCTGGTACCGCGCGCTGCCCGCGGGAGAACCGCTGGCGGCCGTGCTGCTGGACCGCCATGGCCGCCAGCACACGCATTCGCTGCCCCCGGGCGCGCTCAAGGATGCCGATGCCCAGGCGCTGCGGCTTGCCGCGGCGGACAGCCTCGCACCCGTGTTCGCGGCACTGGTCGCATCGACCCGCGATCCCTTCCTGCAGCTGATCCAGGATTACGCAGCGCCGCGCATGCGCTTTGGCCGCGCGGTGCTGCTAGGCGATGCCGCCTTCGTGGCGCGTCCGCATACCGGCGCGGGCGCGGGCAAGGCGGCAGCCAATGCCGTGGCCCTGGCGCGCGCGCTGCAGGCCGGCGGGGAGCGCATCGACGACGCACTCGCGGCGTGGGATCGAAGCCAGTGGGCCGAGGACAAGCGCCTGGCCCAGTGGGGTATCTCGCTCGGCCGGCGCATCATGGGTGTCATGAAGCCTGACTGAGCGGCACGGCAGCGCGCTTGCACAGGTAGTAGATGCCGTCTCGGCGGGTGAGGTACATGCTGGCTCCCGGTCAGTCTGTGTCAGGCACACACGCGGGGGCAGCAATGAAAAGGTGAGCAGTGAAACGGGGAGCACAAAAAACAAAACCCCGGAAGACCGCAATCTTCCGGGGTTCTGCCGCCAATACTGATGTAGTGGCGGAGACGGAGGGATTCGAACCCTCGATCCAGGTTTTGGCCCGGATGCTCCCTTAGCAGGGGAGTGCCTTCGACCTCTCGGCCACGTCTCCCAAATCTGCCGTTGTGTGAGGGAGGCCACACAACGAAGCGCGTATTCTATCGGTCAGATTTCAATTGGTCAACGGTGATTCGATGACTAATTGAAAAAACTTTCACAGCCCGTTAGAAGCGCAGGCCGCACGCGGCCTGCCTTGCATGGATCACGCCTGATCCAGCTCGAACACCTTATGCAGCGCGCGCACGGCGAGCTCCATGTACTTCTCGTCGATCAGCACCGAGATCTTGATTTCCGACGTGGAGATCATCTGGATGTTGATGCCTTCTTCGGACAGCGTGCGGAACATCTTGCTGGCGATGCCGACGTGCGAGCGCATGCCCACGCCGACTACCGAGACCTTCGATACCTTCGGGTCGCCCGATACGCTGGCGGCGCCGATATGTGCCTTCACGCCGTCGTTGAGGATGGCAAGCGCGCGCTGGTATTCGCCGCGCGGCACGGTGAAGGTGAAGTCGGTCTTGCCGTCGACGGACTGGTTCTGGATGATCATGTCGACGTCGATGTTGGCGTCGGCTACCGGGCCCAGGATCTGGTATGCGATGCCGGGCTTGTCGGGCACGCCCAGGACGGTGATCTTCGCCTCGTCACGGGCAAAGGCGATGCCGGAGATGACGGCTGCTTCCATTTCAGAATTTTCCTCAAAAGTGATCAGCGTGCCCGAGTGCATTTCTTGCTCGAGGGGCATCAGGGGGTCGGTGAGCGACGACAGCACGCGGGTCTTCACGCGGTACTTGCCGGCGAATTCCACCGAACGGATCTGCAGCACCTTGGAGCCCAGGCTGGCCATTTCCAGCATTTCCTCGAAGGTGATCTGGTCCAGGCGGCGAGCGTCTTCGACCACGCGCGGATCGGTGGTGTAGACCCCGTCCACGTCGGTGTAGATCAGGCATTCCTCAGCCTCGATGGCGGCGGCGATCGCCACGGCCGAGGTGTCGGAACCACCGCGGCCAAGCGTGGTGATGTTGCCGTTGTCGTCGATGCCCTGGAAGCCCGTGACCACCACCACGCGCCCGGCGTCGAGATCGGCCAGGATGCGCTCGTCATCGATGGACTCGATGCGGGCCTTGGTATAGGACGAGTCGGTCTTCACCGGCACTTGCCAGCCGGTGTAGCTGATCGCGTCGACGCCCTCGCCTTGCAGCGCAATCGCGAGCAACGCGGAACTGGCTTGCTCGCCGGTGGCGGCCAGCATATCCAGCTCGCGCGGGCTCGGCTGCGCCGAAATTTCCTTGGCAAGGCCAAGCAGGCGATTGGTCTCGCCTGACATGGCCGAAGGCACCACGACTACGCGGTGACCTGCACGATGCCATTTGGCAACGCGCTTGGCGACATTCTTGATGCGTTCCGGAGAACCCATCGAAGTGCCACCGTATTTGTGAACGATGAGAGCCATCTGTTTGTCGACACCAGCGATTGTGCAAACCCTTGAAAATACACGAAGGGGAGTCCCAAGGCAAGGTGTGGGCGGCTCGGACGACGGCCACGGCAAGTGGCGCGCGAGGAATATCGCGGGTGGTAAGCGGCCTGCCGAGGCTTATTCGATGGCCGCGCCGTGCCCGGGCGATGCAACCGGCTCGACCCACTCGACCCATTCGACACGCCAGCGCGGCGCGGCCGGTGCATCTGGCCAGCGCCGATGCATGCCCAGGCCCGCCGCGAACACGAGCTGATCGCCCGACCACAGCAGCGGCAGCCGCGCGCGCCGCGCCATCGGCACGCCAGCCTCCTGGTAGGCCTGCTTGAGCGCGCGCGCGGGTCCACCCGGACGCAGCACGATGCGCTCGCCGCCCTGGCGCGCGGCGAGGCGCAGGGGCCGGCGCAGCGCTGCCTCCGGCAGGCCAAAGGTATCGTCGCGCGCAAAGCGCAGCTCACCATGCCACGCAGGCACGGCCAGGCGTGGCTCGCCCTGCCAGTGCAGCGCCAGGTCTTCAGACTCGATGGCTGGCCCCGCGCGGCGGGCCAGCACGCGCCCCCGGAAACGATGCAACATCAGGGTCTCGTGCTGGATGGCAGGCTCGCCGCCTTCATGCTCGATCAGTTGCGCGCGCATGGCGGACAGCCGCGCGGTGGACGGGGCCTGCGTGCCAAGCTCGCGCAGCCACAGCCGCAGCACGGCGTCGGCCTCGGCCGGCGGCAGCGCGCGCAGCCCGGCAAGATCGAGTTCAGCCAGCGTGCTGGCATCGCGTGGCGTGCGCACCAGCCCCGCCATCCATTGCGTAGCCAGCGCATCAAGCAATTCGCCTGCCTGTGCCAGGTGGGCGGCGGCTTGCGCCACGTTGGCGCGCAATGCGGGAAACGCCGCGGCCAGCGCGGGCATGTGCTGCCTCAGCGCGTTGCGGGCGAATCGGGAATCGTCATTGGAAGGATCATCGATCCAAGGCAGCGCATTCACGGCGCAGTACGCATCGATATCATCACGGCCGACCTCGAGCCACGGACGCAGCAAGACAATCTGCTGCCTTGCCCCGAGCCGGCGCAGGCGCGGCATGCCGCCAAGCCCGGCCAGCCCGGCGCCACGGAACAAGCGCAGCAGCACCGTCTCGACCTGGTCGTCCAGGTGATGGGCAAACAGCAGCAACTCCGCCCCGGCCTCGTCGCACATGGCTTCGAGCGCAGCGTAGCGCGCGCGGCGCGCCGCCGCCTCCAGCCCTTCGCCCTGCCCCTGGCTGACCGAGACACGCCGGCTGTAGAACGGCAGTTGCCAGTCGGCGCATAGCGTCGCGCAGAACACGTCCCACTGGTCCGCCTCGGCCTGCAGGCCATGATGCACATGCAGCGCCACCACGCGCAGCGGCAGCGACGACGCCACCACTGCTGCACGCAGCGCGTGCAGCAGCGCGACCGAATCGCGTCCGCCGGAGAGTGCCACCGCCACCGTGCCTGCCCGTGTGCCGTCGCCAGAAACAACAAAGGCCGCACCGGCCTGAAGCGCCTGTGCGACCTTGTCGATCAAGCCGGCGGACGGGTCAGCCCGGTGCGCCGGTTTCCTTGAACTTGCCATAGGCCAGCAGACGCTCGTTGCGACGCGCCTGCAGCTCCTTCACGCTCATGCCCTGGAACTGGCGCAGCGAATCCGCCAGCGAACGCTTGAGCATGGCGGCCATGCCCTTGACGTCGCGGTGCGCGCCGCCCAGCGGCTCGCTGACGATCTTGTCGATCAGGCCGAGTGCCTTGAGGCGGTGCGCGGTCAGGCCGAGGGCTTCGGCAGCTTCCGGCGCCTTCTCGGCGGTCTTCCACAGGATGGAAGCGCAGCCTTCCGGCGAGATCACGGCGTAGGTGGCAAATTGCAGCATCTGCACCACGTCGCCCACGGCAATCGCCAGCGCGCCGCCGGAGCCGCCTTCGCCGATGATGGTGGCGATCAGGGGCACCTTGAGGCCGGCCATCACGTAGAGATTGTGACCGATGGCTTCGGACTGGCCGCGCTCTTCCGCGTCGATGCCGGGGAATGCACCCGGCGTGTCAACAAAAGTGAAGATCGGCAGGCCGAACTTGTCGGCGAGTTCCATCAGGCGCTTGGCCTTGCGGTAGCCCTCGGGCTTGGGCATGCCAAAGTTGCGCATCGCGCGCTCTTTGGTGTCGCGTCCCTTCTGGTGACCGATCACCATGCATGCCTGCCCGTTGAAGCGGGCCAGGCCGCCCACGATCGACAGATCGTCGGCAAAGGAGCGGTCGCCGTGCAGCTCGTGGAAGTCGGTGAAGATCTCCCGCACATAGTCCAGCGTGTACGGACGTTGCGGATGCCGGGCGATCTGTGCCACCTGCCATGGGGTCAGGTTGGCGTAGATGTCCTTGGTAAGCTGCTGGCTTTTGCCGGCCAGCCGCGAAATCTCTTCGGAGATATCGACAGCCGAATCGTCCTGCACAAATCGCAGTTCTTCGATCTTTGCCTCGAGTTCGGCAATCGGCTGCTCAAAATCTAGGAAGGTGGTTTTCATGAGACTCGCGTACCTGTCTGTGAAGGAGCGCATTCTACCGGAATTCGCCCACTAAACCGCAAGTCTGCGGATGCAGTCTTGCGCACTTCCATGCAAATTCTGCTGCCTTCCAGCCTAATACGTCACAGGCAGCGGATCAAGACTGCGCCACATGTACCAGGTGGCGACGGTGCGCCAGGGCTCCCAGTTGGCCGCCACCTCGCGCGCCTCACTGCGCGTGACGGGCTCGCCACTGAAATAATTTGCCGAGATGGCGTTGATCAGGCCGACGTCATCGAGCGGCAGCACATTGGGCCGCATCAGGTTGAACATCAGGAACATTTCGGCGGTCCAGCGGCCAATGCCGCGGATCTGCGTCAGCTCCGCGATGACGGCTTCGTCATCCATCTCGGTCCAGCTATTCACATGCACGCGCCCCGCCTTGAAATGCTCGGCAAGGTCGACGATGTATTCCGCCTTGCGGCGCGACAGCCCGCAGGCGGCCAGGTTGTCGTGCCCCGCCTTGAGCATCTGCGCCGGCGTGAGCTTGGGACAAACCGCCACCAGCCGCTCCCACACCGTCTGCGCGGCCTTCACCGAGATCTGCTGGCCCACCACGGAGCGGGCCAGCGTGATGAACGGGTCGCCGCGCGAAATCAGGTGCGCGGGGCCGTAGGTGGGGATCATCTTGCGCAGGATGCGGTCGCGCTTCATCAGGTCGGCGCAGGCCTCGTCCCAATAAGCCGGACGCACGGCATCCACCACCGTTTCGACCGGCAGGGGCAACGCCTCGGCTTCCGGCAGCACGGGCGCCTTGGCCGCGCGCGCGCCGGTCTTGGGGGCGGGCTTGCCGTCCGCCTTGAGCACCGGGCCGGATGACTTGCCGGCAGCCTTGGTGGCCGCTTTCACAGGCCTGGCAACGTTCGCCGCCGGGCTTGCCTTCTGCGGCTTTGACGGCTTTGGCGGCTTTGCAGGCAGCTTCGCGGGCGCCGGCGGCTTGGCCTTGGTGGTCGCAGCAGTCTTGGACGGCGCCGCGGGCGTCGCCGTCTTGCGCACGGCAGCGTTCAAGCGCGCCTCCACTCGGTAGCACCGCCGGGCTTGTCCTCGAGAACCACGCCGCCCGCCAGCAGCTCGGCACGGATGCGGTCGGCTTCGGCAAAATTGCGCTCGGCCTTGGCCTGCTTGCGCGCCGCGATCAGCCCCTCGATCTGCTCCGGCTCCAGGCCATCGGCCGGCTTGCCGCCTTGCAGGAACGCATGGGCGTCGCGCCCCAGCAAGCCCAGCGTGGCGGCCAGGCCCTTGAGCTGGCGCGCCATCGCGCCGGAGCCGGTGCGATTGACTTCGCCGGCCAGGTCGAACAGCACGGCCATGGCGATCGGCGTATTGAAGTCATCGCCCATTGCGTCGACAAAGCGCCGCGCATGCGCCTCTTCCCAGTCCAGCGGCAGGGCATCGGGCTGCACGTCCTTGAGCGCCGTGTACAGGCGCGTCAGCGAGTGACGAGCGTCTTCCAGGTGGACGTTGCTGTAGTGCAGCGGGCTGCGGTAGTGCGCGCGCAGGATGAAGAAGCGCACCACCTCGGCGTCGTACTCCTTGAGCACATCGCGGATGGTGAAGAAGTTGCCGAGCGACTTCGACATCTTCTCGTCGTTGATGCGCACGAAGCCGTTGTGCATCCACAGGTTGACGAACGTCTTGCCACTGGCGCCCTCGGACTGCGCGATCTCGTTCTCGTGGTGCGGGAACTGCAGGTCGGCGCCACCGCCGTGGATGTCGAAATGCTCGCCCAGCAAGGCGCAGCTCATCGCCGAGCACTCGATATGCCAGCCCGGGCGGCCCGAGCCCCACTTCGAATCCCACTTGCTTTCGGCGGGTTCGCTTTCCTTGGCGGACTTCCACAGGACGAAATCGAGCGGATCGTGCTTGGCTTCGTTGGTGGCCACGCGCTCGCCGGCGCGCAGGTCCTCCAGCGACTTGCCCGACAGGCGGCCGTAGTTGGGAAACTTGCGCACGGCGTAGTTCACGTCGCCATCGCTGGCGTGGTAGGCCAGGCCGCGGGCTTCGAGCTTGCTGATGATGTCGAGCATCTGCGGCACGTAGTCGGTGGCGCGCGGCTCATGGTCCGGGCGCTGGATGCCGAGTGCGTCGGCGTCTTCGTGCATGTAGCGGATGAAGCGGTCGGTCAGCGCGCCGATGGTCTCGCCATTCTCCGCGGCGCGGCGAATGATCTTGTCATCGATGTCGGTGATGTTCTGTACATACGTCACGTCGTAGCCGGCGGTGCGCAGCCAGCGCTGCACCATGTCGAATACCACCATCACGCGCGCATGGCCGACGTGGCAATAGTCGTACACCGTCATGCCGCAGACATACATGCGTACACGGCCGGGTTCGATTGGCACGAAAGGCTGCTTTTCACGCGCGAGCGTGTTGTAGATATTCAGAGGATGCATGAAACGAGGTGAATGGATGAGGGATTGGCGCCATTGTCGCGCCATTCGCGAGACCGGCAACTTGCGCCAGCGCAAAGCCTGGCGCGCCCCATATCTTACCGGAAGCGCCCGAGCCCGGCAGGTCGTCGCCCGCCTTGCACCGCATCACGGACAAGCCGGTTCGGGCCGAGCCAGCGCAGGCCGGCGCGCCGATACCCGGGCCGGCATGGCCGCGCTTTGCTAGAATGCCGCGGAGTATAACGGACCGCCCATACATGAGCCTGTTCCTGCCCACCATAGCAACCGTGTCATCCCAGCCCGCGCGCCAACGCATTGCGGCCGCCTCATTCGCCCTGGCGGCGATCCTGGCCGGCCTCCTTGCCGTAGCGGGGCCTGCGCGCGCGCAGAACGGTCCGCTATCGCTCGCGGTGCCGGCCACGACGCCAGGCGGCGTGCGCTCGGCCGACCCTGGCATGGCGGACGCCGAGAAGGCGGCAGCGCAGAAGAAATATGGCGAGGCCATCGACCGCTTCGACCGCGTGCTGGCCACCAACCCGCGCAATGCCCAGGCCCGCTTCGAGCGGGCATGGGCCCTGGCCCAGGCCGGGCGCGAAGACGAGGCCATCGCGGCGCTGCAATCCATGGCCCAGGACTTCCCTGAGTTGCCCGAGCCGCATAACAACCTGGCGCTGCTGTACGCCAAGCGCGGGGACTTGAAGCGCGCCGAAGCGGAATTGCTGATCGCGATCGATGTCAAACCTGATTTCGCCGTGGGCTATGCCAACCTTGGCGACGTCTACCGCCGCCTGGCCGAGAATGCCTACCGCAACGCACTGCGGCGCAACCCCAAGGATGCGGGCGCTGCTGCCGGCCTCAAGCAATTGCAGCCTGTCGCGGCCGTCCAGCCGCCGGCCGACGGCACCCGAAAGCCTGGCGCGGCGGCCAGCGAGCCGGCTACGGCGCCCAAGCCTTAATGACTTAATTACCTTGCCCAACGGCCGGGCCGCTACCCTGCCCGGCCCCATCGTTCCCCCGATCCACGGAGTCAAGCATGATCTTTTCGCGTCGCCTAGTCCTTGCCGGCATCGCCGCCGCCGCGATGGCGCTCTCGCCGCTGGCCGCCCAGGCACAGCAGACGAAAACCGAACGGGTGCAGTTCGTCACCAGCGCCGGCAAGTTCACGCTCGAGGTCTATCCGGACGCCGCACCCAAGACTGTCGCGAACTTCATGGAGTACGTGAAGAGCGGCTTCTATAGCGGCACCATCTTCCACCGCGTGATCAATGGCTTCATGGTGCAAGGCGGCGGCTTCGACCGCGACATGAAGCAAAAGCCCACGCGCGCGGCGATCCCGCTGGAAGCCCAGAACGGGCTGAAGAACAAGGCCGGCACGGTGGCCATGGCGCGCACCAGCGATCCGAACTCCGCCACCGCCCAGTTCTTCATCAATGTGGTAGATAATTCCAGTCTCGACTATCCGTCGCCGGACGGTAACGGCTACGCCGTGTTCGGCAAGGTGGTGGAAGGCATGGATACCGTCGACAAGATGAAGAACGCGCCCACCACCTCGTATGGCCCGATGCGTAATGTGCCGGCCACGCCGATCGTGATCGAGTCGGCCACTGTCGTCAAATAACCGCCGAACAAACACCGAACAAAGGAACGCAAATGTCCAAGGTAGAACTCCACACCAACCAGGGTGTCATCACCATCGAACTCGACGCTGAAAAGGCACCGAAGTCGGTTGAGAACTTCCTGTCGTATGTGCGCAAGGGTCACTACGACAACACCATTTTTCACCGCGTGATCAAGAATTTCATGATCCAGGGCGGCGGCTTCGAACCCGGCATGAAGCAAAAGGGCACCGATGCCCCGATCGAGAACGAAGCCGGCAACGGCCTGAAGAACGATCGCTACACGGTTGCCATGGCGCGTACCAACGCACCGCACTCGGCCACCGCGCAGTTCTTCATCAACGCGGTCGACAATGACTTCCTGAACTTCACCTCGCCGACCCCGCAAGGCTTCGGCTACGCCGTGTTCGGCAAGGTGACCGACGGCACCGACGTGGTCGAGAAGATCAAGGGCGTGCGTACCGGCAGCGCTGGCTTCCACCAGGACGTGCCGCTCGAGGACGTGGTCATCGAAAAGGCCGTGGTGGTCGAATAAGCCACGGGCCATCACCGGGACACGCCCCACCGGGCCCCGCGGGGTCGCACCATGACGTCAGGCCAGCTTCTCTTTCCAACCGCATGACCGTGACCCCATCCACGCCGGCCGCCGGCGCCCTCGCGGTGCCGGCGCCGGCGTGGTTCATTTCCGACCTGCATCTCACCCCCGGCATGCCGCGCACGCTGGCGTCCTTCGAGCACGTGCTCGAACGCGCGGCGCAAGAGGCGCGCGCCCTGTTCATCCTGGGTGATTTTTTCGAATTCTGGGTTGGCGACGAAGAAACCGACAGCCCCTTCGCGGCGCAGGTGGCCGCCAGGCTGCGCGAGCTTGCCGGACGCGGCGTCCAGGTCTACCTGATGCACGGCAACCGCGACTTCCTGCTGGGCCAGCGCTTTGCGCGCGCCGCGGGCGCCACCTTGCTGCCCGACCCCACCGTGATCGACTGCGCCGGCCAGCGCGTGGTGCTCAGCCATGGTGACATGCTGTGCACCGACGATGAGCGCTATATGCGGTTTCGCCACTGGACCCGCAAGCGCTGGGTGCAGCGGGTATTCCTGTCGCTGCCGTTGACGCTGCGGCTGCGCGTGGCGCGCCGCCTGCGCGCCGATAGCGAAGCGGGCCGCACGCAGGCCCGCCGCGACGCGCCGCCAGACTATGGCGACACCACGCCGCAAGCCGTGGCCGCGCTATTGCGTGCCAGCCAGGCGCCGGCCCTGGTGCACGGCCATACGCACCGCCCCGCCCGGCACGAGAGCCCGGAAGGCGTGCGCTGGGTGCTGACCGACTGGGACCTCGACGGCAAGCGGCCGCGCGCCGCCGTGCTGCAACTCGACGCAGGCGGATTCAGCGTGCTGCCGCAAGTTAGCTGACGCCGAATCCCCCTTCCGCGCTTCATCGACCTTCTTCATCGACCTACGTCATCGACCTACGTCATCAGACTACTTCATCAGCTTGCGCAGCTCGCTAGCATCGAAGCGGTCGTTCGGCGTGTTCTCGAGATGCTCGCCAAGCCGATCCAGCGCGGCCATCACGGTCTCCAGCCGCTCGTGCTGCTGCGCCGCGTTGTCGATCAGGCTCTTGAGCGCCAGCGAGACCGGGTCGTCCGCGTTCGGCGTGATGCCATAGGCCGAGAACTCCTGCTTGGCGCCCTGCTGCCCGCTGGGTGCGTCCGGCAGGATGATGCGCGCCGGGATGCCGACCGCGGTGGCGCCCGGCGGCACCGGCTTGAGCACCACGGCGTTGGAGCCGATGCGCGCGCCGTCGCCGATGGTGTAGCCGCCGAGCACCTTGGCCCCGGCGCTCACCACCACGTTCGCACCTAGCGTGGGATGGCGCTTCACTCCCTTGTAGAGCGAGGTCCCGCCCAGGGTCACGCCCTGGTAGATGGTGCAGTCGTCGCCGATCTCGGCAGTCTCGCCCACCACCACGCCCATGCCGTGGTCAATGAACACACGCCGCCCCACCTTGGCGCCGGGGTGAATCTCGATACCGGTGAAAAAGCGGGCCCAGTGCGAGATCCAGCGGCCCAGCCAGTGAAACCCTGCATTCCAGCAGGCGTGCGCGAAGCGATGGAACACCACGGCGTGAAAGCCGGGATAGCAGGTCAGTACCTCCAGACGGCTGCGTGCGGCGGGGTCGCGCCGCATGATGGCGTCGATATCTTCCTTCAGGCGAGTGAACATCTTGGTCGTGTCGTGTTGCCACGCCGTGCGCCGCGCGCCCTGGGCCAGGGCTGGCGCGATCGCCGGCATGGTCATTGGCCGGTGAAAACGGGATCAGGGAGTGTAAGAGATTTGCTGCCCTGCTGCCGCCATGGACATTGGCTGCAATGACGCCGGCCGCCCCGCGGAACATGTCGGACATGCCGGATCCGAAGGACGGGCAGCGCCTGCCATCAACATCGCTCGGGCACGTGCACCAGGCCGGTCATCAGGCGGCGCGCGCTGGTGGGGGGCAACGACCTACTGGCCGGCGCGAGGTAGTCGAGCACGATCCCGTCCGCCGCGAACGGCAGGCCGTCCTCGGCAAAATCGCCATCCTCGAGCGGATGGCCATTGCGGCAAGGCACGCGGGCAACGACAGCCTGGCCCGCGTCGCGCAGCCAGATGCGCACCGTGGTGACGCTGTCGCGCGCCGGCACGAAACCGCGCCAGATCGCGAACGGCGCTGCCGCCGCCAGCAGCTCGCCGCCATCGCCGGCCCAGTCGATCCGCGGCTCGCCGATGGCGACCGCGCCGAACAGGCAGTCCACATCGCAATCGGGACGCTGCGAGGGGCGCACCAGCACAACATGGCTGGTGCTGGCGGTGGCGCCACCCATGCCATCGCTCTGCCGGCCATGCGGATCGGGCGAGCCGATCACGCGCAGCAGCACGGCATCGCGCTCGCCCGGATCGGAGGGCAAGTCGTCAGCCAGGAAGAAGACCCCTTTGCTGGTGCCGCCACGCATGTAGTAGGCCGGAATCTCCACCTGCTCACTTCTCCTGTTTGCTTGGCGCCCGAGCGCCTTGGCCTTGCGTGGCTGCCAGCATGTGCTTGGCAATGCCCCGCAGGATATTGACTTCCTCGCGCTCCAGCCCGCTGCGCGCGAGCAGCCGGCGCAAGCGCGGCATCAGCTTCTTCGGGCTGGCCGGATCAAGGAAGCCGATGGCTTCCAGCCCCGACTGCAGGTGGCCGAACATGGCCTCGATCTGCTCGGCCGTGGCCGGTTCGCCAGCATAGCCGATCTCGGCGAGCGGCGTCGCCCTCACCTCCAGCAGTGCCAGGCGCATCTCGTAGGCCACCAGCTGCACGGCCTGGGCAAGATTGAGCGAGGTGTAGGCGGGATTGGCGGGAATGTGGGTGACTGCCGAGCAGCGGTCGACCACCTCGTTGGGCAGGCCGAAGCGCTCATTGCCGAACACGAAGGCAATGTGGGCGCCGGCGGCTTGCGCGCCTTGCGGGGTGGCTTGCAGGGCGGCAATGCGGGCGCCGGCCTGCGCCACTGCGTCGCGAGGCAGCAAACGGGGCGGCCCGAACTCGCGCTGGCGTGCAGTGAGCGCCACTGCGTAGGCGGTGCCGGCCAGCGCGGCCTCGATGTTGTCGACGATCACCGCGCCTGCCAGTACGTCGTCGGCGCCGCTGGCCATGGCGATGGCATCCGGATGCTCGCGCACCGCCGGCTCACGTGGCGAAACCAGCACCAGGCTGCCCGGCACTGCGCCGAAGCCCATGGTCTTCATGGCCCGCGCGACGGCGCCGACATTGCCGGGATGGCTGGTCTCGACCAGCACGAAACGCACCGCGGCAAACGCGGCGGGGGCCATCAGGGCCGCATCGGCTGCAGCCTGCGGAGCGGCAGCGGAAACGCCCTGGCAAGGCGCGCCAGATGGGGGATCAAGGTCCGAGCCGGCCTGGGTGGCGGAGGCTGCGGCGGGGGCGCCGTTGGCGTCGGCGCTCGTCTGGTTCTGCGGGTTCATATACAATTCAGGCTTCATCTTCGGTGCGCCGCTGCGTTTCATGCGATAGCGACGCGCCCGTTCTTCTACAATCCGTTGTGTTGTCAGCCGCCCCAAAGGGCAGCGCGCCGGCCTTTTGCGCCAGGCCGCGCACCCTTGGCCGGCCTGGAGAGATTCATGCATCCGATGCTAAATATTGCCGTCAAGGCAGCCCGCAAGGCAGGTTCCGTCATCAACCGCGCGTCGATGGACATCGACCGGGTTCAGGTCTCGCGCAAGCAGCACAACGATTTCGTCACCGAAGTCGACCGCGCCGCCGAGGCCGCGATCGTCGAGATCATCCGCACGGCCTATCCGGATCACGCCATTCTAGCGGAAGAGTCCGGCCAGTCCTGGGCCGAGGGCGAAGAACCCACCAGCGAATACGTCTGGGTCATCGACCCGCTCGACGGCACCACCAACTTCATCCACGGCTTTCCCCAGTACGCGGTCTCGATCGCCCAGCTGCACAAGGGCGTGCCGGCGCAAGCTGTCGTCTACGACCCGTCGCGTGACGAACTCTTCACCGCCAGCAAGGGCGCCGGCGCGTTCCTGAACAACCGCCGCATCCGCGTGTCGCGCCGCGACAAGCTGGCCGACTGCCTGATCGGCACTGGCTTCCCCTACCGCGACATGGAAGGCCTGGACCAGTACATGGAACTGTTCGCGCTGATGACGCAAAGCTGCGCCGGCCTGCGCCGCCCGGGTGCCGCGGCGCTCGATCTGGCCTACGTGGCCTGCGGCCGCACCGATGGTTTCTTCGAGCAGGGCCTGCATCCGTGGGACATGGCCGCCGGCATGCTGCTGGTGACCGAGGCCGGTGGGCTGGTGGGCAATTACGCCGGCGAAGCGCGCCAGCTCGAACAAGGCGAAGTGCTGGCCGGCAACCCCAAGGCGTTCGCGCAGATGGTGCGCCTGCTGTCCCCGTTCTCGGTGGACAACGCCAAGCCGGCCCGCTAAGGACCCCGGCAACAACGCAGCGCGGCCGCCTGGCCGCGCTCAGCGTGACGGGCGCGGCGGCGCCCCGGCGCCCGGCATCGTCTCGCCGGCCGCCTCTGCCAGCGCCTCGGTACCAACACCCTGCCCCCAGCTTCGCACATAGTCCGGCAGGCTCGGCTGCGCGCCATCCGGCACCGGCCGCTGCCCCTGGAGGCGCAGCGGCAGCACGCCCGCCCATACCGGCAGCGCCATATCGGCCTCGTCATCCTTGGGCCCGCCGCTGCGGATCTTGGTGGCGGCTTCCTCCAGCGCGATGCGCAACACCGTGGTCGCTGCCAGCTCATTGGCATCCCCTGGCCTTGCCTGGCGCGAACGTCCCACCGCAATGCGCTCCAGGAAGGCATCCATCGCCGCCGCCTTCGCTGCGCCGGCCACCACTTCAAAACTACCGTAGATCACCGCCGAGCGGTAGTTCATCGAATGATGAAACGCGGAGCGCGCCATCACCAGGCCGTCGAGGTGCGTCACGGTCACGCAGACCTGGCTGCCTGTCGCGGCCAGCTTCAGCATGCGGCTGCCATTGGAGCCATGGATGTAAAGATGCTCGCCCTCGCGCCAGCACGCGGTGGGAATGCAGTGGGTGCCGTGATCGTCGGTGAAGGCCATGTGACACAGGTAAGCCTCGTCGAGGATCGCATGCAGCGTCGCGCGATCGTAGTGGCCGCGATCGGCAACGCGCCGCACGCGGGTACGTTCGCTCGGCGGCATGGGTTTCTGGCTCATGGTGGCTCCTTGTCTTGAGGGCGCTGGGGGTTGTGGGTGCCGGGCGGCAATCTCGTTGCGTTACGGCGATGCCGCCAAGATAGGGATTTCGTGGCACCATGGCTAGACCCAGCCAACGCATGGTTTTTAGAACCACGGAAACCACAGAATCCACAAAAACCACGGAAGCGACGACATGGACTACGGCCTGCTGGTCTCGGCCTTCAAGCGCCAGCTCGATGGCCGCAAGCTCACCCAGCAGCGGCTCTTGTACGAGTGCTTGCGCGGCGCCATCCTCGACGGGCGAATCGCCCAGGGCAGCCTGCTGATCGCCACGCGCACGCTGGCGGCGGAGCTCGGCATGGCACGCAACTCCGTGATCTACGCCTACGAGAGCCTGGCGGCGGAAGGCTTCGTGGTGCCGACGCGGCACGGCACCACGGTGGCGCGCGTGGGCCTGGCGCGGGCCGGCCACAGCGAGGGGGCCGTCAAGCGCGTCGCCGAGTTGTCGCGCCGCGTGCGCGGGCTGCCGCGCGATGCCGACGGCATGCACGACCTGTTGCCGTTCGTGCCCGGCGTGCCCGACCTCGATGGCTTTCCGCTGGCCGCGTGGCGGCGCTGCATCGAACGCGCCTGGCGCCAGCTCGGCCCCCGCCACCTTGGCTACGGCAAGGTCGAGGGGCAGCCCGCGCTGCGCCACGCCATCGCCGAGTACCTGAAGGTCTCGCGCGGGGTGCGCTGCGACATGGACCAGGTCTTCATCACCGATGGCACGCAGACCAGCCTGGACTTGTGCGCGCGCATCCTGGCCGATGCCGGCGACACGGCCTGGATCGAGAATCCCGGCTACGGCGGCGCGCGGGCCGCCTTCCAGTCGGCCGGCCTCATGCTCGAGCCCGTGGCGGTGGATGCGGACGGCCTGGCGCCCCGCCCGGAGCAGTGGCGCGACGCGCCGCCCCGGCTGATCTACATCACGCCATCCCATCAGTATCCGCTGGGCTCCATTCTCAGCCTGGAACGGCGCCTCAAGCTCATCGAAGATGCCAGCGCCGCCGGGGCCTGGATTGTCGAGGACGACTACGACAGCGAGTTCCGCCGCGGCGGCGTGCCGCTCTCGGCCGTGCAGGGGCTGAGCGAGGATGCGCCGGTGATCTACCTGGGCACGTTCAGCAAGACCATGTTCCCGGCGCTGCGCCTGGGCTTCATGGTGGTGCCGCGCTACCTGGCCGCGACCATCGCCGGCACGCTTGGCGAAATCACCCGGCGCGGCCATGTGGCCGAGCAGATCGCGCTGGCCGACTTCATCGACAGCGGCCAGTTCGCCCGCCACCTGCGCCGCATGCGCCAGCGCTACGGGCAGCGCCGCGACGCGCTGGAGGCGGCACTGGCGAGGCACCTGCGCGGCCGCGTGACGGTATCGGCCAGCGCTGGCGGCATGCACCTGTCCGCCCGCCTGGAACTGCCGCTTGCGGATACCGTGGTCACCCGCGCGGCGCGGGCGCAGGGACTGATCGTGCGGCCGCTGAGCACCTACCGCTTGCCCGGCACGCCGCTGGCGCAATACAACGGCTTCGTGTTCGGCTACGCGGGCGTACCGGCCGGCGCCATCGACGGGCTGATCGCGCGGCTGGCACAGGTGATTGACGCGCTGCTGCGAGAGCCGGCGCCGTAGCGCGGCGTTAAGCCCGTCCTTGCGAATCGGCCCACTTGCCGCCTACATTACTTCCATGGGAGTGCCGAGCTCCCGGTGCTGGCGCGCGGGTAGAGGCGCCGCAAGCTGCAATTTCCGGCTCCGCGCTTTCGTGCGCTGCGCCGCAATCGCGTCCAGGATGGCGAACATGGCGGCATGGTCGAAGTGGTGGAGGCACCTGGCCGGCAAACCGCTCGACCCGCTCGCCCCGGAAACCCGCCACGCGATCGCCGTGGTGCCGGTGCTGGCCTGGGTGGGATTAGGTGCCGACGGACTTTCCTCTTCGTGCTATGGGCCTGAGGAGGCTTTCCTGGCGCTTGGCACCCATACGCCGCTGGCGCTCTTCCTTGCCCTGGCCACCGCCTGCACGGTATTCATCATCGCGGTCGGCTACAACCAGGTCATCGAGCTGTTCCCCACCGGCGGCGGCGGCTACCGCGTGGCCACGGCCTTGCTGGGGCCGCGCCCCGGACTGGTGTCGGGCGCGGCGTTGCTGGTCGATTACGTGCTGACCGTCGCGACGTCGCTGGCCAGTGGCGTCGACGCGTTCTTCAGCCTGCTGCCGGTAGAAGCCCAAGCCTTCAAGCTGGCCACCGAGCTGGTGATCGTGATCATGATGACCGGGCTCAATTTCCGCGGCATGAAGGAGTCGATCCTGGTGCTGATGCCCATCTTCCTGGCTTTCGTGGTTTTGCATCTCGGGCTGATCGTCTATGGCGTTGCAGCGCACGGCGACCATCTCGGCGCAGTCGTGCCCAATGCCATCGGCGAGGCCTCCGGCATGTCCCAGGCGATGGGTCCGATCGTAGTGGCGGCGCTGCTGATGCGCGCGTTCTCGCTGGGTGGCGGTACCTACACCGGGCTGGAGGCGGTCTCGAACAACGTGAACATGCTGGCCGAGCCGCGGGTGTCGAACGGCAAGTGGACGATGTTCTACATGGCGACCTCGCTGGCCTTCACGGCGGGCGGGATCATCCTGCTGTATATGCTGTGGAACGCGGCGCCGGTGGAAGGCAAGACGCTGAACGCCGTGGTCTTCGACCGCATCATCGACCATCTTGGCTTCGGCTCGGCCTGGTCCCGCCATGCGCTGCTCGCGGCGCTGTTGGCTTCCGAGGCCGGGCTGCTGCTGGTGGGCGCGCAGACCGGCTTCCTGGACGGCCCGGCGGTGCTGTCGAACATGGCGGCGGACTACTGGGTGCCGCGGCATTTCCGCGATCTCTCCGCCCGGCTGGTGCGGCAGAACGGCGTCATCGTCATGGGCCTGGCCAGCTTGCTGATCCTGTTGTGGACGCACGGCCAGGTCGCGGTGCTGGTGGTGCTGTACAGCATCAATGTCTTCCTGACCTTCAGCCTGTCCTTGCTTGGCCTGTGCATCTACTGGTGGCGCCATCGCGGCGAGCCGCGCTGGATCGTGCGCTTCGCCCTGTCCCTGCTGGGCTTGTCGGTCACCGCCACCGTCCTGGTGATCACGCTGGTGGAGAAGTTCACCGATGGCGGCTGGCTGACCGTGCTGGTAACAGGCCTAGTGGTTGCGCTGTGTGTCTTCATCAAGCGGCATTACACGACAACGCGTGCCGAGCTGGCCCGGGCGGATGCCCTCTTCGCCGGCAGCCCTCCGCTGGTCGATGCGAGCCGCGTGCGACCACTCGACCGCAGCCTGCCAACCGCGATCGTCCTGGTGGGCAAGCACCGCGGCGCCAGCATGCATGCGCTGCTCTGGGTCGAGCGCCTGTTTCCCGGACACTTCAAGAATATGATCTTCCTGGCCGTGGGAGAGGTCGATGCGCAGAGCTACGAGGGCCAGGAAACGCTGCACCGCCTTCAACAGACGATTGGTGAGTCACTGCGCTATTACGTCGCCAATTGCCAGCGCCACGGCCTGGCGGCCGATTCGCGCGCGGCATTCGGCACGAACCCGGTGCTTGAGTTCATGACGCTGGTCGATGCGGTGACGGCCGAGTACCCGAACAGCGTCTGCTTTGCCAGCAAGCTGATCTTCCGGCACGTCAATTTCCTGACAGCTTGGCTGCATAACCAGACGCCCGGCGAGTTGCAGGAGCGGCTACACCTGCAAGGCAAGCAAATGGTGCTGCTGCCGATGAACGTAGCGTGATGGCGCAGCCTACTTGACCAGCGTCACCGGCACGCGCGACATGCGTATCAGCTTGTTGGTCAGCCTGCCAGCCAATAGCGCGCCAACCGCCGTGCGCCCGGCCGTGCCCATCACGATGGCATCGCAGTCGTTCGCGGCCGCTGCCTGCGCAATCGTCTGCGCCACGTCGCCCACCTTGATCTGCGCCACATAGCTGGCCCCGGCGTCGTCCAGGATGCTGCGTGCATCGCGCAGCGCGGCCTCGCCGCTCGCCTCCTCCAGCTTGCGCAGCGCGGCCAGCGAGTGAAAGGCCGAGGCGCGGCCAAATTCCAGCGGCGGCTGGACATTGAGCAGGACCACCTCGGACACACATCGGTCCCGGAACATGAAGGCAGCGTGACGCACCGCATCCAGCGCGTGCGCGGAGCCGTTGACGGGTACCAGAACTCTTAACATGTCGAACCCCTTCCGTTGTTTCGATCCTCGATCGTTTCGCCGCCGGCGTGTATCTGCCGGTCATCACGATTCCATATAAGTTCGAATCCCGCAAAGATGCTGTAAAGAGACGGATGGCCGCGTATTTTTTTTGTAAACGTCCGTCACGGTCGAACGGGCTGCGGCGCGGCGCATGGCGGCAATGTCGACACCTGAGCACAGCACGGCCCGCAACGGGCAAAAGCCGAAAAACTGCCGTGGCGGCCTGCCCGGCCGTTCCCGCGCCATCCACCCTTCCTGCCCCCTTCTGCCCCCTTCGGTGCCCGGCTCGCAGTAAAATGCCGGTTTTATCCGCGCCCGCCCATCCACGGCGCCTGCCGCGCACGCCGCGCCAGGCCCGCGGGCCGCCGGAGTACCCGAAAACAGGCGGCTTCGCCAGAGCCGCCCGAGAGGATTGCATGTCCGTAGAACCCCGACAGTCCGCCAAGACCGAGCCCAAGGCCGGCAGCGCGGAAAAGCACACGCCCATGATGGCGCAGTACCTCGGCCTGAAAGCCGACCATCCGGACACCTTGCTGTTCTACCGGATGGGCGACTTCTACGAGCTCTTCCACGACGATGCCGAAAAGGCTTCGCGCCTGCTCGACATCACCCTGACGTCGCGCGGCAGCTCCAACGGCGTGCCGATCCGCATGGCCGGGATCCCTTTCCATTCGGTGGACCAATACCTCGCGCGGCTGGTCAAGCTGGGGGAATCGGTGGCGATCTGCGAGCAGATCGGCGACCCGGCCACCAGCAAGGGGCCGGTGGAGCGCAAGGTGGTGCGCATCGTCACGCCGGGCACGCTGACCGACGCGGCACTGCTGCCGGACAAGGTCGATACCTACCTGATGGCGGTGCACCAGCAAACCACGCGCCGCGGCGTGAGCAAGACCGGGCTGGCCTGGCTCAACCTGGCTAGCGGCGAGCTGCGCCTGATGGAGTGCGAGGTGGCGCAGCTCGGCCGCGAACTGGAGCGGATCCGCCCGGCGGAGCTGCTGTATGCCGATGGCATCGAGCTGCCTGCGCTGGAGTGCGCACGTACGCGGCTGCCGGAATGGCATTTCGACCAGGAAGCCGGCACCCGCCGCCTGCGCGAGCAGCTCGGCGTGGCCAGCCTCGATCCGTTTGGCTGTGCCGGGCTGGGTGCAGCGCTCGGCGCGGCCGGTGCGCTGCTGAACTACGCGGCTTCCACTCAGGGGCAGTCGCTGCGCCACGTGAAGGGCGTGACGGTCGAGCGCGAATCCGAATTCGTCGGCCTGGACACCGCCACGCGGCGCAACCTGGAACTGACCGAGACCCTGCGCGGCGGCGAGTCGCCGACGCTGTTCTCGCTGCTGGACACCTGCGCCACCGCCATGGGCAGCCGCCTGCTGCGCCACTGGCTGCACCATCCGCTGCGCGACAGCGCCATCCCGCAGGCGCGCCAGCAGGCCATCGGCGCGCTGATCGGCCAGGGCACCGACGCGCTGCGCTCGGCGCTGCGCCGGCTGTCCGACGTGGAACGCATTACCGCACGCCTGGCCCTGATGAATGCGCGCCCGCGCGACCTGTCCTCGCTGCGCGACACGCTGGCCGCCCTGCCCGACGTGCAGGCCTGCCTGCGCGCTGACGATGCCGCGCCGTTGCTCAACCAGACGCTGACGGAGCTGGCGGTGCCCTGGGAATGCCATGCCCTGCTGGCCAGCGCGGTGGCGCCGGAGCCGGCCACCGTGATCCGCGACGGCGGCGTGATCGCCCGTGGCTACGATGCCACGCTCGACGAGCTGCGCGATATCTCGGAGAACTGCGGCCAGTTCCTGGTCGACCTGGAAGCCCGCGAGCGCACCCGCACCGGCATCGCCAACCTGCGCGTGGAATACAACCGCGTGCATGGCTTCTATATCGAGGTGACCAACGGCCAGGCCGACAAGGTCCCCGACGACTACCGCCGCCGCCAGACGCTGAAGAACGCCGAGCGCTACATCACGCCCGAGCTCAAGGTCTTCGAGGACAAGGCCCTGTCCGCGCAAGACCGCGCACTGGTGCGCGAGAAGCAGCTGTACGAGGCGTTGCTCCAGCAGTTGCTGCCGCATATCGGCGAGTTGCAGCGGGTTGCCGGCGCGCTCGCGCGCCTGGACGTCCTCGCGGCGCTGGCCGAGCGCGCGCAGACGCTGGACTGGACCCAGCCCGAGCGCGTCGCGGAGAACGTGATCGACCTGACCCAGGGCCGCCATCCGGTCGTGGAGGGCCAGCTCGCCGCGGAATCCGTGCCCTTCATCGCCAATGATTGCCAGTTGACGGAAGCACGCAAGCTGCTACTGATCACCGGCCCGAACATGGGCGGTAAATCGACCTTCATGCGCCAGACCGCACTGATCGTGCTGCTGGCTTGCGTGGGCGCCTATGTACCGGCGCGGCGCGCGGTGATCGGCCCGATCGATCGCATCTTCACCCGCATCGGCGCGGCCGACGACCTCGCGGGCGGGCGCTCCACCTTCATGGTGGAAATGACCGAGGCCGCCAGCATCCTGCACAACGCCACGCCGGCCAGCCTGGTCCTGATGGACGAGATCGGCCGTGGCACGTCGACCTTCGACGGCCTCGCGCTGGCGTGGGCGATCGCGCGTCACCTGCTGGCGCATAACCGCAGCCATACGCTGTTCGCCACCCATTATTTCGAACTGACGCAACTGCCGCAGGAGTTCACGCAGGCAGCCAATGTCCACCTGTCCGCGGTCGAGCATGGCGATGGCATCGTCTTCCTGCATGCGGTGCAGGACGGCCCCGCCAGCCAGAGCTACGGCCTGCAGGTGGCGCAGCTGGCGGGTGTGCCGCAGCCGGTGATCCGCGCCGCGCGCAAGCACCTCGCCTGGCTGGAGCAACAGTCGGCAGACGCCACGCCCACGCCGCAGCTGGACCTGTTCGCCGCGCCGCCCTCGCCCCCGGACGATGACAACGACGACCTGGAACAAAACGAAGGCGAAGGCAATGACCGGCCCGTCAACGCGATTTCCGTGCAGCAAGCCGCCTTGCTAGACGCGGTGGCCGAGCTCGACCCGGACAGCCTGACGCCGCGCGACGCGCTCGACGCGCTCTATCGGCTGCGTGCGCTCGCCAAGGAAGCCGTAGCCACCGCATGACGCCAACCGGGATCGTGCGCGAGCGCTGGCAGCGCCTGGCCGGACTGGCCATGCTGGGCGTGCTGCTGGCGCTGCCTGCGCCGCCGGGCCAGGCGGCGAACCGTGCCCGGGCTCCGGTTCCGGCACCGGCCGCCGAAACGACACGAGTGGCCCTGATCGCCGACCAGCCGCAGTGGCCGGCCGCAGAAGCCGGCACCGCCCGCCTGCTCGATTTCCTGGCCGCGCGCCGGCTGGAGTTTGTCGTCCATCTGGGCGGCATCAAGGGCGATACCGAATCCTGCGGCGACACCCTGCTTTCCGCTCGCCAGCGTCTGCTCGACCAGTCGCCGCTGCCGCTCGTCTACCTGCCTGGCGAAACCGACTGGGCGGAATGCGCTCGCGCCGCCAACGGGCGCTTCGATGCGGTGGAGCGGCTGAACCGCCTGCGCGAGCTGTTCTATCCGGCCGATACCACGCTAGGCCAGCGGGTGCTGCCGCTGATGCGGCAATCCGAACAGGCTACCTTTCGCAGCTATCGGGAAAATGTGCGCTGGCACGCCGGGCGCGTCATGCTGGTGGGGTTGAACCTGCCGGGCGACAACAATCACTATCGCTCGGAAGGCGGGCGCAACGGCGAGTTCGAGGATCGCCGCGAGGCCAACCGCCAATGGCTAGCGCGCGCGTTCTCGCTGGCGCAGCAGCAGAACCTGCCCGGCATCGTGCTGCTCATGCATGCCGACCCGCAGTTCGGCAACGGCTGGGAGCAGCGTGGCAAGCCATCACTGTTTGATGGCTTCCTGCGCCGGCGCACGCGCGATGGCTTCCTGGAGTTCAAGCGCCAGTTGCGCGAGCTGGCCGGGCGCTACCGGGGCCAGGTCCTGCTGGTGCATACCGGCTTGGGCGGCTTCGGCATCGACACGCCACTGAAAGATGCCAGCGGCAAGACGCTGCGCAACGTCTCCCGCGTGGTGTTGCCAAGCGGCGCGCCTGGCCAGTACACCGAACTGGTGATCACGCCGGGGTCGCCGTCTCTGTTCGAGGTCACGCTCAAGGATGGCCCCGAGGCGGAATGAATGGCGTCAGCCCGACCCCGCAAGCACAAAGAAAAAGCCGGCGATGCCGGCTTTATTCGTGGGACCTTCCGCGAGGGCGCGCGCGCGTGGCGCACTCAGTGCAGCGTGCGGCTGCTGTCGCCTTCGTCGTCCTCATCTTCGTCCACGACTTCGATGCCCGAGGCGCCATGCGCGTGGCCGTGCTGTACTTCGTCGCCGGTGGCTTCGCGGACTTCCGCTACCTGCAGCCAGAAACGCAGCGCCATGCCGGCCAGCGGGTGGTTGCCATCCAGCACCACCTTGTCTTCGGCCACATCGGTCACGGTGTAGATGATCGAGTCTTCGTCGTCGCCGTCCTCAGGCACGCCTTCGAACTGCATGCCGACTTCCAGCGGCTCGGGGAAACGGTCGCGCGGCTCTACCTTGACCATATCGGCGTCGTAATCGCCGAAGGCTTCCTCGGGCTCGAGCTGCAACTGGGTCTCAAAGCCGGCTTCATGGCCTTCGAGCGCTTCCTCGATCTTGGGGAACGTGCCATCATATCCGCCGTGCAAGTAAACCATCGGCTCATCCGACTCCTCGATCAGATTGCCCTGCGCATCCGACAGCTTGTACACCACGGATACCACCGTGTTCTTAGCGATTTTCAATTCTTGACTCCATGAACGATTCCGCATTATACGCGCAGGCCTTGCCCCCCGGCCCCGTCGATCCTGACGCGCCGCTCACCCTCCTGGGTGGCATGACGCCAGCTGCTTTCATGCGCGATATCTGGCACCGCAAACCCCTGCTGATTCGACAAGCCGTACCGGGAATCGTGCCGCCGGTATCGCGCGAGTCGCTTTTCCAACTGGCCGACCGTGACGATGTCGAGTCGCGCCTGGTGTCGCACTTTCGCAACCGCTGGAAGCTCGAACAAGGTCCCTTCGCCGCCGATAACCTGCCCTCTCTGAAAGCCCGTCAATGGTCGCTGCTGGTGCAGGGCGTTAACCTCCACGATAGTGCAGCCGCGGACTTGCTGGGGCAATTCCGTTTCGTCCCGGATGCGCGCCTGGACGACCTGATGGTCAGCTACGCCACCGACGGCGGCGGCGTGGGCCCGCACTTCGATTCCTACGACGTTTTTCTGTTGCAAGTATCGGGCCGGCGCCGCTGGCGCATCTCGTCCCAGACCAAGCTCGACCTGGTCCCGGACCTGCCGCTCAAGATCCTGGCGGACTTCACGGCCGAGGAAGAATGGGTGCTGGAGCCCGGCGATATGCTTTACCTGCCACCTCAGTACGCCCACGACGGCGTGGCCGACGGCGAGTGCATGACGTATTCGATCGGTTTTCGCGCACCGGCCTACCGCGAACTGGCGGGGCACTTCCTGGCCTGGCTATCGGAAACGGTCGAGGACAACGAGGATTTGAGCGGGCGCTACGCGGATGCCGGTGAGCCGGCAACGGCACATCCGGCTCAACTGCCGGCCCAGATGGTGCGCGCGGTGACCGAGAAACTGAGTGCCCTCCGTTGGTCGGGTAGCATGGTCTCGGAGTTTCTGGGCACGCATCTCTCCGAGCCCAAGCCAAGCGTGGAGTTTGCGGAAATATCCGAAATCACGCTGAAGAAATACAACAAACTCGCCCTGTCTCACGGCGTCGTGCTTGCGCCGGGATCGATTGCGTTGTATGACCGCACCCATTTCTTTATCAATGGCGAAGCTTACGAGCCGCCTTCGGCGCTGGCGCGCTGGCTGCGCCTGCTGGCGGACCAGCGCTGCCTGAGCGCCGCAGAAGTGGCTGCCTGCGCGGATCTGCCGGATCTGATGGAGACTTTCCATCACTGGGCGCTGGAGGGCTGGCTGCAATTCGGACCCGCTTCGCTGTAATAATCCGTAACAACGAAAAACAGGAAAAGACAGCGCTACACAAGCCGGGAAAACGCGGATATAATCACCGGCTGGCTAGTACTGTGTACCACTGCATTTGTCGGCACCCGGGAGAGCCTCTATTTTGCAGTTCAAGAGCGATAATTACCGGTAATTATTCATCGCCTGTTTTTCTGTTATTAAAGTTAAAGGACGAACAATGAAGAAGTCTCTCCTGATCGCATCGCTGCTCGCCGCCGTTGCTCTCGCCGCTTGCGGCAAGAAAGAAGAAGCCGCTGCTCCGGCACCGGAAGCTTCGGCTCCGGCTGCTGCCGCTCCGGCTGAAGCATCGGCTCCGGCTGCTGCTCCCGCTGCTGACGCATCGGCTCCGGCTGCTGCCGCTGACGCATCGGCACCGGCTGCTGACGCATCGGCTCCGGCTGCTAAGCAGTAATCGGTCTCGACCGATAAAAAAGCCGACCTTCGGGTCGGCTTTTTTACGTCTGTCGCTTTTACGTCTGCAGGCTTCGCCCGCGGATTGTCCGCCCCGCCTCAGGCCCTGACCGGCTGCCAGCCCAGTCCTTCGTGCTGGTCCGCCACCAGGATTTCGTCTGAGGACACGCCCAGCACCGTGGCCAATGCCTGGGTGGCCAGCTCCCGGGTGTTGTTCTGCTGGCTCAGGTGCGCGGCCACCACGCGCTGCAGCCCCGCATGCGCCACTCGCTCCAGGATACCGGCCGCCACTTCATTGGCAAGGTGGCCAAAATCGCCGCCAATGCGCTGCTTCAGCGAATACGGGTAGGCGGAATTGCGCAGCATCTCCCGATCGTGGTTACATTCCAGCACCAGGGCATGCACCCCCGCCAGCCGCGCGGTGACGTAAGGCGTCTCCATGCCGGCATCGGTCAGCACGCCCAGGCGGGCGTCGCCGTCACTTAGCACGAACTGCAACGGCTCACGCGCATCGTGCGGCACGGTGTATGGGAGGATGTGGAGGTTGCCGATCACCAACGGATGGTCGGCACCACACACGCGCACGTCGGCCTTGTCCGCCCCGCGCATGTGCGAGGTGGCAAGCCAGGTGCCATGGCTGGTATGTACCGGCAGGTCGTGACGGGAAGCAAAGGCGTAGGCCGAGCCGACATGATCGCCGTGCTCGTGGGTAACCAGCACGGCATCGAGCTGATCCGGCGTGACGCCGAGCCGCTCCAGCCGCCGCGCGGTTTCGCGAATGCCGAAGCCGCAATCGAGCAACACCCTGGTCGTGGTGGTGCCCTCTTGCGACTCGATCAACAGGGAATTGCCCTCGCTGCCGCTACCGAGGAAGGCAAAGCGCATCATGCGCCTGCCTCCCCTGGCAGCCCGGCGAGCCACCTCGCGGCCGGGCGCCGCGGGGTGGTTTGCGTGACCCGCATGCCGGTCAGCGCAGTTGCTCGTCGAGCAGCGAAAGAATGCGTTTGCCGACTTCGGTGCCTTCCGGCTGGCCCGCGTCGTTCTGCACCGTCACGATCGTGCCGGTGCCATCACCCTTCAGTGCCACGCGATACTTCTTCGCCTTCTTGCTGTCCTCGGTGCCGGTCTTGGTGAACAGCTTGGAGAAGAAACCGCGATTGTCCACGGTGTCGCGCGGGTCGACATAGCGCACGTAGTACAGGCCTTGCGCACGGTCCCGGTCTTCCACCGTAAAGTTCACGCGGTCCAGCGCCAGGCCGACCGAGCGCCAGGCACGGTCGAACGGCTCGGACAACTGCAGTGCCTGGCTGCCATTGACCTGGGTCAGGTTGGCATTGGCGCTAGGCGCTGCACCCTTTGCGGCAGTGGCACCCGCAGCGGCGGCGGCCGGCGAAGCGGGATTCTTGGCCATGCGGTCAGCCTGCTCCTTCTGCACGCCCAGGCGCTGCGCGAAGCGCGAAAGGAATTCGGCCTCCAGCTCAGGATCGGAGGGGCGCGGCGTCCAGGTCGTGGTCGACTTGTCGAGGCCGGTCAGTTGCTCCTGCGCACCACGGTGGCTGATGAAGACTTCCAGGTTGCCGTTCTGCGAGCGCTCCAGGCGCGTACGGAACTTGTCGCGCTCGGATGTCGAGTACAGCCCGTCGAAGACCTTGCCGATCGTGTTGCGGATGAAATCCTGCGGGATCTTGGCGCGGTTCTCGGCCCAGTCAGTTTCCATGATGCCGGTCTCTGGCGAGTCCTGCACCAGCAGGAAACCGCTCTCCTGCCAGAATTCACGCATCGACTGCCACAGCTTGTCCGCCGGCATGCCGTTGCTGATCACCAGCCAGCGCTGGTTGCCGTCGCGCTCCATGCGGATGCCTTGCGTGGAGGGCAGCACGTTCTCGGTGCCCACCTGCTGCTGCACGACCTTGTTCGACTGGTTGTAGGTCGACAAGGTGGACGTGCCGTTCTGGTCCGGCACGGAGTAGCGGCGGTCGCCTTCGATCTTGGTCAGGTCCGGCGGCACGTCCAGCGTGGAGGTGCGCTTGGCGGCGGACTTGTAGTCGATCTTGTCGGGCGCCATCGCGTCGTTGATGCTGCTGCAACCGGACAACGCGCTTGCCACTAGCACGGGCAAGACCAGGGCGGCACGGCCAACTTGCGTTGCACCGTGGCGGTTAAGCTTGAGTTTCATTGACACGCAATCCTAGTTGAGGGATGACGGCAAAACACCGTGCGATCAGCCGAGCAGGCCGGCCGCCGACAGCGCCTTGCGCACCACATCGTGGTATTCCGGTGACAGCGGAGTAAGCGGGAGGCGGATGCCACCCTGCATTCTGCCCATTTGCTGGAGCGCCCACTTGACGGGAATCGGGTTGGCCTCGACGAACATCGCCTTGTTCAGCGCAACCAGTTCCATATGGATGCGACGCGCGGTAATCGCGTCGCCCTTCAGGGCAGCCACGCACAATTCGTGCATCTTGCGCGGCGCCACGTTGGCCGTGACGGAGATATTGCCATGGCCGCCCAGCAGCATCAGGGCAATCGCCGTGGGATCGTCGCCACTGTAGATGGAGAAGCCCTGCGGCGCATCCTTGATCAGTTGCGCGGCACGGTCGATATTGCCGGTCGCTTCCTTGACACCGATGATGCCCGGCACCTGCGCCAGGCGCAGGATGGTGTCGTTCTGCATGTCGGCCACGGTACGGCCCGGCACGTTGTACAGCACGACAGGCAGCTCCACCGCTTCCGCGATCGTGCGGAAATGGCGATACATGCCTTCCTGGGTGGGCTTGTTGTAGTAGGGCACCACCTGCAGCGACGCATCGGCGCCGACCTGCTTGGCAAACGCGGTCAGCTCGATCGCTTCCTTGGTCGAGTTGCCGCCGGTGCCGGCAATGATCGGGATGCGCTTGTCGGCCTGCTCCACGGCGACGCGGATCAGCTCGCAATGCTCATCCACGTTCACCGTGGGCGACTCGCCGGTGGTGCCGACGATCACGATGCCATCGGTGCCCTCGGCCACGTGCCAGTCGACCAGGGCGCGCAGCGCGGGGAAATCCAGGCTGCCATCTTCCTGCATCGGCGTCACGATTGCGACGATGCTGCCGTTAATCTGTGTCATAACGTTTGAGAATTCGAGAAACGAATACCGCGATTGTACCGGATACCCAAGGCCTTCCGACCGCACCTTCGACCGGGGAAAACCCAAGGCAGTTCAACGCGTGAAGCCCAGGTCTCGCCGACCGGGCACGCAAATAACCGGGGCCGCACTTCAGCCCGGCAAAGGATACCGCGGCGGCGCTCCGCCGCCCGTTTTGCCCATATCTTCGCGAATCGCGCAAATACGCTGTACAAAGGCAGCTTTAGGCACTTCCAACACACCATCTTCGTAAGCAATCACCCGCAAGATGCCGTGCACGGCATCCAGCAACTCGCCTGGCTGCAACAGGAAATCCGGGTTCGAAGGCTTGCCCACGGTCTCGTTGCCAACCGCGAAGGTTTCGTAAAGAAACACGCCGCCCGGCGCCAGCGCGGCGAACAAATGCGCCCAAAGCGGCCTGTGCAGGTAATTGGTGACCACGATCGCGTCGAAGCCCGGCTCATCCGCCAGCGGCCACGTGCCCTGCTCCAGGTCAGCTGCGCGCGTGGCGACGCCTTCGGGCAAAGCCGCCAGCGCGGCCAATGCCGTCGCATCGCGATCGACGCCCAGCACCGCATGGCCCCGGCGCGCGAGCCAGATGGCATGCCGGCCATTGCCGCAGGCCAGGTCGAGCACGCGGCCGCCCGGGCGCACCAGATGCGCCCAACGCGCCACCCACGGCGACGGTGCACCCAGCGGCGCGTGGGGGATGCCCGCCGCCGTGCTCACCGGTACCCCAGGCCCATGGCGGCGCGCACATCGCGCATCGTCTCGCGCGCCACCTGGCTGGCCTGGTCGCAGCCGTGGTCGACAATGGCGCGCAGCAGCGCGGGATCGTCCATGTATTTTTGCGCCCGCTCCAGCATGGGCTGCTGTTCGCGCAGGATGCCCTCGATCACCGGCTGCTTGCATTCGATGCAGCCGATGCCAGCGCTGCGGCAGCCCTTCTCGACCCACTCGCGGGTGGGCGCGTCGGTATAGACCTGGTGCAGTTGCCACACCGGGCACCGCGCCGGGTCGCCGGCATCGGTGCGGCGCACGCGTGCCGGATCGGTCGGCATGGTACGTACCTTCTTCTCCACCGACGCCTTGTCCTCGCGCATGCGGATGGTGTTGCCATAGGACTTCGACATCTTCTGGCCGTCCAGCCCGGGCATGCGCGACGCCGCGGTCAGCAGCGCCTGCGGCTCGACCAGGATGGTCTTGCGCGAGCCGCCGAGGTAGCCCAGCAGCAACTCGCGGTCTTCGGCGGCCAGGCTCTGCGACTGGGCCACCAGCGCGCCGCCCTCCTCGAGCGCCTCTGCCTTGCCCTGCTCCTGATAGGCGCGGCGCAGCTCCAGATAAGCCTTGGTGCGCTTGCCGCCCAGCTTTTTGGCGCTTTCCTGCGCCTGCGCCTCGAAGTCCGGCTGGCGCCCGTACAGATAGTTGAAGCGGCGCGCGATCTCGCGCGTGATCTCCACGTGCGGCACCTGGTCCTCGCCCACCGGCACGCGGCCGGCACGGTAGATCAGGATGTCGGCGGCCTGCAGCAGCGGATAGCCGAGAAAGCCGTAGGTGGAGAGATCCTTGTCCTTGAGCTTCTCGATCTGGTCCTTGTAGGTCGGCACCCGCTCCAGCCAGCCCAGCGGCGTGCCCATCGACAGCAGCAGGAACAGCTCGGCATGCTCGGGCACGCGGCTCTGGATGAACAGCGTGGCGCGCTCGGGATCGACACCGGCGGCGAGCCAGTCGATCAGCATCTCCCACACGGATTCGCCGATCACCTCCGGCGATTCATAGTGCGTGGTGAGCGCATGCCAGTCTGCCACGAAGAAGAAACAGGGATATTCGGCCTGGAGCTGGACCCAGTTCTTGAGTACGCCGTGATAGTGGCCCAGGTGCAGCGCGCCGGTAGGCCGCATGCCGGAAAGAACGCGATCGGGAAACATGTCTATCTGTATTTGTGGGAATCGGTGCAGGTACGGGTACGCGTATTCGAGGTCTGCGCCAGCATGGGCGCCGGCGCCGCGGCTTACTGCACCAGCGCCAGGATGGGCTGCAGCATCAGCAACACCAGGCTCCTGAGCGCCCCCATCACCGGCTGCATCCACACTTTGGTGATCACGCCAGCCGCCACCAGCGCCAGCACCACGAAGATGCCATAGGGCTCGATGCGCGACACCGCATGCGCGATCCGCTGCGGCAACAACGCGGTCAGGACGCGGCCGCCGTCGAGCGGCGGCACGGGGAACAGGTTAAACGCAGCCATCACCAGGTTGACCAGCACGCCGGCCTGCGCCATCTGGGTGAAGAACGGCTCCTGCACCCTGGCCACCACCAGGCCAACCGCCACCAGCGCCCACAGGAAGGCCTGCAGCACATTGCTGCCCGGGCCAGCCAGCGCCACCCACATGCCATGCCAGCGCGGATTGCGCAGGTGGTCGAAGGCGACCGGCACCGGCTTGGCGTAGCCGAAGACAAACTGCCCGCTGGTCATGAAATAGAGCAGCAGCGGCACCGCGATGGTGCCGATGGGATCGATATGGCGCGCCGGGTTCAGGCTGACGCGGCCCATCGAATAGGCGGTATTGTCGCCAAACATCTTGGCCACATAGCCGTGCGCGGCTTCATGCAGCGTGATGGCAAACAGGACCGGCAGGGCGTAGACCGCTAGGGTCTGAATCAGAGAGGAATCCATGGGTCACTATTGTACCGGGGCTGCGGCAAAGCGACTGTTCGGTGGCAATCACAGTCCAAAACGCTCGATATCGCCGCGACCTTGGCGCACCAGCTCGGGCTCGCCGGCGGTCAGGTCGATCACCGTGGTTGGCTGCGCGGGCGCGGCGCCGCCGCAGATCACCAGTTCCAGCTGTTTTTCCAGCCGGGCGCGGATCACCTCCGGCTCGTTGAGCGGGGCTTCGTCGCCCGGCAGCTGCAGGGTAGCCGAAATCAGCGGCTCACCCACTTCGGCCAGCAGCGCCAGCGGAATGGGATGGTCGGGCACCCGCACGCCAATGGTCTTGCGGGCGGGATGCGAGAGCCGGCGCGGCACTTCCTTGGTGGCCTCGAGGATAAAGACGTAGGGCCCGGGCGTGGCGCCCTTGAGCCAGCGGTACTGCCGGTTGTCAACCCGCGCGAAGTTGCCAAGCTCCGACAAATCGCTGCACATCAGGGTCAGATGGTGCTTGTCGTCGATCCCGCGCAAGCGGCGCAGCCGCTCCACCGCAGCCTTGTCGTCGAGCCGGCAGGCCAATGCGTAGCTGGAGTCGGTGGGCAAGGCAATCAGCCCGCCCTGCCCGATGATCTGCGCGGCCTGCTTGATCAGGCGGGATTGCGGGTTGAGCGGATGGATCTCGAAGTATTGGGACATGTGCGGGCCTGGGGCGACCGGCCGCGGGATGGGCGCAAACGCCGCGCGCATGCCTGGCCAGTTCTGCGATGGGGAGAAGCGAAGGGAACGCATGGCGGGTTCGGGAGGGCCGGGCGCGGGACGGCCGTTGGCCGGCGCGGCTTACCAGTCATGCCAGACCGGGGTGACGGACGACGGCAGCGGCGGGAGCGAGCCCAGCTCGATCCGTCCCTCGCCCGGCCCGTGGAAGTCCGAGCCGCGCGAGCCCAGCAGGCCATAGTGATGCGCGACATTGGCATATTGGCGGTACTGTTCCGGCGTATGGCTGCCGGTGACCACCTCGACCGCGGCCCCGCCGAGCTGCTTGAACTCGTCAAACAGCGCATCGTGCTGGAGTTGCGTGTAGTTGTAGCGGCCCGGGTGCGCCATCACCGGAATGCCGCCGGCGGCCTGGATCCAGCCCACCGCATCGGCCAGTTTGGCCCAGCGGTGCCCGACGTAGCCCGGGCAACCTTCGCCGAGGTAGTCGTCAAACACTTCGCTGATGGTCTTGCACCGCCCTTCTTCCACCAGCCAGCGCGCGAAATGGGTGCGCGAGATCAGGTCGGGATTGCCGACGTGGCGCAGCGCGCCCTCATAGGCGCCCTCGATGCCGATCGCGGCCAGCGCTTCGCCAATGTCCTGCGCCCTGGCGGCCCGCCCGGAGCGCGTGGCTGCCAGGCCATTGACCAGTACCTGGCTGTCGGGGTCGATCTGCAAGCCAACGATATGCACGGTCTGCCCGGCCCACGTCACCGAGATCTCCACCCCGGGCACGTAGCGCATGCCGAGCGCCTCGGCCGCGGCCCGCGCCCTGGCCTGGCCCTTGACCTCGTCATGGTCCGTCAGCGCCCAGAACGCCACGCCGCCGGCATGCGCGCGCGCGGCCACGTCCTCGGGGGACAACATGCCGTCGGACACCGTGGAATGGCAATGCAGATCTGCGTTGATTGCGTGTGAATTTTGCATGCGTCTATTCTACTCTCGCGATAATTCCGCGTTAATCCAACTTCAATCCGACTTTAATACCGTGCCAATGCGCGCCGCGTGGGCTGGCCCACACATCCGCACCGATAGCCCTGCCGCCAACGCTGGCGTAGGGGGCGGGGCCGGCCCCGCGCGGTATAGTTGGGGCCTGACGACCCTCCTGCCGGACGCCGCCACGCGCGCCGCCCGCCAAGCCATGCCGACCCGAACCCCTGCTTGCGCCACGCCTGATTCCCGCACCCCAACCGTCCCTGCCGACGTGATCCGCACCGATGTGCTGATCGTCGGTGCCGGCCCGGTCGGCCTGTTTGCCGCCTTCCAGGCTGGCGTGCTGGGGCTGAAGTGCGAGCTCATCGACGTGCTGGACCGCGCCGGCGGACAGTGCACCGAGCTCTACCCGGAAAAGCCGATCTACGACATCCCCGCGGTGCCGGGCTGCCTGGCGCAGGACCTGGTCGACCGCCTGCTCGAGCAATGCGCGCCGTTCGCCTTTCCCATGCATTTCAACGAGCGCGCCAACGGCTTGGCCGAGGTCCCGCCCGAACCTCACGCCACAGCCGGCCATGAGCACCCGCACCGCCTGCTGGTCACAACCGACACCGGCAAGCGCTTCGACGTGGCCGCGGTGCTGATCTGCGCCGGCGCTGGCGCCTTCGCCCCGCAACGCGTGGCGCTGCCCGAGGCCGCGGCGCTGGAAGACCGCCACCTGCACTACGCTGTGCGCGACACCGCGCGTTTCGCCGGCAAGCGCGTGGTGGTGGCCGGCGGCGGAGATTCCGCGCTGGACTGGGCGCTGGCGCTGCGCAAGACCGCGGCGCGCGTTACGTTGCTGCACCGCCGGGAAGGTTTTCGCGCGGCCGACGGTACGGTGGCCGAAATGCGCGCGGCCGTGGCCGCCGGCGAGATGGACTTCGTGGTAGGCATGCTGGGCGCGCTCAAGACCGAGGGTGGCTCCCTGGCCGGGGTCGACATTCGTACCCGGGAAGACACGATCAGCCTGCCTGCCGACGAACTCGTCGCGCTGTACGGCCTCGTCTCCGAGCCCGGCCCGATCGCCCAGTGGGACCTCGACATGCGCGCCGGGCGCATCGTGGTGGATACCACCACCTACGAATCGTCCCGCCGCGGCATTTTCGCCGCGGGCGACATCGCCTTCTATCCCAACAAGCAAAAGCTCATCCTCTCGGGCTTCCACGAGGCAGCCCTGGCCCTGCGGCGCGCTTATCACTATGCCTTCCCGGAAAAGGCGCTGGTCCATGTGCACACCAGCAACAACGCCACGCTCAAGGAAAAGCTGACGCACGCCTGAGCGCGACAGCCTGCACGGCCCACGGCGTCAGACGCAGAAAGACTCGACCAGCCCGGCCACCACCCGCGGCTGGTCGTGATGCAGCATATGGCCGGCGTCATCGACGATGGCCTCGCGGAAATCGCGAAACGCCTTGAAGCGCTGCTTGAACTCCGCCAGCGGCTGGTCCTTTGCAATGTGGCTGAGCGTTTGCGAATTGCGCGCTTCCACGTGCAGCACCGGCGCGGTGGCCTGCGCCCAGATCGCCATCACCTCGTCGAGCCGGTACAGCACCGGATTGACCATCTTGTGCGCGGCATCGCCCAGGATCTCCCAGCGGCCTTGCGCATTGCGCGCTGACCAGTGCTCGGCCAGGAAGGCGGCGCGGTCATCGGGCAGGCGCGGATTGGTCTTCTGCAGCCGTGCCGCCACCGCCCCCACGCTGTCATAGGAGCGCAACGGCTGGCGCTCGCGCAACTCGTCGAGCCAGCGCGCATAGCGCCCGGGTGCTTGCTCGGCGCGCGTCCCGGTCATGCCAAACCCCTCCAGGTCAACCACACGGCGCACCCGCTCCGGGCGGATGCCGGCGTAGAAACAGGCCACGTTCGCGCCCATGCTGTGCCCCACCAGGTTCACCGGCGCGTCCGGCTGGTAGTGGTCGAGCACGGCCTCGAGATCGGCAACGTAGTCGGGAAACCAGTAGGACTCGGTGCCGGGATAGCGCGTCGGCCAGTCGGTCTGGCCAAAGCCACGCCAGTCCGGGGCGATCACGTGCCAATCGCGTTCCAGCGCGTCCACCATGAACTGGAACGAGGCGGCCACGTCCATCCAGCCATGCAGCAGGAACAAGGTGGGCGCACCGGGCTCGCCCCAGTGGCGCACGTGCATATTGAGGCCGCGCAACGTGATAAATTCCGAGCGCGAGGTTTCTCTTATTGTCATGGTGTCTCCCCGGGGGCCTTTTCCCTGATCGTGGCGGACGCTTTCACCCGCGGCAACGGGGAAGCCAAAAAATAGAACGATCGTTCGTTTGCGGATTATAGCGGCAAGCCGGCCCGGCCCGCATCCCGGACGCAACCCAGGAGACCCAGCATGGCCGCACCCGCCCTGCCAGCCAGCCGGCGCGACGACTATCCCGCGCTACATTCGCAATTCCACTGGCATGTGCCCGAGTTTTTCAACCTGGCCGACGCGTGCTGCGCGCGCTGGGCGCGCGACCCGGCCACGATGGATCGCATCGCGGTCCACACCGAGCACGAAGACGGGCGCCGCGCCAGCTACAGCTATGCCTTCATCCAGGCCGAGGCCGATCGCCTCTCCCGGGCGCTGCGCACGCTGGGTGTGACGCGGGGCGACCGCGTGAGCATCGTCATGCCGCAGCGCATCGAGACGGTGATTGCGCATATGGCGATCTACCAGCTCGGCGCCATCGCCATGCCGTTGTCGATGCTGTTCGGCCCGGAAGCCCTGGCGTACCGCCTCCAGCACAGCGAGGCGTGCCTGGCGATTGCCGACGAATCCTCGATCGACAACGTGCTGGCAGCGCGCGCGGAGTGCCCGGCACTGGCCACGGTGATCGGCGTCGGTGCCGCCGTGGGCCGCGCGGAGCACGACTGGGATGCGCTGCTGGCCGCCGAGTTGCCGACGTTCACCGCGGTCGTGACCAAGGCCGACGAGGCGGCGGTGCTGATCTACACCAGCGGCACCACCGGCCCGCCCAAGGGCGCCCTGATCCCGCACCGCGCGCTGATAGGCAACCTACCCGGCTTCGTCTGTTCGCAAAACTGGTTTCCCCAAGCCGACGACGTGTTCTGGAGCCCGGCGGACTGGGCCTGGACCGGCGGGCTGTGGGATGCGCTGATGCCCACGCTGTATTTCGGCAAGACCATCGTAGGCTACCAGGGCAGGTTCTCCGCGCAAACCGCCTTCGAGCTGATGGCGCGCTATCGCGTCACCAATACCTTCCTGTTTCCCACCGCGCTCAAGCAGATGATGAAAACCTGCCCCGCGCCGAGCGAGCACTACCAGTTGCACCTGCGCGCGCTGATGAGCGCGGGCGAAGCCGTGGGGGAAACCGTGTTCGCCTGGTGCCGCGACGCGCTCGGCGTGGTCGTCAACGAAATGTTCGGCCAGACCGAGATCAACTACATCGTGGGCAACTGCACCGCGCAGAACAACGATGGCCAGCTAGGCTGGCCGGCGCGCCCGGGCTCCATGGGCAGGCCCTATCCTGGCCACCGCATCGCCGTGGTCGACGATGAAGGCAGGCCCTGCGCGGTGGGCGAGGACGGCGAGGTGGCCGTGTGCAGCACCGACGTCCACGGCCATCCCGACCCCGTGTTCTTCCTTGGCTACTGGCGCAATGAGGAGGCCACCGCCGGCAAGTACCTGGAGCACGACGGCCTGCGCTGGTGCCGCACGGGCGACCTGGCGCGCATCGACGAAGACGGCTACCTTTGGTACCAGGGGCGCGCCGATGATGTCTTCAAATCCTCCGGCTACCGCATTGGCCCGAGCGAGATCGAGAATTGCCTGCTCAAGCATCCCGCCGTGTCGAATTGCGCGGTGGTGCCCTCGCCGGACCCGGAGCGCGGCGCGGTGGTCAAGGCGTTCATCGTGCTGGTGCCATCGATCGTGCGTTCGGCGCAGGCCGACGCCGCGCTGGTCGCCGAGCTGCAGCAGCATGTGCGCGGCCAGCTTGCACCCTACGAGTATCCCAAGGCCATCGAGTTCATCGCGCAGTTGCCGATGACCACCACCGGCAAGATCCAGCGGCGCGTGCTGCGCGAGATCGAAGCCCGGCGCGCTGCGCCAGCGCACCCGTAGCACTGGCAGGCGGGCGCGGCCGCAAGGCTCTCGCCCGCCCCTGCCCCTGGCACTCAAACCCGCCCCCCAAGCCCCGCCTCCCAGCGTCCGGCCGGCACAACCTGCCGCGCGACCGACAAGCGAACGCGCGCATCGATATGCGCCGCCCTCCCGGCAGTCAAGTTTTCGCCGAATCTGACGTTAGCAAGGACATGCGGAGCGCATCGCCATGGCGCATCGCATTCGGCAGATCAGACCACACGTTCCAGTCGCGGAGGGGGCATCCATGCCAGCTCATTTTTTCCGAAGAATTTATAAGATTATTCGTATAAATGCCAATCGGAACCATTCCATTTTCGCCCTTTTAACAAGGGCAATTCCTATACCCCTGAGTAGCATCAATACGCTGGATAGCGGTGAATTCCGCAACCTGACCTAACAGATTAGTGCAAAAAAAGGGTTGGGAAAACTCGGTTTATCTTGATTGTATTTCCCAATCTCGGGAAATAAAGTTCCCAACGAGCACGCAGAAATTTCCCAATGTGCTTCAAGTTAATGACGAACAGGAGATCACGATGAGCACGTTTGCAAGCACCGGCCGCGCCGCCTCCCACCGCTTCGCGCTCCGGCTGCCGTTGGCCCTGGCGAGTGCTTTGCTTTCGGTATCCGCGTGGGCCGCGGATGGCGTGATCTACTTCCGGGGGGCCATCGTCGCGCCCCCCTGCAATACGCAAATCAGCACGAGCGGGACCGCCTCGATCAGTTGCCCGGCGAACGGCGCCCATTCCGCGGAGTCTGCCTCCCTGCCGCTGCTGCCTGGCCGGGCCGTCCAGCTGGCGACCGCGCGCGCCTTTGTCGTGCCCGTGCAATTCACGGCAGGCCCCGGTGGCGGCAACAAGCAGGGCTATGTCGTAGTGACGGAATACAACTGAGCGGCCTGTCCCTCGAGCCACGCCAGCTCATCCTCGTCGAAACCCGCCGCGCGGCGCGCCGCCAGGTTGAAGGGCGGCCGCAGGCGCGGTGCCTGGTAGCGCGCGGCCAGCTCGGCGTAGGTGGCGACGGGGTCCAGGCCACGGCAGGCGCATAGCCAGCGGTACCAGCGGTTGCCGATGGCTACGTGACCCACCTCGTCGCGCAGGATGATGTCGATGATGGCAGCGGCCTCATGATCGCCCGCGGCCGCGAGCTTGGCGCGCACCGGCGGCGAGGCATCCAGCCCGCGCGCCTCCAGCGTGCGCGGCACCAGCGCCATGCGCGCCAGCACATCGCCGGCGGTCTTGTCCGCCATCTCCCACAGGCTGTTGTGCGCCGGAAAATCGCCGTAGCGCGCATCCAGCGTGGCCAGGTGCTGCGCGAGCAGGCTGAAATGCAGCGCCTCCTCGTCGGCCACGCGCAGCCAGTCCAGGTAGAAGGCTACCGGCATCGCGTCGAATCGCCAGATGGCATCCAGCGCCAGGTTGATCGCGTTGAACTCGATATGCGCGAGCGCGTGGATCAGCGCCGCGCGGCCGGCGGGCGTATGGATGGACCGCCGCCGCTCCACCCGCTGCGGCGCCACCAGTTCGGGCAGCGGCGGCCGGCCGGGCAGCGGCAGTTCGGCCGCGATCGCCTCGCCGATGCCCAAGGCCTCCGGCGCCATGGCTTCGGCCGCCAGCCGCATCCGGCGCGTGGCCGCGGCCTTCTCGTGCGCGTCGCTCAGGCACAGGATGGCAAGCGCCTGGCGGCGCAGGGACGGCGCCGCCACGCCGGATAAAGCGCCGGGCGCGGCACCGCGATCGGGGTCAGGGGCGCCAGGAGACGCGGCATCGGGTAGGTTTGCTGGCATAAGCGTAAAATCCGGTTTGCCGCCATTGTAGGGCCCGGCAGTTGGCATCCTATGCCCGCAGGCCCGCCCACGACCCTTTAAAGCCCGGCGGCAAACCCCATATACCCATACGAACTTGTGCAGGAGACCTCATGGCGCTTTACCAGCTCGGCGACGTAGCCCCCACCATCGATCCGGATGCCTACGTGGCGCCGGAAGCCACCATCATCGGTAACGTGACGCTCAAGGCACGTGCCAGCGTGTGGCCAGGCGTGGTGATCCGAGGCGACAACGAGCCGATCGTGGTTGGCGAGTCCAGCAACGTGCAGGAAGGCACCGTGCTCCACACCGACCCCGGCTGCCCGCTGACCATCGGCGACAAGGTCTCGATCGGCCACCAGGCCATGCTGCACGGCTGCACCGTGGGCGAGGGCTCGCTGATCGGCATCCAGGCGGTGATCCTGAACCGTGCGGTGATCGGCAAGGAGTGCCTTGTCGGCGCCGGCGCCGTGGTCACCGAAGGCAAGGTGTTCCCGGACCGCTCGCTGATCCTCGGCGCGCCGGCAAAGGTGGTGCGAGAGCTCACCGAGCAGGACGTGGCCAACCTGTATCGCAATGCCGAGACCTACGCCACCCGCCAGGCCATGTACAAGACACAACTCAAACGCATCGACTAAGCGACCAAGGCGCCGCGCCAGCGGCTCCGAATTACCGACGGATCATCGTGACTGACACCACCACCCCTGACACCCTGCAGAAATTCCTGTTCGACGCGGCCCCCGTGCGCGGCGAGCTGGTACGCATGCAGGCCACCTGGCAAGAAGTGCTGCGCCGCAATCATTACCCCACCCCGGTGCGCCGGCTGCTGGGTGAAATGATGTCGGCCGCCGCCCTGCTTTCGGCCAACCTGAAGTTCAACGGCGCGCTGGTGATGCAAGTGCACGGCGATGGCCCGGTGCGCATGCTGGTGGTGGAGTGCCTGTCCGACCTGTCGATGCGAGCAACGGCCAAGCTGGCCGAAGGCGCGACGCTGGCCGACGACGCCACGCTGGCGGATCTCGTCAACGTCAGCGGCCGCGGCCGCTTTGCCATCACGCTGGACCCGCAGGACAAGCTGCCCGGGCAGCAGCCATACCAGAGCATCGTGCCGCTGGCCGACGAGCATGGCCCGATGACATCCATGACCGCCGTGCTCGAGCACTATATGCAGACGTCCGAGCAGCTCGACACGCGGCTATGGCTGGCCGCCGACGACAAGGTCGCCGCAGGCATGCTGCTGCAAAAGCTGCCCTCCTACGGCGGCACGCTGGAAGGACACGCCGAGCGTGAGCCCGCGCAAGTGGGCGAAACCGGCGCGCCGCTGGCGGACACCGCCCGCGCGCAGGACCTCGACACCTGGGACCGTGCCTGCCAGCTCGGCGCCACGCTGAAGGACGCCGAACTGCTGGCCGAGACGCCGGACACCTTGCTGCGCCGCCTGTTCTGGGAAGACCTGGAAGCCACCGGCCTGCGCGTGTTCGAGCCGCTGACGCCCCATTTCCAATGCTCGTGCTCGCGCGCCAAGGTGGCGGGCATGCTGCAGAACCTGGGCCGCGTGGAGATTGAAGACATCCTGGTGGAACGCGGCGAAGTGGAAATCCAATGCGATTTCTGCGGCCAGCAGTACCACTTCGACCCGGTCGATTGCGCGCAGCTGTTCACGCCGGTCCCCGTGGCTACCGGCGCCGGCGACGGCGCGGGCCAGCAGCACTGAGCGGCAGCGCGCGGGACAGCAATGCGAACGACGGTGCGAGCCATGATGGGAAGCGCGACGGCAGGAACCTTTCTGCCCCGCGCCGGGGTCCAAGCGTCAGCGCCCCACCAGAATCAGGGAGTCATCATGTCCGCTTTGTCCTCTCACCCGTGCGCCACGATCAGCGCCGTGCTGCTCGGCGTCGTGCTGGCCTGCGGCGGCTGCGCCCAGTTGCCGCGCGACCTCAACGGCTCGCCGCCGACTGCCCGCCTGGCGCCCAACGGCGTGCCGCCGCCGCCCGTCACCGCGGAAGACATCCAGAAGATCGGCGAGCTGAACCGCCAGGTACTGCGCGAGCAGGATGCCGCGATTGCCCGCCAGCAGCAGGCGGAAGCCATGGCGCGGGCGGCAAGCTACTATGCGTATCCCTCGCCTAGCTGGAACCTGTACTACGGCGGCTGGGGCGGTGGGCACTGGGGCGGCGGAGTCGGATTCAGCAGCCCGGGATACCGGGGCTGGGGCTACGGTGGCTATCCGTACTGGTGGTGAGCAGCGGTAAGCAGCGATAGGCAGCCGACGAAACTGGTCCAGCAAGCGACCAAGGACGCGAGCATGCTTCATCCATGCCGTCGCGGCGCAACGGCGGCAGGCGCTACGAGACAGAAACGAGACAGAAAACGGGAAAGACGCCAGCTTAGTGGCGATTGAATGCCGGGGAGTTCGCCGGTGGCGGCAGCGGCGGCGTGGCGCTGACCTTGGGGGCCGGTGCCACGAACTGCACGAACACCTCGCCATCCTTGACCATGCCCAGCTCATAGCGGGCACGCTCCTCAATGGCGCCGGTGCCATCCTGCAGGTCCTTCACTTCCCCTTCCAGCTTGGCATTGCGCAGCTTGAGCGCCTGGTTGTGCGCGCTCTGTTCCTGCACCTGCTTGTCCATCTCCCACACACGCAGCCAGCCGCCCTTGCCCAGCCATAGTGGATACTGAATGGCGAGCAACAGCACAAACAACAGCAACGAGATCAGGCGCATGGATTCTGGCGCTTAAGCAAAAGAAGGGAAGTTGCGTCATGCGCCGGCCGCGGCATGGTGCGCGGCCGGCGCATGGCACGAGCTTAGCGCAGATTGTAGAACGCGCTCTTGCCCGGGTAGCTGGCGATATCACCGAGATCTTCCTCGATGCGCAGCAGCTGGTTGTACTTCGAGATACGGTCCGAACGCGACAGCGAGCCGGTCTTGATCTGGCCGGCGTTGGTGCCCACCGCGATATCGGCGATGGTGCTGTCCTCGGTCTCGCCCGAACGGTGCGAGATCACGGCCGTGTAGCCGGCGCGCTTGGCCATTTCGATGGCGGCGAAGGTTTCGGTCAGGGTGCCGATCTGGTTGATCTTGATCAGGATCGAGTTGCCGATGCCCTTTTCAATGCCTTCCTTCAGGATCTTGGTGTTGGTGACGAACAGGTCGTCGCCCACCAGCTGCACGCGCTTGCCCAGCTTGTCGGTCAGCACCTTCCAGCCTTCCCAGTCGCCTTCGCCCATGCCGTCCTCGATCGACACGATCGGGAACTTGTCGCACAGGTTGGCCAGGTAGTCGGCGAACTGGGTCGAGGTCAGCTTCAGGCCTTCGCCATCCAGGTGGTACTGGCCTTCGGCTTCGTGATAGAACTCGGTCGCCGCGCAGTCCAGCGCCAGCAGCACGTCTTCGCCAGCACGATAGCCAGCCTTCTCGATGGCCAGCAGGATGGTGTTCAGGCACTCTTCGTTGGAAGCGAAGTTGGGGGCAAAGCCGCCCTCGTCGCCAACCGCCGTCGACATGCCCTTGTCGGACAGGATCTTCTTCAGTGCGTGGAACACTTCAGCGCCGCAACGCAGGGCTTCGCGGAAGCTCGTTTGCGACACCGGCATGATCATGAATTCCTGGATGTCCAGGCTGTTGTTGGCATGCGCGCCACCGTTGACGATGTTCATCATCGGCACCGGCATCTGCATCGCGCCCGACCCGCCAAAGTAGCGGTACAGCGGCAGGCCGGCTTCTTCGGCGGCGGCGCGGGCCACGGCCATCGACACGGCCAGCGTGGCGTTGGCGCCAAGGCGGGCCTTGTTGTCGGTGCCGTCGAGGTCGATCAGGGTGCGGTCCAGGAAGGCTTGCTCGGAAGCGTCCAGGCCCATGATGGCTTCGGAGATTTCGGTATTGATATGCTCGACCGCCTTCAGCACGCCCTTGCCGAGGTAGCGCGACTTGTCGCCGTCACGCAGCTCGATGGCTTCGCGCGAGCCGGTGGATGCGCCCGACGGCACTGCCGCGCGGCCCATCACGCCGGATTCGAGCAGGACGTCGCACTCGACCGTCGGGTTACCGCGCGAGTCGAGAACTTCGCGACCGATGATATCTACGATTGCACTCATGGATTCCTCTTGGACTGTTGATGCTTGATGACTTCTTACTACACGGGCGCCATGCCCTGGACTACCGCTGGCTACAGCTGACCGAGCTGCCTGACGCTTAAGCCTTAAACGCCTTCCACCACGATCATGTTCATGCGCGCGGCATGCTCGCGCGACTTGCGCGCGGCGCGGTATTCCTCGCTGTCGTGGAACGACTTAGCCGCGTCATAGCTGGGAAACTTCAGCACGACCACGCGCGTCGGGGCCCAGTCGCCCTCGAGCTTCTCGGTCTTGCCGCCGCGCACCAGTACCTCGGCGCCATGCACCTTCATGGCATGGCTGGAGAGCACTTTGTACTCTTCATACTGCTGGGGATCGGTGACATCGACGTGGGCAATGATATAGCCGCTGGCCATGGCGCATCTCCGTGAGTTCTTATGATGTTGATTCTACTTGGCTGATCATGGCCGCCTGATGACGGCCATGACCGCGGTGGCACGGCAAGCTCAGGCGCAAGCCGCCGGCCAGCCGAAATTGTCTTCCAGGAAGCCGGTGCGCTTGACCAGGGTGTCCAGGTCCTTGAGCACCGACAGCAGTTCCTTCATGCGCGACAGCGGCACGGCATTGGGGCCGTCCGACATGGCCTTGCTCGGATCCGGATGGGTTTCCATGAACAGGCCCGCCACGCCAACCGCCACCGCGGCGCGGGCCAGCACTGGCACGAACTCGCGCTGGCCGCCAGAGCTGGTGCCCTGGCCACCCGGCAGCTGCACCGAGTGGGTGGCGTCGAACACCACTGGCGCGCCAGTCTCGCGCATGATCGCCAGCGAGCGCATGTCCGAGACCAGGTTGTTGTAGCCGAAGGAAACGCCACGTTCGCAGGCCATGAAGCTGTCTTCCGGCAGCCCGGCCTCGCGCGCGGCATCGCGCGCCTTGTCGATGACATTCTTCATGTCATGCGGCGCGAGGAACTGCCCCTTCTTGATATTGACGGGGCGGCCGCTCTGGGCGCAGGCACGGATGAAGTCGGTCTGCCGGCACAGGAAGGCCGGCGTCTGCAGCACGTCGACCACGGCCGCCACCGGCTTGACCTCGTCGATCTCGTGGATGTCGGTCAGCACCGGCACGCCGATCTCGCGCTTGACGGTGGCGAGGATCTCGAGGCCCTTCTCCATGCCCAGGCCACGGAAGGTCCGGCCCGACGAGCGGTTGGCCTTGTCGAACGAGGACTTGTAGATAAAGGGAATGCCGAGCTCGCTGGTGATCGCCTTGAGCTCACCGGCCGTATCCAGCGCCATCTGCTCGGACTCGATCACGCACGGGCCGGCGATCAGGAAGAAGGGCCGGTCCAGGCCGACGTCAAATCCACAGAGTTTCATCGCTAATCTCCTGCTTGCGGTGCCGGGGCTTAGCCCGCCTTCTTCTGCTGGCTGGCCAGCGCCGCTTCCACGTAGGCCTTGAACAGCGGATGGCCATCGCGCGGGGTGGAGGTGAATTCCGGGTGGAACTGCACGCCAACGAACCACGGGTGCAGGCTTTCCGGCAGTTCCATCATCTCGGGCAGGTCTTCGGTCGGCGTACGTGCCGAGATCACCATGCCCGCCTTTTCCAGCGTCGGCACGTAGTGATTGTTGACCTCGTAGCGATGGCGATGGCGCTCGTTGACTTCCGGACCATAGATCTGGCTGGCCTTGGTCCCGGCCTTGACCGGCACGCGCTGCGCGCCAAGGCGCATGGTGCCGCCCAGGTCGGACTCGGCGGAGCGCTGCTCAACCTTGCCTTCGCGATCCACCCACTCGGTGATCAGCGCGACCACCGGATGTTCGGTTTCCAGGTTGAACTCAGTCGAGTTGGCATCAGCCATCGCCGCCACGTGGCGAGCGAACTCGATCACGGCCAGCTGCATGCCCAGGCAGATGCCCAGGTACGGCACCTTGTTCTCGCGAGCGTACTGGATCGCGCGGATCTTGCCTTCCGTGCCACGCTTGCCGAAGCCGCCGGGGACCAGGATGGCGTCCAGCGGCTTGAGCACTTCGAGGTGACCGGATTCGAGTTCTTCCGAATCGATGTACTCGATGTTCACGCGGGTGGCGGTGTGCATGCCGGCGTGGCGCAGCGCTTCGATCAGCGACTTGTAGGATTCGGTCAGGTCGACATACTTGCCCACCATGCCGATGGTGACCTCGTGCTGCGGGTTTTCCTGGGCATTGACCAGGCGCTGCCACATGGAAAGATCGGCCGGTTTGGGATCGATACGCAGTTCCTCGCAGATCAGGCGGTCGAGGCCTTGCTCGTTGAGCATCTGCGGGATCTTGTAGATGCTGTCCACATCCCACACCGAGATCACGGCTTCTTGCGGGATATTGGAGAACAGCGAAATCTTGGCGCGCTCTTCGTCCGGAATCGGGCGGTCGGCGCGGCACAGCAGCGCGGTCGGCGAGATGCCGATTTCACGCAGCTTCTGCACCGAGTGCTGGGTCGGCTTGGTCTTGAGCTCGCCGGCGCTGGCAATGAACGGCACCAGCGTCAGGTGCACGAAGGCAGCGTGGTTGCGGCCCATGCGCAGGCTCATCTGGCGCGCGGCTTCCAGGAAGGGCAGCGACTCGATGTCACCCACCGTGCCGCCGATTTCCACCAGCGCGACGTCCGCCTTGCCACCGTGCGACGCAGCCGCGCCGCGCTCGATGAAGGCCTGGATTTCGTTGGTGATGTGCGGGATCACCTGCACCGTCTTGCCGAGGTACTCGCCGCGGCGTTCCTTGCGGATCACCGATTCGTAGATCTGGCCCGTGGTGAAGTTGTTCGACTTGCGCATCTTGGCCGAGACGAAGCGCTCATAGTGGCCAAGATCGAGGTCGGTTTCCGCGCCGTCTTCCGTGACGAACACTTCGCCATGCTGGAAGGGGCTCATCGTGCCGGGATCGACGTTGATGTAGGGATCTAGCTTGAGGAGGGTGACTTTGAGGCCGCGCGACTCGAGAATGGCCGCGAGCGAAGCAGCAGCGATGCCCTTGCCGAGAGAAGAGACGACACCACCGGTGACGAAGACGAATTTGGTCATAAACCGAGCTTGCCGGGGAAATCGGGATTATACATGAGAGGCCGCCTGCTGCAGCGCCGCATTTGCGACAAGTCGCCTTGCCCGGCAGCCGCTGAGACGCTTTCGCCGCTTCGCACTCGCGTCCCCGCCCTCGCCCTATCCTGCCCCGGCTACGGACGCGCGCAGGCAGCGCCATCGCCCCGCATCTGCCCGACCAGATCGCGGATCAGCCCGGCGGTCTGCTCGGGCCGCTCCATCGGATACAGGTGCCCGCCCTCGATAAAGCGCAGGCGCTCGCCCACCAGCTTGCGCGTGGCGCCGAGCCCGCATTGCCGGACTTCGCGCGAGCGCGTGCCGGCGACAAAGCTGACCGGCACCGGCGCGCCGCGCGCCACGCGCGCGCCCAGGCTGGTGGGCAGCGTGCGGTAGATCTGGTACTCGATCTCGCGCTCGAAGCGCAGGCGGCGCTCGGCGTCGTTGCCGGTCGGCTCCGTGCCATGCATCGCATAGTCGCGCAGCACTTCCTCGTCCCACGACGCGAACACCGGCTTGGAGCGGAAATGCTCCCACACCGCCTCGGCATCCGGCCAGTGCGTGCGCCGCCGCCGGGTCGCGGCGGCCGGGCTGGGCCGCTCATCCAGGCCGAAGCGCTGACCGGCCTTGAGCAAGGCGGCGCGCCACCCGGCAATCACGGGCGAATCCAGCATCACCACGCCGCGCACCCACTGCGGGCGGCGCAGCGCGGCCATCAGCGACAGGAAACCACCCAGCGAATGCCCCACCAGCCACACCGGCTCGCGGTACTTCTGCTCGATCGAATCCAGCAGCTCATCGACCAGGTGCGGCCACTCGCGCGTGACCGGGAATTTCGGGTCGTGGCCATAACGGTCCACGGCGCGGATCTCGAAATCGTCTTCCAGCATTCCGAACAGCTTGCGGTAGGTGCTGACCGGAAAGCCATTGGCGTGCGAAAAATGCAGAATGTCGCGCATCGGGGTATTCGCAGTGCGCCCTCAGTCCTGCGTGCCGGCACGTTCGCGCGTGGCGCGCACAGGCTGGCCCCAGCGGTCGCCCGCGCCCTGGCGCGCCAGCGGAAACTCGGCCGGCGCGTTGGCATCCCACTCGGGATCGTTGATCTCACCGAAGACCTGGCGCAAGCGTTGCCCCCAGGTATCGCGGATCATGCGGAAGTAGGCATTCTTCTCGTCGATATTGACAAAGCGCGTCACACGCAGCGAATCGCCTTCGTAGACCAGCAGGTCCAGCGGCAGGCCCACCGAGATATTCGACTTCAACGTGGAATCCATCGAGATCAGCGCACACTTGGCGGCCTCGCCCAGCGGCAGCGTCGGCTCGACCACGCGATCGATGATGGGCTTGCCGTACTTGGCCTCGCCGATCTGGAAATAGCAGTTCTCGGGGGTGGCCTCGACGAAATTCCCGGCAGCGTACACATGGAACAGGCGCACGCGTTCGCCGCGGATCTGGCCGCCGAAGATCAGGCTCACATTGAACTCGATGCCGGCCTCGCGCAGCGCGTGGGCGTCATGCTTGTGCACCTGGCGCACCGCGTCGCCAACGATGGCGGCCGCCTCGAACATATCGCGCGCCGTCCATAGCGAGCGCTTCTCGTCGCGGCCCTCCGCCAGTATCTGGCGCACCGCCTGGCTGATCGCCAGGTTGCCCGCGGTCAGCAAGACCATCACGCGGTCGCCCGGCTCCTCGAACACGGTCATCTTGCGAGCGGTAGAGATCGCATCGACGCCCGCATTGGTGCGCGAATCGGAAAGGAACACCAGCCCGGCATCCAGCCGCATGGCTACACAGTACGTCATGATCTTGTCTTGTTATGGTGCACATTCACGCCTGGCGCATCGCCAAGCCAGTGGCCCGGGCCAAGGCCGCATTCTAGCGCCGCGCCGGTGCGCCCGGAACCTTGCGGCGCGCCCGTTTCTGGTGCACGGCGCACCACTTCATTCACTGCAACGGCGCAATGGCGATCTCGACCGCCAGCCGCTCGCCGCTGCCACCTTCGCGAACCCCGCGCACCGGTGCAGCCATGCGATAGTCGCGCCCGACCGCCAGCCGGATATGGCGCGCGTCGCTCAGGCAGCCGTGGGTCACGTCGATGCTGCACCACAACTCCTTGCCGGCATCCACGCAGACATCGGCCCAGGCGTGGCTGGCCAGTTCCGACGCGGCCGGGTCATAGAAATAGCCGCTGACGTAACGCGCCGGCACGCCCAGGGCCCGGCAGCATGCCACCATCACTTGCGCCTGGTCCTGGCAAACCCCGCTGCCGAGCGCGAACGCGTCGCTGGCCGAGGTGTCCACATCGGTGCTATCTGACTGGTAGCGCACCCGCCCGGCGATGCCATTGGCCAGCGCCAGCAGCGCGGGCACCGTCGCCCCCGCCGCCAGGTAGGGCGCGGCAAAACGCACCATCTCCGGCTTGGCGGCGGTCAGCGGCGTGCCGCCAAGGTAATACAGCGGCGACACACGCGCCTCGCCAGCCGGCGGCGCATCGCAGAAAAACGGCCCGTCCGCATCGATTGGCGGCGTGACATCGACCACGCCGCTGGCCTCGATCACCAGCGTATGTGCTGGCCCGGCCACGGTGAAGCTGTGCACGATATTGCCGAAACCGTCACGCGCCTCGGACAGGTTGCCGGGAACGGACAATTGCCATTCCTGCACGGCCTGCAGCGGGCCCGAGCGGGGCGCGAGCCGCAGTTCGTGCACGCTGCGCAGGACCGGCTCGGCGTAGCGGTAGACCGTCTTGTGGTGAATCTTGTATTTCATGATGTGGCGAGGCCGGCACAACCTCCCCACTTCTGATAGGTCAGGCAGCGAGCAGCGGCACGAGGAAATCCCGGCTGATGCCGTTGCCGAGGTCGCCGATGCGCTCCAGGAAACTGGTCAGGTAAGCATGCAGCCCGACGGCGAAGATGTCGTCGATGCGCGCATATTTCAAATCTGCGTGGAGTTTACCAGCCTGACGCTCGGTCTCCGAAGAAAGGTGGTTGCGCACCAGCGCCAGGATCGACACCACCTCGTCCATGCTGGACACCAGCGAGCGCGGCATATCAGGGCGCAGCACCAGCAGTTCGGCCACGCGCTCGGGCGTGATCACGGTGCGATACACCTTGCGGTACACCTCGAACCCCGACACCGAGCGCAAGACAGCCGCCCAGTGATAGAAATCGTTGGCGTCGCGATTGGGATCGCTCTCGTCGACCGTGCTGGCCTGGAACTTCACGTCCAGGATCCGCGCGGTATTGTCGGCGCGTTCCAGGAACGTGCCCAGGCGCATGAAGTGGAAGGCGTCGTCCTTGAGCATGGTGCCGAACTGCACGCCACGGGCCAGGTGGGAGCGGAACTTCACCCACTCGAAGAACTGCGAAGGATCCTCGCGCAGCACGCCGTCGGCGATCATGCGCTGCACGTCGAGCCAGGTGGTGTTGATGGTCTCCCAGACCTCGGTGGTCAGCGAGCCGCGCACCGCGCGGGCGTTCTCGCGGGCCGCGCGCAGGCAGCTCATGATGGACGAGACATTGGTCATGTCGCGCACCATGAAGTCGATCACGTCGTCGCGCGTGAGCAGGCCGTACTTCTCGTCGAACACCTTGGTCAGCTCGGAGATATCGAGCATGGCCCACCAGCCTTGCTCGGCCACTTCCGCGGATTGCGGCAGCAGCGAGGTCTGGTAGTTCACGTCCAGCATGCGCGCGGTGTTCTCCGCGCGTTCGGTATAGCGCGCCATCCAGAACAGATGGTCGGCGGTGCGGCTAAGCATGGTCAGTCCCCTCGTACAGCGCTGTTCGCCCGCGCGCCGCCGGCAACGCGGCGGCCAGCGCGGGAATCACAAACTATCCTTGCGTGCGCCGCGCGTCAGCGCTCCAGCACCCAGGTGTCCTTGGTGCCCCCGCCCTGCGAGGAGTTGACCACCAGCGAGCCTTCGCGCAGCGCAACGCGGGTCAGCCCGCCCGGCACCATGCGCACATCCTTGCCGGACAGCACGAACGGACGCAGGTCGATATGGCGCGGCGCGATCCCCGACTCGACATACGTCGGGCAGGTGGAAAGCGCCAGCGTGGGCTGCGCGATGTACTGCTCGGGACGCGCGCGCACGACCTCGCGAAACGTATCGATCTCCGCGCGCGTAGCGGCAGGCCCCACCAGCATGCCGTAGCCGCCGGCCCCGTGGGTTTCCTTGACCACCAGTTCGCTCATGTGGTCCAGCACGTACTGCAGGTCGTCCGGGCGGCGGCACATGTACGTCGGCACGTTGTTGAGGATCGCTTCCTCGCCAAGGTAGAAGCGGATCATGTCGGGCACGTAGGGATAGATCGACTTGTCGTCGGCCACGCCCGTGCCAATGGCGTTGCAGATGGTGACATTGCCCGCGCGGTAGACCGAGAGCAGCCCTGCCGCGCCCAGCGTGGAATCCGAGCGGAACACCAGCGGGTCGAGGAAGTCGTCGTCGACCCGGCGGTAAATCACGTCGATGCGCTGCGGCCCCTGGGTGGTACGCATGTAGAGGTGCTCGTCCTGCACGAACAGGTCGCTGCCCTCGACCAGTTCCACGCCCATTTGCTGCGCCAGGAAGGCATGCTCGAAGTAGGCGGAGTTGTACATGCCGGGCGTGAGCACCACCACCGTGGGATCAGCGATGTTCTGCGGCGAGACGCCGCGCAGCATGTCGAGCAGCAGGTCGGGATAGTGCGCCACCGGCGCCACGCGATTGCGCGCGAACAGGTCCGGGAACAAGCGCATCATCATCTTGCGGTTCTCCAGCATGTAGGACACGCCGGAGGGCACGCGCAGGTTGTCTTCCAGCACGTAGAACTCGCCCTCGCCAGCGCGCACTACGTCGATGCCCGCCACGTGGGCGTAGATGTCGCGGGGCACGTCGATGCCGAGCATCTCGGGGCGGTACTGCGCGTTGTTGTAGATCTGGTCAGGCGGGATCACGCCGGCGCGGATGATGTCCTGCCCGTGATAGATATCGTGGATGAAGCGGTTCAGCGCCGACACCCGCTGGCGCAGGCCGCGCTCGAGCGTTGCCCACTCGCTGGCGGGGAAGATGCGGGGAATGACGTCGAACGGGATGGTCCGCTCGGTACCGCTGTTCGACTCGTCTTTTTCGCCGTAAACGGCGAACGTGATGCCCACGCGCCGGAAGATCAGGTCAGCCTCGGCGCGCTTGTTGCCCATGGTGCCTTCGGACTGGCGCGCCAACCAATCCGCGAACTGCTTGTAATGCCCCCGCACGGCACCTGCCGGCAGGGACTCGCCCGCGTGGATTGCTGCTGCCACGCCATCTTGCCAATCGAGCATCTCGTCGAAAAACCGCGCCGCCATGATGGCCGTTCCCCCATGATTTGGGTGCCGCCGAAACTGCCGGCTATCCCGTTTTGATTGGCTTGTTGTTCCCGGCACAGCGCCTTGAGATCACCACCCGAGGCCCGGCGGCTTGACCGCGGACCGTCTCGTCATGCTTCGAAGTGCTGTCCCTATAGGATACCTATGACCACGAAAGCCGCAAGCGGCGGGCATTCGCGCCATCAAACATGGATAAGCAAGATGTCTGCCAGCCTTGGCTTCGAGCCAGCTTTGGCGTCGGTTCAGCGGGCAATCGCCGCGCCTTTTTCTGCCTGCACTCCGGCCAGGATGCGCTGCACCAGCGCCTCCGGCGTCTGGCGGATATCGAGCACCAGGGCGTCACTCGGCTCCTCCAGGGTATCGAACTGGCTCTGCAACAGGGCAGGATTGAAGAAGTGCTCGCTGCGCTCGGCCAGGCGGCCGCCAATGACCGCGGCATCGCCCTTCATGTAGACAAAGGTCACGCCGCCGTCAGCGGGCGTCAGGCGGTCGCGGTAGGTCTGCCGCAGCGCGGAACAGGTAAAGACGTGGGTGCGCCCCTCGGCGCGGGCCGCATCGATCGCCGCGCGCATCGCGGCCAGCCAGGGCCAGCGGTCGTCGTCAGTCAGCGGGATGCCGTTGTGCATCTTCGCCTTGTTGGCGGCGCTGTGGAATTCGTCGGCATCGTGGAAGCCGCATTGCAAGGTCTTGGCCAGCAACTGGCCGACCGTGGTCTTTCCGCTGCCGGAAACGCCCATCAGGATGTAGATCATGTCTGCTCCAATGATCATGTTCGGATGGTTTTCCCATCCTTGTCGGTAGTCCCCGAGCCGGTGGCCGGTCGGCTCCGCAAGCGTTCAGCCATGAAGCCATGATAGGACCCGCATGGGCCGGCTCGGGGTCGTCTCCGCCAGCCATCGGCTGCCGGGGACACAAATGACACAAATTTAGGGGGCGTCGCCTATTGTGCGACGGCCGCGCCCGTTTGGACAGCGCCGGGCGCGTCGGCCTCGGAGAGGTCCAGCGCGCTGCCGCCCTCTTCCGCGATCCGCGCGTTGCGGCGGAACAGCCCGAACAGGCCTCGGCCAACGCTGAAGTTCGTGAAGGCGTCGTCCGGCAGCACGGCAGAAGCGCGCGTCGCCAGGTCGCCGTCGCCATCGGCGGCGCCGAGCCATTCCAGCGTGCCAGCCACGGCGTCCACGCGGATCCGGTCGCCGTCACGCACGCGCGCCAGCGGGCCGCCGGCAAGCGCCTCAGGCCCCACATGAATGACCGCCGGCACCTTGCCGGAAGCGCCGGACATGCGGCCATCGGTCACCAGCGCAACCTTGTGGCCGGCGTCCTGCAGCGAACCCAGCACCGGGGTGAGACGGTGCAGTTCTGGCATGCCGTTGGCGTTGGGTCCCTGGAAACGCACGACCGCGATCATGTCGCCGGTGAACTCGCCGGCTTCGAACGCGGCTTGCAATTGCTCCTGCGAGTCAAAGACGCGGGCCGGTGCTTCGACCACCCGATGCTCGTCCGCCACCGCCGACACCTTGATCATGCCGCGGCCAAGATTGCCTTGCAGCAGGCGCAAGCCGCCCTCGGCGGAGAACGGCTCGGCCGCGGTGGCCAGCACCGTGGCATCACCGCTGACGGCGGCGCCGTCGCGCCACTGCAGCACGCCGTCGATCATCACGGGCTCTTGCGTGTAACGGGCCAGGCCACGCCCGGCCACGGTTTCCACGTCCTCGTGCAGCAACCCGGCGCCGAGCAGCTGGCGAATCACGTAGGCCACGCCGCCCGCGGCGTGGAAGTGATTCACGTCGGCCGAGCCGTTGGGGTAGACCCGCGCCAGCAGCGGCGTGATGCGCGAAAGACGGTCGAAATCGTCCCAGTCGATCAGGATGCCCGCCGCGCGTGCCATCGCCACCAGGTGGATGGTGTGGTTGGTCGAGCCACCCGTGGCCAGCAGGCCGACCACGGCGTTGATCACCGCGCGCTCGTCCACGATGCGCGCCAGCGGCAGATAGTCGCCGCCCCGCGCTGTCAGGGCCAGCGCACGTTGGGCCGCGGCGGCGGTGAGCGCGTCGCGCAGGCCGCTGTCCGGATGCACGAAGGCCGCGCCCGGCATATGCAGGCCCATGATTTCCATCAGGAACTGGTTGCTGTTGGCGGTGCCGTAGAAGGTGCACGTGCCGGCCCCGTGATAGGCCTCGCACTCGGCCTCCAGCAAGGCTTCGCGGCCAACCTGGCCGGTTGCGTAAAGCTGGCGCACGCGCGCCTTTTCCTTGTTGGACAAGCCCGTCGACATCGGCCCGGCCGGCACGAACACCACCGGCAGGTGGCCAAACTGCAGCGCACCCATCAGCAGGCCCGGCACGATCTTGTCGCACACGCCCAGCATGACCGCGGCATCGAAGGTGTTGTGCGACAGCGAGACCGCCGTGGCCATCGCAATGGCATCGCGCGAAAACAGCGACAGTTCCATGCCGGCATTGCCCTGCGTGATGCCATCGCACATCGCCGGCACGCCGCCCGCCACCTGCGCCACCGCGCCAACGGCACGCGCGGCCTCCCGGATCACGCCGGGATAGCGCTCATACGGCTGGTGGGCCGACAGCATGTCGTTGTACGCGGTGACGATGCCGAGGTTGGCGGCATGCTCGACCCGCAGCTTGAGCTTGTCATGCGCGGGCAGCGCGGCCAGGCCGTGGGCGAGGTTGGCACAAGACAGCCCGCGCAAGGGGCCCAGCTCCTGCTGGGCGCGTTCGCAGCGGGCGAGATAGGCGGCGCGGCTGCGCTGGCTGCGCGCGATCACGCGCTCGGTGACGGCGTGGACTTCGGCGTGGAGGGCTTTTGACATTGGGGAGTTCCTGGTCGTGATGCCTGATCGTATCCGGGAGGACTGGGGGGACTAGCGGGCGCTGGCCGGCGCTATTGTTTGTAGATTTTCTACATTATATCGAAGGGCAATGCGAAAGCACCATGCACACACGTCACAAAGCGCTTTATTCATGGCATATTTAGCGCACATAGGTGAAATCCCTACCTGGCCGCCACGCTGAAGCCGGGATGGCCCCGCCTCTGATTATGTAGAATATCTACATATCGCTCGATCCGTCGAGCCACGGATTCCGGGGCCAAAGCCAGAACAATTCCCCGGCACAGACAGCCCACTCCTGCCCTACCATGCGCGACCGAATTCTTGCCGTCTACGACACGCTTCGCCCCTCCGAACGCCGCCTTGCCGACTATGTTGCCCGCCACGGCGCTAGCGTGATCCGCTTGTCGATGCCCGAACTGGCCGAGCGCGCGGGCGTGTCCCAGCCCACCATTGCGCGCTTTTGCGCGGCGCTGGGCTACGACGGCTTTCGCGAGTTCAAGCTCCAGTTCGCCCAGAACGTGGGCGGTGGCACGCCCTTCGTGCACCAGGACGTCAAAGCCGAGGACCGCCCCGCCGATATCGCCGGCAAGGTGTTCGACCGCACCATCGCCACCCTGATGACCGTGCGCAATGCACTGTCGGCAGACCAGATCGAACATGGCATCCAGCTGCTCGCCGCAGCCAGGCGCATCGAGTTCTATGGCTGCGGCAACTCTGGCATCGTCGCCCTGGATATCCAGCACAAGTTCTTCCGCCTCGGCATGCCCACGGTGGCCTATTCGGACTCGCACGTCTTCAGCATGTCGGCGGCGCTGCTCGGACCCGGCGACGTGGCCGTGCTGGTCTCCAACAGCGGGCGCACGTGGGACATGCTGGCCGCCGCCACGCTCGCCCGCGCCAGCGGTGCCAGCGTGCTGGCGCTGACCCACAGCGGCTCGCCGCTGGCCGCCCTGGCGGACGTCTGCGTGTTCTCGGACGTGGAGGAAGACAGCGAGGTCTACACGCCGATGACCTCCCGCATCTGCCACCTGGTGCTGGGCGACGTGCTGGCAGCGGGCGTCGCCCTGGAGCGCGCCGACACCGTCTCTGCCGGCCTGCAGCGCGCCAAGGCGCACCTGCGCGAGCGCCGCATCGCGCAAGCCGAGCCCGCGCATCTCAGCGAGGCGCAGGCGGCGCCGCGCGCCAGTAGCGCCGCGCGTGCTGGCGGTAAGCCTGCAGCGCGTAAGACTCGCCGCGCGTCGTAAGCTGGACCGCGCCGGTCTCGTCGCTGCGATAGCGGGCGATCTCGTGCGAGCCGTAGCGGTCCCAGATCTCGGGCCGGGGATGCCGGTGGCGGTTGCGGTAGCCCACCTGGAACAGCGCGACCTCCGGCGCCACCACGGCCAGGAACGCCCCGCTTGATGAGGTGTTGCTGCCGTGATGCGGCACCTGCAGGAAGTCCGCGCGCAAGTCTTGCGTGGACAGGCGTGCCAGCAGCGCCGCCTCGTCGCGCCGGCCGATATCGCCGGTCAGCAGCAGGCTGCGCGCGCTGCCCGCCACCTTGAGCACGCAACTGCGCGCATTGCTGTCGATGGCGGCATTCTGCGCGATGCCCGGCAAGGGATGCAGCACGGCAAAGCGCACGCCATCCCACTCCCACTGCTGCCCCGCCTCGCAGGGCCGCGCCTCCAGGTACGCAGCGCTCGCCGGCGGCACCAGCAGCCGATGTCCCGCCGGCGCGCCCGATAGCAGGCTGTCCACCGGCAGTGCCGCCATGATGTCGCGCGCACCGCCAGCGTGGTCCGCGTCTTCATGGCTGATCACCAGCGTGTCCAGCCTGCGCACGCCAGCGCCGCGCAGGAACGGCACGATGTCCCGCGCGCCGGCGCTGTTGCCCGATTCGCCACGCGCGGCGCCCCAGCCGTAAGCCGGCCCGGCATCGTAGAGCAGCACACGCGAACGCGTTTCCACCAGTACCGCGGTGCCCTGCCCGATATCGATCGCGGTGGCGCGAAACTCCCCGTGCGCCACTGGCTGCCGCCCCGCCAGCACCATCGGCAACAGCAGTACCGCGCCATGCAGGCGCGCGCGCAAGCCACAGGGCACGGGGGCCAGCAACAGCAGCGAGCCGAGCACCGCCAGCGCCAGCGCTACCGGCCCGGCGCGCGCGGCCTGCCACACCGCCCACGGCGGCGCCGACAGCCACTCCAGGCCCAGCACCAGCCAGTGCAGCAGCAGATGCGCGGGGCCAAGCAGCCAGCCCGCCAGCGGCGCGGGCACAGCCGCCGCCAGCAAGGCCATGGGCGTCACCAGCAGGCTGATCAGCGGGATCGCCGCGGCATTGGCCAGCGGCGAAATCACCGAGACCTGCTGGAACAGCAGCAAGGTCAGCGGCACCAGCCCGACCGTGACGGACCACTGCGTGCGCGCCGCCTGCGCAAGGCTGGCGCGAACACGCTGCCAACGCGTCGGCGCGGACTGGTTGGCCGGTTGCGACGCGGCCAGGAAGATCACGCCCACCGCGCCGAACGAAAGCCAGAACCCGGGCGACAGCACCGCCCAGGGGTCGAGCCCGATCGCCACGAACGCCGCCCAGGCCAGCACCAGCGAGCCCGGCGGCGTGCGCCCGCTCCAGAGTGCCAGCGCCGCCACCACCAGCATCGACACGGTGCGCAGCGCCGGCACCTGCATGCCCGCCAGCAGGCCGTAGACGAGGGCCGCGATCACCGCGCCCACCAGCGCCGCGCGCCGCGCCGGCCACCACAGCGGCAAAGGCCGCGACAGCCATCGCCCGAGCCCGAACGAATGCCGCCACAGCCAATAGACGAAGCTGGAGAACAGGCCGGAAATCATGGTGATATGCAGGCCGGAAATGCTGATCAGGTGGCCGATGCCGGTGCGCGTGAACAAGGTCCAGTCGCGCGACTGGATGCCGTGCTGATCGCCCACCACCAGGGCCGCCAGCACCGGGGCGAAGCGGGCATCGGGTGGCAGGCTTTGCAAGACATGATCACGCACCTGCGCCCGCCATCGCGCGATCCGCCACGCGAGCCGTTCGCCGACAGCGTCCTGCGGCTCGCCGATGGCATCGCGCACGTAGCCAGTGGCGCCAAGCCCGGCCGCCATCAGCCAGAATTCGTAATCGAAGCCATGCGGGTTGGCCAGGCCATGGGGCTGCCGCAAGCGCACGGTGAAGACGTAGCGCTCGCCCGGCCGCAAGCCGGCCGGGGCATCCTCCCAGCCCAGCAAGACGCGGGGCGGCATGCCCGCCGCATCGTCAAGCGCGAACACAAAGCGCAGGCCGCGCGCGGCCTGCGCCGGCAGCCCAGCCACCACGCCACTCACCTGCAGGTCGGCCCCTTCCAGCCCAGGCGCCAGCCGCTCTGCCAGACGAGCCTCGGCGCGCCACGCCGAATAGCCGAAACCAGCCAGCAGCGACAACACGATCCAGGCCACCCGCGCCCATCCAGGCCGGCGCGTGCGCAGGCACAGCGCGAGCGCGGCCGTCAGCAGCCCGGCAGCCACCAACACCCACACCGCGCCGCCACGCGGCAGCGAGCCTTGCTGCTGCAGCCACCAGCAGCCCGCCACGAAGGCGAGCAAAAACAGACGCATGCGGACTCCCCCAACGGGTAGACGGGATATCGGATGCGTCTGCTTATACGGCCGTCACCAGCCGCCAGACTTGTCAGGATGAAACGGGTTGGTTGCCGATTGTTTCGGCCGGGGCCAATGCAGGCAATGCCGGGGGGAACATGGTTGACGCGAACGCGCCCAGCCGCGGCAAGGCCGCCACGGAGTTGCGCCACATCGCCTGCGCCAGCGGCGCGGCATCCAGCCCGCGCAGCTCGCCCAGCACGCGCGCCACGCCGGCCACTTCGGCGGGCGTGTTGCGCGCCTTGTGCTGCTCGCCGAACTGGTCGTCGGACAGCCAGGCGGGCGCGATGTCGGGTGCGTCGGTTTCCAGCACGATGGCGTCGAGCGGCAGCGCCGCCGCCAGGCGCCGGATCTGGTTGGCGCGGCTGAAGGTCAGGTTGCCGCCGAAGCCCAGCTTGAGGCCCTGGTCGATAAATCCGCGCGCCTGCTGCACGCTGCCGTTGAAAGCATGGGCAATGCCCTGGCGCACGCCGATGCGGCGCAACTGGGCCGCCACCTGGTCCTGCGACTTGCGCACATGCAGCAGCACCGGCAAGTCCAGCTCGCGCGCAATCTTGAGTTGCTCGGCATAGATCCAGGCCTGGTGCGCGGCATCGAGGCCGGGCACGAAGAAATCGAGCCCGATCTCGCCGATGCCAATGAAGCGCGGATCGGCCAGCGAGGCTTGCGCCTCGCTGCGCAACGCATCGAGGTCGGCCTGCCCCGCGCCCGGCGTGCACAGCGGATGGATCCCCAGCGCGTAGACGCAGCTAGCGTGGCGATGCGCAAGCGCCCGCACCGCGGCAAAATTCGACACGGCCACCGCCGGCAGCACGATGCCCGTCACCCCCGCCGTGGCAGCGGCGGCGGCAACGGTGTCACGGTCGGCATCGAATTCGCCGGCGTCGAGGTGGCAATGCGTATCGATCCACATGGCAGGTTCCGCTGGCGCCCGGGCGCGCTCAGCGCTCGCGATGGATATGACCATCGCGCAGCCGCAGCACGCGATCGCAGCGGCTGGCCAGGTCGAGGTCGTGGGTCACGATGACAAAACTGGTGCCCAGCGTGCGCGACAGCTCCAGCATCAGGTCGTAGACCCCGCCCGCGGTGTGGTCGTCCAGGTTGCCGGTGGGCTCGTCGGCCAGCACGCAGGCCGGGCCGCCCACCAGCGCGCGGGCGATCGCCACCCGCTGGCGCTCGCCGCCGGACAGCTCGCCGGGCCGGTGCTGTGCCCGGTCGCCCAGGCCCACGCGCTCAAGCACCGTCATCGCCGCCGCGCGCGCCTCGGGCTGGCGCAGCCCGCGGATGCGCATCGGCATGGCCACGTTATCCAGCGCGGTGAACTCGGGCAGCAGATGGTGGAACTGGTAGATGAAGCCCAGCTCGCGGTTGCGCACGATATTGCGCTCACTCTCGCGCAGCGCGGTAAAAGGCCGGCCCTTCAAGGCGACCCGCCCGCTGTCCGGGTTGTCTAGCCCGCCCAGCACATGCAGCAGCGTGCTCTTGCCGGAACCGGAAGCGCCCACGATGGCGACTTTCTCGCCCGCATCCACCCGGACATCCACGCCCTTGAGCACGGTCACGTCCAGGCCGCCCTGGCGGAAGCGCTTGGTCAGGCCTTCGGCCAGCAGCACCGGCATATCCGGGCCGGCCTTGCCGGCTGCGTGCGCGGCATTGCCGGCCGGTGCGGCGTGCATCAGGGTTTCACTCATAGCGCAGCGCCTCCGCCGGGTTGACGCGGGCAGCACGCCAGCTGGGGTAGAGCGTGGCCAGGATGGACAGCACAAAGGAGACGATACCGATGGTCGCAATGTCGTTCACGCGGGGATCCGAGGGCAGTTCGCTGATGAAATAGATGTCGCGCGGCAGGAACTGCACATGCAGCAGCCGCTCGATAAAGGGCACGATCACATCGATGTTGAAGGCGATCAAGGCGCCGCCGGCAACCCCCGCCAGCGTGCCGATAAAGCCGATGGCAACGCCCTGCACGATGAAGATCTTGGTGATCGAGCTCGGCTGGGCGCCCATGGTGCGCAGGATGGCGATGTCAGCCTGCTTGTCCGTCACGGTCATGACCAGCGTGGACACCAGGTTGAAGGCCGCCACCGCGATGATCAGCGTCAGGATGATGAACATCATGCGCTTCTCGGTCTGCACAGCGGCAAACCAGTTGCGGTTCTGCTTGGACCAGTCCCGCAGGTAGAGCTCGCCCGAGAGCGTGCCGGCCAGTTCGTCGGCCACCTGGGGGGCGCGCTGCATGTCCGTCAGTTTCAAGCGTACGCCGGTGGGCCCGGCGAGGCGGAACATGGCTTCGGCGTCGCGGATATTGATCAGCGCCAGCGCGTTGTCGAACTCGAAATGGCCGGACGAGAACACGCCCACCACCGTGAACTGCTTGAGCCTCGGCAGCACGCCGGCCGGCGTGATGGTGCCCTGCGGCACCACCAGCGTGACCTTGTCGCCCACCTGCACGCCCATCGCGTTGGCCAGCTCATTGCCCAGGGCGATGCCGAACTCGCCCGGAAGCAGGCGCTCCATGCTGCCGCCCCGGAACTGCTTGCCGATGTCGGACACCTTGGGCTCTTCCGAAGGCTCGACCCCGCGCAGCAGCACGCCGCGCACGGCGTCCTCGCGGGTCAGCATGGCCTGCGCGGCCACATAGGGCGCGGCACCGATCACTTCCTTGTTGCGCATCGCCTCGGCGGCGGTCTTCTGCCAGTCGGGCAGCGCCCCAGGGCCGACCACCTCGATGTGCGACAGCACGGAGAGCATGCGATCGCGCACTTCTTTCTGGAAACCGTTCATCACCGACAGCACCACGATCAGCGCCGCCACGCCCAGCGCAATGCCGAGCATGGAAATCATCGAGATAAAGGAAATAAAGGTGTTGCGGCTGGCGCGCTTGCTTGCGCGGGTGTATCGCCAACCGATCTGCCACTCGTAAGGAAAGTTCAAGAGGGTTCCTGTTGTTAAGGAGAAACGCCGGCGCCACACCGCCGACGCCGCTGATGACTTGCTGGCCGCTCACCCGGGGCGCCGCTCGCGCCACTGTCGCAGCCGGGCCGGGGACGATATTTCCGCCGCCAGCCAGCCGCAAGTTTACAATCTCGGCACCATGATGACGCACCTGACCCTGATTGTGCCCTTTTCTGTCCCGCCCGGCGCCGCGATCGACGCCGACGGTGGGGGCAACGACGCCATGCTCGAAGCCCTGCTGCGGCAGTTGGAGTTGCCGGCGCTGGGAAAGTTGCTCACGCGCGCCAGCCCCGGCCCGCGCGAGCGACACGACGACCCCTTCCTGCGTGCGCTGCCGCATGAGCGCTGGCTGGCCGGGCGCGCCGGGCTGGACACAGCCCGTGTGCCCAGCGCCCCGTACATGCGCCTGGCCGACACGACCGCCGCCGGCAACGGTGCCACGGCGGACGATGGACAGGCCTGGGCCTGCCTGCAGCCGGTGCATATCCATGCCGCGCGCGACCACCTGGTGCTGATGGACCCGGCTCAGCTGCATATCCGGGCCGAGGAGTCCGCCGCCCTGCACGCCGCGGTGGCAGCGCTGCTGCAGGAATCCGGCATTGTGCTTGAAACACCGCACCCGGCGCGCTGGTACATCCCGCAAGCCGTGTTCGGGCCACTTGTGGCCGCCAGCCCGCTGCGGGCCACCGGCCGCAATATCGATGTGTGGATGCAGGCCGGCGAGCGCGCCCGCGACTGGCGCCGGATCCAGAACGAAATCCAGATGACCTGGTACGACCACCCGGTGAACCAGGCCAGGGAAGCCGCGGGAGAGTTCTCCATCAATTCGGTCTGGCTCCATGGCGGCGGCACCCTGCAGCCGGTGCCGCGCCTGGCGGACACGGTACTGACCGGCGACGCCTTCCTGCGCGGCCTGGCGCTGGCCGGTGGCGCGGCATGCCAGCCCCAGCCGCCGCGCTTCAAGGCAATCCAGGCGATGCAGGGCAGCGCCATGGTTCTGCTGGACGACGCCATCGAGTCCCATATCGCCCAGGACTGGGGCTTGTGGATCGAGCGCATGCACACGCTCGACGCCGAATGGTTCGCGCCCGCCCTGGCCGCCCTCGAAGCCGGGCAGTTGCAGGCGGTCACGCTCATGCTGTCCGGCGACAACCACTACGCCGAGTTCACCGTGCGCCGCGCCGACCTGCGCAAGTTCTGGCGCGGCCTGGGCCAGCGCGGCGACTGGCGCGCGCTGTTGTCCGACCTCGCCTATGCCGCCTGACCCCTGGTTTTCCGCAAGACCCCGCAATGACAAAAATCGCTGTTCGCTCTTTTTCCACCGAGCACGCTGGCAAGCTGGCAGGGTTCGGCCTGCATCCCACGCTGGCACGCATCCTCTCGGCACGCGGCGTGCGCGAGCCGGCAGAGCTCGCCACCGAGCTGCCCGGCCTGGTGCCGCCGGCGGCCATGAAAGGCATCGACCACGCGGCCACCTACCTTGCCGACGCCATCGCCGCGGGCCGGCGCCTGCTGATCGTGGCGGACTATGACTGCGACGGCGCCACCGCCTGCGCGGTGGGCGTGCGCGGGTTGCGCATGCTGGGAGCACGCATCGACTACATCGTGCCCAACCGCTTCGAGTACGGCTACGGCCTGACCCCGGAGATCGTGGCGCTGGCCGCCAGGCAGCAGCCGGATGTGATCGTGACGGTGGACAACGGCATCGCCAGCGTCGACGGCGTGGCGGCAGCCAATGCGCTCGGCATCGACGTGGTGGTGACCGACCACCACTTGCCCGGCGACCAGTTGCCCGACGCGGCGGTGATCGTCAACCCCAACCAGCCCGGCTGCGAGTTCCCCAGCAAGAACCTGGCGGGCGTGGGCGTGATGTTCTACGTGCTGCTGGCCTTGCGTGCCGAACTGCGCCGCCGCGGCGTGTTCGACGCGCAGACCCAGCCGCGCCTGGACACCCTGCTGGACCTGGTTGCGCTAGGCACGGTCGCCGACGTGGTCAAGCTCGACAGCAACAACCGCATCCTGGTGGCGCAGGGCCTCAAGCGCATGCGCGCCGGCCGCATGCACGCCGGTGTGGCCGCCCTCTTCCGCGCCGCCGGGCGCGAGGCCACGCGCGCCAACACCTTCGACCTGGGCTTTGGCGTGGGTCCGCGCCTGAACGCCGCAGGGCGGCTGGCCGACATGTCGCTAGGCATCGAGTGCCTGCTGACCGACGACGCCAACCGCGCCTGGGAGATCGCCCAGGAACTTGACGGCATGAACCGCGAGCGGCGCGATATCGAAGCCGGCATGCAGCAGGAAGCCTTGCAGATCCTGGAAGGCCCGCTAGGCGCGCTGGATCCGGCCGCGCGCTTTACCGTCAGCGTGTTCAACGACACCTGGCACCAGGGCGTGATCGGCATCGTGGCCTCGCGGCTCAAGGAAAAATACCACCGCCCCACCATCACCTTCGCCCCGGGCGACGAAGACACGATCAAGGGATCGGGCCGCTCCATCCCGGGCTTTCACCTGCGCGATGCGCTGGACCTGGTGTCCAAGCGCCATCCCGGCCTGCTCAAGAAGTTTGGCGGCCACGCCATGGCGGCGGGCCTGACCCTCAGCGCCGACAGCTTCGAGCAGTTCATGGAAGCGTTCGAGGCGGTGGGGCGCGAATGGCTGAGCGACGAGCAGCTGGCGCGGGTGATCGAGACCGATGGCGACATCGAGGATGCCTGCTTCAGCCCGGAATTCGTCTCGCTGCTGGAGCAGCAGGTCTGGGGCCAGGGCTTCCCGGCACCCACCTTCTGCGGCGAATTCGACGTGCTGCGCCAGAGCGTGCTCAAGGGCAAGCACCTGAAGCTGCAGCTAGGGCGCGGCAGCCAGCGCTTCGACGCGATCTGGTTCAACCATGCGGAGTCGCTGGGCGCCAGCGCGCTGGTGGCCTACCGGCTCGACAACAACACCTTCAACGGCATCACACGGGTACAGATGGTGATCGAGCACGCGCAGTAGCGCGCTCGGCCAGCGGGTGGCTTAGCCACGCGACGGCAGCAGCCCCGCCGGATCCACCGGCTTGCCGTTGTTGCGCACTTCGAAATGCAGCTCGCTGTCGGCCGTGCCCATGCGCCCGACCTCCTGCCCGCTGGCTACCTGCGCGCCCTCGCTGACCGAGGGCTTGTCCAGGTTGCCATACACCGTCAGCCAGTTGTCGTCGTGCTTGACGATCACCAGCATGCCGTAGCCGCGCAGGTCGCCGACGTGGATGGCCTTGCCGGCGGCGGCCGCGCGCACCACGCTGCCGGGCGCGGTGTTGATGCGCAGGCCCTTGCTGGCAGGCGGCCCGTAGCCGGCGGTCACGCGGCCGTCGGCCGGCCATTGCAGGCGGATGCTGGTGGCGGGCGCACGCGACGGCGCGCTGTTGTCCACCCGCGGGGTGTCCCCGACCGCCACCGGGCCGTTGCCGGCAGCCGTGCCGGCGCTGGCGCCAGCCGGCGGGCGGACCCGCAGCAGTTGCCCGACTTCGATCCGGTCCGCACTGGGCAGCTGGTTCCAGCGCACCAGGTCGCGCACCGAGCGCTTGTGCCGCCGGGCCACGGTGTACAAGGTGTCGCCGCTCTGCACCCGGTAGTAACCGTCGGGCGCGGGTTCGCTGGCCAGGGTGCCGCAGCCGGCGGCCAGGCACGCCGCGGCGGCGGCCAGCAGGCCAAGCGCGCGGCGCCGCGCGCTCGTCTTGTCGTGGTTGCTTTGCTTCATCACGTACTTATCGTCCCTCCCTGTCCTTAACTTGAAGCCTGCCGGATGCCCGGCCCTGGGCCGGCGGCGCGTTCGAGTCTGCCATGACGCACCCGCAACTGTAGACCCTCCAGGGGGCAAACCGTTCGAAATCGCGCAACAGACGCGATCAGAGCCGGGGCAAAAGCCCCCGATCCGCTATAATTCAAGGTTTTGAAAGCGCAGGAACATCATGGAAGCAGAACGCCTCAACGCCATCTCCGGTGCCATCTCTGATCTCCGTTCGCGAACGGAAGATCTACGGGGGTATCTTTGACTACGATGTCAAAGTAGGACGACTCGACGAAGTCAACGGCGAACTCGAGGACCCCGAGGTCTGGAACAACCCCAAGCGGGCCCAGGATCTCGGCAAGGAAAAGAAAATGCTGGAGGGCGTGGTCGGCGTGCTCAGCAAGCTCACGGACGACCTTAGCGGTGCCGACGAGCTGTTCGAGCTCGCCCGCGAAGAAGGCGACGACGACACGCTGGAAGCCATCGAAACCGACGTTTCCGGCTTCGAGGCCATCGTCGCCGACATGGAATTCCGCCGCATGTTCTCCGGCGAAATGGACCAGGCCAACGCCTTTATCGACATCCAGGCCGGCGCCGGTGGCACCGAAGCCTGCGACTGGGCGTCGATGCTGCTGCGCCAGTACCTGAAATATTGCGAGCGCAAGGGCTTCAAGGCCGAAGTGCTGGAAGAGTCGGAAGGCGACGTGGCGGGCATCAAGAGCGCCACGATCAAGGTCGAGGGCGAGTACGCGTTCGGCTACCTGCGCACGGAAACCGGCGTGCACCGCCTGGTGCGCAAGTCGCCGTTCGATTCGTCAGGCGGCCGCCACACGTCGTTCTCGTCGGTCTTCGTCTACCCCGAGGTCGACGAATCGTTCGAGGTCGACGTCAATCCGGCGGACCTGCGCGTGGACACCTACCGTGCCTCCGGCGCGGGCGGCCAGCACATCAACAAGACCGATTCGGCCGTGCGGATCACGCACATCCCGACCGGCATTGTGGTGCAGTGCCAGAACGACCGCTCGCAGCACCGCAACCGCGCCGAAGCCATGTCGATGCTGAAGTCGCGGCTGTATGAGCACGAAATGCGCAAGCGCCAGGCCGAAGCCGACAAGCTGGAGTCGTCCAAGACCGATGTGGGCTGGGGCCACCAGATCCGCTCGTACGTGCTGGACCAGAGCCGCATCAAGGATCTGCGCACCAACGTGGAAATGTCCAACACGCAGAAGGTGCTGGACGGCGACCTGGATCCCTTCATCGTAGCCAGCCTGAAGCAAGGGCTGTAACCACGCAGCGGCGCCACGCCGCCACCACGCGCCCCCGGCAAGGATCGGCGTGTGGCGGCGGCAGGTGCGGCCACTCACCTGCCGGGACAATCCTGACCATGACCGCAGCATCGACCGCAGCAACGCATCTGATCATCATCACGGGCACCTCGCGCGGGCTCGGTGCCTCGCTGACGCAGGCATTGCTCAAACCGGGCAACCGCCTGGTATGCGTGTCCCGCAGCCGCAATCCCGAGCTGGAACGGGCGGCGTCCGCCAGCGGCGTCAAGGTAGCCTGGCACTTGCAAGACCTCTCCCAAGCCGGCCCGTCGGCAACCTGGCTTGGCAGCGTCCTCGACGTCGTCGACGAAACGCTTGCCAGCGCCACGCTGATCCTGAACGCGGGCATGATCGATCCGATCGGCCCCATCGCCAACCTGCGCGAACCGGCGCTGGTGCAGCATCTGCTGACCAACCTGGCCACGCCGATGACCATGACCGCGGCCTTCCTCTCGCACACCGAGCGCTTTGGCTGCCCGCGCAAGATCCTGGCGATCTCCTCCGGCGCGGCGCGCCGCCCGGTCGAGGGCTGGAGCGCCTATTGCGCCGGCAAGGCGGGCCTGGACATGTTCGTGCGCTCCATCAACGCCGAATACGCGCAGGCGCCGGCGGAACGCGCCGTGCGCGCGGTCGCGCTGGCGCCGGGCGTGGTCGATACCGGCATGCAGGCCACCATCCGCAACGCCGACTTTGCGCAGGTGCAGCGCTTCCGCGACCTCAAGGACAACGATCAGCTGGCCTCGCCCGACGATACCGCGCAGCGTATCGCTGCGTACCTGGAGCGGCCTGACTTCGGCAGCACCGAGCTCGACGACATCCGCAATACATGAACCTCGCGCGGGCCTGGCCCGGGCGACTCACCAAGACATCATGACCGAATCCAACCGCGCTCCCGCCGAGACCAACGTCCCGGCCGCAGCCGACGAAAACAAGATCATCGCGGAACGGCGCGAGAAGCTCCAGGCCCTGCGTCAGCAAGGCCCGGCCTTCCCCAACGACTTCCGCCCGACCCACCAGGCCGCCGCGCTGCACACGCAGTACAGCGAGACCGAGCAGGCCGCGCTCGAAGCCACCCCGGTGGAAGTCGCCATCGCCGGGCGCATGATGCTCAAGCGCGTGATGGGCAAGGCCAGCTTTGCCACCGTGCAGGACGGCTCGGGCCGCATCCAGTTCTACATCAGCCGCGATGCGATTGGTGAAGACGTGTACGCCGCCTTCAAGAAATGGGACCTGGGCGATATCGTGGCCGCCCGCGGCACGCTGATGAAGACCAAGACCGGCGAGCTGTCGGTGGCGGTGACCGAGTTGCGCCTGCTGTCCAAGAGCCTGCGCCCCCTGCCCGGTGATTACTATGGCCTGGCCGACCAGGAACAGAAATACCGCCAGCGCTATGTGGACCTGATCGTGTCGCCGGAAACGCGCGCCACCTTCCGCGCCCGCACCAACGCCATCAGCTCGCTGCGCCGGCACATGGCCAGCAACGACTTCATGGAAGTCGAAACGCCGATGCTGCACCCGATCCCGGGCGGCGCCACGGCCAAGCCGTTCATCACCCACCACAACGCGCTGGACATGCAGATGTTCCTGCGCATCGCGCCCGAGCTGTACCTGAAGCGCCTGGTAGTGGGCGGTTTCGAGCGCGTGTTCGAGATCAACCGCAACTTCCGCAACGAGGGGGTGAGCCCGCGCCACAACCCTGAGTTCACCATGATGGAGTTCTACGCGGCCTACACGGACTACCGCTGGCTGATGGACTTCACCGAGGACCTGATCCGCCAGGCCGCGATCGACGCGCGCGGCAGCGCCGTGCTGACCTACCAGGACCGCGAGCTGGACCTGTCCAAGCCGTTCCATCGCCTCACCATCACGCAGGCCATCCAGAAGTTCGCGCCGCAATATACCGACGCGCAACTGGCCGATACGGAATTCCTGCGCGCCGAGCTGAAGAAGTTCGGCATCAACACCGGCGCCCCGCAATTCCTCAACGCGGGCCTGGGCACGCTGCAACTGGTGCTGTTCGAGGAAACCGCCGAAAGCCAGCTGTGGGAGCCGACGTTCATCATCGACTACCCGGTGGAAGTCTCGCCGCTGGCGCGCGCCTCGGATACCCAGCCGGGCATCACCGAGCGCTTCGAGCTGTTCATCACCGGCCGCGAGATTGCCAACGGTTTCTCCGAGCTGAACGACGCCGAAGACCAGGCCGAGCGCTTCCGCAAGCAGGTCGACCAGAAGGATGCGGGCGACGAAGAAGCGATGTACTTCGACGCCGACTACATCCGTGCGCTGGAATACGGCATGCCCCCGACGGGCGGCTGCGGCATCGGCATCGACCGCCTGGTGATGTTGCTGACCGACAGCCCGAACATCCGCGACGTCATCTTGTTCCCGCATCTGCGCCGCGAGGACTGACGCGGCGCGACGGCCTCGCCGGGCCGCCGCGCACAGCAAAAAGCCCCACCGATTTTTGGTGGGGCTTTTTGCTTGTGGCAGCGAGTTTGTTACAAACACAGGCCGAGAAGGCCATGCATTTTTGCAGCCAAGCTCATGATTTAAAAGAAGATTTCAGCCTACAGAAACTTACAAATTCAAACGGAAAATGGCAGTGAATTGGGCCAAACTAGGTCCATCGAATCGCTAGCCATCAGTACCCCTGACCGGCTGCGTTTTGCGAGGAAAACAATATGTCGAATCCGACCTTGCACCAATCCAACGAGCCTGCCATGCCCGCTTCCCTGCCCACCCAACGCCGGCTGCATCCGCTGGTCGGCGCCGCCGCGGTAGCCATCGTGATCGCCAGCCTGACAGCGGTCGCCGCCATGACCGGCGTGCTGCCTACCAGCAAGGCCATGCAGGGATCGCAGCCGTCCCTGACCGCGCCTGTCGCCGCCAATGGCGCCGACACCGCGCAACTGCCGGCGCCGGGCAGCACCACGCGGCCGCCCGATGCCGCGAACCTGGCGCAGGCGCCCGTTGCCCCGGCCGCACCGGCACCGGCACCCGCTGCACGCCGCGCCCAGGAGCGCAGCAGCGCCAGCCGCGATGCAGGCTATGGCCCCGCGGCCAGCCGCAATGACAACGGCGCCTATGCCGAACGCCAGCCGGCGCAAGGCAGTGCGTATGCCGGCCGCGTCGTCGCCATCACCCCGATCGAAGCGCCCAAGCCGGCCACTGGCCTGGGCGCGGTAGGCGGCGCGGTCATCGGCGGCCTGCTCGGCAACCAGATCGGCAAGGGCAATGGCCGTATCCTGGGCACCGTGGCCGGTGCCGTGGGCGGCGGCTTTGCCGGCAACCAGATCGAGAAGACCGTGCGCAAGGACACCAGCTACCAGGTCCGCGTGCAGATGGACAACGGCAGCCACCGCACCTTCACGTATCAAGCCGATCCGGGCGTGCAGATCGGGGAACGTGTGCACATGCAGGATGGCCAGCTGGTCGCTGGCTGAACCGGCATCCGCAACGGCGAAAAAAAACCGCGTTTCCGCGGTTTTTTTTCGTTCCGGCCCTTATTCCGCTTCTTCAATCCAGGCGGATTGAATCGCTTCCAGAATCTTCTCGCCCGAGCGATCGGCCGCATCGGCAAAGCCGTCCAGCTCCATGACCCAGCGGTGCAGGTCGGTGAAGCGGATGGTGGTGGGATCCACGTCCGGGTACTTGTCGTACAGGGCGGCGGCGATCTCGTAGGTGTCGGTCCACTTCATGGGTATTCTCTCCGGTCAGTTCTGGTCAACTCTGGTCAGGCGAGCAAGCCGGCAAGCGCGCCGCGCTTAATGCTCTTCCTTGGCATGGTTGATCGTGTACTTGGGGATCTGCACGGTGAGGTCGCTGTCGGCCACCAGGGCCTGGCAGGACAGGCGCGAGTTGGGCTCCAGGCCCCAGGCCTTGTCGAGCAGGTCTTCCTCTTTCTCTTCGGCCTCTTCCAGCGAGTTGAAGCCCTCGCGCACCACCACGTGGCAGGTGGTGCACGCGCAGGACTTCTCGCAGGCGTGCTCGATCTCGATGCCGTTGCTGAGCAACGCGTCGCAAATGCTGGTACCGGCTTTGGCCTCGAACACAGCCCCTTCGGGGCAGAGTTCGACGTGGGGCAATACGATGATCTGTGGCATGGAATGTCCTGGATATAAATAGGGTGCGATTGGCCTCGGGGATCAGCCCAGGTCCTGCACCTTGCGACCGGCCAGCGCGCTCTTGATCGAGCGGTCCATCCGGCGGGCGGCGAATTCGTCGGTGCCGCGGGACAGCGCTTCCACCGCTGTCTTGATGGCGTGGTGATCTTCGCCTGCGGCAATGTCGCTCGCGGCCGTGATCAGGCGCTCCACGTCGGCACGTTCCTCGGCCGAGAGCAGGTCGCCATCGAGTTCCAGCGCGCGGCGCGTGGCTTCGATGAGGCGCGCGGCGTCCACGCGTTCCTCCGCCAGCGCACGGCTCTTCATGTCGTGCTCGGCTTCACGGAAGCTGTCCTGTAGCATGCGGGCGATCTCGTCGTCGGCGAGGCCGTAGGACGGCTTGACGGTGATGGTCGCCTCCACACCGGATTGCGTCTCGCGCGCGAAGACCGACAGCAGCCCGTCGGCATCAACCTGGTACGTCACGCGAATGCGTGCGGCGCCGGCCACCATCGGCGGGATGCCGCGCAACTCGAAGCGCGCCAGCGAGCGGCAATCGCTCGCCAGTTCGCGCTCGCCTTGCAGCACGTGGATGGCGATGGCCGTCTGGCCGTCCTTGAACGTGGTGAATTCCTGCGCGCGGGCGACTGGGATGGTGCTGTTGCGCGGAATGATCTTCTCGACCAGGCCACCCATGGTTTCCACGCCCAGTGATAGCGGGATCACGTCCAGCAGCAGCCAGTCCTCGCCGGGGGCGCCGTTGCCGGCCAGCAGGTTGGCCTGCATGGCCGCGCCCAGGGCCACGACCTTGTCCGGGTCGAGGTTGGTCAGCGGCGGCTGGCCGAAGAAATCTCCCACCGCCTTGCGGATGGAAGGAATGCGGGTTGCGCCGCCAACCAGCACGACGCCCTTGACCTCGTCCGCCGCGACGCCGGCATCGCGCAGCGCCTTGCGCACAGGCGACAGGGTCTTTTGCACCAGCGGCGCGGTCAGCTCGACAAAGGTCGAGGCCGGCAGCGTCAGGTGCACGATCTCGCCGCTGTTCAGCACGGCATCGATCACGGTCGAATCAGCCGACGACAACGCTTCCTTGGCCGCGCGGGAGCGCACCATCAGCAGGCGCATATCTTCGGCAGACAGCGGTTGCAGGCCAGCCTGCTCGACGATCCAGCACATCAGGCGCTGGTCGAAATCGTCGCCGCCCAGTGCGGAATCGCCGCCGGTGGCCAGCACTTCGAACACGCCCCGGCTGAGCTTGAGGATGGAGATATCGAAGGTGCCGCCGCCGAGGTCGTACACCGCGTAGATGCCCTCGGAAGCGTTGTCCAGGCCATAGGCGATGGCTGCCGCGGTCGGCTCGTTGAGCAGGCGCAGCACTTCAAGGCCGGCGAGCTGCGCGGCATCCTTGGTGGCCTGGCGCTGGGCGTCGTCAAAATAGGCGGGCACCGTAATCACCGCGCCGACGAGCTCGTCGCCAAGCGAATCCTCGGCACGCTGGCGCAGCGTGGCCAGGATTTCCGCCGAGACTTCCACCGGACTTTTCACGCCGGCCGCGGTCTTGATCTGCACCATCCCGGGCGCGTCGACGAAATCGTAGGGGCTGTGCTCGATATGTGCGACGTCGCGCAGGCCGCGCCCCATGAAGCGCTTGACCGAGACGATGGTGTTCTTGGGGTCGTGCACCGCTTCTTCCTGCGCGCGGTAGCCGATCTGCGTACCCTTGGGCAGGTAGCGCACGACCGAAGGCAGCAGCGCGCGGCCGCTTTCGTCGGTCAGGACTTCGGGAATGCTGTTGCGAACCGCTGCCACCAGCGAATTGGTGGTGCCAAGGTCGATGCCGACCGCGAGCCGCTTCTGGTGGGGTGCCGGCGACATGCCGGGTTCGGAGATCTGGAGCAGTGCCATGATGAATCTTCTATATTGTGCGGTGGCAAAAACGGCCCGTCGCACAGGCCGGCTTTGCGCCGGGGCGCCATTGTGGCATGGCTGGGGCGAACTTGCCTGGCGGCGCTGGAGTCCCTCGGGACCCTAGCCTTCCAGGCGGTCGATCGCCTCGCTGGTGTCGTGCTCGATTTTCTCGATGAACATCAATTGCCTGGCCGCGCTGCCGGCACCCGCGTTATCGCCGGCATCGAGCAGCGCACCCAGCGCCGCGTGGCGCTCGCGCTTCTCGCCACGCAACTCACGCAGCAGCGCATCGAGGCGCGCGACATCCTTCTCTTCAACTGCTTCCTGCAGGGCCTCGCGCCATTCCATCTGCTGCATCAGGAAGGCGGGCGCCATGGCAGTATTGCTCTCAGCCTGGATGTCCACACCACGCAGCGTCAGCAGGTAGATCGCGCGCTTGAGCGGCTGGCGCAGCGTGCGGTACGCCTCGTTGGCATGCGCGGCCCATTGCATGGCCACGCGCCGCTCGGCATCGCCGGCATTGGCGAAGCGATCCGGGTGCGCCTGCGATTGCACGGTCAGGTAGGCGGCGTCCAGCGCCGCCTCGTCGACTGCATATCCGACCGGCAGGCCGAACAGCGCGAAATAATCGTCTTTCAACACCTTCCCCAACAAAAAGGAGCGGCTGCGCCGCCCCTTTGAACTTCCTTCAGCGTGAAAGCGGCGCGCTGACCGCGCGGCACAGGCCGCAGCAATGTGGCGGCCGATCCGGTCAGGCAGCGCGCTTTGCGCCGCTGCCCGCCCAATCAGCCGGCGGCTCCGCCCGATCGCATTTCAGGCAGTTCACCAGCTCGCCCATCCTGGCCGCACGCCCCTGCGGCGTCAGCGTCCACGGACGCATCTGCCAGGGCGGATCATGGCGCATATGCTGGCCATGCCCGCAATCGAGTTCCGCCACCCAGTGGCTTTCCTCGTCCTGGTGAAAGCCGACAATGCTGCGTTTCATCGTATCCGGCGTGCTGATGCCAGCACGCTCAAACCCGGAACGACTCTCCGCAACCGCACTCATCCTTGACGTTGGGGTTGTTGAAGCGGAACCCCTCGTTCAGGCCTTCACGCGCGAAATCGAGCTCGGTGCCATCGATATACGGCAAGCTCTTGGGATCGACGATCACCTTGATGCCGTGCGACTCGAACACGCTGTCTTCCGGCAACAGGTCGTCGACGTACTCCAGCTTGTAGGCCAGGCCCGAGCAGCCGGTGGTCTTGACGCCAAGGCGCAGGCCAACGCCCTTGCCCCGGCGGTCCAGGTAGCGCGCCACATGCTTGGCGGCCTTCTCGGTAAGCGTGATCATCGCTGCTTCATCCCTTGATTGAACGCGCAAATCAGGCGGCCTTCTGTTCGGCGCCTTCGTGCTTCTTCTTGTAGTCCTCGACCGCTGCCTTGATGGCATCTTCGGCCAGGATGGAGCAGTGGATCTTCACCGGCGGCAACGCCAGTTCTTCGGCGATGTGCGTGTTCTTGATTTCCAGTGCCTGATCCACGGTCTTGCCCTTGACCCATTCGGTCACGAGCGAGGAGGACGCGATGGCCGAGCCGCAGCCATAGGTCTTGAACTTGGCGTCTTCGATCACGCCAGCTTCGTTGACCTTGATCTGCAGCTTCATGACGTCGCCGCAAGCGGGCGCGCCAACCATGCCGGTGCCCACGGCATCGTCGTTCTTGTCGAACGAGCCAACGTTGCGGGGGTTTTCATAGTGGTCGAGAACCTTGGTGCTGTATGACATTTTGGCTACCTCTTGGCGTATCGGTATTTATGGGGTCTTGCGTGGGTCTTGGCGCCTGGTGCTTAGTGCGCAGCCCACTGGATGGAATTCAGGTCCACACCGTCCTTGAACATTTCCCACAGCGGCGACAAATCGCGCAGCTTGGCGATCTTGCTCTTGAGCAGTTCCACGGTGTAATCGACTTCTTCCTCGGTGGTGAAACGGCCCACCGTGAAGCGGATGGAACTGTGCGCGAGTTCGTCGTTGCGGCCCAGGGCGCGCAGCACGTACGAAGGCTCCAGCGACGCCGAGGTGCAAGCCGAGCCCGACGACACCGCCACGTCCTTGATCGCCATGATCAGCGATTCGCCTTCGACGAAGTTGAAGCTGACATTGAGGTTATGCGGCACGCGTTGTTCCAGGTCGCCGTTCAGGTAGACCTCTTCCATGCCCGACAGGCCACGCCACAGGCGATCGCGCAACATGCGGATACGTTCGTTTTCCGTGGCCATTTCCTCACGGGCGATGCGGAAGGCTTCGCCCATGCCCACGATCTGATGCGTGGCCAGCGTGCCCGAACGCATGCCGCGCTCGTGACCGCCGCCGTGCATCTGCGCTTCCAGGCGCACGCGCGGCTTGCGGCGTACGTACAGCGCGCCCACGCCCTTCGGGCCGTAGGTCTTGTGTGCCGAGAACGACATCAGGTCGCACTTCAGCGTGTTCAGGTCGATCGCCACCTTGCCGGTGGCCTGGGCCGCGTCGCAATGGAAGATGATGCCCTTGGCGCGGCAGATCTCGCCGATCTGCGCCACGTCCTGGATCACCCCGATCTCGTTGTTGACCAGCATCACCGACACCAGGATCGTGTCAGGGCGGATCGCCGCCTTGAGCACTTCGATGTCGACCAGGCCGTTTTCCTGCACGTCGAGGTAGGTCACCTCGAAGCCCTGGCGCTCCAGCTCACGAGTGGTGTCGAGCACAGCCTTGTGCTCGGTCTTCACCGTGATCAGGTGCTTGCCCTTGCCCGAATAGAAATTGGCCGCGCCCTTGATGGCGAGGTTGTTGGACTCGGTTGCGCCCGATGTCCACACAATCTCGCGCGGATCGGCGCCCACCAGTGCCGCCACCTGCTCACGCGCTTCTTCCACCGCGCGCTCGGCATCCCAGCCGTAGGCGTGGCTGCGCGAAGCCGGGTTGCCGAACTGTTCACGCAAGTACGGAATCATCTTGTCCGCCACGCGCGGGTCTACCGGCGTGGTGGCTGAGTAATCCATGTAGATGGGGAAATGTGGGGTGCTCATCGTTATGACTGCCTTTTAGGGACCGCTATGCTTGACGTTGCTCTCTGTTCTCTTGCCGGCTGCCCGTCTTACGACTGAGCCAGGCTGAAAACCGAATTCACCACCCGCGCACGCGCGGGCTTTTCCTGCTTGTCCGCCTTGCCGATCGGCGCGGCCACGGTTTGCGCAGCAGACTCCTCGCGCATGTCGTGCAACACCGCGGGACATTTGGCGCGCTGCTGGTCGACCAGGTTCTTCAGGGAGACGGAATCGAGATACTCGACCATTTTCTGGTTCAGCGTGGCCCACAGTTCGTGGGTCATGCAGCGACCGGTTCCCTCATCTCCGTTACAATTACCCTTTCCGCCGCATTGCGTGGCGTCGAGCGGCTCATCGACCGCGATGATGATGTCGGCGACCGTCACGTTTTCCGCCTTGCGGGCAAGACTGTAGCCGCCGCCCGGGCCGCGCACGCTTTCCACGATCTCGTGGCGGCGCAGCTTACCGAAGAGCTGCTCGAGGTAAGAGAGGGATATTTTCTGGCGCTGGCTGATGCCCGCTAGCGTAACGGGGCCCTGATCCTGGCGCATGGCCAGGTCAATCATGGCGGTTACCGCGAAGCGGCCTTTGGTCGTCAGTCTCATGATGCTGGGGAGTACTTGATCATTTTGGTCAAGTATAAAAGAAGTCGACTAATTCAGTCAAGTACCCCTGCCGCATCGCATCAAACCTGCCCCTGCTCCGCCGAGGCCGCGCCAACGGGCGCGCGCGGCGGCACGATCAGCGACCAGGGGTGTTTCAGTATGCGCCGCCGCACGGCTGAACTCAGCGCCCGGCGATCCACCCGGCGCAGGCTGCGCGAGCGCAACGCCATATTGAAGGCCAGCGCGAAGCTCACCGCGACGTTCAGCAGCCCCATCAGCGCAATGCCCGCCACCGCCAGCCAGAACGAGGGCATCTTCAGCACGGCAAAGCCCAGCACGCCGATCGCGGCGCCCACCGAGCCGGTCGACAATGTGACGTGCCGCACTTCCATGTGGGGGCCGAAGAAGCTGAGGATCTCCGGTCCCAGCCCGAGCAGCAGCCCCAGCGACACATTGGCAGCGATCCCCGACATATTGCGTTTCCAGAAGTCCGCCATCCGCGTGGCGCCCTGCGCGCCCAGCACATAGCGCAGGCGGCGGTTGTACGCCATTACGTCATGCACCTTGTGCAGCGCGAACCAGTTGTCGGCCCAGCCCGCCACGAGGCTGGACAGCCACAAGAGTACCCCCGTGAAGATCGCGTAGATCGGCGTGGGGCCAAGAATGGAAAACGACTCGATGGTGGCAATCGCCTTGGCGGGTGTGATCAGGTTGGCGCCCAGGAGGCGGTTGGCGAGCCACTGGACGCCCATCGCCACCGGGAACACCACCGCCAGGTTGCCGAAAATCGCCGCGGCGTTTGAGCGGATCATGGCGATGGTGTCATCAACGAAGATCTCCCGCCCCTCCGGCTTGCCGACCGCATCGAGCCGGTGCGCCAGCGCCGGGCCGGTCATCGCCGGCTGCTTGGTGGCCAGCGTGAAATGCGCGAAGTGGATCACCAGGAAGCTGCCCGCATAGTTGAGCGAGGCCAGCAGGCCCTCGATGAACTTGTCCAGGTGCAGCCCATAGATCAGGAACTTGAGATAGACCGTGCCGACGGTGATCAAGCCGCCGCCGGCAGCGGCCTGCATCAGCTCGCGATACTCGCGGCGATCGCGCGTGATGTAGTGCTCGCCGGTCTCGGCCGAGCGCTCGACCACCTTGCGCGCCAGTTGCGAAAACGAAGTGCCCGCCAGGTGCCCGATGCTGCGCCGCGCCTGGGTGGAGCGGATCAGCGCCGCGATCAGGTGGGCATGCCGGCCACGCCGCTGCGGCTCGACCCAGGTGGCCAGCAACAGCTCGATGCGCGCGAGCCGGACCTTCATGCGCTCGATCTGGAACACCACCTCCACCGAGACGCCGTTCTCCTCCAGGTCGTCGTACACGCGCTGAGCCGCCTGGTGGCAGCCATCGAGCAGCGCGCGGAAATAGTTGAGCCGGTGCGCAAAAGCCTCGTCGCCACGCGGCGCTTCCTCCTCTTCGCACAGGGCTTGCACGGCGCTGTCCAGGCGGAAAAACGGCGTGTCCTGCACCTTGCCCTTGAGGCGCGAGCGAATCGCCTGACTCAGCCCGGTAGCACGCACCTGGCTGACCAGCACCTGGATGCTGGTGGCCAGCGTGCGGTCGAAACGATCCCATTCGGGCGGCGCGGCAGCGTCATCCGGCGCCTGCGGGTCGTCGGTGCGCAGCACGGCAGCCAGCCGCTCGAGCAGGTCGCCATCGAGCGCCTCGACCCAGTCGGCATCGTTGTCATCGATAAACAGCAGCGCGAACAGGCCCGCCATATCGCTAAGGTTGGGCGGCGGCGGCAGGAACCGCGCCTGCAGCCGGTTCAGCACCTCGCTCCAGAAGCCCGGGTGGGAAGCCACGCCGGTGTCGCAGAGCAACGTGACCGGATCGTTATCGCGCACGATGGAACGCACCATGTGGGCAAAGCGCCCCGCCACTTCCGGATTGCGGCCAAGCACCTGCAGCAGGTAGCGCAGCCGCACGTGCTCCCGGCGGCTCTTGTCGGCCGCCACGCCTTCGGCGCCTGGCAGCCCGTCGCGCCGGATCCAGTAGCCCAGCTCGATCAGCCAGCCGTTACGGTCCGCCAGCGGCGCCTCCGGGTCCGCTGCCGCCAGGATTGCGTCGAGTTGCAGGCTGGCATTGCGCGACTCGCGCCATTTGCGGAACAGGGAACGAAACATGAATTCTCGTGAAAATAATGGAAAGGCTGCAAGGACGGGCGAGCGCGATCAGGTGACGCCGCCAAAGCCCTTGGCATGCAGCATGGCGATCACGCCATCGCAGGCGTCCTCAACATAGTCGAGCACGCGCTCGAAACCATCACCCTCTCCGTAGTAGGGGTCCGGCACTTCGTCCGCGGCGTGCCGGCTGGCGAAACTCATCAGCAGGCGCAGCTTGTCCTGGCTGCCAGGCGGACAGATGGCGCGCAGCGCCGCGAGGTTGTCCTGGTCCATGGCCAGCAGCAGGTCGAAACGGGCGAAATCCTGCACAGTGGCCTGGCGCGCGCGTTGCGCGGACAGGTCATAGCCACGGGCCAGCGCATGACGCTGGGAGCGCGCATCCGGCGCGCGCCCGATGTGATAGCCATGCGTGCCGGCGGAATCCAGCTCGACCAGATCTGCCAGGCCGACTGCCTCCAGCTTGGCGCGCAGCACGCCCTCCGCGGTCGGAGAACGGCAAATATTGCCCATGCAACACATCAGAATGGCGTATTTCTTCATAGGGGTGTGGCGCTATCCAGCGCCGAAAGCAAGACGACAAAACGCGGCACGCGCGATGGCCTTGCAGCCAGCGCACCGGGCGCGGCTGCCACAACGAAGCCGGATTCTACAGCCCTGCCCGCAGCGCCGCGCTCACGCGTGCGCCAGCACGCCGGTTGTCGCCGCCTGGCAAAAAAAAAAGCCGCAAAGGTGCCACCCACCGCATAATCGCGCGGTGAACCTCCGCCTCAGCCCACTCCTCCTGGCGCCTCTTCTGCTTTGCGCAAGCCTGGCCGACGCCGCCGAACCGTCCGCGGACGCCGCCTCCGGCGCAGGCTGCGAAAGCCTGCTCACCGTGGTCCGGCGTAGCCTGGAGAAAGAAATCGATGCCACCTGCGCTGTCCCGGCCCCCGCCCCTGCTTCGACACCGGCGCCGGCCAACGCATGCGCCGCGCAACGCGAACCGCTGCGCGCCATCGTGGACTTCATCAACGAGCGCGAGGCCGCCAGCGCCGACCAGTGCGACACCTTGCTGGAGGTCAACGAGCGTTTGCGCTCGCTGCCTCCGAAGGGCTAGCAGGCAAATCGGCTCAGGGCAGCTTGGCCGCCAGCACATCCAGCTTTTCGATGGAAGGCGGCTTGGCGAACAGGTCTGGCGCCTTGGCCATCAAGGCCTCGGCCACCTTGCCGGAGAGATGGGCGTTGCGCCCCGCCTCATCGGGAAACGCATCGAAGATGCCGAACATGGATGGCCCGAGCCGCAGCGCAAACCATGCCGTGGTGCCGGCTTCGGCCTGCACCAGCGGCAAGCCGGCGAGCAGGAACTCTTCGACTTCCTTTTCCTTGCCGGGCTTCGCATGCAGCGGAACCCACAGAGCGAACTTGACCATGGACCATCTCCTCACCACTGTCAGGAACTCCAACTATAGGCGGTAGCCAGGCTACGCGCCCGCATCCCGCAGGCGTGCCGAGGCAGCGCCCACACCCTCAGGACGCGGCCGCGGCAGGCGGCGGCAGGTGCTCCCCATCGCCGCTGGCGCCAAAGATCTGGCGCTTGAGCTTGGCCAGCTGATCGCGCACCTGCCCGGCCTTCTCGAACTCGAGATTCTTGGCGTGCTCGAACATCTGCTTCTCCAGCCGCTTGATCTCCTTCGCAACCTGCTTCTCGCTCATGTCCTCGTACTTGGCGCGCTCCTCCGCGGCCAGCAGCTCGGCCTTGACCTCACCCGGGTCGTAGACCCCGTCGATGATGTCCTTGATGCGCTTGACCACGCCGCGCGGCACGATCCCATTGGCTTCATTGAACGCGATCTGCTTGGCGCGGCGGCGCTCCGTCTCGCCGATCGCCCGCTTCATCGAATCGGTCATCCGGTCCGCGTACAGGATGGCGGTGCCGTTGACGTTACGGGCCGCGCGGCCGATGGTCTGGATCAGCGAACGCTCGGCGCGCAGAAAGCCTTCCTTGTCGGCATCCAGAATTGCCACCAGCGAGACTTCCGGAATATCCAGGCCCTCGCGCAGCAGATTGATGCCGACCAGCACGTCGAAGGTACCCAGGCGGAGGTCGCGAATGATCTCCACACGCTCCACCGTATCGATGTCCGAGTGCAGGTAACGCACCTTGACGCCGTTCTCGGTCAGGAACTCCGTGAGCTGCTCGGACATGCGCTTGGTCAGCGTGGTCACCAGCACGCGCTCGCCGACGGAGACCTTCTGGTGGATCTCTGACAGCAAGTCGTCAACCTGCGTGGTCGCGGGACGCACGTGGATGATCGGATCGACCAGGCCGGTGGGCCGCACCACCTGCTCCACCACTTGGCCCGCATGCTCGTTCTCGTAGTTGGACGGCGTGGCGGAGACAAACATCACCTGCCGCATCTTGCCCTCGAACTCCGAGAACTTGAGGGGGCGGTTGTCCAAAGCGGACGGCAGCCGGAAGCCATAGTCGACCAAGGTCGTCTTGCGCGCCTTGTCGCCGTTGTACATGCCATTGAACTGCCCCATCAGCACGTGCGACTCGTCCAGGAACATCAACGCGTCCTGCGGCAGGTAGTCGACCAGCGTGGGCGGCGGATCGCCCGGCTTGGCGCCCGACAGGTGGCGCGAGTAATTCTCGATGCCCTTGCAGAAGCCGAGCTCGGAGAGCATTTCCAGGTCGAAGCGGGAGCGCTGCTCCAGCCGCTGCGCCTCCACCAGCTTGTTCTCCTTATAGAAGAAGTCCAGGCGCTCGCGCAGCTCTACCTTGATGTCTTCGATCGCCCGCAGCACGGTCTCGCGCGGGGTCACGTAGTGGCTCGACGGATAGACCGTGAAGCGCGGGATCTTCTGCCGCACCCGCCCGGTGAGCGGGTCGAAGAACTGCAGCGAATCGATCTCGTCGTCGAACATGTCGACGCGCACCGCCAGCTCGGCATGCTCGGCCGGGAAGATATCCAGCGTATCGCCGCGCACGCGGAAGGTGCCGCGCTGGAAATCGGTCTCGTTGCGGGTGTATTGCATGGCGATCAGGCGCGCGATCACATCGCGCTGGCTGATCTTGTCGCCGGTGCGCAGCGTCAGGATCATCTTGTGGTACTCGGACGGATTGCCGATACCGTAGATGGCCGAGACGCTGGCCACGATGATGGTGTCGCGCCGCTCCAGCAGGCTCTTGGTGGCCGACAGCCGCATCTGCTCGATATGCTCGTTGATCGAGGAATCCTTCTCGATGAACAGGTCGCGCTGCGGCACGTACGCTTCGGGCTGGTAGTAGTCGTAATAGCTGACGAAGTACTCCACGGCATTGCGCGGGAAGAACTCGCGGAACTCGGAATACAGCTGCGCGGCCAGCGTCTTGTTGGGCGCGAACACGATGGCCGGACGGCCCAGGCGGGCAATCACGTTGGCCATGGTGAAGGTCTTGCCCGAACCGGTCACCCCCAGCAGGGTCTGGTAAGACAGGCCGTCCTCCACGCCCTCGACCAGCTGGCGGATCGCCTCGGGCTGATCGCCCGCCGGCAGATAGGGCTGGTAAAGCTGGAACGGCGAGCCGGGAAAGGTCGCGAACTTCTCTTCATCCAGCGCGGGCGCGACTTCAACGAGATTCGACATAGGCTGGTAGGGGAAAACCTCAGGAAAACGGGCAGATACGCTAGAATCTTGGGGTTGGCGGCCAGGTATCAAGATGGGGGTCGCCCGCACTCCCGAGCGCAGTCCGGAGCATTCTACGCCTTCCCGTTTTGTTACATAGCTGACCACGAGATCCCAAATGAGTTTGTTTTCTGCCGTCGAGATGGCCCCGCGCGACCCGATCCTGGGCCTGAATGAAGCCTTCAATGCCGATACCCGTGCCACCAAGGTCAATCTGGGTGTTGGCGTGTACTTCACCGACGAAGGGAAAATCCCTCTGCTGCGCGCCGTGCAGGAAGCCGAGAAGGCCCGCCTGACCACCGCCACCCCGCGTGGCTACCTGCCGATCGAAGGCATCGCCGCCTATGACCAGGCCGTGCAGACCCTGCTGTTCGGCAAGGAATCGCCGCTGATCACCGAAGGCCGCGTTGTGACCGCCCAGGCACTCGGCGGCACCGGCGCGCTGAAGATCGGCGCCGACTTCCTCAAGCGCCTGTACCCGGACGCCAAGGTCGCCATCAGCGACCCGAGCTGGGAAAACCACCGCGCCCTGTTCGAGGCGGCCGGTTTCCCCGTGATCAACTACGCCTACTACGATGCTGCCAGCCACGGCCTGAATTTCGCCGGCATGGTGGAGTCGCTCAAGTCGTACGCCGCCAACACCATCGTGGTGCTGCACGCCTGCTGCCACAACCCGACGGGCGTTGACCTGTCGGCCGAGCAGTGGAAGCAGGTCGTGGAACTGATCAAGGAACGCAACCTGATCCCGTTCCTCGACATGGCCTACCAGGGCTTCGCGGAAGGCATCGAGCCGGACGGCGCCGCCGTGCGCCTGTTCGCCGAATCCGGCCTGCCGTTCTTCGTGTCGAGCTCGTTCTCGAAGAGTTTCTCGCTGTACGGCGAGCGCGTGGGCGCGCTGTCGATCGTCACCACGGGCAAGGAAGAAGCCCAGCGCGTGATGTCCCAGGTCAAGCGCGTCATCCGCACCAACTACTCCAACCCGCCGACCCACGGCGGCACCGTGGTCGCCACCGTGCTGAACAGCCCGGAGCTGCGCGCCATGTGGGAGCAGGAACTGGGCGAGATGCGCGACCGCATCAAGCTGATGCGCCATGCGCTGGTGGACAAGCTGGCCGCAAAGGGCGTGCCGGGTGACTTCTCCTTCGTCAAGTCCCAGCGCGGCATGTTCTCGTACTCGGGCCTGAACTCGGCCCAGGTCGATGTGCTGCGTAACGAGCACGGCATCTACGCCGTGGGCACCGGCCGCATCTGCGTGGCCGCGCTGAACAGCCGCAACATCGACGCGGTGGTCAACGCCATCGCCGCCGTGCTGTAACGCAAAACACGTAAAAGTGCACAAAAAGGCGACTTCGGTCGCCTTTTTCGTGTCTCGTGACAATTTTTCACGTTCTTTTGCATTTGTCATCGAGAAGTACAGTGTTTGTCCTATTGTCTTTTTCCGATGCGAGCGTACCTTAGGGTATATGCTGCATCGCACGATCGTTCGATTACGAGCATAATCGGTAACACATTAGCAACTGTGTTTGTTGTATTTGTATTGTCCAGGCGTTGAATTCCAGCTTCGCCCCCAGCCTGATAGGGACCACGTCATGCTTTACCAGCTGCATGAATTCCAGCGCTCGATGCTGCACCCGCTTACCGCATGGGCGCAGGCTACGGCCAAGACCTTCACCAATCCCCTGAGCCCGATGTCCCTGGTGCCCGGCGCCACGCGACTGGCCGCCGGCTACGAGTTGCTGTACCGACTCGGCAAGGAATACGAAAAACCCGAATTCGATATCAAATCGGTACGCTCCAACGGCCGGGACATCCCGATCGTCGAACAGACGATCATCGAAAAGCCCTTCTGCAAGCTGGTGCGCTTCAAGCGCTATGCCGACGATCCGGAGACCATCAAGCTGCTCAAGGATGAGCCGGTGGTGCTGGTATGCGCCCCCCTGTCGGGCCACCATGCCACCCTGCTGCGCGATACCGTGAGGACCTTGCTGCAGGACCACAAGGTCTACGTGACCGACTGGATCGATGCCCGCATGGTCCCGATCGAGGAAGGCCGTTTCCGCCTGGCGGACTACATCCACTACATCCAGGACTTCATCCGCCATATCGGCGCTGAGAACCTGCATGTGATCTCCGTGTGCCAGCCTACGGTCCCGGTGCTCGCAGCCATCTCCCTGCTGGCATCCGCCGGCGAGAAGACGCCAAAGACCATGACCATGATGGGTGGCCCGATCGACGCACGGCGCAGCCCGACGGCCGTGAATTCGCTCGCGACCAACAAGTCGTTCGAGTGGTTCGAGAACAATGTGATCTATACGGTACCGGCGAATTACCCGGGCCATGGCCGCAAGGTGTATCCGGGCTTCCTGCAGCACGCCGGCTTCGTGGCGATGAACCCCGACCGCCACCTGTCCTCGCACTACGATTACTACCTGAACCTGGTCGAGGGCGATGCCGACGACGCGGAAGCCCACGTGCGCTTCTACGACGAGTACAACGCCGTGCTCGACATGGACGCCGAGTACTACCTCGACACCATCCGCGAAGTGTTCCAGGAATTCCGGCTTGCCAACGGCACCTGGGAGATCGATGGCCAGCCGGTGCGCCCGCAGGACATCAAGGGCACCGCGCTACTGACGATCGAGGGCGAACTGGACGATATCTCGGGCGCCGGCCAGACCGCAGCGGCGCATGAGCTCTGCGCGGGTATTCCCAAAACGCGCAAGCAACACATCACCGCGGCCAAGTGCGGCCACTACGGGATCTTCTCCGGCCGCCGCTGGCGCCAGGAGATTTACCCGGAGCTGCGCGAATTCGTGCTCAAGCATCGTTGAGCCACGGCGCTTAAGCGGCACGCCGCACCCATAAAAAACGCCCGCAAGCTGCGGGCGTTTTTTTATGGGGCCGCAAGCTGCCTCAGCGGCGCTCCAGGTAAGCCAGCAGCATATCGGTGTGCAACTCGGCAAAGCGCTCGTGCTCATCCTGCGCCGCCACGTCGCGCCCGATCACCGCGCTGATGGTGTAACGGTTGGACAGCACGTAGTAGCCAAGCGCGGAGATCGTCAGGTATAGCTGCGAGACATCGACGTTGTCGCGGAACACCCCCTGGCGCTGGCCCCGCTTGACGATATCCGCGAGCACGTTAACCACCGGGTTGATCAACTGGTGCAGCTGGGTGGACTTCTTCAGGTGGCGCGCCTCGTGCAGGTTCTCGCTGTTGACAAGGCGGATGAACTCGGGATTGCGGTAATACCAGTCCCAGACAAAGCGAGCCAGCGTGCGGACCGCCGCAACGGGATCCTCCTCGACGATGTGCAACTGCTCCTCGGCGGCGCGAAACTCCGCATATTGTTTTTCAAGGACGGCCAGGAACAGGCCCTCCTTGCTGCCATAGTAGTAATACAGCATGCGCTCGTTGGTTTCGGCGCGGCGCGCGATCTGGTCGACGCGTGCCCCTGCCAGGCCACCCTTGGCAAATTCTTCGGTGGCCGCATCAAGGATGCGGCGGCGTGTTCCCTCGGGGTCCCGCTTGGTTCTGGTTTCGTTTCGCATGCGACGGCTGGTGAATCGTTGCGCGGATTATGGCACAGGGCAACTTGCGCGCAGTGGCCCGGCAAAGGGCGCATCATCGCGCGTTTCTGCACTGCGGCGAAATCGGGGATAATCCCTGCCGCGTGCCCGTTCCGGCCAGGAAAAAAGAGAACGGCATCCGCGCCGTACCCGCAAACCCCAAAAGCTGTCGTGACCGCCATTTCCCAGACCCTCGCCGATCGCCTCGAAGCCCTGCTGCCACAGACCCAATGCACCAAGTGCGGCTTCGACGGCTGCCGTCCCTATGCCGAAGCCATGGCAACGGGCGAAGCAGCCAGCAATCGCTGCCCGCCGGGCGGAGAAGAGGGCATTCGCCGCCTGTCAGCACTGCTGGGCACGCCGCCGCAGCCGCTGGACCCGGAGCGGGGCGCGGAGCAGGCGCGCGCGGTGGCGGTGATCGACGAAGCGCTGTGCATCGGCTGCACGCTGTGCATCCAGGCTTGCCCGGTCGACGCCATCGTTGGCGCGCCCAAGCAGATGCATACCGTGCTGGCGGACTGGTGCACGGGTTGCGACCTCTGCGTGGCCCCCTGCCCCGTCGACTGCATTGCCATGGTTCCCGTCACCGCACAGCGCACCGGCTGGGCCGCCTGGTCGCAGGCGCAAGCGGACCAGGCCCGCGCGCGCTACCTCGCCCGCCGCTCGCGGCTCGTGCGCGAGCGCGAGGAGAACGATGCGCGCTTGGCGGCCAAGGCCGCCGCCAAACTGCAGGCGCTGCAAGCCGAAGCCCCGCAAAGTGAAGAGGAACGGGTGGCGCAGGCACGCAAGCAGGCCATCATCCAGGCCGCCATCGAGCGGGCGCGCCTGAAGCAACAAGCGGTACAGCCGCGCAATACCGAGAACGTCTCGCCTGCCGTGCAGGCACAGATCGACGCCGCCGAGGCTCGCCGCGCCAGGGCCGGCCTCACCGCCACACCAGGCCAGGCCGATCCGGATGCCACGCCTGGCGCCAACCCAGCCCCCAAGGACTCATGAACGCTGCCAAGTGCCGCGCCTTGTTCGAGACACTGCGCGAAGTCAACCCGACCCCGGTCACCGAGCTGGAATACAGCTCGCCGTTCGAGCTGCTGATTGCCGTGCTGCTGTCCGCGCAGGCCACTGACGTGGGCGTGAACAAGGCCACGCGCAAGCTCTACCCCGTGGCGCACAGCCCGGAGCAGATGCTGGCGCTGGGCGAGGACGGGCTGATCGAGTACATCAAGACCATCGGCCTGTACAAGACCAAGGCCAAGCATGTCATAGCGACCTGCCGCATCCTGGTCGAGCAGCACGGCGGGCAGGTGCCGCGCGACCGGGCCGCGCTGGAGGCCCTGCCGGGCGTGGGCCGCAAGACGGCCAACGTGGTACTGAATACCGCGTTCGGCGAGGCCACCATTGCCGTCGACACGCATATCTTCCGGGTAGCCAACCGCACCGGCCTGGCGCCCGGCAAGAACGTGCAAGTGGTGGAGCAGAAGCTGCTCAAGGCCGTGCCGCAGGAGTTCATGCATGATGCGCACCACTGGCTGATCCTGCATGGGCGCTATGTCTGCAAGGCGCGCAAGCCCGAGTGCTGGCACTGCGCAATCGAGCCGCTGTGCGAATACCGCGAGAAGACCGAGGCGCCACGCATCTGAGCGCAAGCGCAACGGACAGGCAAAAAAAGACCCGCGCGAGGCGGGTCTTTAACTATCTGGCAGCGCTTGCGCTCAGACGATGCGGCAGGCTTCGTCGAACGACAGGCGCGGGCTGCGCGGGAACAGTTTGTCGGCCTCGCCATAGCCCAGGTTCACGAGGAAATTGACCGACCACTTGCCATTGGCGAAGAAGGCGGCATTCACCTTGCCAGCATCGAAACCGCCCATCGGGCCGCAATCCAGGCCGAGGGCCCGGGCGGCCAGGATGAAATAGCCACCTTGCAGCGAGCTGTTCATCAGCGCGTCGCGGGCGATCTTTTCCGGCTGGCCGGCGTACCACGAACGCGCATCGGCGTGCGGGAACAGCTTGGGCAGCTGGTCGTGGAAGGCGTTGTCGAATGCGACGATGGCAGTGACCGGTGCCGAGCGGGTCTTCTCGACGTTGCCTGCTGACACGCACTCGACCAGGCGAGCCTTTTCCGCTGCGCTCTTGACGAACACGATGCGGGCCGGCGAACCGTTGGCAGCCGTCGGGCCAAACTTCATCGCGTCGTAGATCTGGTGCAGCACGGCATCGTCCACTTGCCGGTCTTGCCACACGTTGTGCGTACGCGCTTCGGTAAACAGCTGGGCGATTGCAACCTGATCGATCGGTTTCATGCGGTCGGTTCCTGAACAAAAAGTGAGAACCGGATTGTATCTAAGACGCCGCGCCTCGCCACGCAAGCGATTTGAGCAAGGGGTTCAATTCTGTTGCACATCCTGCGCGCCGGAACCCTTGCTGGTCAGCCAAAGCACGCCCGCCAGGATCAAGCCGCCGCCCAGCGCCTGCGTCATCCCGACATGCTCCCCGAGCAAAAGTGCCGCCAACACCACCGTCACCACCGGCTCCAGGGTGGACAACATCGAAGCCCGCGCCGCGCCAAGCCGTTGCAAGCCGGCGAAGAAGGTTAGGATCGCCAGGACCGTGGACAGCAGCGCGATCGCCAGCAGCGCCAGCCAGCCAGCGGCGCCCTGCGGGAATTGCGGCGGCACGCCAGCGCCCGTGCGCAACACCCCCGCCACGACATAGACCAATGCGGCCGCACTGCATACCACGGTGGTGGTGGCCAGAGGATTGACACCCGCCGTCACGCGCGCGCCCACGATGATGTAGACCGAGTAGATCGCGGCCGAGGCCAGGCCAAGCCCGATGCCCAGCGCCGAGCCCTGGCCACCACCGACCGTTAGCCCCGCCCCTACCGAGCACAGCACGAGCGCGATCACGGACGCGGTGCCGAGCCGTTCCTTGAGGAAAACGGCGGCGAGGATGGTAACAAAGAGCGGATACAGGTAAAGCAGCAAGGCCACCAGGCTGGCCTGGGCATGATTGAGCGCGGTGAAAAAGCAGAAAGACTGGCCAACATAGCCGACGCCGCCCATGGCGGCCAGCGCCAGCACCTTGCGCCAGCCCGGCAGGCCGACGCCGCGCAGGCGCATCGCCAGCGCCAGCGCGCCCGCGGCCAGCACGAAACGCACAGCCAGCAGGCCGTAGACATCGGTGCCCGCGTCGTAAGCAAAGCGCGCGAAGATCGCCATGGCGCCAAAGGCGCTGGCCGACAAGGCGATCAGCAACACGCCCGCGAGCTGCTCGCGGGCATGGCGCAGGGGCTGCCGGACACGGGCGGCGGAAGAACGGGGAGCGGACATGGTGGCGCGCTGGCAGGAAATGGACCCGGCGACGCCGGGCAACGCCGCATTTTAGTGGCTGGCAAGCCGATTCGGTCAGCTCGCAGCGAGGCCGGTTTGCGCTGCGCTGCAGCGGTGGAAGAGCTCGTTTACAATAGCGCCATCATGTTCAATCCCTCCCGCGAAGAAGTCCGCCGTTTTTTCTGCGAAGCCTGGCAGAAGCAACGCGCAGGCAGCGTCCTCACCCCCCTCGAAGTCATTGCCGTCGACTGGATCGGCGAGCATCCCGAGTATCACAGCCTGCTCACCGACACGGAGGGCGCGCTGACTCAGGACTACACGCCTGAAGGTGGCCAGACCAATCCCTTCCTGCACCTGGCCATGCACCTGTCGATTTCCGAGCAGGTTTCCATCGACCAGCCTCCCGGCATCCGCCGCGCCTACGAATCCCTCGCGCAGCGCCTGGACTCACCGCACGAAGCGCAGCATCAGGTCATGGAATGCCTCGGCGAAATGCTCTGGCAGGCGCAACGCACCGGCATGCCGCCGGATGGCGAGCAATACATTGCTGCGATCCAGCGCCGCGCCACCCGCTAGGTGACGCGCCAGCCCCTACCTGGCTGGGTACAAATCATCACAAAGTTCTGGCGCATGGCGTGATAAGCACGTGATAGGCTGTGCCGCGTCACAATCTCCTGCCGCGTGCGCATCCCTCTTCACGAGGATGCGCTGCCACCTCCCATGCTCAGCACGCTCAAGCCCGAGATCTGCCGCGCCACGGCCATGCCCCCTGCGCTCCTGCTCGCACTCGCCCTGGTGGCCGCCGGGCCGCTATCCAGCCACGCCGCCGTGGCGTTGCTGCAGCCGCCGAAGGTGGTCGACGGCACCAAGCCCCTGACCTTGACCTTGTTGCTGAGCGCTGACGGCGCGAGCCGCAGCTTCCTGGTCCCCCAGGCGATCGACGTCACGGCTTCGGCCGATCTGCAGGCCCCTGTCAGGCTCAGCATGCAGCGCGCCACTGCGGGCCCCTCGACGATCAAGCTGCGCAAGGGCGAGCACCGCACCGTCGAGTACAGTGCGCCATTGCCGCCCAACCTGCGCGGCGTGATCCGACTCGATCCCGTGGACATCGACGCCGCGCCTGTGCTGGTCACGCTCAACCGCGCGCCGCGCGCCGACGATCCGCCATCGGCCCAGGTCGCGGCAAACCCGGCACCCGCCACAAGCGCCGAAGGAAGCACCCCTGCAGCGCCGGTTGTGCCCGTCATTCCCGTGGCAGCCGCCAGCCAGGCGTCGCCCGTCCCGGCAGACCTGCGTGACCAGGGGCGGCTGACCTTCAACGACCCGATGTACTTCCTGGTCGGAGCGCATGGCGGGGCCAACGCCAAGTTCCAGTTCAGCTTCAAGTTCCGCATCTACCAAGGCGAGAATCCGGCTTCGCACGGCTTGCTTGAGAACCTGTACTTCGGCTACACGCAGTTCTCCCTGTGGGATCTGTCGAGCGACTCACGGCCCTTCCGCGACACCAACTATCGCCCTAGCCTGTTCTATTACCTGTCGGATACCGGCGTGCAGAACCGCGTGATCAGCCGGCTTTCGCTCGCGGCTGGCCTGGAGCATGAATCGAATGGCCGCGATGGTGCCCAGTCGCGCAGCATCAATACGGTGTTCGTCAAACCCACGTTTTACCTGGGGGACATGAGCAACTGGCACTGGAGTGTGTCGCCCAAGCTGTACTACTACGTCGAGAAGAACGACAACTCGGACATTGCCAGCTATCGCGGCTACATGGACCTGAAGCTGGCCTACGGCAAGCCGGACTCATGGGAGTTCGCCACCACCCTGCGCAAAGGCACGCAGAAGTACTACGGCAGTGTCGACGCATCGGTGACGTATCCGCTGGCCAGACTGATCCCCGGCACGGCGGGTTACCTGATGGCAGGCTATTTCATCGGCTATGGCGAGAGCTTGCTGGATTACAACCGCAAGCTGCCTTGGCAATTCCGGCTGGGATATGCGCTGTCACGCTGACGCGCTTTGCGCGCCTAACCAGCCAGCGGCTTGCCACTAGCCTTCAGCCGCGCGTTGGCCACCGCCGCGGCAAACTGGCCCTGCCCATGCCAGCCGGTGGCCCGCCCCAGCTTCTTGCCCTTGTGGAAGAACATGAAGACCGGAATGCCGTGCAGGCCGAATCGCTTGCCCATATCCGGGTGCGCATAGACGTTGGCGTGCAGCCAGTGCAACTCCAGTGCCCGCACCGGGTCTGGATTGGCCAGCATGGCTTTCTTGGCCATCTCGCAATTGAAGCAGTCTACGCCCCAGAAAAACACGCAGACCAGTGCATCGCCCGCGGCGGCGATAGCGGCATCGATGCCGGCGCCGTCCACCTCGCGCATGCCGAAGGCGTCGAAGGCACGATGGTCGAGGTGCGCCGCCGGATCCACGGTGGTGTCAGGCGTGGCGGCATTGTCTGGCTTTGAGGACATAGAAGTCTCCAGCAATGAAAAACGCCCGGGCCAGCGGCACCGGGCGTTGCTTGTGCCAGCCCGCCGGACGGACCGCAAAGCGGTGGCGCTTACTTGGGCGCGGCCACCGTGACCAGCGCCGGGCGCAGCACGCGATCGGCGATGGTGTAGCCGCGCTGCAGCACCGTGACCACGGTGTTGGGTTCCTGCGGCGCCGGCACCATCGAAATGGCCTGGTGGCGGTGCGGGTCGAACTTTTCGCCAACCGGGTTCAGCTCGACGATCTTGCCCTTCTCAAAGGCGCTGACGAGCTGGCGGGCGGTCAGTTCGACCCCTTCGCGCAGCTTGGCGATATCGCCCGATCCGTCGGCCAGTGCCGCCTGCAGGCTGTCCATCACGGGCAGCAGGTAGTCGGCAAAGGTCTCGATGGCGAATTTATGGGCCTTGGCGACATCTTCCTGGGCGCGGCGGCGGATGTTCTCGCCTTCCGCAGTAGCCCGCAGGAACATGTCGTAGTTCTCCTTGGCCTTGGCTTCAAGCGCGGCCAACTGGGCCGCCACGTCCACGGTGGCGGCGTTATCGGCCTGGCCGGCCGGGGCGGTGTTCAGCTCCTCGCTGGCGGGCGTGAGCGGCGGCGTGGTGGATGGCGTCTGCTTCTGTTCTTCCATGTCGATCCGTATCAAACAAAGGCGCGGCCTGCCTGGTGCAGGCCGCCGGGTGGTCAATCGGCAAATGTAGCCTGCAGTTGGTGGCAGGCCCCCGGATTTTCAAGAGCGCACCGCGACGGTGCACTGAAACACAAGGTTACAAAGCGGGGTCTACGGAAATAGGGGTCATATTGCTTTGCTGCAGCGCACCCCCTAAGATGAAACCGTATAAAAATGACAAAAATAACGGGGTCGAAGATGCAACTCAAGTGGGGCCACTCTCGAAAGGTTAGCCATGCATAAGCTGCCTGTTCTGACGGTCTTCCTTCTCGCCGCATTATCGGTGATGACAGTCTTCATCTGCCTCTCCGGCGCCTTCACGCCGCGAGACACCGAATACGGCAGTGGCAAGGCGGTATTCAAACACTACATCATTCCCTACGTTCGCTGACCCAGCCGGGTGAGTCCGTACAGCCTGGATCGCCGTGCGCCTCACCCCCTGACACCGTCGATCTGGCGGCGATCGCGCTTGGTCGGGCGCCCCTGCAGTTGCGATGCGGGCTCCACGTTAAGCCGCCGGTTCTCGGCATCCTGCCGCCGGCGCGCCTCGCTGGCCTCGGTTTCCGCATAAAGCGTCTGGGCTACCGTGGCCGGGCCGCGTAACCCCGCAATCCCCTTCACCACGACTTCCCAGCGTTGCTGGTGCGCCTCCAGGACGACGGTGTCGCCCGGCTTGACCTCGCGCGAATTCTTGCACGCCTGGCCGTTGACCTGCACCTTGCCACGGTCCACCGCCTCGGCAGCCAGCGAGCGAGTCTTGAAGAAGCGCGCGCACCACAGCCATTTGTCGATGCGCAGGCGGGCATCGACCTCGAAAGATACGCTCATCTCGTCACCTCCATCCGTTGGGCAGCGCCGCGCTCATGCTGCGGCGCCGCGCGTCTGCGCATGCGTGCGGCGGGCCTCCAGCTCATGCGGATGCGGCAGCCGCAGCGGCCAGCCCTGCAAGTGCTGCAAGCCGATCTCCGCCAGCCCGGCAATCCAGCTTTCCGCATCGTTGAGGCAAGGAATGTAGTGGAACACCTTGCCGCCAGCCACGTGGAACCCGGAGCGCCCTTCCATGGCGATCTCTTCCAGCGTCTCCAGGCAATCAGCCGGAAAACCCGGGCAAAACACGTCTACCCGGCCGGTGCCGACCTTGCCGAGCTCCTGCAAGGTGGGCGCAGTATAGGGCTGCAGCCATTCCGCCTTGCCAAAGCGCGACTGAAAGGTGACCTGGTACTGCCCGGGCTGCAGGCCCAGTGCCTCGCCCAGCAGGCGCCCGGTCTTGAGGCACTCGCAATGATAGGGATCGCCTAGCTCCAGCGTGCGGCGCGGCACGCCGTGAAACGACAGGATCAGCTTGTCGCCCCGCGCGAATTCCGGCGTGCCATGCTGCGCCCAGTATGCCCCCACCTGCTGGTGCAAGGCGGCAATATAGGCCGGATGGTCGTGGAAATGCTTGACCAGCCGCAACTCCGGCTGGTTTCGCCACTGCTTGAGTACCCGGAACACCTCGTCGAAGCCCGTCGCCGTGGTGGTCCCGGAGTATTGCGGATACAGCGGCAGCAGCAGGATGCGCTCGGTCCCCTGGCGGCGCAGCGCTTCCAGCACCGAGCCGATCGAGGGATTGCCGTACCGCATGGCACACGCCACCGTCACCTCATGGCCCTGCTGGTTCAGGAGCAGTTGCAAGGCGTGAGCCTGGCGTTCGGTGTGCACCAGCAGCGGGGAACCGGTCATATGCGCCTCCCGCAGCCAGATCGACTCATACTTCATCGCCGAGGCGCGCGAGCGCAGCGGCACGATGATGCCGTAAAGCAGCGGCAGCCACGCCGCACGTGGGATCTCCACGACGCGCGGGTCGGACAGGAACTGCTTGAGGTAGCTGCCGACCGCCTTCGGCGTCGGCGCATCCGGGGTGCCAAGGTTGATCAGCAGGATGGCCGTGCGCGGCGCCTGGCCATGCTGGTAGGCCGGTTCAGGGGTGAGCGTCATGTAATTTCCGGTGTGGCGGGGCGGCGCGGGCACAGGGCGCGCGGCCGCCAGGTCTCGCCGAGCTTACAGGATGAGGGGAACAGGCAGTTTGTGAGACCGGGCCGGGCCAACACTAGTTCTGGCTGAGCGCGCTGGATAACAAGCGCGCGGTGATGTCGACGATCGGGATCACCCGCTCGTAGGCCATGCGGGTCGGCCCGATCACCCCGAGCGTGCCGACGATCTGGCCGTCGACTTCGTAGGGCGCGGTAATGACCGCCATGTCTTCGAGCGGCACCAGCTTGCTCTCGCCGCCGATGAAGATCTGCACGCCCTGGGCATGGCTGGAGACATCGAGCAGCTTGAGCAGGCCGGTCTTGTGCTCGAACACGTCGAACAGGCGGCGCAGCTTTTCCATGCTGGAGGACAGGTCTTCCACCTCCAGCAGCTTGCGCTCGCCCGAGATGAAGACGTGGTCGTCTTCCCCCTCGGCCATGGCACTGCTTCCCGCCTCCACCGCGGCCTGCATCAGCTGCGACATATCCATGCGCAGCGCCTGCAGCTCGCCGCGCAGGTGGTCGCGCACATTATCGAAGCTCATGCCGGCAAAGTGCGAATTGATGAAATTGGCCGCTTCGACCAGCTGCGACGGGGAATACGGCAGCTCGGTCTGGATGATGCGGTTCTGCACGTCGCCCTCGGGGGTGACGATGATCAGCAGGATGCGCTTGTCCGAAAGCCGCATGAACTCGACCTGCCGGAACGCCTGGGCGCGCCTTGGGGTCATCACCACGCCGGCGAACTGCGACAGGTTGGACAGGGTGTGCGCCGCCGACGTGATCATCCGCTGCGGCCCGAGTTGCTGGCCGTGCAGCTGGCCCCGGATCTTGCCGGTCAGCTCGGCCAGGTTGAGCGCGCCATCCAGCGGCTGGGCGGTCAGCATGGTGTCCACGAACAGCCGGTAGCCGCGCGGCGTGGGGATACGCCCGGCCGAGGTATGCGGGCTGGCAATGAACCCCATTTCCTCCAGGTCGGACATCACATTGCGGATGGTGGCCGGAGACAGGTCGAGACCCGAGTACTTCGACAAGGTCCGTGAGCCCACGGGCTGCCCCTCGGCGATATAGCGCTCGATGAGGGTTTTGAGAAGCGTTTTCGCACGTTCATCCATGATGCTCCTGATTTTACGCAAGTTTTCACCATTCGGGCGGCTCATCGGCGATCCGGCCCGCTGCCGAGCGCCCTCCTGCTGACAATGGTCACGGCGGTATGGTCTAATCCCGGCATGTCTTCGCTCCCCAAGTCCGGCGCCGCGCGCGCCCCATTTCGCACCGTCGCCTTGATCGGCAGGTACGCCACAGCCGGCATCGAGGGTCCGCTGGAAGAGCTGGCCGCCTGTATCCTCAGGAACGGCCAGGATGTGGTGTTCGAGCGAGACACGGCCCTGGCCACCGGGCTGACCGACTATCCGGCACTGGCGCCAGACGAGATCGGCAAGCATGCCGATGTGGCGGTGGTGCTCGGCGGCGACGGCACCCTGCTGGGCCTGGCGCGCCAGCTGGCCGGCTACCCGGTGCCGCTGATCGGCGTGAACCACGGGCGCCTTGGCTTTATGACCGACATCCCGTTGCAGGACGTGCATTCGGTGCTGCCCGACATGCTGGCGGGCCGCTACGAGTCCGAGACCCGCATGCTGCTGGAGTCCCAGGTGGTGCGCGACGATGGCGTGATCTTCTCCGCGCTGGCCTTCAACGACGTCGTGGTCAACCGTTCCGGCATTTCGGGCATGGTCGAGCTGGCCGTGTCGGTGGACGGCCACTTCATGTACAACCAGCGCTCCGATGGCCTGATCGTCTCCACGCCGACCGGCTCGACCGCCTATGCGCTGTCGGCGGGCGGCCCGATCCTGCACCCGACCCTGTCGGGCCTGGTGCTGGTGCCGATTGCCCCGCATGCGCTGTCCAACCGCCCGATCGTCCTGCCGCACGACGCCGAAGTGTCGATCGAGGTCGCCACGGCGCGTGACGCCAGCGTGAACTTCGACATGCAGTCGCTGACCTCGCTCTTGCCCGGCGACCGCATCGTGGTGCGGCGCTCGGCCAAGACCGTCAACCTGCTGCACCCGATCGGCTACAACTATTACGCCACGCTGCGCAAGAAGCTGCACTGGCATGAGTACCCAAGCGAAGACAACCGGCTCTGATCCGCCCCGGCCCGCACCGATCCGGCCCAGATCCGCCTCCTGACATCACCCAGCCCCGACCCGTCGACCACGATGCTGCGCAGCCTGTCCATCCGCGATTTCGTCATTGTCGATACCCTCGACCTCGACTTCTCCCCGGGCTTCACCGTCTTCACCGGCGAGACCGGCGCCGGCAAGTCGATCCTGATCGACGCGCTGGCGCTGGTGCTGGGTGAGCGCGCCGACGCCGGCGTGGTCCGCGAAGGCGCCGCCCGGGCCAGCATCAGCGCCACCTTTTCCACCCCGGCCGGGCTCGACGCCTGGCTGGCCGAACACGAGCTCACCGGCGACGAAGGCACGGTACTGCTGCGCCGCACGGTCGACGCCAGCGGGCGCGGCAAGGCTTTCATCAATGGCGCAGCCGCCACGCTGGGCCAGCTGCGCGACATTGGCGACCGCCTGGTCGATATCCACGGCCAGCATGCCCATCAGCTGCTGCTGCGCCCGGACGCCCAGCGCCTGCTGCTCGATGCCCATGCCGGGCTTACCGCGCAGGCCGGCGCGGTGGCCGAAGCCTGGCGCTCGTGGCGCGCGTGCGTGCGCCAGCGCGAAACCGTCGAGCACCGCTCGCGCGAGATGCAGCTGGAACGCGAGCGGCTCGAATGGCAGGTCGGCGAGCTCGAGAAGCTGGCGCCGCAACCGGGCGAATGGGAAGACATCCAGGCCGAGTACAACCGGCTGTCGCACGCCGCCGGGCTGATCGAGGGCAGCCGCGCCGCGCTCGAGGCGTTGTCCGAGGCCGATGGCTCGGTGCTGTCCGGGCTGAACAGCGTGGTGCAGCGCCTGCGGCAGATGGCTGACGTCGACCCCGCGCTGGGCGACGTACTGGCGGCGCTGGACCCGGCGCTGGTCCAGGTCGAGGAGGCCGCGCACTCGCTCAACCGCTACGTCGACCGCATCGACCTGGACCCTGAACGCTTGCAGGTGGTGGAGGCACGCATGCAGGCGCTGCACACCACCGCGCGCAAGTACCGGATGCCGCCCGAGCAACTGCCGGACGAACTGATGGCGCGCCGCCAGCAACTGGACGATCTCCAGTCTGCCCAGGACCTGAACAAGGCGATGGCGCGCGAAGCCGCGGCCCGTGCCGCCTACCTCACCATCGCCCAGCACCTCGGCGCTGCCCGCAAGGTGGCGGCCGAAAGCCTGTCGGCCGCCGTGACGGATGCCATGCAGGGCCTGTCCATGGCGGGCGGCAGTTTCGCGGTGGCGCTGCACCCGCTCGACGAAGGGCAGAGCCACGGCCTGGAACAAGTCGAATTCCTGGTGGCAGGCCATGCCGGCGTCAGCGCGCGCCCCTTGGCCAAAGTGGCGTCGGGCGGCGAGCTGGCCCGGATCAGCCTGGCGATTTCCGTCATTACCAGCGAGGCCGCGCCCACCCCCACCCTGATCTTCGACGAAGTCGACACCGGCATCGGCGGCGCGGTGGCCGAGGTGGTGGGCCGCCGCCTGCAGGAACTCGGCCGCGCCCGCCAGGTGTTGTGCGTGACCCACCTGCCGCAGGTGGCCGCCCAGGCCGGCGCCCACCTGCTGGTCAGCAAGGAGACCAGCCAGCGCGACGGCACGGGCTCGGTCACCCGCTCGCGCATCCGCGCCCTCGACCCCGCCGGCCGCGTGGTCGAAACCGCACGCATGCTGGGCGGGACCACCGTGACGCCCACCACAGTGCAACACGCCGAGGAGATGCTCGCGCAAGGCCTGCGCGGCACCACCGGCACGGCCCGGGAGGCGCGCCGCTCGCGGCGCAGCGCAGGCTGACAGCCTGCACCCTGGCCCGTAACCAATCAGGAGTTTCCCATGTCACTCGGCAAACAGCCGCACTCCCGCTCACTGGCTCGCCCGCTGCGGATCACCGCCGCCTGCGGGCTTCTGGCCTTGCTGGCCCTGACCGCCTGCCAGGCGCAACAGCGCCCGTCTGCGCCACCGCCCAACAGCATCAGCGCCGATCGCGCCGTAGGCGATATCATGGTGCGGTTCTCCGCGCCGCCCGTCACCGTGTCCGAAGACGCCGATCGCTTGCTGGCCTCGATTGCCGGGCCGATCCGCTTCGTTGTCAAGCGGCCCATGTCGGGCGGCGTGTGGCTGGTCACCGCGATCTCCGCGTCGGCCGATGCCACGATCGACCAGGCGCTTGCCACGCTGCGCGGCACCCCGCGCATCGAGCTGGCCGAACCTGACCGCGTGCTAAAGCCGAACCGCACCCAGCCCGTCGGCCGCGACATGCCGGCGAGCTGAATCTGGCAGCGGCCCGATTCCTGTCGTCGGAATGCATGGCTCGGACGTTGAAGGCTGAAAGCTGAAAGCTGAAGATTGAATGCTGTAACCGCGGTCAGTCCGAAGCGGGCTCAACGGGAGAACGTAGACATGCAGGAACCGCTTCCATTTCGATCTGGCGAAACGCGGCGCGTGGCGTCCCATGCCGCACTGCTGCTGGCGCTGGGCGCCGCCCTCTGGCTGGGTGCGCCGGCCGCAGCCAGCGCAGCCCCCGACCCCGCCGCGCGCCCCGCACCGCACTACACCGGCAACTTCATCGTGCGCTGGCGTGACGGCAGCACAAGCTCGGCTGCGACGCTCAGCGCCGCCAGCAACGCCAGCGCGGCAAAATCCGCAGGCGGCGCTAGCGACGCCGCCGCAATCGATGCCGACCGCATGCTCGGCATCCGCCAGAACACCGGCGTCTCGGTGGCGGTCAAGCGCCAGATGGGTGGCAACCTGCAATTGCTCAGTGCCAGTCCCGGCGACGCGGCCGACCCCGAAGCTACCGCCGCTCGCTTGCGCCAGGACCCTCGCATCGCCGATGCCGTGCCGGACCGCTGGCTGCGGCTGCACGACACCGTGCCCAACGATCCCGAGTTCGCGCTCAACCAGCCCTACCTCGGCACCCCTGCCCAGGTGGTGGGCGGCGTGAACCTGCCACCCGCATGGGACCGCACGCGCGGCAGTAGCAGCCTGGTGATCGCCGTGGTCGATACCGGCTACCTGCCGCACCCTGATCTCGCCAGCCGCATTGTGCCCGGCTATGACTTCATTACCGATCCGTCCATCGCCAACGACGGTGATGGACGGGACGCCGATGCCACCGACGCCGGCGACGGCGTGCCGGCGGGCTTCACCTGCCCAGGCACCACCACGCCGACCACGACCGCAACCAGCAATAGCTGGCACGGCACCCGCGTGGCAGGCACGCTTGGCGCGCTGACCAATAACGGGGTGAACATCGCCGGCGTGGACTGGAACGCCCGCATCCAGCCGGTGCGTGTCTCCGGCCGCTGCGGCGCGCTGCTCTCGGACACCGTGGATGGCATGCGCTGGGCCGGCGGCCTCTCCGTGCCCAATGTGCCGGCCAACCCCACCCCGGCGCGCGTGATCAACGTGAGCCTGGGCGGCGGAACCTGCTCCAGCATCGAGCAGCAAGCCGTGACCGACCTCGCCGCGAATGGCGTGGTTGTGGTTGCCGCCACGGGCAACAGCGCCGGCGCGGTCGAGGCGCCAGCCGACTGCACCGGCGTGGTCGCCGTAACGGCACATGCCAATGACGGCGAGAACGCCAGCTATGCCAATGTGGGACCGCAGGTTACGCTGAGCGCACCGGGCGGCGGCTGCGGCAACTCCAAGGTGTCGGGCGGCAAATGCTCGGTGGCGGAGTCGTTCATCCGGACCCTGTCGAATGACGGCACCACCTCGCTTGGCAATTACAACGTCATCAATTCGCAAGGCACCAGCTTTGCCGCGCCGCTGGTATCGGGCGTGGTGTCCTTGATGCTCGCCGCCAACCCGGCGCTCACGCCCGCCCAGGTGCTTGCCACCTTGAAGAGTTCGGCACGGCCGCATCCGGCTGGCACGTATTGCACGGCCCCCGCCAATGCCGGCATCTGTGGCGCGGGCCTGCTCGACGCCAATGCTGCCGTAGCGGCCGGCACGCAGGTGGTCCAGCCGGCGCCCGCCGCGCCACCCACCTCCTCGGGCGGCGGCGGCGGCGGCGCGATTTCGTGGCCGCTCGCGCTCGGGCTGGGCGCGCTTGGCTTGCTGTTGAACTGGGTCGGACGCCGCCGGAGCCCGGCGCGGTAGCGCTGAAACCGCGCTGAATTCGCGGCGACCGAGGGGCAGCGGCCGGCCTGGGCCGGCCCCTCCCCTAGCAGCACGCTTATGCGGGTGGCTGGCCGTGGCGGCGCTGCCACCACTCCTGCACCAGCCATAGCCCCAGGCCGGCCAGCGCGCCGGCCGCGTGCGAGATGCGCACGACCCCGAACCCCCACTGCGCGTCGAACACCACGGGCGCGAGCCACGACTGCTCAAGCCAGGTCTTGACCAACACGCCAAGGCAGAGCGCCACGCCGAGCACGCGCGACACACCGCTGCCATAGAGCAGCCGCAGCCCGCCCCACAGGGCCAACCCGTGCAACGCGCCGGACAATCCGCCGTACCAGCCCACCGACGGCACCCGGCACAACGCCAGTTGCACGGCTACACCGCAGGCGAACAGGACCGCCAGCATCGCGCCGGCGCGCGCCTCGCGGCCAATCAGCAGGAACAGGCCGGCGGCGGCCAGCAGGTCCGCCAGCCAGTGCCGCCAGCCAAGGTGGACCCACATTGCCGTCAGCAGGCGCCACCACTGGCCCGCCACGCCATGGCCCATGACCGCATCGCGCAGATAGAGCCCGTGCGCATGCAGCCACGGAATAAAGGTAAAAGCGGCACCCAGGGCGGCCGTGAGCGCCAGTACGGCCAGCATGCCGGGCCATCCCGGCCGGCGCGCCGCGCCAGCCGCCTGCACGTTCATTTGCCGCCGGCGGCAACCGGCTCGCCGAACACCGCTTGCCAGAGGGTGCGCACGTGTTCCGCCTGCTGCGCCACCACGGTCGGCGCAACCCGTGCGTGAACCTGCCCGTCCAGGCGCAACTGGTGCTGGCGAGCACGGAACAGGCGATAGGCGTCGCCCACTTCGCGCGCCAGCGTGGCATCGATCAGGCCGATTTCACCTGCCGTGCGCAGCAGCGCGATATTGCCGGCATTGCGCGTGAGCGCGGGATGCTCGTGGCTGTGCAGCAGCACGAGGTATTGCACCGTGAACTCGATGTCGACCATGCCGCCGCGATCATGCTTGAGGTCGAACAATCCGCTTGGGTTGGGATGGCCATCGGCCACCTTGTGGCGCATGGCGACGATCTCGCCGCGCAGCGTGGCGGCGTCGCGCGGCTGGCGCAGGATCTCGTCGCGCAGGCTCTCGAAATGCGCGCCGATCCCGGGGTCGCCCGCGCAAAAACGCGCACGGGTAAGGGCCTGGTGCTCCCACACCCACGCGGTGTTGTCGCCCTCGCGCTGCTGGTAGCGGCGAAAGCCCTCGAAGCTGGTCACCAGCAGCCCGGCCTCGCCGTTGGGGCGCAGGCGCGTGTCGACATCGAACAGCGTGCCGGCGGCAGTATGGCTGGTCAGCCAGGTGATCAGGCGGCGCGCGTAGGCGGCATAGACATCCGGGGCGCGCTCGTGCTCGTCCTCGTAGAGGAAGATGATGTCGAGGTCGGAGGCATAGCCCAGCTCCTTGCCGCCCAGCTTGCCGTAGGCAATCACGGCGAAACGCGGCTGCTCGGCATGGCGGGTCGCCAGCTGGCGCCAGACGGCCTGCAGGGTCACCTCGAGCATGGCATCGGCCAGGTCCGACAGCCGGTCGGCGATCTGCTCCACGGTCAGCATGCCTTGCAGATCCTGCAACAGGATGCGGAAGGTCTCGGCGTGGTGCTCCCGGCGCAGGATGTCCATCTGCGCTTCGATCTGCCCTTCGGCTGCGTCCAGGCGCGCGGCCAGGCGGGTGCGAAAGCCAGCCCAGTCGGGCGCGCCCGCCAGGGCGTCGCTGTCGAGCAGTTCGTCGAGCAGTTGCGGGTGGCGGGTCAGGTAGGCGGCGGCCCAGCTTGATGCGTGCAGCGTGTCGGCCACGCGCGCCATCGCCTGCGGGTACTCCGAAAGCAGCGACAGGTAGGACGCGCGGCGGCTGATGGCATCCAGGAAATCGACAAAGCGGGCGATGGTGCGGTCGGCATCTTCCTGGCGCGAGGCCAGGTCAAGCGCGCGGTTGACCAGCAGGTCAAAGCGCACCCGGCTGGGCTCGGACAGCGCGCGGTAACGCAGCGAGCCGCCGATGGCGCGCAGGCGGTCGAGCAGCCCGGTGCAATCGCTGAAGCCGGCTGAGGCAAGGCGTTCGCACGGCGGTTCATCCTGTTCTTCCTGGACCAGCGCCGGCCACAACGCCTCGCACGGCGCGTGCGCTTCATCGGGGTCCGAGAAGGTGGCCTCGAACTGTTGCGCCACCGGATCCTGCAGCGATGCCAGCCGCTCGAGCAGGGCCGGCCAGTCGGCGCAGCCCATCATCTTCGCCACCGCCAGCTGCTCCTCTTCCGAGGTTGGCAGGTGGTGCGTCTGGGCATCGTCGCGATACTGCAGGCGGTGCTCTAGCTGGCGCAGGAAGCGGTAGGCGTGCGCCAGTTGCTCGGCCTGGCCCGCAGGCAACAGCCCATGCTCGACCGCCACCGTCAACACCTCCAGCGTGGGCCGGATGCGCAGCGCCGGGTCCTGGCCGCCGCGGATCAGCTGGAAGACCTGGGCCATGAACTCGATCTCGCGGATGCCGCCGCGGCCGAGCTTGATATTGAAGGCACGCTGGTTGACGCGCTGGCCGCCGCCTGGCGCCGCCAGCCCGCCGCTGCGCTTGGCCGCCTCGGCGCGGATCTGCGCATGCAGCGAGCGGATCGCCGCAATCACGCCGTAGTCGAGATAGCGGCGGAAGACGAAGGGCGTGGTCAGGCTGGCCAGCTGCGCGGCGGTACGCTGCGCATGCGGGGTATCCAGCGCCGACACCACCCTACCCTTGATCCAGGCGTAGCGCTCCCACTCGCGCCCCTGCACCATCAGGTATTGCTCCAGCATGCCGAAGCTGCAGGCCAGCGGCCCGGCGTCGCCGTTGGGGCGCAGGCGCATGTCGACGCGGAACACGTAGCCGTCTCCGGTCACGTCGGCCAGCAGGTTGATCAGGCGCCGTCCCAGGCGGATGAAGTATTCGTGATTGGACAGGCTGCGTTGCCCGCCACGCGTGTCGCCGTCTTCGTCGTACAGGAAGATCAGGTCGATATCGGACGACACATTGAGCTCGCGGCCACCCAGCTTGCCCATGCCGACCACCACCAGCTCCTGGACTTCCCCACTGCTCTGCCCGACCGGACGGCCGTAGGTCGGGGCGAGGTCCGCTTCCAGCATGGCCAGGCCGTACTGGATGCCGAGTTCGGCCAGATCCGTCATCGCGCCGGTGACTTCGCCCAGCGTCGACTGCCCGCGCAGATCGCGCTCGATCACCACGCACATCACTTCCGCGCGCAAGCGGCGCAGCGCGCGCTTGATGGCGTCGTCCACATCGGCGGACGGCTCATGCAGGACCTTGAGCCGTGCCTCCATCCAGGCGCGCGTGAGGGGCTGGTCGCGCGCGAGCGCGACGATTTCGGCCAGCTCGGGACGGGCCTGCACCATGCGGCGGGTGTAATGGGAATAGGCGGGCGAGTACAATGCCATGCCGGCGCAATCGACCGGCACGAGTTCAACGGCGGCCACCACCGAGAACGGGCCGGTGGCCATGTCGGCAACAGCCTGCCTGGCAGCGCTGGAAGTGTTGCCGGGCGCATGTTCGCCGGCAGCGCCATCGGTTGCAGCAGTATCGGGCGCGGCTGCGGAACTCGTCGGATCAGTGGAAGTCATTCCTGTTACTTGGTAGCGCGTGAGCCGGCCCTGGGCCGGCGCGCGCGTTATGCACGGCCGGTCAGGCACCGAATTGGAGAGCGCCTAGTATTGTCGGATAATCTGCGCATGTCCAGCCGCGCCACCCCACCTGCCGACTCCTCCGCCGCCACCGCCGGCGGCACGCCGGCACGCGAAGGGGCCGCCGGTGCAGGCTCATCACCCCCAACGCAGCAAGGCAACCTGCGCGCACTTGCGTTTGCGCGTGCTTGCGGCCGCGCCCTGCTCGCAGGCTTGCGCCATCCCATCTGGCGCGGCCTGGGACGCGTGCTGGTGCGCCTGGCACTGGCGCTGGTGCTGCTGGCGCTGCTCGCCGGGCTCCTGATCCGCTTCGTCCTCTGGCCGCAGGCCTCCGCCGCGCGCACCTGGCTCGAGCAGCGCGGCTCGGTGGCGCTCGCGGCCCATTTGAGCATCGGCCAGCTGGATACCTACTGGGATGGCTGGCACCCCGCTTTCCATGCCCGCGACGTCAAGGCCGTCGACGCCGAGCAGCGCGTGCTGCTGGCGGCGGGCGAGCTTGACGGCAAGCTGTCATGGCGCTCCCTGTTCAGCATGGACGTGCTGTTCCAGCGGATCTCCGCCAGCCGGACCGACCTGCTGATCCGCCGCTCCGCCGACGGCAAGCTCAAGGTGGCCGGCATGGCCGTGGATACCACCGGTGCCCAGCCGCAGGACAACCGGCTGTTCGACTGGCTGCTGGCCCAGGGCAAGGTCGAGCTGACCGACGGCAAGCTGCGCTGGCTCGACGACAAGAACAAACTGCCGCAACTGGACGTGGGCGATATCCAGCTCAGCGTGCAGCGCCACGGCTCGCGCCACACGTTCAAGCTCGAAGCGCAATCGGCCACGCTTGCGCCACGCCCGCTGGTGGTGCAGGCGGACTTCCGCCATGAATACCTGCACCGCACCGGCGACTGGCACAACTGGTACGGGCAAGCCAGCTGGGACCTTGGCCGGCTGGAGCTCCCGGTGCTGCAGCGCTATCTCGCGATCTTCGACCGGGTCACGCGCGGCACCTTCAGCACCGACGGCACCATCGAGTTTCGCGGCGGCCAGATCACCCGCAGCCAAGCCCGGCTGCGCGCCAGCAGCGTGGACCTGAAGCTCTCCGGCGCGCCCGAAGCGCTCAAGCTCGCCAGTGCCCAGGCCTTTGTCCTGCACCGCGCGGGGCGCGACCGCGACCACATCCTCACCATCGACACCCTGCTGTGGCAGCCCGAGCCGGCGGAAGGGCCGGCCGTGCCACAGGCACAGCAAGCGCAGGCGGCTTCCGCGGCAGCGGCCTCCCCCGGCGCCGCCAGCGCGGCCGCCGGCCTGGCCAGCGGCGAAGGCGCCTGGCGCGAAGGCATGCGCAAGGTAGTGGTCGGCTGGGCCACCGACAACAAGGGCGCGTTGCGCAAGTTCACGCTCAAGGCACCCACCTTCGACCTGAACACCGTGCGCGCGCTGGCCACCTCGCTGCCGCTCGACACCGCTTTGTCGCGCCAGCTGCGCGCGCTCCAGCCCTCCGGCCATGTCGACAACCTGGACGTGAACTGGACCCGGGATCGCCAGGGCATGCTGAGCCGCCGCGATGGCCAGCGCCACTTCAACGTGCAGGGCACGCTGCGCAGCGTCTCGGTGCTTGGCCAGCCCGCCAACCCGCCCGTCGGCGCGAATGGCAAGCCCCACCTGGGCGTGCCGGGCTTTTCGCGGATCTCCGGCAGCTTCAGTTTCGACGAGCGCCAGGGCAGCGCCCGTTTTGAAGGCAACAATGCCGCGCTGATGCTGCCGGGCATGTTCGAGGATCCGCGCCTGTCGTTCGACCAGATCAACGGCGAGGTGCGCTGGACCAATGACAATGGCAAGCTGGCGGTGCGCACCGACGGCGTGCAGTTCGCCAACGCGGATACCGCCGGCAGCGTACGCGGCACATGGCACGCCGGTGGCGACGGGCACGGCGGCATTGCCGACCTGACCGGCGAGCTGACCCGCGCCCAGGTCAGCCGTGTGCCGCGCTACCTGCCCATGGGCATACCCGCCTCCACGCGCCAGTACCTGGCTGGCGCCCTGGTCGGCGGCGAAGCCAGCGACGTCAAGTTCCTGGTCAAGGGCGACCTGGAGCACTTCCCCTTCCACAGTCCGTTCGAGGGTGCCGGCGACTTCCGGGTCGAGGTGCCGATCCAGCATGTCAGCTACCAGATCGCGCCCCATGTGAGCGCGCCGGCGGGCAGCGTCGCCAGCGCCAGCAATGGCGGCAAGGCCTGGCCGAACTTCACCGACATCAGCGGCCACTTGCTGTTCGAGCGCGGCGGCCTGTCGTTCGTCGCGCAGCGCGCCGGCGTGCAAGGCGCCACCGGCGTCACGCTGCAGGACGTCAATGGCCGCATCGCAGACCTCGGCGAGCATGGCCGCCTGGTGCTGGACGGCAGCGCCAGCGGGTCGATGGCAGGCTTCCTGCGCTTCGTCGCCGCCAGCCCGGTGCGCGACTGGACCGGCCAGGTGCTGACGGATATGCGCGCCCAGGGCAACGGCGAGCTTCGGCTCAAGCTTGACCTGCCGCTGACCGAGGCGCACGCGACCAAGGTCGACGGCCAGTTCCGGCTGCCCGGCAACGAGGTGGTGCTGATCCCGCAATTGCCGGTACTGGCCGGCACCACCGGCGTGGTCGCCTTCAACGAGCACGGCTTCCAGCTCAACGACCTGCGCGCCCGCTTCCTGGGCGGCGAGATTCGCGCCGGCGGGGGCAGCCAGCCCGACGGCACGATCCGGGTCAATGCCGGTGGCAGCCTCACCGCCCAGGGCATCCGCGAGGCGTTTGGCGCCTCGCCCGCGGCCGCGCTGGTACAGAAGCTGGAAGGCAGCACCGCCTACAGCGCCGTGATCGGCGTGCGCGATCACCAGCCCCAGATCACGGTCGCATCGGAGCTGGCCGGGCTGGCGGTGAACCTGCCTGCCCCCATGGCCAAGAGCGCGGCGCAGCCCGTGCCAATGCGCTTTGAGCTGCGCCCGGCAGCCGCCCGCGCCGGCATCGAGGAGATGCTGGTGCAGTATGGCAACGTGCTCAATGCACGCTACCTGCTGCGCCGAAATGGCGACGCCGTGGAAGTGCAAGCCGGCGGGATCGGCATCGAGCAGCCGGCGCCGCAGCCCGCCAGCGGCGTCACCGCGGCGCTCACGGCCAGCCGCTTCGACCTGGACGCGTGGCGCGCCCTGCTGGCGGAGTCCGGCAAGGCCAGCGCAGGCAATGCCGCACCGGTGTCCGCCTATCTGCCTGAACGCATTTCCTTGCGCACGCGCACACTGCACGCCTTTGGCCGCGAGTTTGACGATGCCGTGCTCGAGGCCACGCGCGAGAGCGCTGGCTGGGGCATGCAGATCGAGTCCCGCCAGGTGGCGGGGAACCTGCGCTGGCGCAGCGATGCAGCCACCCCCGCAGGCGCGCTCACGCTGCGCCTGTCGCACCTGAGCATTCCCGACACCGGCGACGCCGCCAGCGCCGGTGATCCGCTCGACGGCAGCACCAGCGACCTGCCAGCGCTGGACCTGGTCGCCGATCGGTTCGAACTGCACGGCCGCGACTTCGGCAAGCTGGAGGTCAAGGCGCGCTCCAGCGAAGACGGCGGCGAGCCCGTATGGACGCTGGACCGGCTGGTCATCGAGCAACCGGGCGCCACCTTTACCGGCAGCGGCAGCTGGCGCTTGCCGCGCCGGGTGCGCGAGGGCGCTGCCGCCGAGCGCCGCACGCTGCTCGACTTCAAGCTCGACGTGCGCAACGGCGGCCAGGTGCTCGAACGCATGGGCCTGCCCCACATGCTGGCTGATGGGCACGGCACCTTCGAAGGCCGGGTCGGATGGCGCGGCTCGCCGCTGGCGATCGACTACCCGACCTTGTCGGGCCGGATGAAGCTGCAGCTGGAGAACGGCCAGATCCTCAGCGTGGACCCGGGCGCGGCCAAGCTGCTGGGCGTGCTTAGCCTGCAAGGCCTGATGCGGCTGGCCACCTTCGACTTCCGCGGCGTGGCGGGCCAGGGCATGGTGTTTGACGAGATCACCGGCATCGGCACGATCGAGAACGGCGTGGCCAGCACCAAGGACTTCGCGCTCAAGGGCGGGCAACTGCGCGCCTCGATGACCGGCAGCGCGAACATCCCGCGCGAAACGCAGGACCTGGACGTGACGGTCGTGCCGCGCATCAACGCCACCTCCGCCTCGGTAGCGGCGGCGTTCATCAATCCCGCGCTCGGCATCGGCACACTGGCGGCGCAGTTGCTGTTCGCTGACGAATTCTCCAAGGCCTTCAGCCGCCGCTACCATATCAGCGGTGGCTGGGCGAACCCGCAGATCATCAAAGTGGGGGAGAATAAGACCGATTCGCCGCCCGTGCAGGGTTTGTTCAATCGTGTCTACCCGGCGCCATAACCGTAGCGACTGGCCCTGCCGCCCGAGCCCCGCCGCGCAGCCGCCGCAAGCCAAGGAAACCGCTTCATGACCGCAAACGCCTCCGCATCAGCACCCAGCGCGGCCCACGGCGCGACCCCTTTTCGCGTCGCTGCCATCCAGACCGTCAGCGGGGTTTCGCCCGAGGCCAACCTGGCCCGCGCCGACGCGCTGATCGCGCAGGCCGCCAAGGGCGGCGCCGAGCTGGTGCTGCTGCCTGAGTACTTCTGCTTGATGGGCCTGCGCGAAGGCGACAAGGTCGCCATCCGCGAGCGCGACGGCGACGGGCCGATCCAGTCATTCCTGGCCGATGCCGCGCGGCGCCACCGGATCTGGCTGGTCGGCGGCACCCTGCCCCTGTGGTGCGAGGACGAGGCCCGCGTCTACAACACGTCGCTCGTCTACGACCCGCGCGGCGAACGGGTGGCGCGCTACGACAAGATCCACCTGTTCGGCTTCACCCGCGGCAGCGAAAGCTACGACGAATCGCGTACCATCCTGGCCGGCCAGGCTCCGGTCAGCTTCGAGGCGCCCTGTGGGCGGGTCGCCATGTCGGTCTGCTACGACCTGCGCTTTCCGGAGCTCTACCGACAGCTCGCGGCAGGCGGCGGCACCAGCTTGATTTTGATGCCGGCCGCCTTCACCTACACCACCGGCCAGGCGCACTGGGAGATCCTGCTGCGCGCCCGCGCCATCGAAAACCAGTGCTATGTGCTGGCCGCCGCACAGGGCGGCAAGCACGAGAACGGACGGCGCACCTGGGGCCACTCGATGCTGATCGACCCCTGGGGCGAAGTGATGGCGGTGCTGCCGGAAGGCGAAGGCGTGGTGAGCGGGCTGATCGACCCCGCGCGCCTGGACGAGGTGCGTCAGAACCTGCCTGCGCTGCGCCATCGGGTGCTGTAGCATGTACAAGCCATGACCTGGCCGATTCCCGGATTCCCCGGAATCGCCAGCATCCCAGATTTTTACGCGGCGGCGTCATTTCGCCACCGCGGCACGACGATAAAGGACAACCATGAACGCCGGCGACCTCGGAATCCGCAACCTCGCCACCGCCCAGCAATTGCTGCTGGCGCCCTACGGCCTGGACGAAACCAACCTGCAGCGCGTGCTGGCCGACATCTTCACGCATAAGGTCAATTACGCCGATCTCTACTTCCAGTACACCCGCAACGAGGCGTGGAGCCTGGAAGAAGGCATCGTCAAGTCGGGCAGCTTCAGCATCGACCAGGGCGTTGGCGTGCGCGCCGTGTCCGGCGACAAGACCGCCTTTGCCTACTCCGACGACATCAGCCTGGACGCCTTGTTCAAGGCCGGCGCCGCAACCCGCACCATCGGCCGCGCCGGCAGCGGCCGCGTCAAGGTGGCGAGCAAGATGGCCTCCCAGGGCGGGCGCAACCTGTACTCGCCCAATGACCCGCTGGACTCCATGGACGCCGCCGAAAAGGTGGCGCTGCTCGAACGCGTGGAACGCATGGCCCGCGCCAAGGACCCGCGCGTGGTGCAGGTGATGGCAGGCCTGGCCGGCGAATACGATGTGGTGCTGGTGGCGCGCAGCGACGGCGTCATCGCCGCCGACGTGCGCCCGCTGGTGCGGGTCTCCGTCACGGTGATCGCCGAGCAGAACGGGCGCCGCGAGATCGGCTCCTCCGGCGGCGGCGGGCGCTATGCCTACGGCTATTTCACCGATGAGCTGCTGCGCCAGTACGTGGACGAGGCCGTGGCCTCGGCGCTCGTCAACCTCGAGGCGCGTCCGGCGCCGGCCGGTGCGATGACCGTCGTGCTCGGCCCGGGCTGGCCCGGCGTGCTGCTGCACGAGGCCATCGGCCATGGCCTGGAAGGCGACTTCAACCGCAAGGGCTCGTCGGCCTTCGCCGGGCGCATGGGCGAGCGCGTGGCGGCCAAGGGCGTGACGGTGGTGGACGACGGCACGCTGGCCAACCGCCGCGGCTCGCTCAACCTCGACGACGAGGGCAACCCGACCCAGTGCACCACGCTGATCGAGGACGGCATCCTCAAGGGCTATATCCAGGACACGCTCAACGCGCGCCTGATGAAGATGCCGGTAACCGGCAACGCGCGCCGCGAGAGCTACGCCGCGCTGCCGATGCCGCGCATGACCAACACTTACATGCTCAACGGCAACCGCGACCCGCAGGAGATCATCGCGAGCGTCAAGCGCGGCCTCTACGCGGTCAACTTCGGCGGCGGCCAGGTCGACATCACCAACGGCAAGTTCGTGTTCTCCGCCAGCGAGGCCTACCTGATCGAGGACGGCAAGATCACTGCCCCGGTCAAGGGCGCCACGCTGGTCGGCAATGGCCCGGAATCGCTCAAGGACGTCACCATGATCGGCAACGACATGCGCCTGGACTCGGGCGTGGGCGTGTGCGGCAAGGAAGGCCAGAGCGTGCCGGTGGGCGTGGGCCAGCCGACCCTGCGCATCGAGAACATGACGGTGGGCGGCACGGCCTGATTGCCGTCCCGCAGGTCAGGCAGGTCGGGCGCGGTCCCTTGCCGTTCAGGGCCGCGCCTCGTAGATCAGGTTGAACGGCGTTTGCGCCGCCCGGCGAAAACGCGAAAAACCGCCCTGCTGCACCACCGAGCGCATGCGTGCCTCGCCCGACTGGGCGCCCAGGCACAGCCCCACCTCCTGCGAGCGCGACGCTGGCGTGCAGATGAAGGTCGAGGCCGAGTAGAACACCCGCCCGACCGGGTTCAGGTTGTCTTCGAGCCGGTCGTTGGCGAAAGGCTCGACGATCATCCAGGTGCCGTCCGGACGCAAGGTCTCGCGCACATGCGCTGCGGCGCCAACCGGATCGCCCATATCGTGCAGGCAGTCGAACACGGCCACCAGGTCGTAATCCTTGCCGCCATACTCCTTGGCTTTTGCCACCTCGAAATGCGCGCGGTCCTGCACGCCGGCGCGCACCGCCGCCTCGGTCGCGAAGCGGATCGACGGCTCGTGGTAGTCAAAGCCGTAGAACTCCGATGCCGGATACGCCTGCGCCATGATGATGGTGGAAGCGCCATGCCCGCAGCCCACGTCGGCCACGCGAGCGCCAGCCTGCAGCTTGGCCTGCACACCGTCCAGCGCGGGAATCCATTCCGCGGTCAGGTGCGCCGCATAACCCGGACGGAAAAACCGCTCGGTGCCGTGAAACAGTGACGGATCATGTTCATGCCAGCCCAGCCCGCGCCCGTTGCGAAAGGCGTCCACGATCTTGGGAATCGCCTTGAACTGCGCGACGGCGATCTGGAAGGCGCCGGGAATAAAGGCGGGGCTGCCCTCCTGGGCCAGCGCGAAGGCCTGCTCCTCGGTCAGGCTGAACAGATCGGTGGCCGGGTCGTACGCGACATAACCGCTGGCCGCCTGCGCGGACAGCCACTCGAGCAGATAGCGCGCATCGGTATGGGTTTTCTCGGCCAGCACCTGCACTGTCATTGGTTTCTCGGCCAAGGCTTTGTACAAGCCAAGCGTATCGCCGACCACGATGGTGGCGGCATGCATCACCGCGCCCAGATCCTGGACGAACTGCCCCATGAAGGCGTTTAGCCTCCCCTCATCGATCGCCATGATGTTCCCTCCCCCTTAGCCCCGCGCGCCTGAGCTGCCTGGCACGCCGCGTTCGCCTGTCTTCCCCCGGGCAAACCGGTGCAGGCGCCGCCGCCGCACTGCGGTGCGCGCTGGCGACGCCTATACTGGCCTCATTCATGTTGGTTCACGCACGGGAAGGCGCCAATACGCAGCATTGCGTACCGGCGCGCAGCCCAAAGCCGCCGCAATGCTCACATCCAGCCGCTGCCAGGATGACCAGGCGCTCTCCATGCTCGCCAGGCTGACCGCGCGCGAGCAGCAGGTGCTACGCTGGCTGGCGCACGGCAAGACGGACCGTGAAATCGCCGGCATGCTTGGCATCAGCGCCCGCACGGTGCAAAAACACCTTCAGCATGTGTATGTGAAGCTGGGCGTGGAGAACCGCACCGCCGCCGTGATGCGTGGGCTGGAACTGGATCCGGGACCCGCCATCGGACGGACGGAAATTGTGGCTGGGTCAATGCCGGACGCTTGCCAAGCCCCTTAAAACGCGCTATAAAGATGCTTCGTTACCCGATGGTCAACGGTCTTCGCCGGAAAAACTGGCAGGGTCGGCGCAATTTTCTGCCATCTCGTGACGCGTTGCCGCAAATAACCAACGCCATTTGAGCCGCATCCCATCCATGTCCGCTAAGTTTTATTTTTACTTTTTTAGCGATCTCGCACCGCTGGCGGATGGAGAGGGACGATCGTAAGTGCCTCCAGAATTCAAAAAAAGCCGCCAGCGAACCTGGCGGCTTTTTTTATACCGGCCCGCACCCAGCTCTAGCCCAGACACCCCAAACACACGACCCTACAAAATCCGGAGCCATCATGCTGAAGAACACCGACGACCTGCGTATTCGCGAACTCAAGGAATTGTTGCCCCCGGCGCACCTGATCCGCGAGTTCGGCTGCTCCGAAAAGGCGTCCGACGTGATCTACGGCGCGCGCCAGGCCATGCACCGGATCCTGCACGGCATGGATGACCGCCTGATCGTGATCATCGGCCCCTGCTCCATCCACGACACCCGCGCCGCGCTCGAGTACGCCAAGCTGCTCAAGGTCCAGCGCGACCGGTTCGCCGGGGAACTGGAGGTCGTGATGCGGGTGTATTTCGAAAAGCCGCGCACCACCGTGGGCTGGAAGGGGCTGATCAACGACCCGCACATGGACGGCAGCTTCAAGATCAACGATGGCTTGCGCACCGCGCGCGAACTGCTGCTGAACATCAGCGAGCTGGGCGTGCCGACCGGTACTGAATACCTCGACATGATCAGCCCGCAATACATCGCCGACCTGGTCAGCTGGGGCGCCATCGGCGCGCGCACCACCGAAAGCCAGGTGCACCGGGAGCTCGCCTCCGGACTGTCGTGCCCGGTCGGATTCAAGAACGGCACCGATGGCAACGTCAAGATCGCGGTCGATGCGATCAAGGCCGCCTCGCAGCCCCACCATTTCCTGTCGGTGACCAAGGGCGGGCACTCCGCCATCGTGTCGACCTCGGGCAATGAGGATTGCCACATCATCCTGCGCGGCGGCAAGACCCCCAACTACGATGCCGCCAGCGTGCAGGAAGCCTGCGAAGCAATCTCCAAGGCAGGCCTGGCCGCGCGCCTGATGATCGATGCCTCGCACGCCAACAGCAGCAAGAAGCACGAGAACCAGATCCCGGTCTGCGAGGACATCGGCCGGCAGATGGCCGCGGGCGACGAACGCATCGTCGGCGTGATGGTGGAATCCCACCTGGTGGGCGGCCGCCAGGACCACGTCCAGGGCACGCCAGTGGAAGACCTCACCTACGGCCAGTCGGTCACCGATGCCTGCATCGGATGGGACGATTCGGTAAAGGTGCTCGAAACCCTGGCCAGCGCCGTCAAGGCACGCCGCCTGGCCAAGGGCACCGGCAACTGAGCCGCCTGACGCGGCCCGGGGCGCTTGCGCACCGGGCGCGCGGGCAAAGAAAAAGCCGCTGGGACCAGCGGCTTTTTCTTGTTCCGGAAGCGCGCGCGGCCTGGGCCGGCGCCGTCTGGCTTACTTCTTCAGGACCAGGCCGCCCGGCAACGATTCGATGTAGGCGGCGATATCCTTGAGTTCATCCCGGGTGAAGGGACGCGGCTTGCCATCCTTGCCCGTCACGCCGGGGTTGGCGTTGACCTGGCCAGCCATGATGGCGTTGGAGCGGCCCACCTGCGGGTTGGTGGTGATCTGGTAGGCGGCCAGCGCGTGGTACAGGTAGTCGGCGTGCTGGCCGGCCAGCTTCGGGTAATCCGGGGTGATCGGGGCATTCATGCCGGCGCCGTGGCAGGCCGCGCAGTTGCCCTTCTCCACCAGCGCCTTGCCGCGCGCGAGGTCGGCGGCCGAGGCAGTGATGGCCGAGGCGCCCAGCACGAGTGCGCCGATCGCGAGCGAAAGCGTCTTAAGCGTATTCATGGGTGGGTCCTCTTACTTCTGGGTGTTGTTTTGCGTGCTGGAAGACTGCTGCGCGTAGTAGGCAGCCACGTCGGCGATGTCCTGGTCGGTCAGGGTCGCGGCAATGCCACGCATGGTCGGGTGCTTGCGGTCGCCCTTCTGGTATTCCTTGAGCGCATTCTCGATGTACTTGGCGTTCTGGCCGCCGAGCAGGGGCACCTGGTACACCTCGGGGAAGGAGGCGCGATAGCCGGGAATCCCATGGCAACCAATACACATCGCGACCTTGTTTTTGGCGGCGTCCACATTGCCCTTGACTTCCTGGGCTTGCGCAGCGGTTGCGGCCGCACCCAGCACCACCATCGTGAGGAGCTTTTTCATTGTCGTAGCTGATTGGAAGTGTTAAACCCTGCGTGACCTGCCCAACCGGTCGGAAATGGCTTCAGAATGCGTCCGGCCGGACCGTATCTGCCCGCGGGTAGATGCGGTGCTGCCAGCATGCCGGATACCCGCGCGCCGTGGTAAGCGCTGCCGGTGCATCTCGGCGTTGTCTCCGCCTCATTCTGTAACCATCTCTTGTCATCGCCGCCTCCCGGCAAGGGCCGCGGGAGTGACAAGGCGGACAAAGCGAGGGGGGTGGAGTCTTGGACGTGGGGGGCGCGTCAAACCGCCGCATTGTACAGCACGCTGCACGTGGCAGTCCAGCATGGCACGGCGAGCCACACGCGAACCGAAAAGCTCTTTTATACTGGCCAATTCCGACACGCACAAACCCCTTCAGGTTGCCCCATGTCCAACACCACCAACGCCAGCCAGAACCAGCAAAACCGTTTCGAAGGCACGCAGCAATACGTCGCCACCGATGACCTCAAGCTGGCCGTGAATGCCGCCCGCGCCCTGCAGCGCCCGCTCCTGATCAAGGGCGAGCCCGGCACCGGCAAGACCATGCTGGCCGAGGAGGTGGCCGCGGCGCTCGGCATGCCGCTGCTGCAGTGGCACATCAAGTCCACCACCAAAGCGCAGCAGGGGCTGTATGAATACGACGCAGTGTCGCGCCTGCGCGATTCGCAACTCGGCGACGACCGCGTCCACGACATCCGCAACTACATCATCAAGGGCGTGCTTTGGCAGGCCTTCGAGGCCGACCAGCAGGTGGTGCTGCTGATCGACGAGATCGACAAGGCCGACATCGAATTCCCGAACGACCTGCTGCGTGAAATCGACCGCATGGAGTTCTATGTGTACGAGACGCGCGAGCTGGTCAAGGCGCGCCACCGCCCGCTGGTGATCATCACCTCGAACAACGAGAAGGAGCTGCCCGACGCCTTCCTGCGCCGCTGCTTCTTCCACTACATCAAGTTCCCGGATGCGGAGACCATGCAGCGCATCGTCGACGTGCACTATCCCGGCATCAAGCGCGAGCTGGTAGCCGCGGCGCTCGAGTCGTTCTACGAGATGCGCAACCTGCCGGGCCTGAAGAAGAAGCCCTCCACCTCGGAACTGATCGACTGGCTCAAGCTGCTGATGGCCGAGGACATCCCGCCCGAAGCGCTCAAGAGCCCGGACAAGAAGGCCGCGATCCCGCCGCTGCATGGCGCGCTGCTGAAGAACGAGCAGGACGTGCACCTGTTCGAGCGTCTCGTCTTCATGAACCGCGCCAACCGCTGAGCGCCACGCCATGGCACGCTTCATCGAACCCGTCACCCTGCGCGGCCAGCACGCCCTGCTGGAGCCGCTGCGCCCGGAGCATGAGGCCGAGGTACAGGCCGCCGTCGCCGATGGTGAGCTGTGGAAGCTCTGGTACACCTCGGTGCCGGCGCCGGACCAGGTGCGCGCATGGACCGACACCGCGCTGCAGATGCGCGAGCAGCAGGGCGCGATGCCGTTCGTGATCCGCGAGGTCCGCGATGGCGTGCCGGGCGCGGTAGTGGGCGCGACGCGTTACTTCAATATCGACGGTGCCAACCGGCGCCTGGAGATCGGCCATACCTGGCATGCGCAGCGCGTGCAGCGCAGCGCCGTGAACACCGAATGCAAGCTGATGCTGCTCACGCACGCGTTCGAGCAGCTGGCATGCATCGCCGTGGAGTTCCGCACGCACTGGATGAACCACCAGAGCCGCACCGCCATCGCCCGGCTTGGCGCCAAGCAGGACGGCGTGCTGCGCAACCACCAGCGCATGCCCGACGGTTCGCTGCGCGATACCGTGGTGTTCTCCATCATCGCCAGCGAATGGCCGACGGTGAAGCGCCACCTGCAATACCGCCTGGACCTGCCGGGGCGCGCCTCGTGAACCGGCACGCAAACCGCCGCACCCGTTGCGGGAAACTCTAAGCGAGCCCACCATGCTGATCGATTTTTTCTTCTCGCTGCGCCACGCCAAGCTGCCCGTCTCGGTCAAGGAATACCTGACCATGCTGGAAGCGCTCAAGGCCGAGGTGATCACGCCGTCGATCGACGAGTTCTACTACTTGTCGCGCATGACGCTGGTCAAGGACGAGAAGCACTTCGACAAGTTCGACCAGACCTTTGCCGCCTACTTCAAGGGCATCGAAAGCCTGGTCGACTGGAAATCCGACATCCCCCTGGACTGGCTGCAAAAGACGCTGGAGCGCGAGCTCTCGGCCGAGGAAAAGGCCAAGATCGAAGCCATGGGGGGCCTCGACAAGCTGATGGAGCGGCTCAAGCAGCTACTCGACGAGCAAAAGGAAAAACACGAGGGCGGCAACAAGTGGATCGGCACCGGCGGCACCTCGCCGTTCGGCCACGGCGGCTATAACCCGGAAGGCATCCGCATCGGCGGCCCGTCCAAGGGCAACCGCACCGCCATCAAGGTGTGGGAAACCCGCGCCTACAAGGACTACGACGACCAGGTCGAGCTCGGCACGCGCAATATCAAGGTGGCGCTGCGCCGCCTGCGCCGTTTCGCGCGCGAAGGCGCGGAAACCGAGCTGGACCTGGACGACACCATCCACTCCACCGCCGCCAATGCCGGCCTGCTCGACATCAAGCTGCGCCCGGAGCGCCACAACAAGGTCAAGGTGCTGATGCTGATGGACGTCGGCGGCTCGATGGACGACCACATCAAGCGCGTGGAGGAATTGTTCTCGGCCACCAAGACCGAGTTCAAGCACCTGGAGTACTACTACTTCCATAACTGCGTGTACGACTACGTGTGGAAGAACAATCGCCGCCGCCATGCGGAGAAGATCGCCACGTGGGACCTGATCCACAAGTACACGCCGGACTACAAGGTGATCTTTGTCGGCGATGCCACCATGAGCCCATACGAGATCCTGCAGCCCGGGGGCTCGGTGGAGTACAACAACCCCGAAGCCGGGGCGGTATGGCTCAACCGCCTGATCGAGCAGTTCCCGCGCTTCGTCTGGCTCAACCCCGAGCCCGAAGGCCTGTGGCAATACCGGCAGTCGGTGACGGTGATCAACCAGATCATGAAGTCGCGCATGTATCCGGTCACGCTCGGCGGACTGGAGCAGGCGATGCGTCTGCTCTCCAAGTAACGCCACCGGGTCTGGACTGCTGCCCCTGTGTTTCAGGCGCGCAGCAGTCCGCCCAGCATTCCCCCCTGCCCACCCTCGTCCCCCCGCCCGTCCCCCCGCCCGCGCCCGAACAGCGTGCGCGCCACGCGCTCGCTATCCAGCCCGAAGCTCTGTGCCGCTGCCGCGGCGATCAACCCATCCAGTTCCGTGGTCGGCGCCAGGTCGCGCCCCTGGTAAAGCGATCCCTGCGCCAGCCCCGGCCAGTCGGCCAGCACGCGCCCGCCTTTGACCCCGCCGCCCAGCAATATCGCCGCCGCGCCGGTGCCGTGATCGGTGCCGCCGGTGCCGTTGGCAGCGGCGGTGCGCCCGAACTCCGTGGCCACCAGCACGGTGGTGCGCTCCCATGACGGGCCCAGCCCGTCGCGCAGTGCTGCCAGCATGGTGTCCAGGGCCTTGAGGCGAGCCGCCAGGCGTGGCGCTTGCGCGCTGTGCGTATCCCAGCCGCCGGTCTCGATCATGGCAATGCGCGGCCCGTCCGCGCGCGCCAGGAAGCCGGCGGCGAGACGGCCGAGGCTTGCGGGGTCCTGGCGCGCACCGGCGTCGCCCGCCAGCCCGCGTGCCTGCATGGCTGCGTTCCAGAGCGGATGCAATTGCGGGTCCATCTCGTAGAGCTGCCCGACGCGCGCGAGCAGGTCATCAGGCGCTGACGGCAGTGCCGATGGCGCATAGGAGCCGACCTCCACCGGCCCGCGCAGCGCCGCCGGCACCGTGGGCGCGAAGGCGATGGCATTCTCGGGCCGCTTGGGCAGCAGGCTCAGCAGCCGGTTCATCCAGCCATCTTTCACCTGGTAAGGCGCGGCGCCGCCGGTCTCCAGCACGTTCTGGCCATCGAAGTGCGAACGCTCGCGGTATGGCGATGCCACCGCCTGCACGAACAGCGCCTGCCCGGCCGCGTACATCCGTGCCGTTTCCGTGAGCGCGGGATGCAGCGCGAACGTGCCATCGAGCTTGGTGGCTTGCGCCGCGTCGATGGCCAGTGCGCCACGCAGGCGGGCGTAACCAGGATCGGCGTAGGGAATGACCGTGTTCAGGCCATCGGCGGCGCCGCGCTGGATGACGAAGACGAAACGGCGATCGGAGTCGACGCTGGCGAGCGTGAGGCGCGGCAACGCAAGCATGGCGGCGGCACCGCCCGTCGCGCGAAGGAAATCTCGGCGGGAAAACATGGCAATCACCTCCGTTGAAAATCGGGCGACACCAGCAGCAAGGCCAGTGCGGTCTGCGCGCTTTCGGCACGCGCGATGGCGGCAGCGGTTGGTGCCGACAACGTGCCCGCAAGCAGCTTGGGGCCGAGCTCGCGCGCGTCGACCCGGTCGCCGACGCGCGCAGCCAGCCGCTGCGCCAGCTCAACCCGGCGCACCAGCGCATCGGGCGCGGCCCAGCTTGCGGCAATGTCGTCGTAGCCCGCTGGCGAGCCCGGCCGCCATACCGGCTGTCCGAGCTGGGTCAGCATAGGCGCGAAGTGCTGTGCGCCCGCCTCGCGCAAACCCAACCCGCGCAGGGAGGAAAGGGTCCACTCCCACGGCGTCTTGAATTTTGCCGGCTCGCTGGCCCAGGCCTCGGGCGACTGCACCAGCGCGCGGTACATCTCAGGCAGCGCGCCACCACTACGCAGGTACGCCTGCGACAAGCGCGCCACCAGCGCGGGCGGCGGCGCATCGGCAACGAAGTGGCGCACCAGCTTGGTGGCCAGGTGATTGGCCGTGGCCTCGCTCTGCGCAAGATCATGCAGCACGGCCAGCGCCTGCGCCTCGCCCTGCTGCGGGTAGCTGCGGCCGAGGATAGTGCGGGTGCCAGGCTCATGCACGCGCGCGCGGAACTGGAAGCGCCCGGGCTCGCCGTCGTCGCGCGCGCCCAGGCCGCCGATGCTCCAGCCGGTCAGCGCGCGTGCGAACTCGGTCACGTCGGCTTGCTGGTAGCCACTGCGCACGCCAAGCGTATGCAGTTCCATGATTTCGCGCGCGAGGTTTTCGTTCAATCCGAGCTGGCGCTCGGGTGCGCGCTGCGCAGCCACCCGCGCGGCCATGCTGTCGGGGCCGATCGAGCGGACCTGGTCCAGGAAGACCTGCATGGCGGGATGGCGCTCCACCGCGACCAGCATGTCCTCGAAGCGTCCGAGCACATGGGGACGGATCGCCTCGGCCTCGAAAGCGCCGGCCAGCGCTGCGACGGCCGGCTTCTCCACCGACACCGCAAAGTGGTTGGACCAGAAATGCACCAGCCGCTCGACGAACGGCGCTTGCGTGACCAGTGCACTGGTCACGCGCGCGTCGACGGCATCTCGATAGGCCTCGCGCGTCTCGCGCTGCAATTGCTGGCGCGCCGCGGTCTTGGCGTCGGCCTGCGCCTGGCGCACCTCGCGCTGCTGGGCGCCGAACTCGCCGGCCAGCGCGGCCGTGTCCGGCTGCGCGCTCCAGGCCGCCGGCCTGGCCTCGTAGTGCTCGAACTGGCCCAGCAGCCAGCCACGCGGATCGGCTGGCAGCGGCTCGTCCGGGCGCGCGCCCAGCCCGAACCGGTTGACCGCGACAGCCGCGGCCGTCATGGCGGTGTTTGTCATGCGTTGCTCCCCTGGGAAGTGCCTGCTGGCTTTATCGCTATCACTTTGTCGCTATCACTATCGCTATCGCCACTGTCATCGTGGTCGATCGCCGCATCATTGCGCCGCCTTCGCGGGCCGCGCCTGGCCGGTGCGCAGCGGGCCGCGCTGGACCAGTGCATCGGCCAGCGTCTGCCTATCCTCGGGCGACAGCGTGGCGGCGAAATCCACCACGCTGCTTTCCAGGCGGGCACGCACCGCGGCATCGGCCTCGCGCGTGCGGGCCAATGCCTCCGCCAGCGCGTCGCGCTCGAACTGCGGCTGCCTCAGCAATTGCTCCACCTGGTGGCGACCGTCGCGCGCGGCGTCCACATCGGCCCCCGCGGCACGGCGCGCCGCGCGCAAGCCTTGCAGGAATTGCCTGCGCTGCTCGGCCTCCAGCCCGTCGGCGGCAAAACGCAGGCCGCGCGGCTGCGCGGCCGCCTGGCGCTCCAGGGCGTACCAGCGATAGCCGCCACCGCCAATCGCGCCCAGCAGGAACACGTTGACCAGCACGGAGACCGCCAGCGCTACCTTGAGCCGCTTCGGCGTACGCTCGTTCATTCCTCGCTCCCGTTATGCGCCATGCCACCAAAGCCGGTCGGGGCATAGGGCAGATCGATAGCGGCCGGCGCCGGCACCGTGGCCAGCACGGCCGAGACCACCAACGCGCCCGCCAAGGTGCCGGCCAGGCCGACGCCGGCCAACCCTAGCCCGGACCACCACCACGGCGCGCGCGGCGCGGGCGCGCTCTGCGCAATGCGGCGCTGCAACGCCATCTCCGGGGCGGCCACCTGATGCGCGGCCAGCAAGCGGTCGAGCGCAGCGGCTTCGGCCAGCGCGCCAAGTTGCCCGGGCGCGGCAGCCATGGCCTGGCCCGCGGCTCGCTCCCGTTCGGGCCAGCGTGCCGGATCGGCACCATAGCTCTCGGTCAGTGCGCGAAATCTCTCGGGTGTCATCGCAAATCCTCATGATGGCCGTCTTGCATGAGCAAATCGCGCAGGTTGCGGCGTGCGCGAGCGAGCAAGCTTTCCAGCGCCTCGATGCTGATGCCCATCAGCGCGGCAGCCTCGCCATTAGGCAACTCCTGGTAATACTGCAGCACCAGCGCCTCGCGCTGGCGCGCGGGCAGCTTTGCCAGCGCCGCGCCTACGCGCGCGCCCTGCGCCACCGCATCCAGCGCTTGCTCGGGCCCGGCCCCGGGCTCCGCCTGCTCGGGCACCGGCTCCATGGCCTGCTCGCGCGTGCCGCGCAAGCGGTCGTAGCAAAGGTTCAGCGCCACACGATGCAGCCAGGTGTCAAAGCGCGCCCGCCCGGGTTGCCAGCGCGCGGCCTGCTTCCACAACCGCACGAAGACTTCCTGCGCCACGTCTTCCGCTTCGCCGCGGTCGCCCAGCATGCGCGTAGCCAGTGCCAGCACGCGCGGCAGCTTGCGCGAAACCATCTCGCGCACCGCGGCTGCATCATGCCTGCCGACCCGCGCCAGCAGGGCATCGTCCGGATCTGTGTCGCTCAATGGGTGTGGTTCCGCGTTGCCGGTTCGTCCTTCTCGCAAGCCGCGTCTTCGCTGGGGCCGGCGCGGCTTGCCCCGTCAGTAAACAAAAACCGGCGCGCGATAGTGATAGTAAGCGGGCCGGGCCGGCACAATCACACAGCCAGACAACGTGACGGCGACAAGCGCCGCGATCAGAAGGCTTTTCATCGGTTACCCCTTGCTGTGGTGACTGCCATCACACTTTACGAATGCCATGCCGCTCATGGCGCCCAATGCCCTTCGACCCAGCGCCATTGCGGGCCACGCGCCACCCAGTGCCCCGGCACCCAGCGATAGCCCGCCCTGGCCGGGCGCCAATGGCCGCCCACCCAGACGTAGGCGCCATTGCGCCATTGCCAGTGGCCCGGATCCCACACATAGCCGCCGCGCGCGGGCGGCAGGACCTCCTGGCGCATCGGCGGGGGCGCCGTGGGTGCGATCACGATGGTTTGAGCGAATGCCGGCGCCAGCGCGAACGCCGCCGTCACGGCAACGCCCAGGCGGGCAAGGCTAGATGAGAGGGGCATTGATCTGCGCATGAGAAGCTCCAGTCCACAATCCACAGCCTGGCGCGGTTTGCGCGCAGGCTTATCATGTTTGTCTGTCTGTCTCTTAAACGCAGGCGGGCGGAAAAAACCGTCGCGGAAAAGCGTAAGTTTTGATTACAGCGGCGGCGCGCGGCTCACGCCACCACGTCGACGCCTTCCATCACCCACTGGCGAAAGGTCTGCAGCGCCGGCAGATGCTGTTTCTGCTCGGGATAGCAGAGGTAGTAGCCCTTCTTGCTCAGCACCCGCGCCGGATGTGCCACTACCAGCACGCCGGTGGCGAGCTCCTCCTCGATCAGGCAGCGCGGGATCAGCGCGATGCCGAGCCCCGACATCGCCGCCTGCGTCAGCAGCGAGAACTGGTCGAAGCGCGCGCCGCTCCAGGCCTTGCGTGTCGCCACGCCAAGCTCGGCGAACCAGTCGGGCCAGGCTTCGGGTACGGTGGTGTGATGCAGCAGGGGAAAACGCAGCAGCGCCGAGGGCACGCGCGCCATGCCTTCCGGCTCGCCGGCCAGCAGGGCCGGGCGGCACACGGGCAGCACTTCGCGGCCAGTCATGTAGTCGGCAAGGCTGCCAGGCCACATGCCGTCACCGAAGCGGATGGCAGCATCGAGGTCGGGCTGGGAAAAATCGTAGCCCTGCGCGTGCGGCACGAATTCAAGGCTGACGTCGGGATGCTTCTCGAAGAATTGCGGCAAGCGCGGGATCAGCCACTTGGCACCCAGCGTGGGCATGCTGGCAATATGCAGGGTACCGCCGCGGCCCTGCCTGGCGATCAGTTCCACCGTGGCAGCCTCGATCTCGGTCAGGCTCGGGCGGATGCGGTCCAGGTAGCGCTGGCCGGCATCGGTCAGCATCAGGCGCTGTCGCACGCGCTCGAACAGTTCCACGCCCAGGAAGGCCTCCAGGCTGCGCACCTGCTTGCTCACGGCACCCTGGGTGACGTGAAGCTCCCGCGCCGCGGTGGTGAAGCTGTTGTAGCGTGCGGCTGCCTCGAAGGCCTGCAATTCAGTCAGCGACGGACATAAGCGTCGCATAGATAACCCCTTACTTCACTACCAAACGGAATGATCGCACGATTTTATTTCGTTTGCGGTGTGCCTGCACGAACAAGCAGAATCAGGGAAGCCTTTCTTTTCCGCGCTTTCACCGCTTTCACAGCTTTCACAGCTTTAATCGCTTTCCTTCTCTCCCCCCTCCATTCAGGAACCGAACCATGCAACGCCGTAACATGCTCCGCCTCCTTGCCGCCGCCACCGGCGCCGCCGCCGCCGGCCTGTCGCTGTCGGCCGCTGCCCAGGGCACGTACCCGACCAAGCCGATCTCGCTGGTTGTGCCGTTCCCGGCAGGTGGCACCACCGACATCGTGGCGCGCATCGTGGCCGACAAGCTCGGCCAGCAACTGGGCCAGACCGTGGTGGTGGACAACCGCGGCGGCGCCGGCGGCAGCATCGGTACCGGTTACCTGGCCAAGGCCGCGCCGGACGGCTACACCCTGGGCATCGCTACCGCGTCCACGCACGGCATCAACCCGGCCGTGTACCCGCGCCTGTCGTACGACGCCACCAAGGACTTCACCACCATCACCAACCTGGCTTCGGTGCCCAACGTGATGAGCATCAACCCGGCGGTGAAGGCCAACGACATGAAGGCCTTCATCGCGCTGGCCAAGGCCCAGCCGAACAAGATGGCCTACGGCTCGGCCGGCAACGGCAGCGTCTCGCACATGATGGGCGAACTGTTCAAGATGAGCAGCAAGACCGAACTGCTGCACGTGCCGTACAAGGGCGTGGGCCCGGCGCTCAACGATGCGCTGGCCAACCAGGTGCAGGTGCTGTTCGACAACCTGCCGTCCTCGCTGCCGTTCATCGAAGGCGGCAAGCTGCGCGCCCTGGCCGTGGCCTCGCCCAAGCGCGTGCCGGCCCTGCCCAATGTGCCGACGTTTGCCGAACTCGGCCTGCCTGAAGTCAACGACGCCGCCTGGTTTGGCCTGATCGCGCCGGCCAACCTGCCCGCCGACGTGCAAGCCAAGCTGCACGACGCCACCGTCAAGGTACTGGCGCTGCCCGAAGTAAAGGCTAAGCTGGAAAAGCTGGGCGCGGTGCCGGTTGGCAACACCCCGGCGCAATTCGCCGCGCAGATCAAGTCCGAAGTGGCGAAGAACAAGCGCATCGCCGCCGCAGCCAAGATCACCCTGGATTAAACGACGCACATCATGACGGAAGCAGACCGAAAGACCGGGCTCAGCCCTTACCTCCTGCAACTGCCGCAAGGCGAGAGCAGCCCGCTCTTTCTCGATTCGCCGCATAGCGCCACCAGCTACCCGGCCGATTTCCGGCCGGCGGCCGGCTTGCCCCTGCCGCTGCTGCGCCAGGCCGAAGACACCTTTGTCGACGAGCTGTACGCCGATGCTCCCGCACGCGGCATTGCGCTGCTGTGCGCGGGCTTCCCGCGCAGCTACCTCGATGCCAACCGCGGCATCGAGGAAATCGACGAAGCCCTGCTCGACGCGCCCTGGCCCGGCCCGCGCCAGGAAACCTCCAAGACCCGTCTTGGCAAGGGCCTGGTGTGGCGCGTGCTGGATACCGGCGAGGCCATCTACGACCGCAAGCTGAGCGTGGCCGAGGTGCAGGCGCGCATTGCGCAGTACTACCTGCCCTACTATGCGCAACTGCAAAAGCTGGCCGACCAGGCCATCGCCACGCACGGCAGCGCCTGGCACATCAACTGCCACTCGATGCCCAGCCAGGCGGCGCAGTACGCCACCGAGCATCCCGGGCTGCAGCATCCGGACTTCGTGGTGGGCGACCGCGACGGCACCACCTGCGACACGCGCTTCACGGACCGCGTGGAAGGCGTGCTCAAGGACATGGGCTACGACGTCTGGCGCAACCACCCCTACAAGGGCGTGGAAATCGTGCGCGTGGTGGGCCAGCCGGCGCAAAAGCGCCACAGCCTGCAGCTTGAGATCAACCGCAAGCTGTACATGGACGAAGTCGGCCTGGTGCACAACGCGGGCTTCGGCAAGTTGAAGGCAGACCTCAACGCGCTGCTGGACGACCTCAAGGCCTTCGTCAAGACGATCTGAGCGGGTTCAGCGTTTTCGCATTCGAAGGCGTTGAACACCGTGAGGCCCGCCGCGCATTGCGTGGCGGGCCCAACCGGCACCCGCGCCGGGCTCACTCGTGCCGCACTCGAGTATCACCCCTCGCGCCGTCATCCCCGGGCGGCCCGTGCAGCAGGGCAAAACACTGCCCTGTGCTGCCCTACGCTGCACTCTGCTGCACATCCCGCATGCATTCCCTTCGGGTAGAACCCTTATGTGGGGAGATTTCGGAACTTTGCCGCATGGGTTTCCTCTATCATGGCAGACCTTTGCCAACCCCTTACGCTCCAAAGCAAGACGATCCCGTGATCCGACGAATCTCTGACCTCCTCAGCAGCCGGCTGTGTGCGTTCGCTGCTGCAGTGGCAGGTGCGATCGCCCTGGTGGGCTGCGCCGATACCCCGCTCAATGATCGCGACGCCGTGGTGTCTCCCGGCATCGCCACCCCGGCAGCCGCTGCCAACTCCGCATCCACCCGCCCCGCGCCGACCCCGCCCGCCACCCCCGCACCGCCCACTAAGACCGTGACCCTGCCCGCGCAAGGCCGCGTGAGCCTGGCCGAGTACCGTGCGCAGATGCGCGAGCAACTGATGCAGACCGAGAACGCCAGCGCGGATGTGGCCGATTGCGCCGCGCACGCCAGCTGGGTCGTGCCGCGCTCGGCCACCTACGACGCATTGAAGATCCCCACCGGCGCGCTCGGCGCCGGCCAGGCCACCGTCGAGCCATGGGACGGCCGCTTCTCGCAAGGCAAGCAAGCGGTGCCGGTCAGCTCGGTGGTGACATTTTCCGCGACCGCGCACAAGCGCCGCGCCGAAGCCCAGTGGGAACCGGTCAAGGTGCGCTGCGGCTATGCCGACGGCATGATGCTGGCCTATGAATTGCTCGATGGCAGCGGCACCGTCATCAGCGAGCCGGCGGCAGCGCCCGCGGTGCGCAGCAGCGGCGGCAGCAATACGCGCCAGGCCACCAGCAGCAAGGGCCACAAGGGCAGCAAGGCAAGCAAGTCCGGCTCCGGCAAGGCCACCAAGTCGACCTCCTCGTCCAGGTCGAGCAGCAGCAAATCGACGGCCAAGAGCAGCAGCGCCAAGACCAGCAAGGCCACCGCCAGCAAGTCGACCACCAAGAAGCCGCACTGAGGCCCGCCCAGGCGCTTCGGCCCCGCACCTGGCCCGTCCGACGGCGGCCAGGTGCCTGGGGTCACATCCTCAGCCCAGTTGCGCCAGCACCGCCTGCAGCATCGCAGCGCCCAGCAGGGCGCTGCGCGCGCCATTCCATCCCACCGCCGGGTCGGGCTGGTCGGCATTGTCCTTGAACGGCATCTCCAGCGTCAGCGACAGGCAGCCAAAGGTATGGCCGATGTACTTCGAGGCCAGCTTGAGTGCGTCCTGGTTGTACTTGCTGGCAGCGTAGCCGTGCACGTCCTGGAAGTCCGGCGTGGCGCGCTTGAACGCGTCGATGAAACGCAGTTGCTCGGCCTTCTGCACCTCGGTAAAGCCGGGCAGCATCTCGCTGCCCGCGACGAAGTTATACGGCAGGCCCTCGTCGCCATGGATGTCGAAGAACATGTCGCAGCCGGTGGCCTCGATGGCACGGCGCACGTGATACACCTCCGGGCTGGTCTGCTCGCTGGGGGCCATCCATTCGCGATTGAGGTTGGCGCCCGCCGCATTGGTGCGCAGGTTGCCACGCGCCGAGCCGTCCGGGTTCATGTTCGGCACGATGTGGAACACGGCGCGCTCCAGCAGGCGGCGCGCCACCGGGTCGCCGGCCCACATGCCAGTGCCCGTCAGGCGCTGCAGCACGCCCTCGCAGAACCATTCCGCCATGGATTCGCCGGGATGCTGGCGCGCGATCATCCAGATGGCCTTCTTGCCGTCGCCAGGCGTGCCGACCGTGACCGCGGTCATGTCGCGGCCGTCCACCGTGCTGCCCAGGTGTGAGAGCCGCGCCAGCGGCGAACGCTGGCAGGTGGCCAGCAGGGACAGGTGGCGGTCCTCGGAGTAGGGCTCGAAGTAGGCCAGCCACACGCTGTCATGCTCGGGCGTGAAGGCCACCGTCATGGTGCTGCCATCGAAGCTGGTCGGCACGCGGAACCAGTGCGCGCGGTCATAGGAGGCCACGGCCTGGTAGCCACGCCAGCCGTCGGGGTAGGTGCAGTCGCCGGCATTGAGGAACTGCAGGCGGCACGCCTGGCCGGCCGCGCCCTGCAGCCGGAAATGGAACCACTGGCGGAACTCTGCATGCGAGTCTGCCCGGATGCGCAGGCGGATGTCGCTCGCCTGCGCAAGCGATTCGACTTCAATGGCGCCCGAATCGAAGCTGGCGGAAATATGCAGGGCTGAACTCATGATGTGGCGTCTCGCAAGGTTCGGGCTGGGATGCCTGTAGGCCATCCCTGGCGCTGGGTTCGGGGGCGATCGGGCGTATCCGGGGCGTGCGTCAGTCTTCGAGGCGGCGGCGGAAGACCCAGCGGGCGTCGTCGGATGCCGCGGCATCGAAGGCGTAGCCATGCTCGGCGAAACGCTTGAGCTTGGCCGGCTCGGTGATGCGATGCGTCACCGCGTAGCGGGCCATGAAGCCGCGCGCCCGCTTGGCGTGGAAGGAAATGATCTTGTAGCGGCCGCCCTTCCAGTCCTCGAACACCGGCGTGACGATCCTGGCGCCAAGCACCTTGGGACGCACCACCTTGAAGTATTCCTCGGAGGCCAGGTTGACCAGGGCCGGGCTGCCTTCTGCCTTCAGTGCCTTGAAGTCATCGTTGAGCAACTGCGTGACGTCATCGCCCCAGAACGCATAGAGATCCTTGCCTGCCACGTTGTCCAGGCGCGTGCCCATCTCCAGCCGGTAGGGCTGCATCCAGTCGAGCGGGCGCAGCACGCCGTAGAGGCCGGACAGGATGCGCACATGCTTCTGCGCGAAGCCAACGTCATCGTCCGACAGGCTGGACGCGTCGAACCCCTCGTACACATCGCCGTTGAAGGCGAGCACGGCCTGCTTGCTGTTGGCCGCGGTAAATTCCGGCGACCAGTCGCCGTAGCGGGTGGCGTTGAGCACCGCGAGCTTGTCGGAGATGTCCATCAGCGCCCCGATATCCTGCGGCGCGAGCTTGCGCAGACGCTCGATCAGCACCGCCGAACGGTCGATAAAACGGGGCAGCGTATGGGTCTTCAGACGCGGGGGCGTCTCGTAGTCGAGCGACTTGGCAGGGGACAAGACGATGAGCATGGCAAAATCGCGGCAAACACAAAGGCCTGATTGTAACGAATGCACCCCGACTCCACCGCAGCACCCCTCAATTCCCCGCCGGCCCCACAGGCCATTCCCGTCCCCGGCCCGCTGGCACCGCGGGTCGTGCTCGACTCCAACATCTGGGTCGACCTGCTGGTCTTTGCGGATCCGCACGTCGAGCCGATCCGGGCCGCGCTGGACACCGGCGCCATTGCGGCGGTGATCCGCGCCGATTGCCGCGAGGAGTTGCGCCGAGTGCTGGCTTATCCGCAATTTGCCCATTTTGGTGTCGATATTCCCGCCGCCATGGCCACAGTCGACCGGCTGACCACCCGCATCGCCATCCCGGAAGAAGCCGACATCGCAGCGGCCCGCCTGCCGCGCTGCCGCGATACCGACGACCAGAAGTTCATCGAGCTGGCGCACTTTGCCCAGGCCGCCTGCCTGGTCTCCAAGGACAAGGCCGTGCTCAAGCTCAAAGGCCGCCTGCGCCGCCAGAGCGGCGTGGACATCCTGCTGCCCCAGGCCTTCGCCAGCTGGCTGACGGCGCGCGAGGAGGCCGCGGCACAGGCGCCGGCCGATCCCCGCTAGAATGCCAGCATCGTTTTCCGACCATCCCGACCGCCCAGCCTGACGCAGCTTCCCATGCCCACGAATCTCTCCGCCCAGCCCGGCACCCTTGCTCCCCTCACGCCGCCGGCTTCGCGCCTGCCCAAGGTCGGCACCACCATCTTTACCGTGATGTCGGCGCTGGCCGCCGAGCGCAATGCCGTCAACCTCGGCCAGGGCTTCCCGGATTTCGACTGCGCCCCGAAGATCGTCGATGCCGTCGCGCAAGCCATGCGCGCTGGCCTGAACCAGTACCCGCCGATGGCGGGCGTGCCCAAGCTGCGCCAGGCCATCGCCGGCAAGATCGGCAAGCTGTACGGCCATGCCTACGACTGGGACAGCGAGATCACGGTCACGGCGGGCGCCACCCAGGGCATCCTGACCACTATCCTGTGCGCCGTGCATCCGGGCGATGAAGTGATCGTGCTGGAACCCTGCTACGACAGCTACATCCCCGCGATCGAAATGGCCGGTGGCAAGGTCGTGTCGGTGGCCCTTGACGCGCCGCACTTCCACATCCCCTTTGACCGCCTCGCCGCCGCGATCACGCCGCGCACGCGGATGCTGCTGATCAACACGCCGCACAACCCCACCGGCACCATCTGGCGCGCCGGCGACATGGATCGCCTGGCCGGACTGCTGGCGGGCACCGACATCCTGCTGCTGTCAGACGAGGTGTACGAGCACATGGTGTTCGACGGCCAGCAGCACCAGTCGGTATCGCGTCACCCGGAGCTGGCACGCCGCAGCTTCGTGGTATCGAGCTTCGGCAAGACCTACCACGTGACTGGCTGGAAAGTGGGCTATGTGGCCGCGCCGGCCGCGCTCTCGGCCGAGTTCCGCAAGGTGCACCAGTTCAATGTGTTCACGGTGAACACCCCGGTGCAGCATGGCCTGGCCGACTACATGGCGGACCCGGCGCCCTACCTGGACCTGGCGGGCTTCTACCAGGCCAAGCGCGATTTCTTCCGCGCCGGGCTGGCCGGCACGCGCTTCAAGCTGCTGCCGTCAGACGGCACCTACTTCCAGTGCGTGGACTACTCCGCCATCTCGGACATGAGCGAGGCGGACTTCTCGATGTGGCTCACGCGCGAGATCGGCGTGGCGGCGATTCCGGTTTCGGCGTTTTACTCGCAGCCGCGGGAGTCTGGGGTGGTGCGGTTCTGTTTTGCCAAGAAGGAAGAGACGCTGGCGCTGGCGTTGGAGAGATTGAAGCGGCTGTAAGTGGGATGACGGTTTGACTGTAACTGCAACTGCAACTGCTTAAATTCAAGGACAAAGTCAAAAGCAGTTTCACCTCCCCTGCGGGGAGGCGACCTCCTTTATTGTCTCGCCAAGAAAGGAGGCAAAGAAGGCGACCCGGATGGGGCGAAAGACTCCTCGTCGTCAGGCCAAAAGAGCGGCCGGAGGCCAAACTCGCATCGCCTTAGGGCGATACTCAAACATGGCCTCCTCTTTTCCGCTCTTTTGGCCTGACGACGAGGCGCCCCATAACGGGAGATCACACCTTCACGGCTCGCTTCGCATCGCGCGGCGTCTCGCCTTACTTCCGGCCGCTCAGCATCAGCTCGGTATTCGCCTTGCGATCCTCATTCACCTTTTGCACCGTCGGGCGCTCCGACATGCGCTTGAGGTACGCCTTGACCGGCAGGTCGGCCAGCATGTCCGTACCGTAGATGATCTTGGTGCAAGACGAGATCAGCGGAAAGTGCACCACCGCGGCGCAGTCCGCCAGCGTAAAGGTGTCGCCCGCCAGGTAGGGCGAGAACTTCGCCAGCTTGGCGAAGGCGGGGATATAGCGTTCCAGCAGCTTTTTCTGGCGTTCCTTGACGCCATCGCTGACCTTGCCGCCGAAAAACGCTTCAGCGTAAAGCTCGCGCGCGGTCAGCTCCAGGTACAGCTCCAGGAAGGTCACCAGTTCGCGCACCTTGGCCGCCTCGTAGGGGCTGGCGGGCAGCAGCGGCGCTTGCGGGTAGGTCGCCTCGATATAGGCGTCCAGTACTTCGGACTCGCATAGCGGGCCGTGATCGGTGATCATGTAGGGCACCTTGCCCAGCGGCGAGGCTTCGAGATCGGTCTTGCCGATCCAGGCCAGCTCCTCCTCGAACGGCAGGTTCTTTTCCAGCAAGGCCAGCTTGACCTTGTTGTAGTAGTTGCTGGCGGCAAAACCACAGAGTTTCAGCATGTCGTCTCTCTCCTCGTTATGGCGTGATTGGCGTGATTGGCAACCCACCGGGTGGATCGCGATGAAATCAGGGGCTAAGGTAACCTGCCCACACACAGGCAAGCAGGCATTGTGTGCCATGACAGACTCTGGCGGTCCGCGTTGGCCGATCAGCGCACGCCGCCTGCATCGCCCCACTGTCGCGGATGATGCAAAAAACGTACGATCGTGCTAATTTAACCACACTTTTCTGGACGCACTATGAGCACTTTCACCATTGACTCGCTGGGCATCGTCGGCACCGGCGCCATGGGCCGGGGCATTGCCCAGATCGCCGCGCAGGCCGGGCTGACCGTCAGCCTGTACGACACCAACCCGCAAGCCGTGGCCGCCGCCCGGCAATACCTGCAGGATACGTTCGCCAAGCTGGCCGAAAAGGGCAAGATGAGCGCCGAGGACGGCGCCGCCGCGCTGGCCCGCGTGCTGCCCTGCAATGCCCTGGAAGACCTGGCGGGCTGCGACATGGTGCTCGAGGCCATCGTCGAAAAGCTCGAAGTCAAGCGTGACCTGGTGGCCAAGCTCGAAGCCATCCTGCGTGCGGATGCCGTGATTGCCTCCAACACGTCGTCGCTGTCGATCACCGCGATCGCGGTGGGCGCCAAGCAACCTGGCCGCATCGCCGGCTATCACTTCTTCAACCCGGTGCCGCTGATGAAGGTGGTCGAGGTGATCGACGGCCTGTCCGGCGACCCCGCCGTGGGTGACGCGCTGATGGCCCTGTCGCGCCGCCTGGGCCATACCCCGGTGCGCTGCAAGGACATGCCCGGCTTTATCGTCAACCATGCCGGGCGCGGCATGAACATCGAAGGCCTGAAGGTCGCGCAGGAAGGCGTGGCCGGGTTCGCCGACATCGACGCCATCATGCGCGAGCAGGCGGGCTTTCGCATGGGCCCGTTCGAGCTGATGGACCTGACCGGGCTGGACGTGTCGCACCCGGTGATGGAATCCATCTACAACCAGTTCTACCAGGAACCGCGCTACCGCCCGTCGCCCATCACGGCGATCCGCTCGGTGGGCGGCCTGATCGGCCGCAAGGCCGGCGCCGGTTTCTACCGCTATGCCGACGGCCAGAAGCAGCTGCCCGCCACCGCCGCCGTGCCCACCGCGCGCCCGGCCAGCGTCTGGGTCAGCCTTGCCGACGAACGCGGCCACGGCATGGCGGTCAAGCTGCTGCTCTCGCTGGGCATCACGCCCGAAGCCGGCAACCGGCCCTCGGACGACGCCCTGATCGTGGTCACGCCGCTGGGGCTGGACGCCACCACCTGCGCCCTGCATGAGGGCCTGGACCCCACCCGCGTGGTCGCCATCGACACGCTGCTGCCGTTCGAAGCCACCAAGCGCCGCACGCTGATGACCACGCCGGCCACGTCAGCCGCCATGCGCGAGGCCGCGCACGGCGTGTTCGGCAGCGACGGCGTGCCCGTGACCGTGATCCGCGACTCGGCCGGCTTCGTGGCCCAGCGCATCATCAGCTGCATCGTGAACATCGCCAGCGACATCGCGCAACAGCGCATTGCCACGCCGGTGGACATCGACCTCGCCGTCAACCTGGGCCTGGGCTACCCCAAGGGCCCGCTGGCGCTGGGCGACGTGATCGGCCCGCATCTGGTGCTGACCGTGCTGCGCAACCTGGAACGCCTGACCGGCGACATGCGCTACCGCCCCAGCCCGTGGCTGTGGCGCCGCGCCGGCCTCGGGCTGTCGCTGCTGGCCGAAGAGCAGTAAGAACCGCGACCGCAGGCTTGTTTTGGCCTGCGGTCGTTTCGTATCCGACACCGCGTTGCATCGTTGCATTCGCGCATCCGCACAGGCCGCCATGACCGCACAGCTGTTATCCGAACGCGTCGACACCACCCTGGTGCTGACCATCTCGAACCCCGAGGCACGCAACGCGCTGCATCCGGACATCTACGCGGCCTCGCAGGAAGCGCTTGAGCTGGCCTCGCGCGACGACGAAATCCGCGCGGTGGTGATCACCGGCGCGGATGGCGTGTTCTGCGCCGGCGGCAACCTCAACCGCCTGCTTGGCAACCGCGCCAAGCCGCGCGAGGTGCAAGCCGAGAGCATCGAAGTCCTGAACCACTGGATCGAAACGCTGCACGCCTTCCCCAAGCCGATCATCGCTGCCGTGGAAGGCCCCGCCGCGGGCGCCGGCTTCTCGCTGGTGCTCGCCTGCGATTTCGTGGTGGCCGCCAGCGACGCCAAGTTCGTGATGGCCTACGTCAACGTTGGCCTCACGCCTGACGGCGGCGGCTCGTACGAGCTGGCCCGTGCCCTGCCCCGGCAGCTCGCCTCCGAACTGATCATGGAAGGCAAGCCCGTGGATGCCGCGCGCCTGGCCCATTTCGGGCTGGTCAACCGCGTGGTGCCGCCCGGCCAGGCGCTGACCGAAGCGCTGCGCCTGGGCGAATCGCTGGCCACGCGCTCGCCGCACGCCATGGGCCGCATCAAGGGCCTGATCAACCACGCCGCCACCGCCAGCCTGACCGAGCACCTGGCGCAAGAGCGCGACAACTTCGTGGCCGCGCTGCATCACAAGGATGGCGGCGAAGGCATCAGCGCCTTCCTGGAAAAGCGCAAGCCGAACTACCGCTGAGCCGCCCTGCCCGCCGGGTTCGCCAACGCGCGCACCCGGCCTCGCAATGCCACGCCAACGATGCCCGCGCAGACGGGTACAGCAGCACAAGCACCGGAGACTTGCATGGAATTGCCGCCCTCGCCCCGCCGCCGCATCTACCTGATGCGCCATGGCGCGGTGACCTACTTCGACGAGACCGGGCGCCCTGCGCTGCCCGAGCTGGTGCCGCTCAACGATACCGGGCGCGAACAGGCCAGCGCGGCTGGCCGTGCGTTTGCCGCCGAGAACATCCGCTTCGACCGCATCATCGTCAGCGGGCTGCCGCGCACGGTGGAAACCGCCGAGCGCGTGCTGGCGGAGTTGCCCGGCATGGCCGATGCCGCGATGGAAACCTGGCCCGAGCTGCAGGAAATCCGCGGTGGCAAGCTGCAAGGCATCAGCGACGACAAGCTGCGCGACGCCTTTATCGGTGCCTTTGAAGGCGAAGTGCCCGAAGACAAGCGCTTCCTCGATGGCGAAAGCGTGGGCGAATTCCTCGACCGCGTGCTGCCCGCCCTGCGCCGCCTGCGCGACGACCCGAACTGGGACACCGCCCTGCTGGTCCTGCATGGCGGCACCAACCGCGCCATCCTCTCCCACGCCATCACCTGCGGGCGCCGCGTGTTCTTCGGCAGCCTGATGCAAACCGCCGGCTGCATCAATGTGCTCGACGTGGGCGACGAGCCACTGGACTGGGTGGTGCGCATGATGAATTACTCGCCGCCCACGCCCGTGCACAGCGGTACGCGCCACACCACCATGGAAGTGTTGCTGCATCAATACCTGCGCTTTCGCGACCTGCGCGGGCCGGCCAGCTAGCCACGCCGCACAGAGATAAAGATAAAACGGACAAGACGGACAAGACAGACGTATTCGAATCTCGGAAAACCCGGAACATACCGAAAACACGGAGACAGCATGAGCACCAACGTTTCGAATTTCGAAGGCACCCGCGAGGTAGCCGAGCAGCAACGCTTTGACCTGGCCGCGCTGGAAGCCTGGATGCGCGAGCATGTTGCCGGCTTTGCCGGCCCGCTCTCCATCGAGCAGTTCAAGGGCGGGCAGTCCAACCCCACGTTCAAGCTGATCACACCTGGCCAGACCTACGTGATGCGCGCCAAGCCGGGCCCCAAGTCCAAGCTGCTGCCTTCGGCCCACGCCATCGAGCGCGAATACCGCGTGATGGCCGCGCTGGCCGGCACCGATGTGCCGGTGGCCAGGATGTATGCGCTGTGCGAAGACGAAGCCGTGATCGGCCGCGCCTTCTACATCATGGAATTCGTCGCCGGCCGCGTGCTGTGGGACCAGTCGCTGCCCGACATGACACCGGCCGAGCGCGCCGCCATCTACGACGAGATGAACCGCGTCATCTCCGCGCTGCACACCGTCGACTACAAGGCCATCGGCCTGGGCGACTACGGCAAGCCGGGCAACTACTTCTCGCGCCAGATCGAGCGCTGGACCAAGCAATACAAGCTGTCCGAGACCGAGAGCATCCCGGCCATGGACTCGCTGATGGCCTGGCTGCCCGAGCATATCCCGCAGGAAGACGCCGATCTCACGTCCATCGTGCATGGCGACTACCGGCTCGATAACCTCATGTTCCACCCCACCGAGCCGCGCGTGCTGGCCGTGCTCGACTGGGAACTGTCCACGCTGGGGCACCCGATGGCCGACTTCGGCTATCACTGCATGAGCTGGCACATTGCCCCGGGACAGTTCCGCGGCATCGCTGGCCTGGACCATGCCGGGCTCGGCATCCCTGACGAGGCCGCGTACCGCCGCACCTACGAGCAACGCACTGGCCGGCCGATCACCGGCGACTGGAATTTCTACCTGGCGTTCAGCATGTTCCGGATTGCCGGCATCCTGCAGGGGATCATGAAGCGCGTGGTGGACGGGACGGCTTCCTCCGCGCAGGCCGCGGATGCAGGAAAGCGTGCCCGGCCGATGGCGGAAATGGGCTGGGAGTACGCAAAAAAGGCCAAGCAATAACAATCTGCCGCTTCGCCGGGATCATCAGGAAACCTCTTCCCCCAGCGCGGGGAAGAGGTTTTTTTACGACGCAAGTTATCGTATCAGAGGATGTGTAGCCCTTGTTTCGGCAACAAACTCATCGCGACTCTCACCAGGTTCGCCATCCTTCACGCCTGAAATCCCGTTAAAAGAATACCCTGGACCTGCCCCCGAACTTCCGGCTATGATCCTACATATACGACAACATACAACTAAGACAAAGCCGGAGACAACGCCAATGCCAAGCAGCCGCCGCACCTTCCTGACCCAACTCTCGACCCTGGGCGCAACCGCCACGCTGGGCAGCCTCGGCGCAGCCGGCACGCTGCTGTCGTCCCCGGCGAAAGCCGCCGACTGGCCTACCCGACCGATCCGGCTGGTTGTGCCCTATCCCGCCGGCGGTTCCTCCGACATCATTGCCCGCCTGATCAGCCGCCAGCTTGGCGAGGCCCTCGGCCAGCCCATCGTGGTGGATAACCGCCCGGGCGCCAACGGCAATATCGGCGCCGCCATGGTCGCGCAGGCCGGCACCGACAATCACACATTGCTGCTGTGCGACGTTGGCGCGCTGGCCATCAGCCCGTCGGTCTACACCAAACTCACGTTCGATCCGGGCAAGGACCTGAAGGGCGTGTCCATGCTGGCGTACTCGCCGCATTTGCTGGTGGTCCATCCTTCGGTGCAGGTCAGCAACCTCAAGGAACTGGTGGACCTGTCCAAGCGCACCCAGCTCAACTTTGCCGTGACCGCCATCGGCAGCGCGCCGCACCTGGCGGGCGTGGCGGTGGCGCAGGCTACCGGCGCGAAGTGGCAATACGTGCCATACAAAGGCGGTGCGCAGGCGGTGGCCGATACCGTGGGCGGCACCGCCCAGGTGCTGATGAACGGCATGCTGGCGACGCTGCCCCAGGTGCAGGCCGGCAAGCTGAAGGTGATCGCGGTATCCAAGAAGACCCGCATGCCGCTGGTGGGCCAGGTGCCGACCATTGCCGAGCAAGGGGTGCCAGGCTTCGAGTCGGGCACCTGGCAAGGCGTGATGGCGCCGGCGGGCATGCCCGATACGCTGGTGGCACGCATCAGCAGCGAACTGATCCGCATCATCCGCTTGCCGGAAGTGCGCGCGCAGCTCGCTGGCCAGGGTGCGGAAGTGGTGACCATGACGCCGGCGGAGACAAACAAGTTCTTCGTCGCCGAGCGTGCGCGCTGGGCCACCGTGGTGAAGCAGGCCGACATCCGGCTCGACTGACCCGCGCCGGATCTTGGCGCGTTCTGACTTTTTTTGATCGCGCTTAACCCCTTGCGCCAGGCTGCCTCGTTTCACTGACAGCGCCCTGCCGCCGGCATCGCCGGCGCGGCCCTTCAGGAGAAAAGAACATGCTTAAGCGCTTGGGAGCCTTGGCCATTGCCTTTGCGGTGGCCGCTTGCGGTGGTCCGTCCACCACTGCCCCTACCCCGCCGGATCTGCCCGCGCGCGCCGGCAACGCGCCACCGGCCACGCAGCCGGTGGCAACGCCCCCGGTTGCCCCGGCCGCTCCCGTGCAGTCCGTGCCCACCGTGCCCAAGGCAGAGGCCCGCGACACCGCGCCTGCCGCCAAGCAGGCTGTCGCCGGCGCCGTGGCCAATGCCTACGCGCCTGCCATGCGCGCCATGCCTGCGGCGCCCATGACCCTGCTGGCACGCCCCATGCCCTACCCGCAGCCACAGCCCGGGCCAGACCGCGAGCGCTATGGCGCCATCGACGAGAACGGCGTGCAACAGGTAGCGCAAGCGCCTGTCTCCACCTTCAGCATCGACGTCGACACCGGCAGCTACAGCAATGTGCGCCGCCTGCTCAATGCCGGCCGGCTGCCACCGGCCGATGCGGTGCGCGTGGAGGAAATGGTCAACTACTTCCCGTACGACTACGCGCAGCCGCGCGACGGCCGCCCCTTTGTCGTGCACGCTGACGCCGCGCCCGCGCCATGGCAAGCGCGCAACGTGCTGCTGCGCATCGGCATCAAGGCGGCCGACGCGGCGCGTGACAGCCTGCCGCCGGCCAACCTGGTCTTCCTGGTCGATGTGTCGGGGTCGATGTATTCGCCCGACAAGCTGCCGCTGCTGAAGTCCTCGCTCAAGCTGCTGACCAACGCGCTGCGCGCGCAGGACCGCATCACGCTGGTGACCTACGCCAGTGGCACGCGCGTGGTACTGCCGCCGACGTCGGGCAGCGACAAGGCTACCATCTCGTCGGCCATCGATTCGCTGGTAGCGGGCGGCTCGACTTCCGGCGCGAGCGGCATCGCGCTGGCCTACCAGGCAGCGCAGCAGAGCTTTATCGCGGGCGGAATCAACCGCGTGCTGTTAGCCACCGATGGCGACTTCAACGTGGGCATCACCGACTTCCGCCAGCTCAAGGCCCTGGTCGCAGAGAAGCGCAAGTCCGGCGTTTCGCTGTCCACGCTGGGCTTTGGCACCGGCAACTACAACGACCAGCTGATGGAGCAACTGGCCGACGCGGGTGACGGCGCCTACTCGTACATCGACAACCTGATGGAAGGCCAGAAGGTGCTGGCCGAAGAGTTCAGCTCCACGCTGGCGACGGTGGCGCGCGACGTCAAGATCCAGGTCGAGTTCAACCCCGCCACGGTCAAGGAATACCGCCTGATCGGCTATGAAAACCGCGCGCTCAAGCGCGAGGATTTCAACAACGACCAGGTCGACGCCGGCGACATCGGCGCCGGCCACACCGTGACAGCCCTCTATGAGCTGACGCTGGCGGGCCAGCCCGGCCTGATCGACCCACTGCGCTACCAGCCGGCCAGCCCCTTGGCCCAGCCGGGCAAGGGCGCCGCTGGCGAGCTGGCCCACATCAAGCTGCGCTACAAGCTGCCGCAGGCGCAAGCCAGCGAGCTGATCGACCTGGCCGTGCAGGACAGCGCGGTGCGGCCGCTGGCGCAGGCCGACGACGCCATGCGCTTCGCCGTGGCGGTAGCCGGCTTCGGCCAGGTACTGCGTGGCGGCAATCATGTCAACGGCTGGACCTACGCCGACGCGCGCACCCTGGCGCTCGGCGCGCGCGGCACCGACCGCTTTGGCTACCGTGGCGAATTCATCAAGCTGGTCGACCTGGCGCAGGCCCTGTCGACGCGCGCACCGCTGGCACAAGGCGGCGAGCCTGCCAGGGAGCCGCCACGCTGAAGCCGCCTTGCCCGCCATCCGCCGGGTTGCCCGCGCGCAGGCACCCGGCACGGACAGCCCCTCGCAGCGGCGCGCGGGGCTGTCATATACTCCCGCGCATGCATGCCTCCTCACCTGGCGCCCCGCCCTCCCCATCCTCTGCCGGACTGTCCGCGCTGCCGGATGCCGACCTGATGCTGCTGGTCGCCAACGGCCTGATCGAGCAGCCGGTGGCCGAGCTGTTCCGCCGCCACAACGCGGCGCTGTACAACTACGTGGCCTGGCTTTGCCAGGGCAACACCGGCGAGGCCGAGGACGTGACCCAGAAGACCTGGGTCAAGCTGATGACCCGCTGCGCGGACTACCAGCCCAGCGCGGCCCTGCGCACCTTCCTGTTCCAGATCGCGCGCAATACCTGGCTGGACCAGTTGCGCGGCGCCTACGAGCGCCAGCGCGACACGCTCGACGAGACGCACCTCGCCATGCCTGCCGACGACCTCAGCCCCGAGGCCGAGGCGCAGTTGCGCCAGAACCTGCAGGGCGTGCGGCAAGCGCTGCTGGCACTGCCGGCAGCGCAGCGCGAGGTGATCGTGCTGCGCTTCTTCAGCGAGATGAGCGTGGAGGACATCGCCCTGACGCTGGGCGAGAAGTTCGAGACCATCAAGAGCCGGCTGCGCTACGCCTTTGCGCGGCTGCGCGAGAACCTGGTGGCTACGCCATCGCAGGAGCGGCTGCCATGAGCGCGGACGAACGCTTCATCGCCGGCGAGGACCGGCTCGCGGCATTGCTGCGCGAGTTGCCCGCCTTTGCACCGCCCGCCTCGCTGGAGGCCTCGGTGATGGCTGCGGCGCGTGCGGAGCAGGCCGCGCGCAACGCGCCAGCGCCGCTGCCGCCAGCCTCGCTGCCGGCCAGGGTCCGGGCCTACGCCGAACAAGCCGAGGCACCCGCCGACGATGACGAACTGGATTTCACGCCGCCGGCGGGATTGCAGGCAGCGGTCATGGCGCAAGCCGCGCGGATGCAGGCGGCGCAGGCCACGCGCCGCGATGCCGTGCTTGAGGAAGTCCGGCGCGGCGACGCGCCGCAAAGCGTGCTTGGCGCGCCTGTCAGCGAGGCGGCGCAGGCGTGGCTGCGTGAGCAGGCGCTGTCCGCACGACCGGCCGCCGGCGCAGAGCCAACTGCCAAGCCGCCCCGTGCCCGCCGCGCACGGCGCTGGTGGCCCGCGCTGGGCGCGCTCGCCGCCACCCTCGGCATAGGCGTTTTGTCGCTGCAGATCGTCATGCGCCAGCTTGACCTGCGCCACGGCGAAATCACGTTACCCGCCCAAGCCCCGGCCCCCGCGGCGGACACGGCGGCAAACAAGACGGCAAAGCAGGCGGAGCCCGCCAAGCCGGTGGCACAAGCGGCGGTGCAGCCAGCGGCCCCAGCTCCAGCTCAGCAAGCAGAATCAGCGGGACAGCCGGCATCGCCGCGCGCGGATGCGCCAGTGCCTCCGCCCGCCACTCAAGCTGCTCAAGCCGTACAGCCTGCGCCTGCACCGGCCAGCCCGCCCACCGAAGCACAGGCCAAGGCCGCGCCGCGCGAGCCGGACCGGCTAGCGCAACAGCATGCCCCTGAACCCAGGGAAAGCGCAGCAGGCATGGCAGGCTCGCTGTCTGCCGGAGCGCCTCCCGCCGCGGCGGCAGCGCCTGCGGTACGTGCCCCGGCACCCATGGCATCCATGGCGCCGATCGCGCCGATGGCGGCCATGGCGCTGCCAGCCCCGATCACCCCCATCGCCCCCATCGCCCCACCGGCGCCAGCACCCGCCATCGATGCACCCAGGCTGGCACTGCGCGCCAGCCCGTCGCAGCAGGCCGATGCGGCACGCGCACCCGCGCCTGCCGCCCGCGGGCAAAGAGCGGGAACGTTGACGATGAGCTTGCGGGAAGAACCTCAGCTAGCCGTGGAGCGCTTGCTGTCCGCCCCCTCGGGGGCGGAGCCCGCCGCCGGGGCGCAGCTGGCGCTGCGTGTCACGGCGTCGGCGCCGGGCAGCCCCGAGGTCAGGGCGTGGGTCGAGCGGCTATGGCAGGCGGTGCCGGCGCAATACCGGCCGCCGCTGCCCTATGCGGTGCAGGCCGACAGCACGTTGCCGCCAGCCACCGTGCGCATCGAGCGCCAGGCCGACAGCGCACCCTGGTAGGCACAGGGGACGAAGCTCGGCGCGCTCAGTCCTGCGCCATCTCGCCCACGCCACCACCGAGCGAGTTGATCACTGCCAGCAACTGCTCACGCAGCCAGCGATTGGCGCCATCGTTCTCGCCGCCGGCATGCCAGTAAAGGTGCAGTTCCAGCGTAGGCACCTTGAAGGGCAGCGAGAGCAGGCGGTTGGCATACGGCTCGTTGGCGATGCGCGCGTAGCGCAGTGGCAGCGTGGCCAGCAAGTCGGTGCAGCTCACCACCCGGCAGGCCGCGGCGTAATGCTGGCAGCGCAAGCGCACCCGGCGCGTCAGGCCCATGCGGTGCAGCGCCTGGTCTTCCAGGCCGGCCCCGCGCCGGCGGGACGACACATGCACATGCTCGGCGGCCAGGTAGCGCTCCAGCGTCAGCTCCTTCTTCATCAGCGGATGATCGCGGCGGGCCAGCACCACCATCGGGTCGGCCATGAAGGGCGTGTGATGGATGGCCGGCGACACCGGCAGCAGGATATCGATGGCGGCGTCGAGCGTGCCGGCCAGCAGTTCCGACTCCATCTCGCGCCGGTCGAAGCGAATCGCCGCGATCTCCACCTGCGGCGCCATCGCGGTCACGCGTGCCATCAGGGGCGGCAGCAGGGTGGACTCCAGCGCATCGCGCATGCCGATGGTGAAGCGGCGCACCGTGGCCGCCGGATCGAAATGCGGCGTGTCCTGCAAGGTGCGGGCAAAGGATTGCAGGGCCGTGCGCACCTCGGCGGCCAGCGAGCGCGCCAGCGGCGTGGGCGCCATGCCCTGCCCCCGCCGCTCGAATAGCGGGTCGTCAAACAAGAGGCGCATGCGCCCCAGCGCGTGGCTGACCGCAGGCTGGGTCAGGTTAAGCTGGCGGGCGGCGGCCGTGATGCTGCCTTCGCTATAGATAGCGTCGAACACCACGAAGAGATTCAGGTCGATGCGGGATAGCTGCATGACGGGCATTCTGGCATGGAATGCACAGCATTGATACTGGCAAATCCAGAAAATTCATTTTTCTAATTACCTGGATTGCGGTACAGTCCTCTCCAGTCGGCGCAAACCGCGCACCGCCGGTGCCGGAAACGGCCCACCGCAACCCGCGGCGGCCCAACCGATCCCGGCCTCATTCAGAGGTGGAGGAGACAACATGCAATTCGAGTACACCCCCAAGGTCAAGGAAATGCAGGCTCGCCTGCTGGCCTTCTTCGACAAGCACATCTATCCGAACGAGAAGCGCTTCTACGCGGAGATCCAGGCCAACCGCCAGGCCGGCAACGCCTGGGTCCCGACCAAGGTGATCGAGGAACTCAAGCCGCTGGCGCGCGAAGCCGGCCTGTGGAACCTGTTCCTGCCCCATTCCAAGCGTGCCCCGGAAGGCCTGTCCAACCTGGAATACGCACCGCTGTGCGAGATCATGGGCCGGGTGCCCTGGTCGGCCGAAGTCTTCAACTGCGCGGCGCCCGATACCGGCAACATGGAGACGCTGGAGCGCTACGCGTCGGAAGAACTCAAGGACAGGTGGCTTGAGCCGCTGCTGCGCGGCGAGATCCGCTCGGCCTTCCTGATGACCGAGCCGGCCGTAGCCTCGTCGGACGCCACCAATATCTGCTGCAGCATCCGCCGCGATGGCGACGAATATGTGATCAACGGCACCAAGTGGTGGTCGTCGGGCGCGGGCGACCCCCGTTGCGAGGTCTATATCGTGATGGGCAAGACCGACCCGGAAGCGGGCCGTCATGAACAGCAATCGATGATCGTGGTGCCGGCCGATACCGCGGGCATCACCATCAAGCGCTTCCTGCCGGTGTTCGGCTACGACGACGCGCCGCACGGCCACATGGAGATCGAACTCAAGGACGTGCGCGTGCCGGCAGCCAACATCCTGCTGGGCGAAGGCCGCGGCTTCGAGATCGCCCAGGGCCGCCTCGGCCCGGGCCGCATCCACCACTGCATGCGCAGCATCGGCGTGGCCGAGCGCGCGCTGGAACTGCTGTGCAAGCGCGCCCTGTCGCGCGTCGCCTTCGGCAAGCCGGTGGCCGCCCAGGGCGTGACGCGCGAGCGCATCGCCGAAGCCCGCTGCGAAATCGAAATGGCGCGCCTGCTGACGCTCAAGGCCGCCTACATGATGGACACCGCCGGCAACAAGGTGGCCAAGGCCGAGATCGCCATGATCAAGGTCGTCGCCCCCAACATGGCGCTGAAGGTAATCGACTGGGCCATCCAGGTACACGGCGCCGCTGGCGTCTCGGACGAATTCCCGCTGGCCAACTGGTGGGCGCACCAGCGCACCCTGCGCCTGGCCGACGGTCCGGACGAGGTGCACCGCAACGCCATCGCCAAGCTGGAGCTGGCCAAGCACATGGGCGTGAGCTCGGACGACATCAGCATGCCGGTGGCACGCGGCTTCTGAGCCGCAACGATCCGCAAGCCGCCACCACCGGCCCTGCTGGCAACATGGAAAACGCGCAGCCAGTCTGCGCGTTTTTTTCTTCTGTGCTTAAATCGCGCGGTTCGCCACGCAAGTGGTTGATGTGGCGATTCACCGTTTGCACGATCGCAGCCAGGAGCCCTTCCCGATGATCGACGTCTACAGCTGGCCCACGCCCAACGGCCACAAAATCCACATCATGCTCGAGGAGTGCGGCCTCGCGTACAAGGTCCACCCCATCAATATTGGCGCCGGCGACCAGTTCGGCGAGGACTTCCTCAAGATCAGCCCGAACAACAAGATCCCGGCAATCGTCGACCCCGACGGCCCGGACGGCAAACCCATCTCGCTGTTCGAGTCCGGCGCGATCCTGCTCTACCTCGCCGGCAAGACGGGCAAGTTCCTGCCCGAGGACGTGCGCGGCAAGTACGACGCGCTGCAATGGCTGATGTTCCAGATGGGCGGCGTCGGCCCGATGCTTGGCCAGGCGCATCATTTCCGCATGTATGCGCCACAGCAGATCGAGTACGCCATCAACCGCTACACCAACGAGGCCAAGCGCTTGTACGGCGTCATCGACAAGCAATTGTCGGAACATGCCTGGCTGGCCGGCAGCGAATACTCCGTGGCGGATATCGCAACCTTCCCGTGGCTGCGCAGCTGGCAGAACCAGGGGGTGGAGCTGGACGACTACCCGCACCTCAAGCGCTGGTTCCTTGAGATCGCCGGGCGGCCCGCCGTGCAGCGCGGCGTCGCGGTGCTGGCGCAGGAACGCAAGCCGCTGAGCGGCGACAAGGAGCGGGAAATCCTGTTCGGCGCCACGCAGTACCAGCGCCGCTGAGCAGCCCGCCGGCGCGGCCATGGCGCCGGGCGGTCAATGCAGGGAAACCACCTGCATCTCGCCAGCGCCGGCCACGCGCGCCGGCGCCTGCAGGCAGCACAGCAGGCTCGCCACGGGATGCAGCGCCTCGATCCGGTACGCCTCATCGGGATCCGGCGCGAAGACCATGCCGGGCTGCAGGTACGCCACCTGCCGCTCGATATGTGGCCATGGCGAATGCCACTGCAGGCATAGCGTGCCCGCATGGCAGGCCGCCCAGTTCAGACCGGCCGCGCGCAGGCGCAGCGCCCATTCGGGCTCGCCCTCGCCCAGCGAGACAAAGGCCGCATTGGCGCGCGGCACGCCATCCGCACCGTGCCGTGCGCCATCGGCCTGCCAGAGATCCGCCTGGCCCGCGGCAAAGGCATCGTAGCTGCTGGTCATGCCCGCGCCCACCAAACCGACGGCATTCGGGTCCAGGATCGCACGCATCAATACCGTGTCCTGCAGCACCGCCAGATGCACGCGCTCGGCCTGGCGCAGCGCATACACGCCACCCACCGACACCAGCACCGGCTCGCCGCCTACCGGGGTCAGCTTGATCGTGCCGTGCAGGCAAGCCCACCACTCGGCGCGCGTGGTGACAATGCCGGACTGCATTGCGCCTTGCCGCAAAAAGATGTAGTCCCCACTGCTGCCCAGGCCGGCAGCTTCCGGCACCACCCTCACCTGCAGGCCCACGCGCAAGTGCGACGCGGTTCCGCCTGGCAGGATTTCGCCGCGCATCTGCGCGTCGAACAACGAAAAAATACGCATGGCACCCACTCTCCACGTCATGGAAAAATACAGCGCCGCGCTTCCCCGGGGATTGGAGTACCCCTATACCAAGGTCGTGATCTGTTCTTTGGCCAGGTGCCTCGCCGCCTTGACAAGATGCCGAGGCGGGCCGCCTCGGTCCTTGTGGCAGCTGCAAAACCCATTCGTAACACTTGGACAAGGTTTTACCCTTTGCCCGCGGGCATCATCCGCAGGTTGTCGGCAACGTGTTGGCGCCGCGTGTCGTCTGGCACGCAACGATGTGCGCAGACGTGCGGATATTTGCGCCTACCTGCGCCTACCTGCTACTACCTGCGGTGAGTGCCAGGCCAGTGACCTATAGTGCGTACTACTATAAGGCGTCGCTACAAAGAGGTCAAACCCTTAGCCTCGATCCGTTCTCAATCACGTACAGAGCCATGGTCGCCGATCCCCTCAAGCTCTTCGGGCTGCACCTTGCCGAGCTGCGCAAACAGCGCGGCTGGTCACAGGAAAAGCTCGCGCTCGAAAGCGGCATGGCGCGCTCCTACCTCAGCGGTATCGAGCGCGGCGTGCGCAATGTCTCCTTGATCAATATCTGTGCGCTGGCCGGCACGCTGGGCGTGGACGCCAGCGAGATGCTCAACTTCAGCGAGGCCGACAGCGGCGGCCGCGGCGGCGCGCTCGTGCTGGAACAACGCTGCGCCGAGTTCAACATCACGCCGGCACAGCGTGTCACGGTGCGCCATATGGCCTTGATGACCGAGGCGGAGCAGGACGTGATCGCATCGGTGGCGCGCACAATCGCCGTCAGAGCCGTGCAGGCCTGACGGCAGCGGATTCAACTGGCGCAGGCGGGCTCGTCCACTGCCAGCAGTTCGGCAAAGCGCGCTGCGTCGAGATTGGACCCGCACACGATCAGCGCCACCTTCTTGCCCGCCAGCGTCCGGCGCAGCGGCCCCAGCAGCGCGGCAGTGGACACCGCGGTAGCCGGCTCCGTGGCCAGCTTCATGTCGCGATAGAGGATGCGCATGGCCGCGCGTATCGCCTCGTCGGAGACGCGCACCATGCCGTCGACAAACTGGCGGCACACGCCGTAGCTGTAGTCCAGCGCGTAAGGCGCGCCCAGGCTGTCGGCCACCGTCGTGACGCGCTCCAGCGTTTGCGGCCGCCCGGCCTCGAAGCTGCGGTTCATGGCATCGGCGCCCTCCGGCTCGACCCCATAGACCCGGCAAGCCGGATTGATCTGCTTGACCGCCGCGGCGATACCGCCGCACAGGCCGCCACCGCCCACCGGCACCACCACCGCATCGAGCCCAGCCACCTGGCGCATCAGCTCAAGCCCGACCGTTGCGGTGCCCTGCGCGATCAGCGGGCCGTCGTAGGGGTGCACCATGGTGCGGCCTTCGTCAGCCACCAACTGCAGCGCGTGGTCAAAAGCGGCATGCACGTCCGGCAGCAACAACACCTCGGCACCCGCCTCGCGGCAGGCCGCCACGCGCGCGGGGCTGGCGGTGGCCGGCATGGCCAGCTTGGCGCCGACGCCGGCCACCTTGGCCGCATAGGCCACCGCCATGGCATGGTTGCCGGCGCTGGCCGCCACCACGCCGCGCGCCCGCGCAGAGGCATCCATATGCTCGATGCTGTTGAGCGCGCCACGTACCTTGAAGGTGCCAGTGATCTGGAACAGTTCCAGCTTGAGCCAGACCTGCGTGCCGGCATCGAGTTGCAGGGCCGCCCCGGTCTGCCAGCGCCACACGGGTGTCTCCAGCACCTTGCCTTGCAGGCGCCGCGCGGTGCTCTGGATTTCGGTCAGCAAGGGATAGCGGGCATGCGCGCGCAGGTCGGAAAGATCGGACATCGGGTGTTCTCCATCGAATCGGTTGGTCGCGTGCAGGCCCCTATGGCCGTGCACGGCAAGGGAGGGAACACGGGCCACCGAGCACCAGCCAAAGCCGCAGCTCAGCGACCCCGGATAATTCGAATAATGGAGAACGAGAAGGAAATCGACGACGCGCCGGACGTCGAGGCAAGCCCCGCCGGCAGCTCGGCGCCCACGCATGCAGCGGCCGCACCGGTATCGGTGCCACGGCAAAGCGAAGAAGGGGCGAGCGAAGTCAACGTCATGGACGGGCTAGTATGCCACAGCCACAGGCGCTGGCAAATACCACGACGGGCGCCCGCAGGGCGCGCAAGGGGATCGCAGCGCATCGCGGCCGCCTCGCCGCGATACGCCACCTTGCTGCGCGGACGATGCCCCTCAGGGCGCGGCAACGTGCTGGTAGCAGGCCTTGAGCTTCGTGTAGTCGTAGAAGTGCCTGGTGCCGCTGGCCCGGGCGCCGTCGCAGTCCGCCTTGAAGTCGGTCTCGGCCTCGTTGTAGAGCATCTTCACCAGCAACCGGCCTTCGCTGTTGCGATACACGTCCCACTGCATATTAGCCGCCATCGGCGACACGTAGTCGCCGCGCCAGGGGTTGCTCTCATAGCTGTACGTCGAAGCTTTCGGCACCTGCTGGAGCACGTTCTTCAGCCCCATGCGCGAGGCGAAGGGAATCACGATCTCGGCGTGGGCAAAGCGCAGCTTGGCGGCATGGCTCAGGTCCCCGCGCGCGATCGCATCGACCTCGTTGAACATGTCGTCGACCAGGATCTGCGCCATCTTGTAGGTCACGTCGCCCTTCTCGGTCATGCCGGGCCCCTTGTCGTAGAAATCCGAGCCGTCATTGAGCCGGGCGAACAGCTTTGCCTGCGCCACCGGCATATAGGGCGCGAAGTCCACGCCCGCTTCTGCCTTCATCGCGGGCGCGATCACGTAGAGCTCATACAGCAGCGAACCCGCGTCGGCCGTCGAGCCGATGGCCGTCTTGCCGTCACCGGCCAGCGTCGAGGTGAACTTGCCGTCCGCGCTGGCAAACGTGAAGCTGCCGGTATTGGCGAAGCTGTAGGTTCCGTTCTCGATCTTGTCGACGAAGGCCTGCGTGAACAGGCGCAGCAGCACGGCGCGGCCCGCCGCCCTGGCCTCGGCCGTGCCCTGCAGCGCGGCTTGCTTGGCCAGCAGGTCGGCGTCGGAGGACTTGTACTTCTGGTAGGCCTGGCTGTCCTGGTAGGTCTGGTAAAGCGGGTCGTTGGTGTTGCTCACCAGGTCCGTCGCCTTGACCAGCTTGTGAAAATACAGCAGGAAGCGATTGGTGCCGGCCGGCTGCGGTACGGCGGTGCCGGTGTCCGTGTAAGGCGACGGCGCGGCCGGGTAGGCCACCAGCCCGGACAGCGCAGGCTGTGCCGCCTTCAGCGCTTGCACGAAGAAATTGCCGCTGTCCACGGCGCGGTCGACGCCGGAGGTCACGGTGACGATCTGGCGCGGCGTGGTGGCCGCTGTATCGCCCACCTGCTTCCAGTAGGCGGCCTGTCGCGCCAGCATGCGCACGGCTAGCTGCTGGTGCTCGGCAATGCCGGCCTGGGTCTCGTTGCCATAGCCGGGCGTCGAGATGCCCTGCACGCCGTAGCCGAGCAGGAAGTTGGCCTTCATGATGGCCAGCACATCCGGGCCGAGCCTGGCGCCCAGCGGGGTCAGCGCGCCATCGTCCTGGGCCTTCTTCCACATGTTGTAGACGGCCAGGTCGTACTTGAGGCTCGACAGGCCACGCGAGCCGTGGCGCGCGATCATTTCCGTATAGACAGCACTGAAGCCCGCCGGCGGCGCTTCGTAGGACGCCGGGTCCTGCTGCGGGCGGTAGGGTGCCTTGGTCTGGTAATAGCGGTCGGTCAGCGCGGCGACGGCCAGCGCCTGCCGCGGGTCGCCGCTCTCGCCGGCTTCCGCCAGGGCGGCGCGGATGCGCGCCAGCCCTTCGTCGGACGCCGACGCCAGCGCGGCACGCACGGTGGCATCGGCCTCGCTGTTGAAATCGCCCAGCAGCTTCGCCGCCGGCACGCCCACGGCAATCGCCACCTTGCGCACGGCAGCATCGAAGCCGAGCCCGCCGGCTTCCATTTCCGCGACCACCGAGGTGGAATGCAGCGAGATCACGCCGTTCGCTTCCCGGGGCGCGCGCAGCACCATGCGCGAGGCCACGGCAGCCTCGACCCTGGTCGCGGGATCGTATTCGCGCGCATCCGTGCCAATCTCCGCCACCAACGCGCCGGCACCGCCGGCCAGCGAGAAGCGGCCGTTGTTGTCACTGCGCGCGCTTACCTCGCCATCGTCGCAACGGACGTTGCCGTTGGCGTCGAGGCAGACCTTGGCGTTACGGAAGTAGCTGCCGACCACGACGCCGCTGGTCGTGGCCTTGGCCGGCGCCTCGGGATTGGACGCCAGCGGCGTTCCGGTGCTGTCGTTGCCACCGCCGCAGCCGGCGAGCAGCGCTGCCAGCAAAGCGGAAAACGCCACGCTGGCGATGGGCGTGTAAGAAAGAGAAACCCGCATGTCCGGAGCCCCGTGGTGCGTCGTTGAAAAGACGCGTAGGGTAAGCACGCTCCATGACATGTCGATGAAAAGGCACATGGCCGGCAACAACTTCCACCGGCCGGCCGTTGCCTGCGGTTACACCCCCAGCATGCCCTGGCGCTCGATGAATGCGATCACCTCATCCAGCCCCTGCCCCGACTTCACGCTGCCCATCACGAACGGGCGCGCGCCACGCATCTTGCGCGCATCGCTTTCCATCACTTCCAGGTTGGCGCCAACATAAGGGGCCAGGTCGGTCTTGTTGATCACCAGCAGGTCCGACTTGGTGATGCCTGGCCCCCCCTTGCGCGGGATCTTCTCGCCGCCGGCCACGTCGATCACATAGATGGTCAGGTCCGACAGCTCCGGGCTGAAGGTGGCCGCCAGGTTGTCGCCGCCGGACTCGATGAAGACGATGTCGGCATCGGGAAACTTGCCCAGCATGCGGTCGACGGCTTCCAGGTTGATCGAGGCATCCTCGCGGATCGCGGTGTGCGGGCAGCCGCCGGTTTCCACGCCCATGATGCGCTCCGCCGGCAAGGCGCCGGAGATGGTCAGCAAGCGCTGGTCTTCCTTGGTGTAGATATCGTTGGTGATGGCGACCAGGTCATAGCGCTCGCGCATGGCCTTGCACAGCATCTCCAGCAAGGTGGTCTTGCCGGAGCCGACGGGGCCGCCCACGCCGACGCGCAACGGAGGATTCTTCTTGGTACGAGCCTGGGTCATGGTGGACATCTTGTCTTGGGGAATCGTTTGCATGCTGCCGTGGTTCGCTTCAGGAACGGAACAGCCGCGAGTACTGCGTCTCATGGCGCGCGGACAGCAGCCCCAGCATCGGGGAAAAAGTGGACAACAGCGGCGGCTCGGCATCGGCGCGCCGCACGGCTTCATCGACGGTCTCCAGCACCGCGGGATGCAGCCTGCGCAGGATGTGCTGCCCGGCCACCTGCCCCAGCGGCACCGCCTTGAGCGCAGCCGACACCTGGTTCTCCGCCCAGCTGAAGCAATAGGCTGCCAGGCCGTCGCGCTCACTCACGTCCAGCGCCACGCAAGCCGCGGCAAACGCAGTAGGCAGGCACACCGGCGACAACGCCGCCAGCTGCGCGCGCAGCGCGGCATCGCCCCACGCCATCTGCGCCACCAGCCGCGCCAGCGACCAGCCCATCTGCTCCGTCTCCAGCCGCAACTCGGCGCTTTCGCGCGTGGCGTGGAACCAGTCGTTCCATTCGGCCAGGCGCGTTGCGTCCAGCGCGCGCCAATGGCGATACAGCAGCAGCCACACGGGCGCTTCGCACTGCGCCTGCACGTCCAGCAGGTTGCTGCGCACCCACTGCTCCGCGCTGCCGGCATCGCGCACCATGCCGCACTCGATGGCAGCCTCCAGCCCTTGCGAATAGCTGAAGCCACCGATCGGCAGCGCGGGCGAGGCGAGGTGCAGCAGGGAGATGAGTTGAGCGAGCTGGGTCATGGGACGGCTTTAGCGCAAAGCCTCAGTGCTTGTGCCCACAGTTCTCGTCATGCACATGTGGCGCGTGGTCATGGCCATGTTTGTGGCCGTGGTCATGACTGTGCGCATGGCCATGATCGAGATCATGCCCATGATGCTCATGGAACACGGCCTGCGCCGCGGCATAGTCCTCGGCAAACGTCGCATCGTGCCCATGCTTGTGCCCGCCGCCGTAGGCGCCGGCTTCCGGCTCGAACGGCAGTTCCGCGCGTTCGGCCTGCACGCCGAGGCGGGCCAGCATGTCCGCGAGCACCGGGTCGAATTCCAGGCGCAGGTAGTCGCGGCCCACTTCCACCGGCGTGTGGCGATTCCCGAGGTGGTAGGCCGCGCGCATCAGTGCTTGCGGATCGCTGGCGCCGACTTGCAGTACGGATTCCGCCGCGGCCTGCACTTCGACAAAGACGCCGCCTTCGGTGACCAGCAGGTCGCCGCCGCGCAGCACGGTGCCGCGCGCAAGAAACAGCGCCACTTCTTCGCCGTTGTCGAGCGTGGCGCGCAGGCGGCTTTTGCTGCGTTCGGAAAAAGGCAGCACCAGCTTGGGCGCGCGGCGCACCAGCACGGCGGCGATGCCATGCGGGGCGGCGAGATGTTTGTCGATCTTTTGCAAAGCGACCCTTCAGAAGAGGAAATAACGCTGCGCCATCGGCAGTACGGTAGCCGGCTCGCAGATCAGCAACTGGCCGTCGGCCACCACCTGGTAGGTCTCGGGATCCACCGTGACGTTCGGCTGCCAGTCATTGTGCACCATGTCGCGCTTGCCCACGGTGCGCGTGCCTTGTACTGCGGACAGCACCTTGTTCAGGCCATAGCGCCCGCCCACATCGGCGGCCAGCGCCGCTTGTGAAACGAAGGTCAGCGATGACTTGTGCAGGGCGCGCCCGGCGGCGCCGAACATCGGGCGGTAGTGCACCGGCTGCGGCGTGGGGATCGATGCGTTGGGGTCGCCCATCGCTGCCGCGGCGATCATCCCGCCCTTCAAGATCAGGCTCGGCTTGACGCCGAAGAAGGCCGGCTTCCACAGCACCAGGTCGGCCCACTTGCCGACTTCGACCGAGCCCACCTCGTGCGCGATGCCGTGCGTGAGCGCCGGGTTGATCGTGTACTTGGCGATGTAGCGCTTGACGCGGAAATTGTCATGCCCGCCGCGCGCATCGTTGGGGTCGCCGGGCAGCTTGCCGCGCTGCGCAGCCATCTTGTGCGCGGTCTGCCAGGTGCGGATGATGACCTCGCCAACCCGGCCCATGGCCTGCGAATCGCTGGAGATCATCGAGAACGCGCCGAGGTCGTGCAGGATGTCCTCGGCGGCAATGGTCTCGCGCCGGATGCGGCTCTCGGCGAAGGCGATGTCCTCGGCGATCGACGGGTCCAGGTGGTGGCAGACCATCAGCATGTCGAGGTGTTCGTCGAGCGTATTGACGGTGTACGGCCGCGTCGGGTTGGTCGACGACGGCAGCACGTTGGGCTCGCCGCACACCTTGATGATGTCGGGCGCATGGCCGCCGCCGGCGCCTTCGGTGTGATACGTATGGATGGTGCGGCCCTTGAACGCGGCCACGGTGGCTTCGACAAAGCCGGCCTCGTTGAGCGTATCGGTGTGGATCGCCACCTGCGTGTCGGTGGCATCCGCCACGCTCAGGCAGTTGTCGATGGCCGCGGGCGTGGTGCCCCAGTCTTCGTGCAGCTTGAGGCCGATCGCGCCAGCCTCGACCTGCTCCATCAGCGGCCCCGGCAGGCTGGCGTTGCCCTTGCCGAGCAGGCCGATATTCATCGGGTAGGCTTCCACCGCCTGCAGCATGCGCTCCATGAACCAGGGGCCGGGTGTGACGGTGGTGGCAAAGGTGCCGGTGGCCGGCCCGGTGCCGCCGCCGATCATGGTGGTGACGCCGCTCATCAGCGCCTCTTCGATCTGCTGCGGGCAGATAAAGTGGATGTGGCTGTCGATGCCGCCAGCGGTGACGATCATGCCCTCGCCCGCGATCACCTCGGTGCCCGGCCCGACGACGATGGTCACGCCCGGCTGGATGTCCGGGTTGCCGGCCTTGCCGATGGAGGCAATGCGCCCGTCCTTGAGGCCGATGTCGGCCTTGACGATGCCCCAGTGATCGACGATCAGCGCATTGGTGATGACCGTGTCGACGCAGTCCTTGGCCATGCGCTGGCTCTGCCCCATGCCGTCGCGGATCACCTTGCCGCCGCCGAACTTCACTTCCTCGCCATAGACGGTGAAATCCTTCTCCACCTCGATGATGAGCCCGGTATCGGCCAGCCGCAGGCGGTCGCCGGTGGTGGGGCCGAACATCTCGGCATAGGCCTGCCTGGAGATTTTCACGCTCATCACAGCGCTCCCATGATCTTGCCGTTGAAGCCGTAGACGATGCGCGCGCCAGCAAGCGCCACCAGTTCCACCGTGCGGCTCTGGCCCGGCTCGAAGCGCACGGCGGTGCCGGCGGCGATATTCAGGCGGAAGCCGCGCGTGGCCTCGCGGTCAAAATCCAGCGCGGGGTTGGTCTCGTAGAAATGGAAATGGGAGCCGACCTGGACCGGGCGGTCGCCGGTGTTGGCCACCGCCACGCTGACCGTGGCACGGCCAGCGTTCAGTTCGATCTCGCCCTGCGCGGGCATCAGTTCACCGGGGATCATGATGGGTTCCTTGTCGAGGTCAGTGCGCTCAGGCAACCATCAGGCCGACGCCATACAGCGCCACGCCTGCACCGGCGAGCCGCGCCAGCCAGCCCGCGTGGCGGCGCAGCGCGCCGCCCAGGCCGATGCCCGCCGCGTGCAGCACCATCGTGGCCACGCTGAAGCCGCCCACATAGGCCGCTACCGCGGGCAAGGCGCCGGCCGTGGCCGGCAACTCGGATCCGTGCGCATAGCCGTGGAAGACGGCGAAGCCGCCCACGATGGCCATCCCCGCCCATGCCGGCAGTTTGGCGCGCATTGCCACCAGCAAGCCGATCACCAGCAGCGACGCGGCAATCATCGGCTCCACCAGCGGCAGGCTCATGCCGGCGAGGCCAAGCGCCGCGCCGGCCAGCATCAAGGCCACGAAGGCAAAGGGCATGCGCAAGGCTTCGCGCGGCGAGCGCGCGCCCAGCGCGCTCCACACGCCCACGCCCACCATGGCGAGCAAGTGATCCATGCCAGTGAAGGGATGCAGCAAGCCGGCAAACAGGCTGGCGCCAACGGTGGTGGCGTCATGGCCCGGATGCGCGACGGCGGCGGCACTGGCAAGCGCAAGCGAAGCGCCCACGGTGGCGAGCCTCACGGCGCGCGAGCGGTTGAAGTGGTTCATGTCTTGACCTCGTGTCTTGTTCAAACTCTTGTTCAAACTCTTGTTCAAACGATGGGATGGTGCACGGTGACCAGCTTGGTGCCGTCGGGGAAAGTCGCTTCCACCTGAATATCCGGGATCATCTCGGCCACGCCGTCCATCACGTCCTCGCGCGAGAGCACGGTCGTGCCCTCATGCATCAGCTCCGCCACGGAGCGGCCGTCGCGCGCGCCTTCCATGATGGCGGCGGTGATCAAGGCCACCGCCTCCGGATAGTTGAGCTTGAGCCCGCGCGCGCGGCGGCGCTCGGCCAGCAGCGCTGCGGTGAAGATCAACAGCTTGTCCTTCTCTCGCGGAGTGAGTTCCATCTTGGGTTTCCCGTTGTTTTTTTGTGTTGTCCGTGCGGTGCGCGATGAACCATGCCTGCGTCGGCACCTACGTCGCCCACAGCCTCAGAGGCCTGGCCGGCACACCGTGGATCGGTTCGCGCAGCGCGCTCCATGCCGTCACCATCAAGTGCCTGACCGCTTCCATCTGCGCGCCCAGCACGCGCAGCAGCAACATCGACTGGCCGTCCTGCGCGAGCCGCGTCACGCCAGCGCGCAGGTCCGCCCGATACGGCAGCTGCTCGGCCAGCGTCTCGGCGAGTTCCTGCGTGGCACCGTCACCTACCGCCCACAGCGTGCCCATGACATTGAGCCCGTCCAGCCCGGCCACCGCCTGGCGCAGCGCAGACGCCGCGTCAAGCTGCGCGCTCTCGATCCACAGCGCGCGCTTGCCGCCGCCCTGCACCCGGGTCTCCATGCCCAGCCAGCCGCGGCGCCAGGTCTCGCCGCTGGCCTGCCGGCCCAGCACGATTGCATCCCAGCCGATCGCGCTGGCACCGGGCGCCACTGTCACGGTAGTGGCAAGGCGCGCGCGCGCGTCGTCGAAAACGATGTTCTCCTGCGGCAGCCAGTCCACCCGCGCGCCGGCTTCCAGCGTCAGCGTGACGCGCTGCGCGGCCTCCCGGCCGAGCGACTTGTACCACTTGGTGGCGCCGGGCGTCGCCAGCACCGCATGCGCGCCAGCGCCCACCGTCACGCCGATGTCCAGGCTGTCGCCGCCGGCCACGCCCGCGGGCGGATGCAGGATCACCACATGGCAGATAGGCCCCTCCGGATAGAGTGGCTTTTGCACCAGCAACGGCCCATGGTGGCGGCGCTCGACCAGCGCGCTGCGCTCGGCGCGCGCGGCAAAACGCAGTCGCAGGCTGGCCTCCCATGCGGGTGGCACGGCGAGGGTCGAAGGAAAGTCTGGATGACGCATGAATGTTGGAATGGCGGAGGCAGCCGGCAACGCATCGCGCGCTGGATGCGGGCATCATAGCGCGCGGCCGGGGGCACTGGAAGTGGTATTCGAGGCGGCGTTCGATGCCACGCTCGACGCCACATTCGGGACGGCGCTCGATCGGCCGCCGGCCAGCGTCCGTCCTCTCCCGCGCCGCGGGAGAGGGGGAACACACCAGCACTACGATCATGCGGCACCGCGTGTCGCATCACACCGCGATGAGCTCCCGCACGCCCTCCTCTTCCATCTTCGCGCCCTCGCCCCTTGCCACCACTTCGCCGCGGCTCATCACCACGTAGTGATCCGCCAGGTGCCGGGCGAATTCGTAGTATTGCTCCACCAGCAGCACCGTCATGCCGAACTCATCCACCAGCAGGCGCAGCGCGCGCCCGATGTCCTGGATGATCGAGGGCTGGATGCCTTCGGTCGGCTCGTCCAGGATCAGCAGCTCCGGCTCGCTCATCAGCGCGCGGCCGATCGCCAGTTGCTGCTGCTGGCCTCCGGAGAGATCGCCGCCACGGCGCTGGCGCATGCTGCGCAACACCGGGAACAACTGGTAGATGCGGTCCGGCACGCCCGACGGGCTCTTCAGGCTGGCCGCGCCGATCAGCAGGTTCTCTTCCACCGTCAGGCGCGGGAAGATCTCGCGGCCCTGCGGCACGTAGGCCAGCCCCGCCGCCACGCGCTCGTACGGCGGCTTTTTCTCCAGCGCCTGCCCGCCCCAGCTGATGCTGCCGCTCTTGGTCGGCACCACGCCCATCAGGCATTTGAGCAGGGTGCTCTTGCCCACGCCGTTGCGGCCGAGCAGGGTCGTCAGCTTGCCTTGCGGCACCTCGAAGGTGACGTTGCGCAGGATGTGGCTGCCGCCGTAGAACTGGTTGAGTGCATTGACCTGCAACATAGTCTCGTTCCTTTTTCGATCCGGCACTGCGCCTAGCGGCCGAGATAGGATTCGATCACGCGCTCCTCGCGCTTGACGGCGTCGAGCGTGCCTTCGGCCAGCACGCTGCCCTCGGCCAGCACCGTCACCTTGCCCTCATCGCCGGCCAGTGCGGCGACGAACTCCATGTCGTGCTCCACCACCATCATCGAGCAGGTGCCGCGCAGGCTGTTGAGCAGCTTGGCCAGCTGCATGGTTTCTTCATCGGTCATGCCGGCCACCGGCTCGTCCAGCAGCAGCAACTGCGGCTGCTGCATCAGCAGCATGCCGATTTCCAGCCGCTGCTTCTGCCCGTGCGACAGCAAGCCGGCCGGACGATAGGCCTCGTCCTCCAGCCCCGTCAGCGCCAGCGTTTCCTCGATGCGGCGATGCCCCTCGGCACCCAGGCGCGCGCGCAATGAAGTGAACCAGCGCTTGTCGCCCTTCGTCGCCAGCTCCAGGTTCTCCCACACTTCGTGCTGCTCGAACACGGTGGGCTTCTGGAACTTGCGGCCAATGCCGGTCTGCGCGATCTTGGGCTCGGTCATGCGCATCAGGTCGATGCTCTGGCCGAGGAACACGCGACCGCTCACGTTGGCGTTGCGCGGCCCGGTCTTGCCGGTGATCACGTCCATCATGGTGGTCTTGCCCGCGCCATTGGGCCCGATCACGCAGCGCAGCTCGCCGTGGTCGATCGACAGCGTGAGCTTGTTCAGCGCGCGAAAGCCGTCGAACTGCACGGTCACGTCTTCCAGGTAAAGGATGGGGCCGTGCGAGACGTCGATGACGCCCGGCTCCATGATGCGGCCAAGGCCCGTGGTGCCGCCGCTTTCGGCCTGTTGTGCTCCCAGTGCTGCGTTCATGCTTCCCCTCCGCTGCGGGTGGCGGCAGCCGGCGCATTCGCGCCGTTGCCCGCCGCGGCCTGCGGGCTTGCGCGCATGGCGCGCGCGCGCTTGAGCAGGCCGATCACGCCGTCCGGCATGTATAGCGTCACCAGCACGAACATCGCGCCCAGCAGGAACAGCCAGTACTCCGCGAAGTAAGCCGTGAACATGGTCTTGGCGCCGTTGACGATAAAGGCGCCGATGATCGGGCCGATCAGCGTGCCGCGCCCACCCACGGCCACCCATACCGCCATCTCGATGGAGTTGGCCGGGGACATCTCGCCCGGGTTGATGATGCCCACCTGCGGCACATAGAGCGCGCCGGCGATGCCGCACAGCACGGCCGAGAAGGTCCACACGAACAGCTTGTAGCCAAGCGGGTTATAGCCCGAGAACATCACGCGCATCTCGGCATCGCGAATCGCGGTCACGACCCGGCCAAGCTTGGACGTCACGATGTAGCGGCAGGCGATGAAGCCCGCCAGCAGGGCAAGGAACGTCAGCACGAACAGCGCCGTGCGGGTCTGCGGCGCGGCCACGGCAAAGCCGGCGATGCGCTTGAAATCGGTAAAGCCGTTGTTGCCGCCAAAGCCCGTCTCGTTACGGAAGAACAGCAGCATGGCGGCGTACGTCATGGCCTGCGTGATGATGGACAGGTACACGCCCTTGATGCGCGAGCGGAAAGCGAAGAAGCCGAACAGCCACGCCAGCACGCCCGGCACCAGCACCACCAGCAGCATCGCGTAACCGAGATGCTCGGTGCCGTGCCAGAACCACGGCATCTCCTTCCAGTCGAGGAACACCATGAAGTCTGGCAGGTCGCTCTTGTAGACGCCTTCGCGGCCGATGCTGCGCATCAGGTACATGCCCATGGCATAGCCGCCAAGCGCGAAGAACAAGCCGTGGCCGAGGCTGAGAATGCCGCAGTAGCCCCACACCAGGTCCAGCGCGATCGCGGCCAGCGCGAAGCACATGATCTTGCCGATCAGCGTCAGCGCATAGGCCGACAGATGCATGGGATGGCCTTCGGGCACCAGCAGCGCGCACACCGGCACGCCGATGCCCACCACCAATGCGATTACCAGCAACGCCGTCCAGCTGCGTGCGGAAAACAGCGGCTGGCGTTCCGGCACGGCCAGCCGGAAACCCGCCGTGGATGGATTCGGGAGTGAAGTCTTCATCATGCCTCCGCGCTGCGCCCTTTGAGCGCGAACAGTCCCTGCGGGCGCTTCTGGATGAAGAGCACGATCAGCACCAGGACAAAGATCTTGGCCAGCACCGCGCCATAGAACGGCTCGATGAACTTGTTGATCAGGCCCAGCCCGAAAGCACCGATGATGGTGCCCGCGAGCTGCCCCACGCCGCCCAGCACCACCACCATGAAGGAGTCGATGATGTAGGCTTGGCCGAGGTCAGGGCCGACATTGCCGATCTGCGACAGCGCGCAGCCGCCCAGCCCGGCAATGCCCGCGCCAAAGGCAAAGGCGTAGCTATCCACCTTCCAGGTGCGCACGCCCACGCAAGCCGCCATGGTGCGGTTCTGCGTGGTAGCGCGCACGAACAGGCCCAGGCGGGTGCGGTTGAGCACCGCCCAGGCCACCGCCACCACCGCCAGCGCAAACAGGATGATGACCATGCGGTTGTACGGCAGCACCATGCCGGGCAGCCATTCGATGCCGCCGCTCATCCAGGATGGATTGGCCACTTCCACGTTCTGCGCGCCAAACAGCGTGCGCACCGCCTGCATCAGCAGCAGGCTCACGCCGAAGGTGGCCAGCAGCGTTTCCAGCGGACGGCCGTAGAGATGGCGCAGCACCAGCCGCTCCAGCACGAAGCCAACCACGGCGGAGGCGAGGAACGATGCGGGCAGCGCGAACAGCAGGTACCAGTCGAACGCGCTGGCGAAGTGCGCGCGGAACACGCCCTGCACCATGTACGTGGCGTACGCACCGATCATCAGGAATTCGCCGTGCGCCATATTGATGACGCCGATCAGGCCATAGGTGATGGCCAGCCCCAGCGCGGCGAGCAGCAGCACGCTGCCCAGGCTCAGGCCGGCAAAGAGGTTGCCGATCAGCTCGGCGCGGCGCTGGTCGCCGCGCAGGGCGTCGAGCGCCTGCTGTGCGGCGCCGCGCAGCTCGGCGTCGGGCTCGCGAAAATTGCCGGCTGCGTCCTTTTCCAGCAGCGGCTGCAACTTCTGGCGGCTCTGCGGATTGCTGTCGCGGCCGAGGATGCGGATGGCTTCGAGGCGATCGTCGCGGCTGCCCTCGGCCAGCACGATATTGGCCCAGATCACATCGAGCTTGGTGCGCAGGCCGGCATCGGCCTCGGCCTTGCGCGCGGCCTCCACTACCGGGCGCGATGCGCTGCCCGGCTGGTCCAGCAGCGTATTGACGGCCTGCGTGCGCACCGCCGCATCGGGCGATTGCAGCAGCGTGCTGCTGGCGGCACTATCCACCATCGCGCGCAGGCTGTTGTTCAGGGTGAGCGCTTCGAGCGCGTCGGGCTTGACCGTGACCGGCGCGCCGCTGATCGCGTCCACCAGCTTGTCGCCGTCCTGGCGCACCATGCCGACGCCGGGCGCGTATTGCAGCGTATCGTCCTGCAAGGCCTTGAGGATAGGGCCGGCCTGCGCCACCGGCGCCTTGGTCAGTGCGGTGATCGCGGCGGTCTTGGCGTCGAAGTCGTCTTCGGCCAGCGGCTTCAGATCGGCCTGCGTGAGCGGCGCGGCCCACAGCGGGCACGCGGCCAGCAGGAGCAGCGCGGCCAGCATGGCGCGCAACCGTGAAGCGAGAGAGAGCGCTAAGGGTCGGTGCATAAGGTTTGCGAGTCGCGCGCGGCGAAGCGCGCGCGTCACCTTGATCGGCATGACGATTTGCCGCCACCGCACCGAAGCGGCGGACAGCATGCGAGGAGGCTAAGACACTGCCTGGCGCCCTCCCCTCCCTCACCCGCCGCGAGGCAAGCGGGAGGGCAGGAGAGCGCCAGGCGGGAGCCCTGCTTACATCACCTTGTCCGGCTTGCCTTCGTTACCGGCGATGAACGGGCTCCACGGCTGCGCACGCACGGCCTTGGGCGTCTTCCACACCACCGTGAACTGGCCATCGCCCTTGATCTCGCCGATCATCACCGGCTTGTACAGGTGATGGTTCTCGCCCATGGTCAGGGTGAAGCCGTCCGGCGCCTTGAAGGTCTGGCCATACATCGCGGCACGCACCTTGTCGGGATCGGTCGTGCCGGCCTTCTTGACGGCTTGCGCCCACATATGGATGCCCACGTAGGTGGCTTCCATCGGGTCGTTGGTCACGCGCTTGTCGCCGCCCGGCAGGTTGTTCGCCTTGACCCACGCTGCCCATTGCTTCTTGAAGGCTTCGTTTTCCGGGTTCTTGACCGACATGAAGTAGTTCCATGCGGCCAGGTGGCCCACCAGCGGCTTGGTGTCGATGCCGCGCAGTTCTTCCTCGCCCACCGAGAACGCCACCACCGGCACGTCCTTGGCCTTCAGGCCGGCATTGCCCAGTTCCTTGTAGAAGGGCACGTTGGAGTCGCCGTTGATGGTGGAGATCACGGCGGTCTTGCCGCCTTGCGAGAACTTCTTGATGTTGGCGACGATGGTCTGGTAGTCGCTGTGTCCGAACGGCGTGTAGACCTCTTCGATATCCTTGTCCGCCACGCCCTTGCTCTTCAGGAAGGCGCGCAGGATCTTGTTGGTGGTGCGCGGGTAGACGTAGTCGGTGCCCAGCAGGAAGAAGCGCTTGGCGCCGCCGCCCTCCTTGCTCATCAGGTATTCCACCGCGGGAATGGCCTGCTGGTTGGGCGCCGCGCCGGTGTAGAAGACGTTCTTGGACATCTCCTCGCCTTCGTACTGCACCGGATAGAACAGCAGCGAGTTCAGCTCTTCATAAACGGGCAGCACCGACTTGCGCGACACCGAGGTCCAGCAGCCGAACGTGACGGCGACCTTATCCTTGGTGATGAGCTGGCGCGCCTTCTCGGCGAACAACGGCCAGTTGGAAGCGGGATCGACCACGACCGGCTCAAGCTTGCGGCCAAGCACGCCGCCGCTCTTGTTGATCTCGTCGATGGTCATCAGCGCCACGTCCTTGAGCGAAGTCTCGGAAATGGCCATGGTGCCGGACAGCGAATGCAGGATACCGACCTTGATCGGTTCCTTGGACTGCGCCAATGCCAGCGGGCTCACGCCTGCCGTTGCAAACAAGGCCGCGGCGGCTACCGCCGACAGCTTCAGCATGTCACGTCTTTTCATTGCAGCTCCCAGATTGTCGTGTTGGATAAAGGAACAACGCACCCCGGGTACTTCTTCTGCAACTAGCATGCCATGGCATACAAGCTTGTATACAAGGCTGTGCACACGGCCCGGCGAGCCTCCGGAGGCCGCCAGGCCACCCATCGCACCACGATAGTGCGCAAGCGTCACGCACCAAGCCTGTGCGCCGCTGCCGGCTGATTCAGATTGGGGCACATGGCGGCACGCATGTTGCGCCGTGCCTTGCCCGAATCCGCAATCGGCTCTAAGGTGGCCTCTCGATTGCGCGCCACGGCGTTGCCGCATGCGCCGCGACTACCCATAAAAAGCACGACGGAGACAACCCATTGAAAGCGTCAACGACGCCCGGCGCGGACCAGATCGTCTCCCTCATTTTCATACTCGCGTGCCAGGCGCGGCCGCCTGGCCACGCCAGAGGCAATCGTCGGCGTGTTCCTGCTGCTGGCCAGCGACGAAGGCCGCTACATCACCGGCTCGCAGTCCAGGTCGATGGCGGCATCACCGCCCAGTAAGCCAGTCTCCACGCTGCCCGCCAAGCGCACCCAAGGGAGTTCCACATGCAACGCCTGGAAATCGCGTCGGCGCCTATCCGAACCAGCCTGATCGAGGCCGGCACCGGACGGCCGACTCTTCTCGTGCACGGCACCAGTTCCAGCGCGGAAACCAACTGGGCCGCGCTGCTGCCCGGGCTCGCGCAGCGCAGGCGCTGCCTGGCGCTGGACCTTGCGGGCTCTGGTGAAACCCGTGACGACGGCGCGCCGCTGACGCTCGATGCGCTGGTCGGACAGGTGCGCGACTGCATGGCGCTGGCGGGCGACCTGCCCGTGGACCTGGTCGGTTACTCGCTAGGCGGCGTGGTGGCCGCCGCCGCGGCCGCGCTGATGCCTGAGCGCGTGCGGCGCCTGGTCTTGTTTGGCGCCTGGGCGCGGACCGATAGCCGCATGCGCCTGCTGTTTACGCTGTGGCAGTCGCTGGCGCGGTCGGACCGCCATCAACTGGCGCGCATGGTCCTGCTCAATGGCGTATCGGAGCGGTTCATCGCGTGCATGGACGACGCCACCGTGGAGGGCATGCTGCGGCGCTTCGGCGCAAGCCTGGCGCCCGGCAGCGACCGCCAGGCCGGGCTCGACGCCATCATCGACATCACGCCGCTGTTGCCCCGCATCCGCGCCGCCACGCTCGTGATCGGCATGCGCCACGACCAGATGGTGCCGCCGGCGCATTGCCAGGCGCTCGCCGCGGCGATCGGCGGCGCCAGCTACGCGGAGATCGACAGCGGGCACCTGGTGATGCTGGAACAACCCGAGCGCCTGCTCGCACTGATCGAGCAGCACCTGGATTGCGCGACCACCAGGGAAAACGAGCGCCAAGCCAACACGTTGAACCGATCCTGAGGCTGACCGATGAATACACTTGCGTCCTACCAACCACGCAGCGCCTGGGCCATGGCCTCGATGCTGACCTGGCTTTCGCTGATCAACTTTCTCGACAAGATCGTGCTGGGCATGGTCGCCGTGCCGCTGATGGCAGACCTGAAGCTGCCGCCGGCCGAGTTCGGCCTGATCGCCAGCAGCTTCTTCTGGCTGTTCTCGCTATCCACCGTGCTGGTCGGCTTTCTGTCCAATCGCGTGGCCGCGCGCTGGCTGCTGCTGGCGATGGGCTTGTCGTGGGCGGTGCTGCAGGTCCCGCTGGCGCTGGCGGGATCGGCCATGACCATCCTGGTGTGCCGCATGCTGCTTGGCGCGGCCGAAGGGCCGGCCTTCCCGATCTCCGTGCACGCGCTGTTCAAATGGTTTCCGGACCACAAGCGCAACCTGCCGGTGGCGATGATCAACCAGGGGGCCACCGTCGGCCTGCTGCTGGCGGGACTGCTGATCCCGCTGGTGACGCTGCGATGGGGCTGGCGCGCCAATTTCATGATCCTGGCCGGCATCGGCATGGCGTGGAGCGCAATGTGGCTCTGCGTGGGACGCGAGGGCCCGATCACACAGGCAAGCGCATCACACGCCGGCACCGCGGCCACGCCCGTGCGCCTGCCCTATCTGCGCATCTTCCGCGACCCGACCGTGCTGGCCTGCCTGGCCATTGGCTTCTGTGCATACTGGGCGCTGGCGCTGGGGCTGACCTGGCTGCCCGCCTACCTGGAAAAGGGCCTGGGCTTCGACCCGGTCACCACCGG